>CAZINN010000015.1:0-53933 GCA_964540615.1 uncultured Treponemataceae bacterium | reverse complement strand
GCTTTTCCTCAAGGGCGTCCGCCACCATGTCCGTCCATTCGCGGTACAGCTCGCGCTCGTCGCCGGCTCGTCCTGCATCTTCGACAAAAGACAAGACGCGCCTGCCCATGATTTTGAGTGCTTCGTCCCACTTTGAAGCGATGCCGAGACGGTTTTGCAGTTCGATACAGCCGCAGGAAGAGCGGATCATCAGCTTGGTTGCCAGGGGCGGGTCGTGCGATACTTCTTCGCCCCGCGCAAGAGCATGGAGCTTCTGAATTGCGATATACGCGAGCTCTTCGAAAGATTGTTTTATGGTGGTGAACTGGTGCGAAACCGCGCGCGCGAGTTGGTAGTCGTCATATCCTGTAACCGCAATATCATAGGGTATGGTCTTCCCGCGTCGTCCGAGGCCGTTCCATACGCCGAGGGCCATGATGTCATTGGCGCAGACGATCACCTCAGGATCGATAAGCCTATCGTCAAAAAAGGCCGAGACTGCGTCGAGTCCTGATGTGTATTGGAAATTACCGATGTAGACCCAGTCCTCGCCGCGATAAACCCCTGCTTCCTCGACAGCAGACCGATATGCGTCGAGGCGTTCTTTCGCCTCGACGTTGCTCAAAGGCCCGGAAACATAGGCGATCCGCGAGTAGCCGTGATGCTCGATCAGGTGGTGCATGATGTCGAGAATTCCGCGCCGGTTGTCGTAAAGCAAATTAGGCTCGCCGATGATCGATGGACCGATCGATACGATGGGCAGGGGCAGAAGCCGTTCGAGGCGATCCTTAAGCATCTCTGCACCGCCGGTGTTGACAAGCGATGTCGAAACCGACAAAACCCCGTCGAATTCGCGCGGACTGATCATGTCCAGCAATCTCAGCTTCGCCCTGTCTTCGTTATTCGATGGGTTCATGCTTCCGACGCCGAAGTAAATCACATCGACGCCCGCCTCGCGCAGGTACCTGTTGATACCAAGACGCAGCTTCTCCTGGAACCTGGAGACGGCATTGTCCATCAGCACCGCGAATCGAAGTCGTGCTGGTTCCATTTTCATCAGTCATATCGGCAATGCCGAGCCTCGGGCGAAGGGACCGCCGCCTCTTCGTAACGAAGCGCGTCGGCCTTTCGGTGTATGGTAACGGCGTCCGGGGCGGAGTTTTTTTGCATCACGCCGGCCATTTGCTGCAAGACGGCGCATGTCAGCTATACGCCCCAGTTCATCCTTGCACGGCCTGTGCCGCTGTTCCCCCCGGCGGGGGGCGATGTTGCGCGCTTTATTTGTTGTGTTCATGATGCCGCCTCCTCACGGTCGGCGATCGTGAAGAATGAAATCGCGTCGCGCAGAGCGGCCGCCTGCCCCGCGAGCTCTTCCGCCGAGGCCGCGAGCTCTTCCGATGAAGCCGAGTTGGATTGAACGACCGAGTCCAACTGGGTGACCGCCTTAGTGACCTCTTCGGCGCCTTGACTCTGTTCCCTGCTGGCTGCGGCGATTTCCAACATCATCTGGGCGGTCTTCTGGATGTCCGGCACGATTCTCCCGAGGAGTTCTCCCGCCCGTTCCGCCACGGCAACCGAGCTCTTCGATACGACCGATATCTCTGAGGCGGATTTCTGCGAACGTTCGGCGAGTTTTCGTACCTCGCTCGCTACGACGGCGAATCCTTTGCCTGCGGTGCCCGCCCGCGCCGCCTCGATCGCTGCGTTGAGCGCGAGAAGATTCGTCTGCCGTGCTATCTCCTCGATAATGCCGATGCTCGAGGCGATTTTCTTCATGGCATCGACCGTCTCGGCGACCGCGGCGCCGCCGTCGGCCGCGCTGATCGCCGCTTTCCGCGCGAGACTTTCTGTCGCCGCCGAGTTGTCCGAATTCTGCCGAGCAGTTGAGGCCATTTCTTCCATGGCCGAGGATATCTCCTCCGCGCTTGCCGCCTGCTCGGTCGCGCCTTGGCTCAGCTGCTGAGACATCGAGCTGATTTCTTGACTGCCGGAGCTGAGATTGTCCGCCCCGGCTTTCACCTGAGCCACAACAGTCCTGAGTTTTGTACTCATGGTTCCGAGCGATTGGAGAAGACGGCCGATTTCATCGCGGCGCCCTGCGGGCATTTCTATGGTCAGATCGCCGGAGGCCATGGCATCCGCCGCGGCCGCGGCCTTCGTGAGCGGCTCAAGGCGCGAGCGCATAAAGAGATATATGCCGAGTACGGCCAGTATAATGCCGGCTGCGCCGACGATGACAAGCGTAATCGCCGTCGAGACCGCATCAGCCTGGGCATCGGACACATAAATGGATGAAAAGACGACGATCCCGCGTCGCTCGTCTTTTTCGAGTGTCAGATATTTGTCTCTGTCCTCCCAGATGTATTTGATAATGGTGCCCGATGTTGATGCGAGGGCCTTTCTGCCCCAATCGTAGGACGATGCGTCGGTCTTGAAGAGATTGTCCGCGTTCGGATGGGCTACAAAAAGTCCTTTTGAATCAGTGATATAAGGATAACCAGTTTTTCCGATTTTGACGCTTGCGACAAGGTTTTGGGCGAAGCCGCCGAAGTTTGCATCGGCGCCTACAAGTCCGATGACCCTTCCTTCCTCGGTTACAGGCGCAAGAACGCGGATTACAGCCGCGCCTGTCCGCGGAGACTTGAACGGAGCGCTTGACCAGATCTTCCCCGATAGAGCTGCCTTCGCGCCCTCGGTTGCTTCCCGTACAGTTCCTCTGCTCTCGGGTCGTGCCGAGGCGATGATACTGCCGCCGTCGGCTCCAAGTATGTAGAGGTCCTCGAAAACGCCGAGGGACGAAAGAGCCGAGGCCAATACGGCGGAGGCTCCCTCGGTTTTCCGCTTTCGGAGAGCATCGCGCGTTTCGTCGAGGGATGCGAGAAAGACGACTTCGCGTTCTGCATCGGTGTAGAAGGCCGAGACCTCTGAGGAAATGGTTTTGTTGTAGCTTCTCAGCTCGTCGAAATAGACTGCTGATACCGATCCAAACGATGCGGAGTAGGCGATGATACAGAGCGTGGCAATTATCACTGTAATTATTGCGGCTATTGAAATCGAAAGTATTGCCTTCAATGAGCGCGTAGCAGTTCGGGTGTTCATAGAGGACCCTCCTGCAAGGAAGAGAATCTTCTCGCCTTGCACATTGTTTTATGCAAGAATAATGCCAATGCGCCATAGACAAATCTCTATCATTGATAGTCGAGTATCTATATATCCAAAGAAGAAAAGAGTCTCTCTTTTTTATAATCGGTTTTTTTTCGCAAATATGGAGAATTGATAACTGTGTAACAAAAGTTGACAGTCAAGATCAAGGTGTAAAAAAAGGTAACTAGTTCCTCTTCTACGCGGCCTTACTATCCTTCATTTTTTTGTACAGTGTCTGTCGGCTTATCCCCAGCATGGCGGCGGCGCGGCTCATGTTGCCCTCGGCTTTTTCGAGGGCAAGAGTGATAAGTTCGCGTTCCGCCTCGGCGAGCGTCGGTACTCGGCCGGATTCGAATATGCGGGCCAGAGATCCAGGGCAGGGTGCAGGCTGGGCGGCCCCCTCCAGGCGCTTGGGTTCCGCGTCCGCCGCTCTTCCGATCCGCGCCCGGATGAGATCGATATTCGGCTCCTGTCCATGTGATCCAGCGACCGCATCGTGAACGAGCGACTCGAGTTCGCGGACATTGCCGGGGAATATATAGCCGGCAAGAGCGTCGGTGATGATCTGGGCGGACCGGTCGTCGGATAATGATTCATCGAAGCCGAGTTCGGCCCTTGATTCTGCAATGAACCTCCGGACGAGAGGGAGAATATCGCAACTTCGAGCTCTCAGCGGCGGAAGTCGGATGGGATGGGTCTGGAGGCGGTAGTATAGATCACTTCGAAAGGCGCCGATCTCGACCGAGGCGCTGAGATCGCGGGTCGTGGCGGCGACGATCCGCGCGTCAGAGCGCAGAGGCGCATCGGCGCCGAGGGGGTAATATTCGCCCTCCTGAAGAAGACGGAGCAGTTTCACTTGTGAATGCGGCTCGAGGTCGCCCACCTCGTCCAGAAGGAGGGTGCCGCCCTCGGCTTCTTTCACAAGGCCGTTCCTGGCCGAATCGGCCCCGGTGAAGGCGCCCTTCCGGTGTCCGAAAAGGCTGTCAGAGAACATTGTGTCGTCCAAACCGCCGACATTCACCGCGACGAATCGTCCGGAACGGCCTGAGGCTTCGTGGACGGCCCTGGCGATGAGTTCCTTGCCCGTTCCAGTCTCTCCGGTGATGAGGACGGGCTGACGGGACCGCGCAATCGATTCGATATACTTAAAGACAGCGATCATGGAAGGGTCGACGGTCGTGATCTTTTCGAATACCTCCGGATGCTCGAGTCCTCCGTCGAAAATACGGCGGCGGAATCCCTCGGCCTCGCGCCGGAGCTCAAATGAGGCGAGCGCATTCCAGGCCGACACGAGCAGCCTTGTCTCGTCGATCGGCTTGACGAGGTAATCGACGGCCCCGGCCCTCATGCACCGGACGATTGTCTGGGCGTCATCGGTTCCGGTGATGATGATGACGGGGACATGGGGCGCGACCCGCGCCATTTCCTTCAATAATTCTTCGCCGTTTTCCTCTGGAAGATAGAGGTCGAGGAAGACGAGACTGACGCCTTTCTCCAGGATCAAGGCAGAAGCTTCGGCGGAGTCGCCGCTCGTCGTGACATTGGTGATGCCGCCTTTGGCGAGGGTCAAGCGCACAGTAACGCAGAGCGCCTCGTCGTCGTCCAGAACGAGAACGGGTAGCTCGGGATATATCTCGCGTTTGGCCATGGTATCCCCCAGGAAAAGTTTAGTCGAGGGAAGTCGCGCCTGCTAGATTTACTGAGTCCTTGAAGACGTACAACAGTAAAGAAGCTGCTGGCAGAGGCGCTTTCGGCTCTGTCAACAGCCTGCTGAAGCTACGAGCCGAGGTAGTACATTCCGAGGAGGGCGAGAATATAGCTCGTCTGATCATCCATGAGCTCCTCGGCGCTTGACAAGCGGCGTTCCGCTTCGTCCGCGAGCCAGCACCAGGCGCCCAGCCGCATGTCGGCCCGGCCTGCGGCCGCATGGAAGTCAGGAAGTTCGGCGAGGGCGCCGAATAGTCGTTCCATAAGCATACGGTGTATACGAAGAAGAGCTTCGAGAGCCGCCGCCCCCGACTCGGTTTCCACAGCCCGAGCGCACTCGTCAAGGGTCTTCGCGGCCTCTGCAGCTCGGGCGGCAAGAAGGGGTTCAACCTTGATCCTGAAGGCGGCGGAAAGCGCGCGGCAGCGGGCTTGTCGTGAAGTATTGTCGCCGGTTATGAAGGCGTAGAACTCGCCGTGATTTCCAAGAATATTGCCGATCGCGATTGCATACTGCCGTTTGAGCGCGGCGTTTCGCGATTCCACGAGGCGGGGGAACAGCTCGCGGACAGCGTCGAGTACTTCGATGGGAGTCTCGGCTTCCTCGGCGGCGGCCGAGCTCGCCACCGCCTCGGCCAGAGAGGCGGCGACCGACTGATCGGACTCGCCTGAGAGCGCGGTCGAGAGCGCGGCCTGCGCCGCTTCCCCGCCGATACGGCCGAGCGCCTCGGCGCAGGCCGCTCTGAGTTCGGGCGAACCTACGGCGAGGCAGCGGGCGAGGTCGGGTACCGCCCGCTCGTCTCCTATCCCGCCCAGGGCGCGGGCGGCCTCGATTCGGATCGAACTCGAGGGATCGACAAGCCGCTTTACGAGTTCGTCGGTGGCCTCCTTCGATCCGATGCGTCCCAAAGCCCGCGCGGCCTCGCTTCGCACTTCGAATGATGGGTCGTCGAGGCGTTCGATGACTTCGCGGAGAACCAGAACGCCCTCGTCGCCTTCGAGCCTGCGCAGCGCCCGGGCGACGCGCGGATCGCCCGAGTCGCGCGACAAGGCGCCGAGCGAGGAAAAGCTGCGGAAGACGCCGGCCGTGGCGAACTGGGTTACGAGTATCGCCACAGGGCGCTCGCGGCCTTCACGGACGCTGCGTAGCAATAGCGCCGCCGATCCCAGAAGAACGAGCGCGAAAAGCTGGACGATGTGGAAGCCGGAGAGTGTGATGAAAGCGAGTTCGAGCCTGAAGTCAGAAAGCAGATCGAAGACGACGCCCCCCGCGATCGGTCCGGCGGCCGAAACCAAGCCGATCAGTGTGTTGTACCAGCTTATGTAGACGACGCGTTTTTCGGGCGGGGCGAGGGTGAGCATGAGCTGGCCGGAGCCTTCCCAGAAGGCGGGTCCGAAAAAACCCGCGGCGAGGGAGAGGATGGGCAGGACTATGGAACGGTTGCCTGGCGTAAGAAAAACATAACAAAGGGTCGCAAGTCCCACCAGAAAGCCGAGCATGACGGCGGGTTTCCTGCCGTAGCGGTCCATGATGAAGCCCCACAGCGGCGCGATCGCGACCCAGGTGAGCTGGGAGATGACCGTCATGATGCCGAGCCAGACGTTGGGCGCGCCGATAGCCTCCGGCGAGGTGACGTAGGGGGATTGAAAGGGGCCTGCGAAGTTCAGCGCCAGAACGGCGAGACCGATCGACAATGAGTAGCGCATGAAATTGCGGTCGCCGAGCGGCGATGCAAAATCCCTGATATGAAAGTGAGGGCGGGATACTCGCTCAGGCTCGGGTATCTTCGCATGGAGCAGAATATCCGCGACCCCGCCGACCGCTCCGAAACCGAAGATCAGGGCATAAGCCCAGGATCTGGACTCGTCGACGAAGAGGTCGAGGATGACCGAGGCGAGAAAAAACCAGGCGACGGTCACGCCCTGGAAGACGGCGGACCGTCTGAGGAAAAAGCTTCCCCGCGTCGCCTCGGGGATGAGATCGGCCATCCAGGACATCCAGCCCGAGGATGTGAGGTTCATCGCGGCCCATGACGCGACCATGGCTGTGGATACGATGAGCGCCGCCGGCTCTCGGCCTGCGCCTAAAGCGAAGATCGCGGCTGAAGCGGCGAGGGCGAAGCCCGCCAACCTATGGAGTATGTGCCCGGCCATCCACAGAGTCTTCCGCCTGCGGAGCACCGAGTAGGCGATGATCGAAACGAGCTGCAGTACGCCCGAGACCTGCATGAGGCCGATGAGGAGACCGAGGAATCGCGGCGAGACCCCCAGGTGGTTGAGCAGGTAGACAGTGAAGATCGGTTGATTGTTGCAGACTGTGAGAAAGAGGGCGCCGGAGCCTCCTGCGACAATTGAGTAGTTCATTGCGCGGGACAACTGCCGCGGACTCAATCCCCCGCCCGATGAGCTCGGCATACGGTTAACGATGGCGGCTCGGCGGCCGATGGTCAAGACCTGGATGAGTTAATCGCACATACCGTCATGCCGCCCAACGCACAAACCGCGCCTGTCACGCCGAGTATCCCCGGCCGTTCGCCGAAGACTACCATCGAGAGAACGAAGCCTGTGAGCGGCATGAGACCTGAGAATACGCCCGCCGTGGAGGCGGGTGTCGTTTGTATGCCGCGGTACCAGCAGAGATAGGCCAGCGCCGACGCGAAAAGACCGTAGTAGGCGAGGGCTGCGAGTCTGGCCGGATGGAGGTCCGCAGCATCGATGCGCTCTCCTGTCACGGCGGAAAGAAAAACGAGCATCGCGAAGGCGAGTGCTGTGACCACCGCGCTTGTTGTTTTTGATCCCAGCGTCGAAGGGATTCGTTTGGCCATGACATTAAAGATCGATTCCGAAACCGCGGCCCCCAGAGCGAACGCGAGTCCGACGAGGCCTTCCCTGCCGTCGGACGCGGCCGCCCCTCCTTGGACCGCCGATTCGAGCAGCGCCACTCCCGCGACGACTCCGGCGATGCCCAAAGCTTTCCTCGCTCCGACCTGTTCTTTCAAGAACAGCGAGGCCAGGACCGCCGTGATCGCGGGCGTCGCGCTGGTCGCGATACCGACTTCCGCGGCCCCGGCCCGTGCAAGGGCTAGGAGAAGGAACACTCTGAACAGGACTATGCCGAACAGTGCCTGAGCGGCGAGAAGCGGCAGGGCTCGTTGAAGTACGGCCATTTCGACTCGAGCCTCGTTCCCGCGGATGAAGAGGGACTTCATCCCTGCTTCACGCAGCGCCGATGGAATCAAAACAAGAAGCCCGACGGCCGCACTTCCCGCCGCCGTACAGAATGGCGGGAGGCCCGAGAGCACCTTGCCCGGTATCACCGAGGAGCCGGCCAGAACAAAGGCCAGGATGAGAAACACAAAAGACCGATCCGAACTCTGCATCGCGCCCGGCGCCGCGGCGCTCGCTTTCTTTTCCATCGCGACCTCATGCCGCGGCTCTTGCGCCGCCGCGGTCTTCGACGTACTGTACTGATGAAAGCGGATCACTAAAAGAGCCAAGAATCATGAAAACAAGTGGTCCACTTCGAGGTCGTATGCTCGGTATTGTTTTGGATAGGTCGAGCAGGCGCTCTCTTGCGAGCCAGCTCTGCGATCAGCTGCGCGAACGGATCCTTTCGGGCATGCTCAGGCCGGGGGCCCGGCTTCCCTCGACCCGGGAACTTTCCACGGATCTCGGTATTTCACGCACGCTCGTGCTCGATGCATTCGAGCAGCTCGAGGCCGAGGGCTATATCGAGGGGCGCAAGGGTGCCGGCAGTTTTGTCCGCAGGGGGATCAGGGTTGCGGGCCTGAGGCGCGGCGCTCGTGGTCCGCGGAAGCTGTATTCTTGCCTTGGGCGGACAAGCGCTGCATCTCCGCCGGCCGATGGAGCGGAGCGGGGAACTCGTGTCGATTTTCGTCCCGGTGTCCCCGCCCTCGATCTCTTCCCCCGCGAAGCCTGGGCGCGGGCTCTGGCCGAGGCGGCGCGATCATTCCCTGTAGATCGCCTCGGCTACGGCGACGGCGCGGGACTCCCCGAACTGCGTTCGCAAGTAGCGGCTTTTCTTTTCCGGTCGCGTGGTCTGTGCGTCTCGGATGATGATATTCTTATCACATCCGGCGTTTCGCAGGCTTTGGGAATCGCCTCACGCTTCCTTTTCGGCGCCGCAGGGCGCGGTCGATGCCGCAGGGCCGTTCTGGAAAATCCATGCCAGCCCGCGTTGAGCGGACTTCTGCAGCGAGAGGGTGTCGAGATCACGGCGGCGCGCGTGGGGCCCGAGGGGATCGATCCAGAGGATCTGCCGAGGGTCGGGAGGGCTGTCGCCTTTGTGACGAGTTCGCATCAGTATCCGCTGGGGCCGGTTTTGAGCGCGCCGCACAGGACAGCTCTTGTCGCCTGGGCGCGGAGAACCGACTCGATCATTTTCGAGGACGATTTCGACGGAGACTTCCGTTACGGCGGGCATCCCCTGCAGCCGCTGCGGGAGATCGATCCTTCTCGGGTTCTGTATGCGGGATCATTCAGCAAATCGTTCAGCCCGGCGCTGCGTCTCGGCTATGCCGTCGTACCCGGCTCCTTGCGTGATGCCTGGAACGCCTGCCGAGAGTTGGCCGATATTCACAGTTGCTCGTTTACGCAGGCTGCGATGACCTTTTTCCTGGCATCCGGAGCCTATGAACGCCATGTCAGGAGAATGCGGAAGGTATACGCTTTACGGCGCAGGGCGATGCTCAAAGCCCTGGATGCGCTCTTCGGTTGTGGGGTCGAAGTCATGGGCGAGGCCGCCGGACTCCATGTCGCCGTCTCTTTTTCCGGCGATCGATTCCGGAGTCTCCGCTTCGACAGGGAGACGGTGTCACGTATCGCTTCACGAGGCGTCATTGTGTATCCCGCCTCGCGCTTCGCCCATGCCCCCTATCCCGGCATCGAGCGCATACTTCTTCTCGGTTACGGCAACCTGAGCGAATGCGACATCGAACGCGGCGTGGAACTGCTCGCCGGAGCGCTCCGGCGGGATCAGCAGCGTCGAAATGTAAGGTAGTCCGCCTGGGCGGGCTCCTTGCGTCTGCATCCCGCTTGCGTTGCACGCGCCGCTCCGCTAGGGTAGGCGCATGTCTGTCATCGAAGTCGATTCTCTGACGCGGCATTTTTCTTATTATGAGAAGGCCGAGGGCCTGGGCGCCTCGCTGCGCAATCTCGTGTCGAGGAAAAAGCTTATTCGCGAGGCGGTGCGCGGCGTCTGTTTTTCGATCGAGCGCGGCGAAATGGTCGGTTTCCTGGGGCCCAACGGCGCGGGCAAGACCACGACGCTCAAGATGCTCTCCGGCATCATGCACCCGACCTCGGGCACGGCCCTCGTGCTGGGCCATGTGCCCTGGATGCGCAGGAAGGAATTCCGCATGCGCATTTCCATCGTCATGGGCCAGCGCAGTCAGCTCTGGCCCGATCTTCCTGCGCTCGAATCCTTCGCTCTCAATCGGGCGATATACGAGATCGACCGAAAAAAGTACGAGCGTGTGTTGGGCGAGCTCGTCGAGCTTTTCGGGGTCGAGGATTTCCTCAGGGTCCAGGTGCGTAGGCTTTCGCTCGGAGAGCGGATGCGGATGGAGATCATAGCGGCTTTGCTGCACGAGCCCGAGATTCTCTTCCTCGACGAGCCGACGATCGGACTGGATATCCTGTCTCAGCGCGCGATCCGCGACCTCGTGAAAAAGCTCAACGAAAGCCGCGGCACGACGGTCATGCTCACGAGTCATTACCTGTCCGATATCGAAGAGCTCTGCGGCCGCGTGATCTTGATCAACCACGGCGCACTCGTCTACGACGGCGCGCTTTCCGGGGTGAACGCCGCTCTTTCCGAGCGCAAGGTTGTGAAACTCGTGTTGTCCGAGCCTGTGGCGTCGGCGAAACTCGAAGCTTACGGCGGCTTCCGGGGCCTTGAAGGGTCGGCCGCGACCTTCGATATCGAGCGCTCCTCGGTGCGGGACTTTTCGCGCCGCGTTCTCGGCGAACTGCCCGTGGCCGACCTGACGATCGAGGAAGTTCCGCTGGAGGAGGGCATCGCCCGCATCTATCGAGGCGAAACTGTGGAGGGCCGTTGATCATGGCCGATGTCAGCTCCTTCCGCCTCGGAGGGAAGTATATCCGCTCGATGTCGCTCGGACTCCGCGGCGCCCTCGAGTATCGGGCGAATTTCTTTTTTTCGCTTCTCGGCGCCGTGTCGCCGATCATCATCCAGACCGCCCTGTGGACCTGCCTCTATGCGCCGGCCCCCGCGGCGGTCGAGGGAAGTCCGGCGGGAAGCTCCGGCGCTGATGTTCTGTTCGGCTATACCTACGCCCAGATGCTCGGTTATGTTGTTATCGCGAATATCATCGGCCGCCTGGTGCGCACGGGATTCGAGTACGATCTTAACAACGATATTCGAATGGGCGGTCTGGATCGATTTCTCGTGAAGCCCATCGGCTATTTCGGTTTCAGGATGGCGCAGTTCTTCGGCGCCAAGTCGGCCGAGTCTGTCTTCATGTGCGCCATCCTCGCTGCCTGTCTTGCCGTTCTGTCGGCACTCACGGATTTCGACATTTCAGCCGAGGCCGTCCTCGGTTTCTTTCTCGCACTGGGTGTCGCCTTCGCCTTGAACTTTCTCGTCTTTTGGTGTGTCGGTCTTCTGGGTTTCTGGCTCACCGAGATAGGTTTTTTCTTCGAGGCGGTTCGGATCGTCATTATCACGGCCTCGGGCGGCATTTTTCCGCTTTCGGTCTTCGGCGCTGCGGGAGAGGCCGTTTTGAGCGCGCTGCCCTTCCGTTTCACGATTCAGTTCCCGACCGAGGTGCTCTGCGGCCGTATAGGAGGCGCCGAGCTCGCATCGGGGCTACTGTGGGGCGTGTTTTGGATTGCGGCGCTTGCGATCGCCGCCCGCCTTCTTTGGGCGGCGGGACTGAGGCGTTTCGTCGCGGTGGGCAGTTAGCGGCCTGTCAGCGGATTGGTGGTGCAGAGAATGATGCGGGAAATAATCAAGCATATCCGGATCTACGGCATGCTGTTTCGTCTGAATGTCATGAGCCAGATGGAGTACCGTGCAAATTTTATAACGGGTATCATGATGGAGCTGGGGTACATGATCGTGAAGGTGCTCTACATCGTCGTGGCTTTCCGTTCGGGAAGAGATATTGCGGGTTTCGGCCCCGATGAGATACTGGTTTTCGTCGGAACCTTCATCACCGTGACGGGGTTTTACGCCGGAATCTTCATGAGCAGTTTCTTTCAATTGTCGACTCTTATCAAGGACGGGTCCTTCGACACCATCCTGACAAAGCCCGTTTCGTCCCTTTTTCTCGCCTCGTTCCGAAGGTCGGACATCGGCATTCTCGCGACCGACATTCTAGGCGGCGCAATCGTGACCGCGGTGGGGCTTGCGCGGCTCGGCGGCCTCGATGCCTGGCGCATAATTGGATATGCCTTCTTTCTCGCCTGCGGCTGCGCCGTGGCGTATGCGCTTTTCCTCCTCCCCATGACCTTGGTGTTCCGCATGGTCAACGCTCAGGCCGTCGCGGGGGTCGTCGATTCGTTCTGGGATTTTAACAACGTTCCTATGATCGTCTACGACAAGGCTCTGCAGGCGATAGGAACCTACGCCATACCCATGTTCGTCATCGCGAGCTTCCCCGCCCTTTTTGCGTTGGGCAGAATGACGGTCACACAGATGCTCTGGGGCGCCGCAGCCCCGGTTGTGTTTACCCTTCTCGCCCGCGCCGCGTGGAATCGGGGAATAAAAGATTATTCGAGCGCGACGGGCTAGGGCGATGGCGCGAGACAAGCTTGTCGAATGCGTCCCAAATTTCTCAGAAGGCCGCGACAGATCGATCATCGATGCGATCGCGGACTCGATCACTTCGGTCAGGGGCGCCGTCCTTCTCGATGTCGACGCCGGGCCGGACGCCAACCGGACCGTTTACACGTTTGCGGGGCCGCCCGGCGCCGTTCTGGATGCCGCCCTCGCTGCGGCGCGCACGGCCTTCGACCGCATCGACATGACCCGTCATTCCGGCGCGCATCCGAGGATCGGAGCACTCGATGTCTGCCCCTTCGTCCCCCTGTCGGGCGCGACAATGGAAGACTGCGTCGAGCTCGCGGGGAAATTCGGAGATGCGCTCGCCCGTGAACTGAACGTTCCTGTGTTTTTGTACGAGAGGGCTGCGACCCGCCCCGGGCGGAGAAGTCTCGCGGCGATCAGATCGGGCGGATACGAGGATCTGGCCGCGAAGCTTATCCGCGACGAATGGAAACCGGATTTCGGCCCGGCTCTTTTTGTTCCGCGCTGGGGCGCGACGGTCGCCGGCGCGCGTGAATTTCTGATAGCGTACAATGTGAATCTCGACACCGACGACGAGAGGGTCGCCCGCGGGATAGCCGAGGAGCTGCGCGAGTCGGGGCGCCTTGTCCGCAATCTCGACGGCGCTGCGTCCGAGGACGGCCGGGCGAGGCGGTTCAGGGTCCCCGGCCTCCTCAAGGCTGTCCGGGCGATCGGCTGGTATATGGAAGAATACCACTGCGCCCAGGTCTCGATGAACATCCTTGACTACCATGCGACGCCCCTGCATGCCGCCTACGAGGCGGTGAGGAAAGAAGCCGAAAAGCGAGGTCTGCGCGCGACGGGAAGTCAGATCATCGGTCTTGCGCCTCTCGAAGCGATACTGGCGGCGGGGCGTCACTTCATCGCGAAGGCCGACGCTGCCGGTGATCGCGCTCCGCATGAGAAAGGGGTGGAGGCCGATCTTGTCGCCGCGGCGATCCGAGGTCTTGGCCTCTCGTCGGTTACGCCCTTCGACCCCGATCGGAAGATCATCGAGTACGCCCTGCGCCGCGGCGGTCTTACGCCTACTCGATGACCGCGTTATGCGCTATCACATCGGAGTACCAGCGCGCGCTCAGCTTGGGAATGCGTTTCTGGTTTGAAAAATCGACGCGCACAAGGCCGAAACGCGGCGCGTAGCCCGAGGCCCACTCGAAATTGTCCATGAGGCTCCAGACGAAATATCCTTTGACGTTGCTGCCCGCATCGAGCTCTTCGCGCAGTGCGATCAGGTGCCTGCGCAGGTAGTCGATCCGGCCGTGATCGGCGACGAATCCTCCGCTGTCGGGCTTGTCGTCGATCGCAGTTCCGTTTTCCGTTATGTAGATCGGTATGCCGCCGACGACAGGCGCAATGCGCCTCAGTGTCTCTTTCAATCCTGTAGGGTTGATGCCCCAGCCCAGATCGCTCGTGCCGAGTCCCCGCTCGGAGACGAAACTCTCAGCCGCTTTCAATAGACCGCCGCGTTCCGAGTAGCGGACCGCGTGGGTGAAGTAGTGGTTGACGCCGAGGAAGTCCATCCTGCGCGAGCAGAGTTCGAGATCTCCGCTCTCGATCTTCGGCGCGAGGGGGCCGAGCCAAGATGCCAGTTTCTCCGGGTACGAGGCTTTGAAAATGGGCAGAAGAAAGATGCTCTGCGAGTTCTCAAGGAGCCGTTCGCAGGCGAGCACATCGCGCTCGTCCGAGCTCGCGGGGATTTTGTGCTGAAGGTCGAGGACGATGCCGATTCTCCCTGCGTACCCGCCTCTCGCGCCGCCCGAGCGGAACACCTCGATCGCGGCGCCGTGGGCCCGGCAGAGGTTGAAGGCGGCGCGGTAGCCCGCCGCCGCGTCGGCGAGACCCGGCGCGAAGTCGCCGCCGCCGTACGCGCAGACCGACGCGACGTAGGGCTCGTTATGCGTCGCCCACATGGCGACGCGGTCGCCCAAAGCGTCGAAGACAATCCGCGCGTAGTCCGCGAACCATGCCGCGGAGTCGCGGTTCGCCCAGCCGCCCTTTTCCTGCAGAGCCTGGGGCAGATCCCAATGGTACAGCGTCGCATTCGCCGTGATGCCGGCGTCGCACAACGCATCGACCAGGCGGTCGTAGAACCCGAGCCCCTTTTCGTTCACTCGGCCTGTGCCTTCCGGAAGAACCCGCGTCCAGGCGATCGAAAAGCGGTACGCCTGAAGTCCGAGTTCCTTCATGAGTTCAACATCTTCCGGCATCCTGTGGTAGTGATCGCAGGCGGTGTCGCCGTTCTCGTCGCGCGCGACGCGTCCGGGGGAATGAGCATACCTGTCCCAAACGCTTTCGCCCTTGCCGTCCTCGTTCCACGCACCTTCGATTTGATATGCCGATGTCGCCGCCCCCCAGAGGAAGTCTTGCGGAAATTTATGCTCGATCATAAACTGCAGTATACTCCGATCGAGGACATATGATGAAGCTCTTTCATACAAGCAATCAAGAATGCCGGGTGCGGCCGCGCTTTGTCCGGGTCTCGCTCATAGCGATGGTGGTGCTCGCCGCCGCGGTCGCCCTCTGCGCCTCGGGGCCGCTTCCGGTGTACAGGGATGCCGGTTCTCCCGTAGACGCGCGTGTCGCGGACCTTGTGCATCGAATGACCGTCGAAGAGAAGATAGGGCAGACCCTCCAGGCGGCGCGCGATTATCTCCGCGCAAGTTCGGACATCGCGACCTACGGCCTGGGGTCGGTGTTGTCGGGCGGAGGATCGGGGCCTGCGGTGAACGATCCCAAGCACTGGGCCGATATGGTCGATGGCTATCAAAAAATCGCACTTTCGTCTCGGCTCGGAATACCGATCCTCTACGGCGCCGACGCCGTGCACGGCCATAACAATGTCAAAGGCGCCGTCATTTTCCCGCACAACATCGGATTGGGTGCGGCCGATGATCCAGCCCTGGTCGAAGAGATCGGCCGCGTCACCGCCCTCGAAATGCGCGCAACCGGTGTGCAGTGGAACTTCGCGCCCTGCATTGCGGTGCCGAGGGACGAGCGTTGGGGCAGAACGTATGAAGGATTCGGAGAGAAACCGGAGCTTGTCGGCGCCCTGGGCGCGGCCTATATCCGTGGCCTGCAGTCGGGGGGGATCGGTTCGCGGACCGCGGCGCTCGCGACGGCCAAGCACTTCGCAGGCGACGGCGGCACCGAGGGCGGTAAAGACCGCGGTAATGCAGTGTACTCTGAAGAGGAGTTTATGGCGGTTCATGTCGCCCCCTACGCAAAAGCGATCGAGGCGGGCGCCCGCTGCGTCATGGTCTCGTTCAGTTCATGGAACGGTGAGCAATGCCACGGCAGTGTCAAGCTTCTGACGCAGATTCTCCGCGGGAAGCTCGGCTTCGACGGCTTTGTCGTTTCGGATTGGGGCGGTGTCGCCCTGCTTCCTGGAAAGTTGGAAGAACGGATAGCGGCCGCATTCAACGCCGGAGTCGATATGATCATGGTGCCTGACGAATATGCCCGTTATTTTGAGATAATGCGGGGACTTGTCAAAAACGGCGCCATCACGGAAGGACGGCTCGACGAGGCGGTCCAGAGGATACTGAGGATCAAATTCGAGATGGGTCTGTTCGAGCGGCCGTACGCGGACCGCGATCTCCTCGTCGAGGTCGGATCGGGCGCGCGTCGCGCGCTTGCGCGGAGAGCCGTCGCCGAGTCCCTGGTCGTTTTGAAGAATGAGGGTAAAACACTCCCTATATCTGGAAAGAAACAGATACTCGTCGCCGGGCCGAAAGCCAGGGATTTAGGCGCTCAGTGCGGAGGCTGGACGCTTACCTGGCAGGGCAGGAGCGGCCTGCAGATTCCCGGCACGACTATTTTCGACGCTGTCAAGGCGGCCGCCGGGGCGGAGACGCGCGTGGAGTATTCGCCCGACGGATCGACGCCCAAGGGATTCTCGCCCGAGCTCGTCATCGTCGTTATCGGTGAAGAGCCCTATGCCGAGTGGTACGGCGACGACGCGGATCTCGATCTTCCGCCCGCGGACAAGAAGCTGGTCGCGGCCGTGGACCGTCTCGGCGCTCCCGTAATAGCCGTGCTTATTTCTGGAAGGCCCTTGATCGTCACCGAGCAGATCGCCGCGGTCGATTCTTTCGTGGCGGCCTGGCTCCCGGGCAGCGAGGGCGGCGGCGTGGCCGATGTCCTCTTCGGAACGGCGAAAGCGCGCGGCGTTCTGCCCTGCTCCTGGCCCGCATCGACCGCGCAGATCCCGGTCAACGCCGGCGACGGCCGTCCCTGCCTCTTCCCCGCTGGATTCGGCCTGCATCCATGAGCGGCGCGTCTCCGGCCGCGCCGATGGAGTCGCGCACTAGAGCGCATAACGCAGCTCCGCGGACTTTCCTCGAGCGCTGCGCTCTTGGTTTTTTACTTCTCGCCATCTTTTTCATCGTATCCGTCGCGGTTTATCGGATACGGGCGCTGGATGTCATGCGCGGAATATCGCAGGACCTTTTATCTCTAGAAGCCCGTGAGGCCTACCGCCGGGTTTCGATAAGGTCTGATATATTGGCCGTCTCGTTTGTGCTGGCTCTGCTCGCCGGCCTCTGGCTTCTTTCCGATCTTGCAGGGCGCATCTTCGGACGCGTTTTCTCCGCCGTCGCAGTTTTGTTCTGCCTCGCCGCCTCGCTTTTCCTGACCGCGGGAGCGGATTTCATGCGGGTCTACGAGACCGCCTTCTCGAAGAGCTTCGTCGGCGGCGAGCACTTCACCGGAATACAGTCGATGCTCATGTCAGCGGCCGCCGAGCTGTCGCCCGTCTCACGGATCGTCGCTCTCTCGTCGCTTGGTATCGCCCTCGCCATGCTTAGTATCGCCTTATGGATTCATTCGCCGACTGTTATGACCGCCGCCCGGCGCGCCATGGCTGTGCTTTCGATAGCATCCTGTGTCGCGCTCGCCGCCTGCAGCGTTATGGGTGAAGTACGCATAACGCGCGAGGGTATCACCCCGATCGGGACCAGGCTCGAGACTCAGGCGGCCGAGCTCGGCGTCAATCCCCTCAGCGCTCTCGTCTTCGGACCGGAGAGGGCTACATTCATGCCCCGGGATATGCAGCATACGGCAGAAGCATTTTATAACACCGACTCGCTCGAAAAATCCGGCGTCGACCGGCCGTCGATCAATGTGAAAAAGGGGCCGTATAATATAATTCTGTACTTTTTCGAGTCGACGAGCTGGTCTTATTACCATCTCGATGTCGGGGATCGTCCTGTGCTCGCGGCGATGCGTGGTCTCGCTTCGCGGGGACTGCTCCTGCGGAACCACTACACGAACTATCCGCTTTCTGCGAATACGCTCTACTCCGTCTTGAGCTCGCGGTATTCGATGTACGGGAAGGCCATGATCTTTCACGAGTATTACGATGTCGACGTCGATACTCTTCCCGAGGTTTTGTCGAGGCAGGGTTACGCCGTCTGTTTCGTCCATTCGGGCGATCTTCTGTACGCGTCTAGAAATAAGTTTTTAGCGGACCGCGGCATCGATACTATCATCCTGCAGAAAGACATCCAGAAGGACGAGCGGTATCGAAAGAATGTCGGCTGGGGCGCCGACGAGCGGGCGATGATCGAGCCCGCGGTCGCGTGGGCGAAGGAGCAATCCAGGCCGTTTTTCCTCATGCTGGCGCCGGTGAGTCCGCATCACCCTTATGCGGTTCCCGATGATTTCGAACGGCTCCTCGATCCCGAGGAGGAGGGGCTGCGCGAATCGGAGCGCGTGTGGCGGAACTATCTGAACTCACTGCACTACGCCGACGCCTCTCTGGGGCTTTTTGTCGAGGCGATGGAGCGCGAGGATCTCATGGAGAACACCGTCCTCGTCGTCGTCACCGATCACGGCGAAGCCTTTCATCAGCATCGAGGCAATTACAACCACCCGCTGTTCATCTATGAAGAAAACGTCCGTGTGCCCGCTCTGTTCTACGGTCCCGGCATTGTTCCCGAAGGCCTGGAGCTGGATTCGGTGACGCGGCATATCGATATCATGCCCTCGATTCTCGATCTCCTCGGCATCGAGGACAAAGGCCGCCGCGACGGCGAGTCGATATTCTCTCCTTCGAAAGAAAAGATGGCGGTGTTTCATACATCGTGGACCGACGAGTACATGGGCGTCCGCGACGGCAGATGGAAGTACATAAAGCGTATGAAGGACGCACGCGAAGAACTCTACGATCTCGAGGCCGACCCCGGCGAGCGGCGCGATGTTTCTATGGAGCTGCCTGGGATCACCGCCCGCTACCGCGTCGTAGCCGACGACGCCGCGGCGTACATGATCGATCAGTACCGGGACATCGCGCGGATACCGGACTATAGACTTGCACCGTAAAGGAGAGGGGCATGCCGCTAATCCAGCGGCCGCGAGGCGAGATTGAGATCGACGTGGCAGTAGCCGCCGGGGTTTTTCCGTAAATAGTCCTGATGGTAGTCCTCGGCCGGATAAAAAAGTGAAGCTTTAGTAATTTCAGTGGCGATGGGGGATCCGAAGCCGCCGCCTGCGTTCAATTCGGCGATCATCGATTCCGCCTCCTTCCGCTGTTTTTCGCTGGTGTAGAATACCGCCGATCTGTACTGTGCGCCGATATCAGGCCCCTGCCGGTTCACCTGCGTCGGATCGTGCATGCGGAAAAAGTGCCGCAGAAGATCGCGGTAGCTTATTGTCTTCGGGTCGAAGTCGATCTTGATCGACTCTGCGTGTCCTGTCTTCCCCGAGCAGACCTCCTTATATGTCGGATTCGGCGTCGTTCCCCCTGTGTATCCGACCTCGGTGGACAGTACACCGGGCAGACGGCGGAAGTATTCTTCCGTCCCCCAGAAGCAGCCCGCCGCGAAAATCGCGGTCTCGGTCCGCGCCGGGGCCGCACCTTCCTTTGCGGTTTCGAATAACGCGCGGTATCCGCCGTAGCCCTCTTTCTCGAGGTCTTCGACCGGTATGAATCTGAGCGCGGCGGAGTTTATGCAGTAACGGAGCCCGCCGGGGCCGGGCCCGTCGGGGAACACATGACCCAGGTGCGAGTCCGCCTCGGCGCTTCTCACCTCGGTCCTGATCATTCCATGCGAGGCGTCTTTTTTCTCGACGACCGCGTCCGGCGCGATCGGCGAGGTGAAGCTGGGCCAGCCGGTACCTGAGTCGAATTTATCCTTTGAGCTGAACAAGGGTCTTCCTGAGACTACATCCACGTAGATGCCCTCGCGGTGCTCGTTCCAGTAGGCGTTGTTGAACGGCGGCTCGGTGCCGCACTCCTGTGTTACGTGATATTGTTCTTCGGTAAGCCGTGCGCGCAGGTCGCCGCTCGACTGTCCCGGTCTTTTTTCGTTCATAGCCGTCTCCTCCCCCGACGAGGGACATCTTACCATCGCGGCCGAGATGAAAGTCAGCAGAAGCGCAAGAACCGGAATCATGCTAGGTCGGGCATGTTTCCTTCTTGGCTTCATACTTCGGCCCCAATCCGTCGGCAAAGAACATATACTATATTTAATATAATAAAAATCATATTCATGTGAAAGGCGGGGCCAGAACGTATGCGTCGATATATACTGAGTCTATGGCTCTCCTGAAAAACCCCGATAGCCCGCTTCGGTCTGAAGACCTTCCGGCGGGACTCGCATCGATCGGTCTGGAGCGAAGCGTAAGCCCCGGTGCTGTCCTCTTCGGGCAGGATGAGGAGGCGGAGAGCTGTTTCCTCCTCCTGCGCGGCGAAGTCGCCCTGCGTCGTGTATCCCTCAGAGGCGATGAAATAGAGATCGCGCGAATTCATCCGGGCGAATGGTTCGGCGAGGCGGTGCTTTTCGCAGCTCGAAGATACCCCGCCCGCGCTGTTGTCGTCGCCGGAGGATCGGTCCGCGAGTTCCGCCGCGCTCAGATATTTTCATCGGGCGACCCAGAGGTACTGCCTTTCTTCCTTTCGCTCCTTGCGCGCAAGTGCCTTGCGCTCACCGCACGCATCGACCAACTGACGGTTATGGACGCTCGAGCGCGACTCGCTTCTTTCATTCTCGGTCTCTGCCCGGGCGGCGCCGCCGGTTGCAGCGGCGGCAGACTCGATTGTTCCTTTCCGCTTCCGAAAAAAAAGCGCGAGATCGCCATCGAACTCGGTATGACCCCGGAAACATTATCCCGGACGTTCCGGCGGATGGAAGCCGAAGGTCTGTTCAAGGTGAAGGGCGCGCTGATCGAGATTCCCTCCTGCTCCCGGCTTCGCGGGATTGCCGAGGAAGCGTAAAAAAACCGTGGCTTGATCCATGTCAAGGATTGGAGAACGCGTTTCGAGTAGGCTTTGCCCGTTAAGGGGAGGAAGCCATGAAGCGGAAGATCATCGAGATTAATAGAGACCTGTGTAACGGCTGCGGACTCTGCGCAGGGGCCTGCGCCGAGGGAGCTCTTGAACTTGACGCCGAAGGTAAGGCGGTTCTGGTCCGCGATATCTATTGCGACGGATTGGGCGCCTGTCTCGATGTCTGCCCGACCGGCGCATTGAAAGTTGTCGAAAAGGAAGCCGCCGCATACGACGAGGAGGCGGCTCTGGCTCATGTCCGCGCGATACGGGATGATGTCGTAGAGCGTCATTCGGGCTGTCCCGGTTCCGCGTCCCGCGTCTTCGAGCCCGCATCGCGCACGAGTGCCGCCGCAGGATCTCAATCGACGGCCGGCTCAGCTCAATCTGAACTGGGGCAGTGGCCGATTCAGCTCCATCTCGTATCGCCTGCGGCGCCGTATTTCCGCGAGTGCGATCTGCTTGTGGCCGCCGATTGCACCGCTTTCGCGCTCGGCTCGTTTCACGCCGAGATTCTACGCGGGAAAGCTCTGGTCATCGCCTGCCCTAAGCTCGATCGGACCGAGGGCTATATCGAGAAACTCGCCGAGATTATCGCCGCGAATACTGTTTACTCGATCACGGTCGCCATCATGGAAGTGCCCTGCTGCTCAGGGCTGTGGCGCATGGTCGAAGAGGCGATAGCGGAGTCGGGCAAGAATATCGCGGCGCGGAAGATCGTGATCGGCATCGACGGGGGGCGGCGCTGAGGACAACGAAACGAGGAAGGCGTCTTTCGCCGCTCCTCCGTTTGAACCTGCTCTCCTCCGCCTCACTTGACCGCGCGGATTCGGGACGGTACTCCTAAACCAAGGAAGTTCCGTGATCCATCCCGACGAAGCCCTTCGAATCATCGACTCGATCGAAGTCCGACTCTCAACCGAACGTGTTCCGATCGATCGAGCTCTGGGACGCATACCGGCGCGCGATCCCGTTTCACGCGTCGACCAGCCGCCCTTCGACAAGGCGACCATGGACGGCTTCGCTTATGCGCCGGAGGGGGGATGTCTCGCCGAAGTCGGTGAGAAACTTCAGGTCGTCGGCTCCATCGCCGCGGGAGAAATTCCGGCTCTGCGGCTCGGGCCAGGCGAGTGCGTGCGCATCATGACGGGGGCGCCTCTGCCTGAGGGCGCTTCGGCGGTGCATCGACTCGAGCGGGCGACGGAATCGGCCGGTTCGGTTGTCATCACGCGACGCGAGGATGAACCCAATGTCATCCGCAGGGCGATGAACAGGGCCGCCGGAGAGATTATCTTCAGTCGTCGTCCCCTCAAAGCCCAGGATATCGGCATACTCGCGGCGAACGGTATAGCCGAGATAGAGGTTGTGCGGAAGCCGATTGTGCGGATCATCAGCACCGGAAACGAACTTGTCCCCGCCGGCTCTTCTCCGACCGCTCCGGGGCTGATATACGACTCCAACGGCCCCCAGCTTGTTGCGCAGGCGGTATCGGCGGGCTGTGACGCCGCCTTCGCCGGCATCGTCCGCGATGATGAGAGTCGACTCGCCGCGGCCCTCGATCGCGCCGCCGCAGAAGCGGACCTTGTCGTCGTCTCGGGCGCCGTCTCGGCCGGCGATTTCGATTATGTCCCCACCGCCTCCGAACGCGCCGGCTTCAGCATGCTGTTTCACAGGATCGCTATGAAGCCGGGCAAGCCCGCATTCTTCGGCCGCCGCGGCGATCGTTTCGTCTACGGTGTTCCGGGTAATCCCGTCGCGGCATTTGTCAACTTTGACGTCATGATCCGTCCCCTTCTTTTTCGTCTCTGCGGACTGTCATACCGGCCGGCTCTTGTCCGCGTACGGGCCGGCTCGACCATTTCGCGGCGCGAACTCGAGCGCGTCGAGTACCTCCCTGTCGAGATCAAAGGAGGATCGGCCTTCCCGCTCCGCTATACCGGTTCGACGATGCTCGACGCCTTGACCGCCGCAGACGCATTGGTCCGCCTCGAGATCGGCGCCGCGCGCATAGAGGCCGGAGAGGAAATCGATGCGCGACTCATATGACCGCATCATCCGATATCTCCGCGTCTCGGTGACGAATCGCTGCAACCTGAACTGCGTGTATTGCAGTTCAGGCTCGGATTGCTCGGGGAATACAGCTCGACCGGCCGGCGGTGTAGATGCCCTGCCTCTCGGATCGCTCTGTAAAATCATCGAGGCGGCTGTGGAACTCGGCGTCGACAAGGTGCGCATCACCGGCGGCGAGCCGCTCCTGCGTGAAGGTCTCGTCGAATTCGTCGCGCGCCTTGCATCCCTTCCGGGACTTTCGACGCTGTCGATGACCACGAACGGGACGCTTCTCGCCCCGGCGGCGGTCCCGCTCGCCCGGGCCGGACTTATGTCGGTCAACCTGTCAATCGACAGTGTCGACGAGGATGAGTATCGAAGATTGACCGGCGGGGGCCGCCTTGCGGATGCGCTCGCAGGCGTCGAGGCGGCCCTCGCCGCGGGGATGAGCGTGAAGCTGAATACTGTGATCGACGCCGATGACGGGAGGGCGGCCGAGCGGGCGGCTTATGTCCAAAGCTACGCCCGCTCGATCGGCGCGGGCTTTCAGCGTATCAGACGCTACGATCCGGCTTCGCCCAAGCTGTACGATCCTGCCTTCGACCGGCCGCCGCCCTGCGTCTCCTGCGACCGTCTGCGCCTGCTCGCCGACGGCCGCATGCTCGCATGCCTGCATTCCTCGGCCTGGGTGAAGATCGACATGGACCGTATTCATGACGGTATACTCGAGTGTGTCGCGATGAAGCCCGAGCGCGGATTCTCGGCCGTCACGGCGGGACTCAGAGAGATCGGAGGATGATCGTGGACAAGACGGGCGGAGAGCTGACGCATGTCGATGAAGACGGCGGGGTGCGCATGGTCGACGTGTCTGATAAGAAAGTATCACGACGCATCGCACGAGCGCGCGGGCGGATCGCGCTTTCTTCAAGGACCGTCGATCTTGTTCGAAGGAACGCGATCGCCAAGGGGGATGTGCTCGCCGCCGCGAGGATCGCCGGCATCATGGCCGCGAAGAAGGCGAGCGAGATAATTCCGCTCTGTCACAATGTCTTTATCGAGAACATCGAGGTTGAGCTCGCCGTCGAGGACGATGGTATCGCGATCGAGGCCGTAGCCGTGTGCACAGAAAAGACCGGCATCGAGATGGAGGCCCTGACCGCGGTCGCGGCCTCCGCGCTTGCGATATGGGACATGTGCAAGGCGGTGGATTCGAATATGCGGATCGAGGCTGTATACCTCGTTGAGAAGAAAAAGGAAGCGATCGGAGAGGAGCGATGAGCGGGGGATTCTTTGATATTGTGTCGCTCAACGTTTCAGTGAAGAAGGGGACGCCGAAGGAGCCCGTGGACGAAGTCGTTTTTGTCGCCGACCTTGGAATAGAAGGGGACGCACACGCCGGTGCCGGGGGGCGCCAGATTTCCCTGCTCGCGTTCGAAGATATCGAAGCAGCCCGGAGGCGCGGCCTCGATCTGTCTCCCGGGGCCTTCGCCGAAAATATAACCACGCGGGGAGTCGACTTGACCGCCCTGCCTGTCGGGACGCGCATCGCACTGGGGGAGGCGGTTCTGGAAGTGACGCAGATCGGGAAAGAGTGCCATGAAGGCTGTGCGATACGGAAAAAGAGCGGCGACTGTGTTATGCCGCGGCGCGGTGTTTTCGCGCGCGTCGTCGTCGGCGGGAGGGTGCGTCGTGAGGATCGCGGTCATTACGGTTTCTGACCGCGCCTTCGCAGGCGCGTACGAGGACCGCTCGGGGCCGGAGATCGAACGCGTTCTCGCCGCGGCTTTGACCGGTGCGGCGATAGTTCGACAGATCGTGCCCGACGAGGAGGATGCGATCATCGCCGCCTTTGACGCGGCGGCGCGCGATGGCGCCGACTGGATTATCACGAGCGGAGGCACGGGGCCGGCGCCTCGGGATCGGACAGCCGAAGCGACGCGCGCATGGATCGACCGGGAGCTTCCCGGCATCGCCGAGGCGCTCCGCGCTCAGTCATTGGACGAAACACCCTTCGCCGTCCTGTCGCGCGGCATCGCGGGCATGAAGGGGTCCGTGTTCGTCGTCAATCTTCCCGGCTCGCCCGCCGCCGCTCGGCTCGGAGCGTCTTTCCTCGCAAGGATAATGGAGCACGGGACGGAGATGGCGAGGGGCGGCGGGCATGGGAAGGGCGTGGGGCCTGTTTGATGCACCAGGAGGGCGGATAGCCCATTATGTTCTTGAATCGTTTTTCGAAGTGGAATACATCTGAGAACCCGCAGAGCTCGGCGACTTCCATTACTTTATATTCGCCGCTCTTCAGCAAATTCTCGGCGTTTTTTATTCGTACCTGTGTCACATATTGAGTGAAGCTGAGCCCGGTTTCCCGTTTGAACAATGAACCGAGATAAACGGGATTAAGGTTGGCGACAGCCGCCGCTTTCTGAACCGTAAGTTTTTCCGCATAATGTAGATTGATGTGGCGGAGCACTTCCCGGATTCGTATATCCATTGGTTTGTCGTTCGATTTGAAGATTGTCTCCTCCATAAAGCGTGACAGAATCAGGAGAAACAAACCACGGACCCGGATCGCATATCCGGGCTGTTTTTCCATCCAGACGAAGTTGAGCTCGTGGAAGTCTTGGATGATATCCGGTCGTATGCCGACATGAGTAATGATTGAAAAAGGCAGAGTCGATGCTTCTTCTGGGGCTTCCTTCAACCTGAAGTCGGCGGCGAAACATTCCATAAGCCGCCCGGAATAGGTGACGCCCGAACGGATCGTTCCTGGAGGCAGGCATAGAAGATCGCCTGCCTTTGCAAGGTGCTTTTTGCCGTCAATACTATAGTGAGCCTCGCCGGAAATGACATAGGTGAGACTCCATCCCCGGATGATCTGCTCGTACATGAACCATTGAGGAGTGCATTTACGATGAACGAAATAACCGATCTCAGGCGTAAGGGAGAGAAAGTTCTTATCCATAGGGGTTTCAAAAAAGTAATCAGTAGAATACTATACACACTTTTCTTTCGTCTATTGATTTCTTAATACATGACAAGAAAAGTAATATTTGTCATTGTCGATGCTTCTTTACAGGAGAAGCAGATTTGTCAGGTTGCTGTCTGTGTCGTCTTTTGGGTATGCAGGCGGAGGGCGTCATGCCCGTTATTTCCTTGAATTTCTTGTCAAAATGAAAGGGATCAGAGAAGCCGCAGAGCTCCGCGACTTCCGATACGTGATACTCGCCGCTTTTGAGCATGTTTTCCGCGTTTTTGATTCTTACCCACGTGATGTACTGATTGATTCGGAAACCGGTCTCCTGCCGAAAGAGGGTGCCGAGGTAGGCTTTGTTCAGATGTACGATCGCCGCCAAGGCTTCTACGGTGAGCTTTTCCGAGTAATGCATTGCGATATACCGGCAGAGTTTTTCGATACGGGGATCGGCCGTGGAAGAATCGATATTGAAGACTATGAGTTCCATGAGGCGGTGCAGAATGAGCAGCATAAGGCCTCTTGTCCGAGTCGGATAGCAGGGTTGTTTTTGTATCCAGACTGAGATGACTGCGTGAAAAAGATGTACGAGATCTTTCCTGATACCGAGATGATACAAGCGAGGGAAAGGAAGCGACGCTGATTCACCGTTTGTTTCTTTCAGTAGAAAGTCTACTGAAAGACAGGACATCAATCGTTCGTAATCCGGCAGGGCCGACCTTGTCGCGCCGGGAGGTATGCAGAGCAGATCACCCGGTTTTACGTGTATTTCTTCGTCGTCAATCGAGTAATATGCTTCGCCCCCGATAACATAGGTTATATTCCAGTTTTGCATTTTCATCGTGGAAAGGCTCCAGCGAGGAGTACATTTGCGGGCGACCGCGTAAAGCAGGTCGGGGATGAAGTTGATCGTGTCCTCCGCCGCCGAATCCTTTGCCATAAAATCGCCTTTAAAAATTACCAAGTTTCAATAGTCTGTCCATGTGCGCCTTGTTTTTTTCAGCCCTACCATGCACATCAAGGTACGCATCGCCGTACCCAATGACAAGAGTTTTATTGGTTGGTGGTTCCCCTCAACCAATGAGCTCGAAGGGTTTTTGCGTGTGTGCAGCAAGACAACGAAGGAGGAGGTTGTTGATGAAAGGAAAGCGATACGGTGGACTATCATGGATAGTCCCGCTCGTCGTGATGATGCTCGCGGGCTGCCAGCAGCCGGGTTCTTTGAGCAGTGATGCGAGTGTCACGTCGATCACCGTTGCGGGGATACCCGCAACGCTCGGCACGCCCAGCTCAAATTGGAAGGAAGCGGAAGCGGGGACGGTGACAATTTCGAATTCGCTTGCCCTGAACGCGGCTGTCGGCGTGACAAAGAGCGACGGCGGGGCCTATGTCTACTATGCGGTCGCGGAGGGAACGGCCCAGCCGAATTTTGTCGAGAATCCAGTTTTGTCGTTTTCGAACGGGAATTTTCTGTATCTCGAGGTTTTCTCGGCGAACCAGGACGCGGTGCTCTTCTATAAAGTAGCGGTAACTGTTGTCGATGACACGCCGGTGCTCTTCGATGTGCAGCTGGGCGGTAGATCTGCTTCTGGCTATTCGGCCACCTCGGCGAGCGTCCAGAAGTTCGGTGCTGGAATCGGTACGCCCGCCGCGACCTATGATGCGGCGATCGCCGGCGAAGTCTGGTTCGGTTCTTCCCAGGCGGGCACTGCTATCGCGGTTTCTGCGACGCCGATGCTCCCCTCCATTACGAACCTCAGATATGCGGTCGCCTCCGGCTCCGCCGCGCCTGCGTTTACCTCCGACGCGACGGTCACGGTCGCGGACGGCGACTATCTCTATGTCGAGGCGTCTCTGACCACAACAACAGATTCTGTTCTTATCTACAAGCTTAAAATGGTCGAGAAGAGCGATGACCGGTCACTGTCGTCGGTTACCATCAACGGGCAGGCGATGACTATCGGCGCGATGGGCACACACTCCTTCCCCGGCGAGGAGTATTACGGAAGTTACCGCAACGGCGCTCAACTTGCGACAACAGGCAACAAGGGACTCTACGAGGTCGATGACGAATCCGGCCTCGCGTCGATCACTATCGCTGCGGTCCCGGCGGATCCCGCACTGACGATCCGCTACGATATCGCGAGTCTCGACTCCGGCCTCAAGGATTACTATGTCTTCAACCACAGTCCGCGGACGGATAATGCGACGGGGACCTTCACCAATCTCTCTCACGGCCAGTACCTCGCAATTCAGGTGACTTCGGAGATCGGGGAGAAGGGCTGGTATGCTTTCAGGGTCGCTGTCGGCCAGAGCGGTGCTGATATCACCGGCGTCACCATCGACGGGGTTCCCGTTACGTCGATCGGCTCGGCCGTCACGCCCAGCTACGGCTTCCTCTCCGGAAGTCTCGGCTCCGCGACCATCGCCACTCCGACCGCCGCCACGACCGTCGCGGCCGCCCTCGCCTCCAATTCCGACGAGGCGACGGTGGAGTACGGTGTTTCCTCAAGTACTTCATTCTGGGGTATGACGTTCGTGAATGTACCGTCGACGTGGAACACGACGGGCGTTTTCGAGGCTGGGTCCATATCGACGACGAACTGCAACATCGTGATCAGGGTTACGTCCGAGAACAGCCTCAACCAGAGTTACTACGTCATTAAGCTGACTTTGAACTGACGGGGCGGCGCCGCCCGAGTCCGGGAGTCGGACGTCGTCCGACTCCCGATGGCCGAAGAAGGGCCGGCGGCGACCATCACCCGAATACCATGGAGGATTTGAGTATGTTGAGAAAGCATAACATGAATCCGTTGGCCGTAGTGGGGGCGGCTCTTATCGTCTGCCTCGCCGGATGCCAACAGAACGTCGTCCCCACGGGGTCCATGACGCCCGGGCCCGGCTCCCCGTGGGGCGATACAAGCTTCCCTTCTTTTGATATCAATAACATGCCGAGCGCCAGCTATTGGAACAATCGCGGGCATTACGAAACACTTCCGAGCCTGTTTCAGTTTGCGGATGGAAGGTCAGTGCAGACCCTTTATGACTGGTTCGGAACCGCGGCCAACAACTATCATGGCCGCCGTTGGGAGATAGAGCAGATACTTCAGCACTATGAATATGGCTACATGCCCGATTACGGCGACAACCTGACGGTGACGTGCACAAACAACTCGGCGACATCGGCAACGATCAACCTGAGCTACAACGGCACCAACGGCGTGAAGACCGCGTCGTTCACGATCAACGCCCGGATACCCGCGGGCGCATCCGCCGACAATCCCATCCCCGCCCTCATTGAGTGCGGTTCCGGAGGGACGAGTTCCTTCTCGAACGCCTTGGGCAGCCGCTATGCGCTTATCGGTTTTAATGTCGATAACGCGGCCAGCGAGTCGAATCACGCCGGCGTGGTCGACACTCTCTTCGGCTACGATTATACAAATGATCTTAATGCACCAAGTATTTTCATGGCCTATGCGTGGTGCGTCGGAAGGATTATGGACGCCCTCGAACTGGAGACCGATCCCGCCTTCGGCGGCGTCATCGACTCGAAGAAGCTCATGATCACCGGTGTCTCGCGCTACGGGAAGGGCGCGATGGTTTCCGGCGCCTTCGCCAAGAGCAAGAAGGGTACGCAGATCGCCGTCACCGATGTGGGATCGGCCGGAGCGGGCGGCCCCGCGATCGAGCGCTTCCTGTCTTCCATCGGAGTCAACGAGGAGACGGTCCGCAATGCCGACGAGGTCGAGGGCGGGCAAAACATCCCGGGCCGGGTGTATTACATGAAGTGGATCGGTGCCGAAGATCAGAATCCTTTAGTTCTTTCTTCGAACCAAGATGTCGCTTGGTTCACCTCGATCCACAGTGACACCAGCCAGCCTCCCTTCGCCGGTCCTGTTAAAACCGCCGCGGATAAGCCCACGGTTGTGAAGGCCGTCCTGAAGGGCGAGCACGATTTCGAGTATCACCCCTGGCCCTATGAGGGTATATTCAACGGGAATTACTGGCACGGCCTTCAAAAAATGGCAGAGGCGAGAGATGAATCACCAACCTGGTTTAATGGGCGTTTCAAACAGTTCAGTGACCTGCATTACGGCCTGAGGATCGACGACGTCGGCGGCCTGCCCCTGCGCGATCCCGATGGTTATTTGTGCACCATCCCCTTCGATCAGCATTTCCTCCTTGCGCTCTTCGCGCCGAGGGCGGTCATCATCCACGACGGGTACAGGACCATCCGGAACAATCCCGAGGGTTGCTATTTAGCTAACCTTGCGGCTGATGAGGTGTACAAATTCCTCGAAGAGCAGGATCCCGCTAATTATGCGAACATAAGTCAGTTCAACGCCATCAAGTTCTACTTCATCACGCACTCCTTCCCGGAGTACGAGATGCAGGACACCGTCGATCTCGCCGATGTTTATTTCTCCGAACGACTGGGCGACACGGACTTCGATGCGTATGCCGCGGCGGCCAAGGCTGCGAACTACGAGCGTCTGCGTGATCCGCCCTTCCCCGTTACGGATCCCCGCAGCAAGCATGACTATCAGAAGCTGAACTGGGCGCGCCCCGGCGCGACCCCGCTTTCGGTGCAGATCGCGAACGTAGAGGAGTATGACTGGAACAAAACAACCGAATGGGACTGAGTTGATTTCTGAGTACTAGGTTCAGGGCCATACCCAGCGGTATGGCCCGCTTATTATAAGGGGATGATATGAAGAAGAGCATCACAGCGGCGGTTATGATCACGATGTTCTGCGCGGCGGTCGGCGCCGAGTCGTGGACCGATATTTTCAAATTAAGCGCCTGGGGGCGGGCGGTCGTCACGCCCCTGGCTGTATCCGAGGGCGGCTCCTCCGTATCGGCGGCGACAGGCAGTTCAGGCAGTGCTCCGACGATCGGATTCAAGGTCTCGGGGGCCGCTCCAGGCGCGAAGATCGGTTTTGACCTCGACATTGGTTTTGAATTCCTCGTAGAGGACGACGGTACAGTTTCCGGGGACTTCGCTCCGGGGGACAATGCGAAGATATGGGCGCGGCCTTTCGATTTTCTGAAGCTGACCGCGGGCTGGTTCACGGAAGATGATTTCCGCGGCGCTGTCGGTAATTCTATGTTCACTTCATGGCTGTTGCCCAACGGAGGCAAGGCCGAGGACGCGATTTTCACCCGCTTCAAGGCCTATAAGGGTGCGCATGTCGCGATCGAACCTTTGTTTTTCGTCGATTCAGAATGGAACGGCCTTATAGTGGAAGGGGCATTCGGCTCAAACAACGCTCCGACGGGTTCCGGAACCGGCGATGAGCGCGCCAACAGAAATCTTCTCGACCTGAACGCGGCCGATGTATTCAGACGAATGCAGGTCGGTGTCGGCTATACGATCCCGGAGGTCGGTTTCTTCCGCATCCAGTTCATCGGAAACAACCGAACTCAGCTCCAGACGGACTATACAAATTCAGCCGGGGCCGAGTCCGGACAGACCTTGGCCTACGGTTTGTCGACTTCCGGCGATGCCGATGTAATCGAAGCCGCCTTCAAGCTCACGGCCCTGGAGGGCCTTATCGTCGATATCGGCGCCAAGGTTCCGTTTGAGTATACCACTGACACCAGTTTCACCGAATATCCCGCCTTGTACCCGAATGACGCTCAGGTCACCGTTGACGGCATGGAACGGATCGTGCAGAAGCCGTATTGCGTTTCGGCCGCGGTCGACTGGGCGCCTTCCTTCTTTGATTCCTTCAATATCATAGCCCGCGTCGACGCATCCTTCGGCGGAACCGTCGAAGCGCCGGCGCAGCACAAGATTTTTTTCGGTGCTGATCTCGGGGCATGGCTTTTGCCTTCGTACAGACTCGGCGAGGATTTCAAAATCGGCGTCGATCTTGGATTGGAATGGAAGCAGCGTGACCAATGGCAGCAGCCCATAGGCAAGGAGATATTGAGTTATACGGAAGGCAGCGGCTTTTTCGATTTCGGCGCCGGGTCTTGGTTCGAAGTAAGTTACAAGGGGGGGAAGATCAGGACCGGAGTGATGGTGATGATTCCAGGCAGCGAACGCTGGGCGTATATATCGGGCAACGCGAGCAGTTATAAATTCCGCCGGACTTTTTCTGGGGATCCGGTCGTTTCGTTCCCGATCTCCATTACGTACAGCTTCTAAAAAGGAATCTTCGTATGATGCTGCGAATATTACGGATTGGGGCGATACTCCTAAGTATCGTCCTGCTCTGCGCCTGCCAGATGGGCGGCCCTGCGGCGGACGAGGCCGTCGACGTTGTGTACAGTGTCGACGTCGAAAATTGTGAGCATGGCTCTGTGACCCCTGTACCGGTCAGGGGGGTCGAGGGCACCGAAATCAAGATAGTCGTTAATCCGGACCCCGGGTATAAGCTGGCCAGCCTCAAGTGGCATAGCAAGGTAAAGGGCAATCTCGACGGTTCAAATCAGACCGAAGTTAATAAAAACTCCCAAAATGTCTACAGAATCGAGATGCCTGAGCACGGGGCTTGGTTGACGGCGTATTTTGCACCGGTAAGTACTGCGGAGTATTCTGTTTCCCTGGATATTGGTGAGCACGGTCAGCTCCTCGCAACGCCGGTCAGCGGACCGGCGGGAACGACGGTGCGGCTCTACAGCTTTCTTGATCCCGGCTATGCCTTCAAAGAGGGATATCCCAGCCTGAACGGCGCAGCATGGGTTCCGGGCAGAGAAGGTTACGAGTTCACGATCTCTGGGAGCGGCAATGTTACTGTAGCCGCCCGGTTCGAGAGACCGATCAGCGCAGATTCACTTATTGCAAGTGCGAGAGCCGCTATGGCTGCAGCCGAGTACGATGCGGCCTTCGCGTATTATGAAAGCGCGTATCAAGTCGACGGAACTGATGAGGAAGCGATTTTCTACTCGACGATTGGCAAGCTTCTCAGCATCGCGGTCGATCCAAGGGTTCGCGTTCTGCTGCGTAAGCCGGGGATGCAGAGTACGAGTATAGCGGGTACGCTGAACGATCTTCTAGATTTATCAACCGACAGTTCTATGAACTGGCTTGCTTCTTATCGAGATGATAGCGGTAAGGTGTATAAACTTCCTCGGCTTGGACCTCCCTCGAAGGTGGGAGTAAATGGATTCCCTTCAGCATTCCTGAACCTCCCGATTTACCGGAATAATGCGGGGAAACGTGTGCTCTTCGATGTCCTCCTTTTTTGGAACATGCTGGCGAACAATCTTGATGGATTCAACGATTTCGTCGATGACGTCCTGACCTATGTTTTTGGGACCGAGTTTGAAAATGCGTGTTCACGTGCTGAATCGATGCCTTCCGGTGTTCTTGTCGTATTGGATCCCGGTCTGAAGGCTTTGTTCGGCCTTGATGATCTTTACGGTCCCGGTGAAACAAGTGTCGGGCGGGAGGAGCTGATCGCGGTCATCTCGTCCCTGCGTTCCGTCAAGGCCATGTTCGAATGGGTCGCGGCCTACGATCTCGGAACGGATACAAGGCAGTTGCTCATCGAAGTAGGCGACGCTGATACATTCAATGATTTTCTGGCCAAGGTTTTGACGAGAATCGACGATCGAATCGCGCTCGAGGGCAGCAGAAACTGCCTTGCAAAGATTCTCCCGTTCAAAAACAAATTCCTCACGATCAGAAACAGCGCGATGACCTATGCCGCCGCGGCTGATATGAAGAATGCCGTCGATAAGCTCGACGGTTCGTTCGCCGCGATGTATGATCGTTTCTCCGATGATGCGAAGTCAAAACATGCGTGGATTCAGGGGGAAAACGGCTTTATCAAGCAGCTGAAATCCGCTCTGGACTCGGGCGGCGTGATCTACTTTCCTGAGCTTGCCGAATACGAGACGCTCTTCGAAGCCATGGAAGGCCGAAGCTCATGGGTGAACGCCTCGGAGGCGGTCCTCGGTGTCGATCTGGGGCAATTCTTTACCCCCGGCGCCCTGACCGCCGGCAATATGATTGTCACCGAACCGGGCGGACGAGCTCCGATGTTTTTTGGCTTTGAAAGCGGCGGCTCAGCCGGCACCGTGATCACCGATGCAGCGGAGATCGCCGGATACGATACGTTCAGACTGCAATTCGGCTCGGGTTTCAAAAGTGTTTTCGTGCGGATCAAGGGTGTCGATTCGACGGATTACGACTGGGTGTCCGACGTTTTCCCCGAAGTCTTCCCGCAGTCGGGCATCGCCCCGGTGCTCGCGCTCGAGAAGGAAAATGTCTCGAAGCTTTACGGTTTTTATCGAGCAAGATAACCGTCGGGCGCGAGTTCGGCTGGTGGGATTTTCCATCAGCCGGACTCGCGTCCGATCGTATTACGCCGAGCCCGCCTTCATGAGTCCCCACTTGCTCCACTCGTACCACTGTTCAGGTGTTTCCAAGACGTTTTTCTCCCAAAGTTTCAGGGCTTTTTCCGCGACATTCTCGGAGCGGGGCTCCTCGGCGATCGTCTCGCACCTAAGCAGGTAGCGCAGCCCCTCCAAGCGGCGGCAGTAGATGCCGACCGAGGGGGCGAGCGAGCGTTTGGCGATGAAGTCGAGGCTGTGATCGAAGAATAATGAGCTGCCGAAAAGCTTGATGATCCGCGACCGCCGCCGCCAGGCGTTCACCTCGTCGACCTGGGTGATCAGTATCCTGCCGCCCCGAAGCGAGTCGAATATCCGATCAAGGACCCTGTCTCCTCTCGAGGCGATGATGAGTTCGAGATCGGCCTCTTTCGATGCCTGCTCGAGCGCGCTTCGGAGACGGGTGGTTTTCGTCTCAAGAACGACCGATACCGGGTAGCCCCGGAGCGCGAGCGCGGGGGGTATCAACTCCACCGCGCCGAAGTGGGCGGTGACCGCCAAGACTCCTCTCCCGCGGGAAAGCGCCGAATCGATCGTCTCGAGTCCCTCACAGGAAATCCGCTCGCGGATGTATCCGCGGATGAAATCGACGGATCTGTTCGCGAGAAGAAGTTTCTCGAAGTAGTGCTCCAGAATGTTGCCGAAGACGCGCTTTTTCACCGATTCGGCCCGCGATCCCCGGCCCAAAAGATCGTCGATGTTGCGCTCGATCAGCCTGCGCTCGCCGTGATTGACAGCATAGTAAAGACGACCCGCCGCGAGGAGAAGACTGCGCGAGGTCTGCGGCGGGGCGGTCCGGACGATATCCGGAAACCAGGTTTGAAGAAGACGCGAGAGCCCGCCCATCACGCGGCCTCATCGGATGCGGTTCCGGCGGCCGCGCTCGGGATCGCCACGGCCCATTTAAGGGCGTTGCCGCCGCCGAATTCCAGCCGCCATCGCTGGCCTTGATGATCGAACTCGGAGAACGAGTTGAAGTTGTCGACAAATCCCCGAATCGAAGAAGCGTCGAAAACAGTTGTTCCATTCTCTCCCTCGAACACGAGTTCCGCCCCGCTCCCCCAGCCGACGAGGTAGAGTCTCCCCCTGCCGATCCGCTGAACCCCGGCGCCCAGTCTTTTCGACAGGACCACGGCCTCGGACTTGATGAGCGGCGAAGCTCCGCATGCGAGCGAGGGCAGGGTCCTGACCTGCCAGTCATGCCAGTCTTTGAGGTCCGCGATGACCGCGCGGTGCAGGGAAAGCGGCGCGTTGAGCGCTGTGATTCGGCAGTTGGCGTCGAGTTCCCATCTCGAACCGCAGAGCGTGCAGAAGACCAGGTTCCCGGCTCCTCGGATACCATCGACCCTGCCGCAGACGGGACATCGCCATAGCAGTCGGCCGATGCCCTCGGCGCTTCTGTCGCACTCGAACGTTCTGCCCTCTCGATCGGCGTCCTTGATTTCGTTCTTCGTCAACACGGCGGATATGATCGAGTCGACGAGCGCGTCGGACATCCGCGCCAGCTCGTCGGCGTCGAAGACCGAGAACTCGACGCTCCACCTGCCCCGGCGCGGATGGTCGGCCCAGCGTGGATGAGCGAGGTAATTGCCTTTTTGTCTGGCGAGAACGAGCGGAACGCCGAGGCGGCGCACGAGCTTGCCGGATCCCGGCCTGAGCGGCAGGGTGCTTCCGTCCCAACTCCGGTCGCCCTCGGGGAAGATGCCGATCGCTTCGCCCGATCGCGAGAGCGCGAATGTCTCGCGAAGAGCGGCTATGTCGCTCGAGCCCTTGCGCCGTCCATAGGCGCCGACGAGCAGGGCGAGCGCGGCCTTCGTCCGCGGTACGCCTTCAAGATTGGCCATATAACGGATCGTCGTTCCAGTGAGGGCTCCGAGCACATAAGCGTCGAGCCTGTTCGAGTGGTCGGACATGAGAATGAACGGCGGATCAGGCAGGGCCCCGACGCCCTGCGCTTCGACACAACGTTTTTTCAGCAGATAGGGCGCATACGCGACCCTCAGCAGACCCCAACTCGCGCGATGATACCACGTCGGCATACTTCACCTCCTGATCTCGATGCGATCATCCGGCCGACGCAGCTCCTGAGTCCGGCATGGATGATACGCGATCGAAAATGTCGTCGATGGAAGCGGATCTGATCACCATCCGCCTATAGGAAGTTCCCTCGATGCATCCCGAGGGGACCGCGGAAAAAGAAACATTTACGCCCGCCTGCGCGCTCGGCGGCGCGATTTCGCTTTCCTTCCTCGACCATCGCACGAAGCGTATGCATCCGCCTTCTATCTCGAGGAAGCGGATGCCGCGCGCCCCCTCCGCGCGTCCGGGGCAGAAAAGATTCGGCGGCCCGAGTCCCTCCATCCCGATTCCCGGTCCCGAGGTCGGGAAAAGGCCGGAGTGAGCACGCGACCGGGCTTCCTTTCTGCAGTAATCGATCAACGCATCTATCGTCGATTCGCCCTTCCGCGGATCGCCTTCCCGGAGAAGACGCTCGAGTTCGATGCGGACGGCGTCCCGGTTGGTGATCGACTCGAAAAGAGGCCGGTGCGTATGTCCTTCGATGAGGATCATGCCGAGTTTGACCGCCGCCCGATATAGACGGCGCTCGGCCTTGAATCGTCCTTGTCCGTCCGAATCATCGTCGCGGCTTTTCTGTCTCCGCGAAGAATGGATCCATTTCTGCAGGAAGTCGGAAAAGTATTCCCTTCCAATGTAGGGCCGCGAGGCCTGATGCCCATGAGTGATGAGTATCGAGCCTCGGTCGATATCGAGTCTGAGCCCGTGCAGGATTTCGTAGGGGTACGAATAGAGCTTGAGCAGGGTCAGGTCGCGTTCTCCGATGATTTTTCTCAATTTGCCCTTTACTGCAAAAGCGTCGAAGAGCGCGTACATCTTCGGCCAGGCGGCGGTGATGCTCTTGATCCAGAAATTGCCGAGATCCTCGATATCGCCGTTCAGGACAAGTGTATAGTCGCGCGGCAGATACCAGTCACCCAGTATCGTATAGAGAGTTTTCCCGGTTTTCACCGCCTCGTCTTTTTTGCTCCCGTCCCCCAAGCGAAGGTCGGCCGCGATTACATAGCGCGAGTCCTTTTCGAGCCGTTCGACGGGACAGCGCGCCGCCGTATCTGCGAGTGATGAGGCGAGCATCTGCATCTTCGCGTTCATGATCGTTGCAGGGAATATGGGAGATCAGGATTAAGCGATCATGAAAGCCGCGTTAGATTCTCGTCAGTATGCGGAGTTCGTTTGCGGATTTCTTACGAGATTCTCACAAAATGTTAACCAAGTGTCTGTCTCTTCGGTTGTATTCTCCTCACGGCCAGGGGGTGGGATGAACCGCGCGCGCAGGACGAGGATACTTGTACGATCTCGGACCGGACTCTCCGCATTCCTCGCCTCGTCGATCGAGGCTCGGTACGAAATCGAGCGGATATCCGAACCTGCTGCCGCGCTCGTCATGATCAAAAAGCGTGAGAGCGCCAAGGGCGCTCTCTTCTATTTGGGAGAGATGCTCGTCACCGAGGCGAAGGTCAGAATAGCCGACGCCGTGGGCATCGGCATCGTGTCAGGCTATGCGGATGAAGAGGCCCGCCGGCTCGCGATAATAGACGCGGCCTTCAACGCCGGACTGCCCGAGGTGAATGAATGGACAGCGCTTCTTGAAAAGGAAGAACGGGCGATAGACGCCGAGGACGAGGCCGAGGCGCGGCGCATCGCCAGGACCCGCGTCGCCTTCGAAAGCATGGACCGGGAGACGCCCCGATGAGACTCGATCCGGTACACGATCTCCAGGGAGTGTTCCGAGCGCTCATGGCGGCGATGTCTTCGCCCGGCTCGATCCATGACATAGCGCCCTTCGCCGGGAAAATCGACATCAGCTCGCCGATACCCGGGCCGATGCTCGCGATCGCGATGACGCTCCTCGACGCCGAGACGAGCTTCTGTCTCAGATATCCCTGCGCCGAATTCGCCGAGTCGGCGGTCTCGCGTATAACATCGGCCCGGCCGGCCGCGGTCGGAGAGGCCGATTTCATCCTCGCCGTCGAGGACGATCGGGGTCTCGCCGATGCGATCAGGGAGGCCCGCGTCGGCACGCTTGTCGATCCGCATCGCGGTGCGACGCTCGTCGCGCTGTCGGACCGGCTCAGCGCGGGGGGGCGGCTCCGGCTTTCGGGGCCCGGCGTAGCTTCGGTCGCCTTCATCGATGCAGGGCTTGGAGACGCGTGGATGGAGGCGAGGGCCGTCAAGAACCGCGAGTATCCCCTCGGAATCGACATGCTGATCGTGGATCGATCGGGACGGGTCGCTGCACTGCCGCGCACGACACAGGTGTCGGCGGAGGGCTGAGGTGGGATACATCGCGGTACGGGGCGGAACGAAGGCGATCGAAGCGTCCGTCGAACGTCTGAGGTACGAGCGACTCAGAAAGGGCGCGGGTCCATCTCGTAAAAGCATCGAGGCCGGCATGCGCGCCCTTGTCGATCAGGTCATGTCCGAAGCGAGCCTGTACTCCGAAGAAATAGCGGCCGCCGCCATACGACAGGCCGAGGGAAGTCCTGAAGAGGCGGTGTTCCTGATGCGCGCGTTCCGATCGACGCTTCCCCGCTTGTACTACTCGCTCGAGGCGCGCTCCGAAGATATGCGGGTCGAGCGGAGAATCTCCGCGAGCTTCAAGGACATCCCCGGAGGTCAGATCCTCGGCGCTTCCTGCGACTATACGCATCGACTCATCTCGGTCGAGGAAGAGACCGAGGACGAGGCGCGCGCCTGGGTGAACGAGTACCTTGATCGCGACGACGAAGGAATCGGGGAACTGCAGTATCCGAAAGTGACCGACTACCTTAGGTCGGAGGGGCTCATAAAAACGGCTCCAAGATCGGACGAGGAGCCGAGGGATGTGACCAAGTCGGCGATCGAATTCCCGACGCGCCGCTCCGAGCGGCTGCAGATTCTCGCCCGAGCCCAGACCGGCGCCGTGACCGCGCTCGGCTACGCATCGATTCGGGGGTACGGCGTCCTCCATCCTACGGTCGCCGAGCTCCGCGTCGGATTTCTTCCCGTCTACGTCCCCGATCCATCGGGCGGCGGGGACGAGGACGCTTACTACATCGGAGAGGTCAGGATTACTGAAGTCGAAACACTTGTTCCCGTTCAGGTGCGCAGGGGGATGGACAGGTCGGAGATCGAGTTCGAGATCGGCTACGGCGTCGCGTTCGGGCAGAATGAGACCAAGGCGATCGCCATGAGCGTGCTCGATCAGGGGCTGGAGTCGACCGACAAAAAACACCCGACCCAGGATGAGGAATTTGTGCTGCTCCACGTCGATTCGGTTGAAGCGAGCGGCTTCGTTTCACATCTGAAGCTTCCGCATTATGTCACCTTCCAATCAAAACTCGACTCGGTACGGAAAGCCAAGGAGGCCCGTCGGTGAAGCACTCCGGGCTTTATAACTTCGCCTTCTTCGATGAAGGATCGAAGCGCGAGATCAGGAGGGCGATTCTCAAGGCGATCGCGATACCTGGATATCAGGTGCCCTTCGCCTCCCGCGAAATGCCCGTCGCCCGGGGCTGGGGCACGGGCGGTCTGCAGATCACCCTCTCGATCATCGGCCGCGATGACGTGCTCAAGGTCATCGACCAGGGCTCGGATGAGTCGGTCAACGCGGTCAGCATCAAGCGCCTCGTCACCGGGACCACAGGCGTATCGACGACCGAAGAGACATCGAAGGCGACCATCATACAATCGAGGCACCGCATCCCCGAGGAGCGTCTTCGCGCCGGTCAAGTGCTTGTTCTGCAGGTTCCGATACCGGAACCCTTGCGCTTCGTCGAGCCGAGCGAGTATGAGACCAGGCGTCTCCATGCGGAGAAGGAGTATTCCGGGGCCTACCTCGCCCTTTTCGAGGAGATCATGCGCTACGGCCGCGTCTCGACGGGCGCCGACCATCCCGTCATGGTCGCCGGACGCTATGTCATGGCGCCGAGCCCGATACCCCGGATTGATAATCCAAAATTGAACGACTCGGAGGCGCTGATTCTTTTGGGCGCCGGCCGCGAAAAGAAAATTTATGCGGTTCCGCCTCATACCACCGTCGTGTCGCTGGATTTCGAGGACCACCCCTTCGCGGTCGAATCTCTCGACGGCCGGCGATGTCGGATTTGCGGGGCGGAGGGCGTGTTTATGGACGAGATCATCGACGAAGAGACAGATGTCCGCTCATGGCAGTGCAATGACACAGCCTTCTGCGCGGCGAATCTCAGCCGCCGCGGCGGGCGGCCGGAGGATGCCCATGAATGACGATGATTCCGTCATCCTCCGCGTCGAGCATTTGTCGAAGAGATTCGGTCCCGGATGCCCGAACTGCGCCGACGGTTTCGAGCTCGAGCGGAACTATTGCCCCCGCTGCGGAACCGTCTACGCGCTTCGGGACCTGTCGTTCGAGCTTTACGAGGGAGAGGTCTTGGGCGTCGTAGGAGAGTCGGGATCCGGAAAATCGACGATTCTCAACTGCCTTTTCTTCGATCTCGAGCCGACATCGGGGAGCGCGTTCTTGTCAGCCTACGAGGGCGGCGAAGCGGACATCTTTTCCTCCTCATCCCAGATGAGGCGCGATATACGCAATCGGTTGTTGGGCAAGGTGTATCAGAATGCGGCGCAGGGACTGCGGATGAGCTTCTCGTCTGTTTCGAACATCGCCGAGCGCATGATCGCATCGGGATCGCGCAACGTATCAGTAATGGAGAATCGCGCCGTGTCTCTGCTCGCTCATGTGAATATTCCGCCGTCGCGCATGCGCGAGGCGCCCGAGCGGTTTTCGGGCGGCATGCAGCAGCGGGTCCAGATCGCGAAGGCCTTGTCGACGAATCCGCCGGTTCTTCTTCTCGACGAGGTGACGACCGGCCTCGACCTCTCGGTGCAGGCGAAGGTCCTCGATCTCATAGAACAGATACGGCGTGAGCTGGGCGTATCGATGCTGCTTGTTTCGCACGATCTCGGCGTGATCAGGATGCTGGCCGACCGCACCCTTGTCATGCTGGATGGAAGGATCGTAGAGGACGGACTGACCGATCAGGTGCTGGAGGATCCTCAGCATCCGTATACGCAGGAGCTGGTTCATTCGATGCTGTAAGCAAGGAGAAAATTGTGCGGTATGCGATAACGAACGCACGAGTCGTCCTGCCCGACAGGGTCGACGAGGATGTCGATGTCCTGGTCGAAGATGGACTGATTTCTGCGATGCGGCGGGCGGGCTGCGTCGATCCCGCCCGGTATGAGCTCATCGACGCCCGCGGCGGTTATCTCATGCCCGGCTTTGTCGATGTGCACGCGGATTACATCGAGCACATGGCCGCGCCGAGGCCGACAAGCATCATGGATCTCGCGATGAGCCTGCGCGAGGCGGAGCGCGAGCTCGCGACGCATGGAATAACGACGATGTTCCATTCGCTGTCGCTCTACGGCGTATCCGATTTCGACATCAAGCCCATCCGCGATCCCGAGAATACGAGGCGCTTCATCGACATCATCGATGAAACACGGAGATCGAGCCACCTTATCCGGCATTTCTTCCATGCGCGGTTCGAGATAGACAATTTGGCCAGAATCAGCGAACTCGAGGAGTACCTGAGGATGCGCAGGGTCCATCTCGTTTCATTCATGGATCACAGCCCGGGGCAGGGGCAGTATCGCGATCTCGAGGTGTACCGAAAGACCCTGAAAGGGTACCGCGACTTGACCGACGATCAGATCGACCGGCTGATCGACGAGCGGATGCGTACGGTGAAGCTTTCCGAGTCGAGGATACGGGAGCTGGCGGCCTTGGCGAGGGAGCATGGAGTCTCCATCGCCTCGCACGACGATGACAGCGTCGAAAAACTTCTTTTCGTGTCGGAATTTGGGTCGACGATCAGCGAATTCCCGATCAACCTCGAGATCGCCCGCGAGGCGAGGAGACTGGGGATGCGCACAGTGGCGGGGGCGCCTAACGTGCTCCTCGGCGGATCGCATTCGGGCAACCTCTCCGCGCGCGAGGCCATACTCGACGGATCCATAGACATTCTCTGCTCGGACTATTATCCGGCCGCCATCCTGCACGCGATTTTTAAATTATATCGCGAGGACGGGCTTGATCTTGCGTGCCTCGCCAGAATGGCGACGCTCAACCCCGCCGAGGCCGTCGGCATGGATAAGGACATCGGATCAATCGAGGTCGGTAAAAAGGCCGATCTCATCATCGTGGAGACGATCGACGGCGCCTTCCCCGCCTGCACTTCCGTTCTCGTCGACGGACGCCGGGTGATATCGAGCGACTACGGGAGGGCGGCATGAGCGCGGTGCTCAGGGTCGAGAATCTTTCAAAATCCTTCGTCGTCCATCAGCTGGGGAAGCACATCCGCGCCTGCGCAGGGGTCGATATCGTCGTATCGCGGGGCGAGTTCGTCGGCATAACAGGGCGGTCGGGCTCGGGCAAGTCGACGATCCTCAAACTGATATACCGCAGTTACCTTCCGCAGGAGGGCAGGGCGCTTTACGATTCGGAACGCTACGGCCTGATCGATCTGTTCACCGCCTCCGAGCGTCGGATCATCTATCTCAGGCGCCGCGAGATCGGTTATGTCAGTCAGTTTTTGAGTCTCGCGCCCCGGGCGACCGCTCGGAGCACGATCGAGAGGGCGGCCCTCGAGACCGGCATGGCTGAAGAAGAGGCCTGCGCGGAGTCCGAGAGACTTCTTCGGCATTTCGAACTCGACCCGGAACTCTGGGACAGCTACGCGTCGACGTTCTCGGGCGGTGAAAAACTCAGATTGAACATCGCCCGCGCCATGGTGAAGAGGCCCCGTCTTCTGCTGCTCGACGAGCCGACCGCGAGCCTCGATCAGCGTTCGAAGGAGAAGGTGCGGCAGTTGATAAGCCTGCTCAAAGCGGAGGGGACGACCATGCTCGGTATATTTCATGACCTTGAATTCATGGAAGGCTTGTGCGATCGGGAATACGCCATGGCCGATGGAAGTCTCGTAGGAGAAGCGGTATGAAAGGCGACCTCCATGTTCACAGCAGATTGTCCGACGGCTCTCTCTCGATCGCCGAGATCTTTCATGAGGCTGCGAGGAGCGGACTTGACTTTCTGTCGATAACCGATCACGACACGACCGCGGGCGTCGAAGAATCTATAACGCGCGGCGATTCCTGCAACATCACGGCGATTCCCGGGGTGGAGATCTCCGCGTACGATCGAAAGCGGGGAAGGAAGGCCCATCTCCTCGGCTACGGCTTCGAACTGCCCGCCAACGCGATCGAGGGACTCTGCGGACCGACGCGCGCCGCCCGCGACGCGATGACCCGGCGGCAGATCGAGATTCTGCGCGACGCCGGTTATCCGATCAGCCTCGAGGAAGTCGAGGAGGAGGCCGGAGACACGACAGCTCTTTACAAGCAGCACATCATGGCCGTCTTGACCCGGAAGGGACAGGCGGACGGGATCCGCGGAAAAATTTACGAGACGCTGTTCAAGAACAACGGCATATGCTCGGGCGAGATCGAGTACCCTGATATCTTCGATGCGCTCAAGGCGATTCACGCAGACGGCGGCGCCGCCGTGTTGGCTCATCCCGGCCAGTTCGATTCCTGGGAACTTCTCGACGAGCTCGCAGCAGCTGGACTCGACGGGATCGAGATTTTTCACCCGGACCATGAATTCAGCCACCATTGCAAGGCGTTTTCGGCGGCGTTGAATCATTCACGTCTGATCCTGACGGGCGGATCGGATTACCATGGGGCCTACGGCCGGGCACCGTCCCTCGCTGCGGTGCGTTCTCCGGGCGGCGCGGCGTCAGCCATCGCGAGAAGGTGCCTGAGCCTCCCGCGACTTGATTTTTCATCAACTTTTCATATCGCGCAGGGCGTTTTTTAACAATCCGCTCCTAACATCCGCCCGAGGTCTTTCGAAAAGGAGCCAGAGGATGAAAAGAGTACTCTTCGCCGTGCTGCTCGCGATGACTGCGATGGCCGCGGCCGCCGCGCCGAAACCCTTTGTTGTCGTGTGGTACCCGAACAACTCCGGGGAGGACTGGAAGGCCGGACGCGAAGCCGTCGACGAGATCATCTCGAAGGCGATCGGCCGTCCCGTCGTCGACAAGCTTACGACTGATTACGTAATTGCCATCCAGGCGATCGCGAGCGGGCAGGCTGCCATGTGTTACCCCGGCGCGGTCGGGTATATCCAGGCCGAGCAGAAAAACCCCAAGGTCGTCCCCCTTGTCACGATGTCGAGCTCCAAGGGCACTTTGGATGATTCGGTCTACTACAGCAGAATAGCGGTTCGTGCCGCGGATGCGCCGCAGTATCTCAAGAACGGGAAATACGTCCTAGACTCACTCAAAGGAAAAACATTCTCGTTTGTATCATCCAGCTCGACATCGGGATTCCTCATCCCATCGAGCCTGCTTAAGGCATACTTCGCCAAGCAGATGGGCTATAAGGCCGACGACAAGGTCGAGGATCTCTTTCTCGAGGGCGGCGCCGACAAACTCTTTAGTAACGTCATTTTCGGGCAGACGCACCAGGGATCGATTTACAATGTGCTCACCGGAAAGGCCGACGCCTGCGCGGTCGATGATATCGACGTCGACGCATACTTCGATCTGGTGTCAGGAAAGGCCAATATGCCCGGCGCGGTGTACGCCGTCAAAAAGAACGCGGCCGCGCCGTTCGACGCCATCCCGGGGTCGTCGTTCGTCGTCATCGCGTCTTCGACCGTGCGGCAGGCGCCTATCATCGTGAATATGGATCAGGTTTCGAAGGAGGAGTTCGCCAAGCTGCGCGCAGCCTTTACTTCGGATGAGACGGCGGACAATCCCAGGATATTCACGCCGAAGGATTACAAAGACGCAAACGGCAATTCTTTCAAGGGATTATGGAAGAAAACCGACAAGGAGCGATTTCTCCCCGTCGATGCCTCGTGGTACGCCGATATCCGCGCAATGATGAAGTAAGGCGGCGCGGACATGTCGATCGGAGGGGGCCGTGGCGATATTAGAAATAAATAACCTCACTAAGTATTACAAGGACGTCAGGGCCCTTTCCGATCTGAGCCTCAAAGTAAAGCGGGGCGAGTTCGTCTCGGTCATAGGCCGCTCGGGCGCCGGGAAGTCGACGCTGCTTCGCTGCATCAATCGCATGATCGAACCGACTTCAGGAACTGTCCGCTTCGACGGGATCGATATGAGGGCGCTGGATCACAGACAGCTGCGCCATGCCCGGACGCGGATCGGCATGATCTTCCAGCACTTCAACCTCGTGCCCAGACAGACGGTGGTCGAGAATGTATTGCATGGGAGACTCGGCTACAAAAACTCGATCCAGGGAGCGCTCGGGCTGTTTACCGAGGAGGAAAAAGCGGCGGCGTACGATGTTCTCGACAGGCTCGGCCTCGTCGATCAGCTCAATAAGCGATGCGACGAGCTTTCCGGAGGACAGAAACAGCGGGTCGGCATCGCGCGCGCCCTTGTGCAGGACCCGAGACTCATCCTCTGCGACGAACCCATAGCCTCGCTCGATCCAGGCTCGGCGAAAATCATCATGGACCACCTGCGCAGGATATCGAGCGAAATGAATATCACAATCATGATGAATCTTCACCAGGTCGATATCGCCATAAAATACTCCGACCGCATCGTCGGCATCAGAGAGGGTGAGATCGTTTTCGACGACGAACCGGGGAGACTGAGAAAGAAAGTCGTCGCTGAAGTGTACGGATCGGAGGCCGACGATATTCTGTTCGAGGAATCGTCGGAGAGGCGCGCGAGGTGATTGATTATTCGCCCGTCGCCCGCGTTCTGCGGGAGAAGAACAGGAATTTCGTCGTTTTTGCGGCTGTGCTGGGATTGTTCTATGCCGTTTCGGCCGTCGGGACAGGCTTCAGCGCCGGCGGGGCCGTTTTATCATTTCCAAAGGCGATCGGATGGCTCGCCGTGAACCTCGTTCCCGGCGAAAAATCGGCCAAGGTTTTGCCCAAGGTTTTGTCGAAGCTTGGGGAGACGATTATCGTCTCGATCATGGCGACGGTGATGGCGGCGGCCCTTGCTTTCGTGTTGGCGGTCCTCTCCTCGAAGACGACAAGACCGTCAACCGCGGTCGCGGCGGGAGTCCGGTTTTTCGCGTCATTCTGCCGGAATGTCCCCCTTGTCGCCTGGGCGATACTGTTCCTTCTTTCGTTCGGACAGACTGTCGTCACGGGTGTCATGGCCTTGTTCATCGGAACGCTCGGCTACTTGACCAGGGCCTTCATCGAAACGATCGAAGACGTGGCGGAGTCATCGGTCGAGGCTCTGCGCGCCGCGGGGGCGCCGTGGCTCGCGCTTGTCTTTCGCGCCGTGCTTCCTTCCGTGCTTCCTCAGTCCGCGAGCTGGATGCTGTATATGATTGAGACGAATATCCGCGACGCGACTCTCGTCGGAATCCTTACGGGGACGGGGATCGGATTCCTCTTCGACCTCTATTACAAAAGCATGAATTTCCAGGCGGCCGGGCTCGTCGTGCTCGGTCTTATTGTGACAGTCATCGCCATCGAGACGGCTTCGAACGCGCTGAGGAGGGCTTTTCTGTGAAAGACGGCGCGGCCGCGGCGCATGCGGCAAAGACTGGAAACCATCTTCGCGTTGCGCGTCGAAGTGTTCCACGATCGTCGTTCGCGCTGTATTCGACCCTTGCTGTTCTCGCGGGCGTTACGATTGTCGGTTTTTTCGTCCTTGATACCAAGGGCTTTGATGCGCGCGCAGGACTGATAAAGCTTGCGGTCAATTTCTGGAGCATGGTATCTTCGCCGGCCGCGAAGCATTTCACGTTTCACGAGGCGGCCCTGGCGCTCGCCCAAACGCTTGAGCTCGGCTTTCTGACGACATTCGTCGGCGCTCTTGCCGCGATCATCCTCGCACCCTTCGCTTCGCGGAATCTTTCCAGGGCTCCGGTCGTCGCGGTGATAAAGTCGCTGGTTGCCCTGGTCCGCGCTGTCCCCACCGTCATTTGGGTTCTTGTTTTCGCCGTCGGCGCCGGCTTGGGCAGCGTCGCCGCCGTCGCCGGAATGTCCTTTCATTCATTCGGCTACCTTTTGAAGGCCTATTCGGAGACCTTCGAAGAACTGGACGAATCGGTCATCGAGGCCCTCAAGGCATCGGGCGCGACATGGACACAGATTGTCTTGCGCGCCGTGATCCCCTCATCTTCGAGCGGCCTGGTTTCCTGGACATTCATCCGGTTCGAGATCAACTTCATGAATGCGGTCGCGATGGGCGCAGCCGCGGGCGCGGGGGGGATCGGGTTCGATCTTTTCATGGCATCAGAATATTATATGGATGTCGCGGAGGTCGGCCTCATCACCTGGCTGATATTAGGGGTCGCGCTGTGCCTGGAACTCGGCGCGACTCGGCTCAAGCGGACGCAGCAGATACATAGATAAGGGGGCGCATCAGGTGCGGCGGCCGCGTCAAGCCCTGCCGCGCGCCGCGCTCACAGCATCATCTGCTGTGATGCGTTCAGCGAGGCCGCGGCGATCATTGACTCGATTCCCTCGTCTTCTTCGGCCTTCTCGTCATCGTCGGCCCCAAGGAGCTCTATCCGAGCGAAGATGCGGTCGAGCGAGTCCCGCCTCAGAACGTAGCGCCGCCAGTCCGTTCCTTCGATACCTGCGCTTTCGACGGCGCCGTCCGCGATGTAGCGGCGGCATTTCTCGCCGGAGCCCCAGTGGACGAGTTCGATGACGGACCCGGCGATCTCGATGGCGGTATAGCCCTTCTTCCCCGTTGCGCAGCCCGAGTTGAAAAGGCAGGGGATGAGCACGTCGCGGTCGTCGTAAAGACTGCGCGAAAGGCTGTACTTAACCCCGTCTTCGCGCATCCGGCTCAATTCGTCTTTATAGGTCTTAACAAGTCGGGCGATTTCATCTTTCTTTTCGATACCGGCTTCTGCGTATTCCGCGAGTTTTTCCTCGATGGCCCACCGCAGGCTTTCGTACTTCGAAAGCGACTCGAAAAGGGGACGGTGGGTGTGGCCCGTGATCGAGACCAGGCCGAGTTTCTTCGATGCCTTGTAGATGCGCTTTTCCGTTTTGTAACGGTATTTGAAATCCGCCGATATGCTCGTATTGCGGATCCTGAGCGGCTTCGCGAGATAGCGCACGACGAAGTGCGAGACGTAGTCGTAATGGACGAAGAAGCGCGAAGCCTGATGGCCGTGGAAGACGACGATCCTCTTGCCGTTCCACGAGAGGGACAGTCCGTGCGAGAGGGGGTAGGGGTAGGCCTCTTCGCGCAGAAGAGCCAGGTCGTGGTTGCCCACTATTTTCCTAAGCCGTCCTTTCGAGGCGAATGCATCGAGGAGATTGAAAAACTCAGGCCACGCCGCGCGGATATCGTTGAGCTTGAATTTATGGACGTCTTCGATGTCGCCGTTGAGGACGAGGATGTATTCCTTTTCGAGATACCAGCGGGAAAGAGAGTCCAGTACAAGATCGCGGTTGCGCTCAAGATCATCGCGTTTCCCGCCGTCGCCGAGGTGCATGTCGCTGAGGAATACGTAGCGACTCCCGCCGTCGAGCTCCTCTTTCGGTATCGTCTCGATGAACTGCGTGAACGAAGCAAAGAAGGTCTTGAATTTCATATCCACCTCGGCGTGAACGATCTCATCACCTCTATAAAGAAAAGCCGGATGAGGAGAAACTTCGATGAGAATGGCGTTAAATCTCGGTTAATTCCGGCGCTCGGCCCCGTCTGAAGTGCGGCGCTTGACATGAGGGAAACGATTAGCGGATAGTAATCGCGTCGTCGGTTCGCGCAGCGGTTACGGTGCGCGATCAAAAGGGAACCCGGTGAAAATCCGGGACTGCCCCGCAGCGGTAAGCGAGAACGAAAGTCGTCAGAGGCACTGAAGGAGGCTCTCCTTTGGGAAGCGACGGCCGGTAGGCATGCGGCGTTGATGCGCCGGCGGGCTCGCGAGTCCGAAGACCTGCCGCGGCCGTCGGCGCTCTGGGCGCCGATGATTCGACCCGGAAGTCCCGAGGGGGGCGTGGGCCGGCCTCCGAACAGCCCCGCTTGGCTGTGCGGACCTGCGTCCCGGCTCCTTTTCGGTCTCCGCACGATAAGGAGTCGGGCGATGAAGAAGGCATTCGAGGTTCGGGACCCCGACCTGAGGCTCAGCCCCTTCACGGGCATGACCAAAAAGCACTACATCGAGTGCGCCAAGTACCTGCTCGAGCGCGCGTTCACACATGTCAAATCGATCGATACTCCATTCGCCTTCCCCATCGTGCCGGGGAAAACATACCCGCAGGCCGATTCACCGGCCTGGCGTTTCCGCTCCCTCGAGTTCGAGTCGCTGGAGCGGACCATGACGCTGGCCGGCCCGCTCATGCACGTCGAGCCCGAGGTCGAGATCAAGGGGATGAAGTTACGTGATTATTACTGCACCCAGCTCTACCGCATGTTCACGCCGGGTAATCCTCAGTCCTTGCCCCTTCCCGAGGATCTGCCGGACGCGACCTATCAGTTCACCTGCGAGTTCGGGGGGCTCTTCAAGACCCTCCTTCTTCTTCCGGATGTCGTCTGGCCGTTTTTCACGCAGAAGCAGAAGGATGAAATGGCGGTCTGTATTTCGAAGTGGGCCCATCATCGAACGACGCAGAACAACTGGCGCATCTTCAACATCGTGGCCTTGTCCTTCCTGAAAAAGCACGGCTATCCGATCGACGATGAGCTGCTCAAGAGCCACCTTTTGTGGGTCGTGTCGTACCATTCCGGCGGCGGCTGGTATCTGGAACAAACGTATAACTACTACACGATCAGCCTTTTCATCGTGTACGGGACGATATGGAACCGCGCCTTCGGGGACGAGTTCTATCCCGAGATCGCCGCCGCCATAGAGAAATCGGCCCGCGACATGATGGACACGTACGCGAATTTCTTCGGCCGCGACGGCTACGTCAATATGTGGGCTCGTTCGATCTGCTACCGTACCTGGATCTCGGGCGGAGCCCCGGTTTCCTTCTTGCTTAAGGGCGGCTCTCCGCTCGATCCCGGTTTCGCGCGCCGGCTCTGCTCGGGTTCGTTGCTTCAGTTCGTCACACGCGAGGATTTTTATCACAACGATATACCTGCCCTCGGCTTCTACGGTCACAAAGAGTACATGGTCCAGAATTACAGCTGCCCGGGCAGTCCCTTCATAATGTTCCTGCCGTTTATCTGCCTGGCTCTTCCCGACGACTCCCCCTTCTGGACCGCCGCGGAAAACGAAGGTTTCTGGCCGGATCTTGGTCAGGGCTCGAGACGCACCGTGCTGGAGAATCCGGGCCTTGTTCTCGTGAATCACGGGAAAACCGGAACCTCGGAAATAATCCCCGGCAAGACGTACTACGACGACCCGAACTATTCGAAATTGGTCTACAACACCCATTTCCCCTGGGAGGACCACGATCCTACCGGCGGTACTTCCATGGAGTATTCTTATCGCAGCCTCGATCCGCGGGACCTTCGCGGCGATGATATAAACTTTTACTTGACCGGAAGGAAAATCGACAATGAGCGTTCGAGGGAATCGAACTATTCGATAAATCAAAGCATGGTCTACAACGGCACGCGGGGCGATGTGACCTACCGCCAGGCCATCATGCGGAGGCCTCCCAACAACGGTGTCGGCTACATCATCGATCTTGCGGAAACGCAGCTCCCGGGCGGTGTCCTGCGCGTGGATCGATCGCGCATTGCCTACGAGTACGAGCTGACCCTCGGCCACTTCGGTCTGCCGCACATAGACGGTAAGGCGGCTGTCATCAAGCGGCGGACTATAGGTGAACGAAAGATTATTACGGCGGCCATCCCCGGCCGCCGGCTCGCCCTGATCGCCTACTCGGGCTGGGATGACGTGAATGTATTGACCCACTCCGGCTTCAACGCCGAGGCCGACGAGAGCACCGTAGTTTACGCGCACAAGAGACGGGTTCAGAAAAATCCTCCGATGGAACTCATGGTGACAGCGCTGTTACATAGGACGGACGATGGGGAGTGGAGCGAGGAGGAACTTGATCCGATCACATCCATCCGCGTCATGGATGTGACGCCCTCGTTCTCGGCCCTCGGCGCCGAGCTCGTTCTCCGCGACGGCAGGACGATCCTCGTCGACTTTGTGGATATCGACGGACTGCGGATGTGCTGAGTCTTGACAGGCCGCGCCCTTAGGCCCGATAGTAGGCGCGTCGCAGGTTCGCGCGGCATTCGCGTCGCGCGATTAAAAGGGAACCCGGTGTGAATCCGGGACTGCCCCGCAGCGGTGAGCGGGAACGAAAGCCGTCAAACGCACTGAAGAACTTTTCTTTGGGAAGCGGCGGCCGGTAGGCGTAGGACGCTGATGCGCCCTTGTGCCCGCAAGTCCGAAGACCTGCCGCGGCCGTCGGTGCTTTTGTCGCCGATGATTCGACCCTGAAGTCCCGAGGGGGACAGGGGAGGTGGATGATGAGTCCGCACATCGGCCGTTTCATCATCGGCTATCCGAGGATCGGCAGAAAGAGAGAGCTCAAGCAGGCCCTCGAATCGTATTGGTCCGGCGAAAGCGGCGCCGATCGGCTCGCCCTCTGCGCCTCGCAGCTGCGCGAGCGTCATTGGCGCGAGCAGGCCGCCGCCGGCCTCGACCGTGTCTGCGTCAACGACTTCAGTTATTACGACGGCATGCTCGATACATGCATCATGCTCGGACTGGTTCCCGAGCGCTTCCGCCGTCTCTCCGGTCTCGATCGCTATTTCGCCATGGCGCGGGGCGCCGACGGCGCGCCGGCCATGCGCATGCGCAAGTGGTTCAACACGAATTACCACTACATCGTCCCCGAGTTGGACGCGTCGCTGTTCGCTCATCGTCCTGCTCCTGATGCGTCGAAAATCACAGCCGAGCTTTCCGAGTGTCTCGCCCTCGGCTACGCCCCGAAGCTGAGTCTCATAGGGCCCCTCACGTTCCTGCGTCTTTCGGAGCCGGACTCGGGCATCGATCCGCTGAACTATCTTCCTGAGCTGACCGCAAGTTACAAAAAGATTATTGCATCCGCCGTCGAGGCGGCGCCGGGGGTCCTTGTTCAGTTCGATGAGCCTGTCCTTGCGGTCGATCCCGATCAGGCGCTGATAGCCGCCCTCGAGTCGTGGTACGGCGGGATTCTCGTCGAATGCCCGAAGGCGGATATCGCAGTCGCAACCTATTTCGAGCATGTTTCGGAATCCCTGCCGGTTCTCGCTTCGCTCCCGCTCAAGGCCCTCGCCCTCGATTTTGTCCACGGAAGGAAGAACCTTGCGGCTTTGGAGACGCTGGGATCATGGGAATGCGGAAAGCTTCTGGCGGGCGTGGTGAACGGGCGCGGCATCTGGGCGAATGACATAGAAGCGAGCGTCGATCTGCTCCGCCGGATTCAGGACGCGCTCAAGGGCAGGGGTGAGCTTGCTGTCTCGACCTCCTGCTCTCTGCTTCACGTTCCGTACTGCGCCGCGGACGAAACCGAGCTGCCGGAGCGGCTCAGGAAGCGCCTCGCCTTCGCTTCCGAAAAGCTCGCGGAAATCGGAAGAATCGCCGACATCTTCGAGGCGGACGGTGGTTCGGCGTCGAAGACGGTCCGTCCGGCTCGAACCGAAAAAAGCGATGATTACGTAACGCCGCGAGTCCCGCGGCGTCATCCCGAGGCGGGTGTCCGTTCGGCGCTTCAAAGAAAGCGGCTCGGTCTGCCGCTCCTTCCCACTACTACGATCGGCAGCTTCCCGCAGACGAAAGAGCTGCGCGAGCTTCGAGCATCGTTCAAGCGCGGCGCCGTCGACCGGGCCGCTTACGACGAGTCGATACGGCGGCTCATAGCTGCATGTGTCCGCCTGCAGGAGGATATCGGTCTCGACGTCCTCGTGCACGGCGAGTTCGAACGCACCGATATGGTCGAGTACTTCGGCGAGAATCTCGAAGGCTTCGCCTTCACGAAATCGGGCTGGGTCCAGAGCTACGGAAGCCGCTGCGTCAAGCCTCCCATCATTTACGCCGACGTTGCGCGACGCCATCCTATTACGGTCGATACCATCACCTTCGCCCAGAGCCTGACTCAAAAACCCCTGAAAGCGATGCTTACCGGCCCTGTGACGATCCTCGCCTGGTCTTTCGTCCGAGAGGACATCCCGCGGAGCGAGGTCTGCATGCAGCTCGCCCGGGCGCTCAGGGAGGAGATACTCGATCTCGAAGCCGCCGGGCAGGCGATAATCCAGGTCGACGAGGCTGCCTTCAAAGAGGCCTACCCTCTTCGCAGGGAAGACAGATCCCGTTTCGAGGCCTATGCGGTGGACGCCTTCAGGCTGGCGACAGGCGGCGTGCGTCCGGAGACTCAGATACACAGCCATATGTGTTACAGCGATTTCACGGACATTATGGAGGCGATCGAGGCGCTCGACGCCGATGTGCTCAGCATCGAATCCGCGCGCGGGGGGTCCGGCATTCTCACGGCGTTTTCGCGGTCGGGCTACGATCGGATGCTCGGCCCCGGGGTCTACGACATCCACAGCCCGCGCGTCCCGAGCCGCGACGAGATACGCGACGCGATCCGCGAGCGGATTCGAGCGATCGGCGCCGACAGGTTGTGGGTCAAT
>CAZINN010000014.1:0-54501 GCA_964540615.1 uncultured Treponemataceae bacterium | reverse complement strand
TGGCCGAAGGATACGTGATCGTCGACGACCAGAGCGCCGCCGACTATCTCGCGGCCCTGATGCTCAAGTGCGCCGAGCGATCGGAGAAGATCAAGGCGGACTTGGCGATGTAGCGAGGCAGGCTTTCCGCCGACTCCTCGCGGGAGGCTTTCCCGTCGGCGCGCCCGGCGTATGTTTCTGACGGACCCCCATTGAGCGATTTCATTGTTTCTCCGCCAGGTACCGAAGATCCACGTCTGCGCAGAGGATGCCGTAGAGCTTCCCTTCTTCAAAGAGAGGAATTGCCACGGTAAGGCACAGCGCCCGGGTGGCGCTGGAAAGATAAACCGGCGACAGGTAAGCTTCCCCGGTGGCACGCGGAATTTGATAGTACTCTTTATCGGTTCGTGATACCCCATATCCCTCACAAGGATCGTGATCCGATCGATGGCGGGGCGCGTACGCATTACAGGAAACTTGTCGACCGCTCGAATCCAGAACATAGAGAAGCTCAAAAAGCGGAAATGTTTCGCTGTACCGGCAGAGGAGTTCATCAAGTCGGGAGCGCTCAGAGAGAAGCGGCGGCGTCATCTCCCGGGTGATCTCTCGGGCTTCTTCGAAAGCCTGACGGTGAAGGTCTGTCTTTTCATGACTGGCCGCCTTTGTCTCCTCCTGGATCATCCCGAAAAGCTTGTCTGCGATTGTGTCTATGTGCCGGGAGCGATCAAGCAGCTCTATCGCGGACTGTCTGAGACGCTGAAGCCGGTCCATGGAATCCTTCCATTCAGAAATCTGACATTCCGAAAGCTCTCTGTATTTTCGAATGAGAGCAAGCACCGCCTGTGTATTGTCCCGGACGCCGCGACTGTCTTCCAGAAACGTACGAATCGTTTTTTCCAAGCTCGAATAAACCTGCACGGCGGCGGTCAGTTTTTTCATCAAATCCTGGACTCGGCTGTGTGCAGAGGCCCCTTGTTCCTGGATAGTATCGGTGAAGGAACGGGAACGATCCGCCAGACTCCGCATCTCCCGTGCGATGATCGAAAAGGAGCGTCCTTTTTCTCCATACCGCGAAGCTTCTATGGCGGTGTTTATCGAAAGAATTTGGAGTGATTCGAATATATCCGTGATCGAAGCAAGAGATTTCAGCATAGTGGAAAGAGAGGGACCTAGTTCTTTGATTTCGTTCCATACCGCCTGGAGTTCCCTGCTGCTTTGTTCAAAAGAACGTGAAAGTTCCTGTTCTTGCCCGAGCCACTCCATCACGGTCTGGCTGTTTTGTACGAGCTTTTCGGCTCCTGTTCGCTGAGAAGCGACTGTCTCATCGAGGGTGTTCAAATTCCTCTCCAGTCGCTCCCGGAGGGTTTGTACGGTATAGACCTGTTCCTCCGCGGTCTTTTCCAGTGAATCAACCTGTTCATCCAGGTGTTGTGCGGTGTCGCAGAGCTGAACAAGCTGCAAAAGCTTTTCGGTGGAACCGCAGGATACATCGGCGCCGGGCATAGTTACCTCAAATCCACAATGGCGTTGCTCATCCACGAACAAAAGTTACGTCAGTGTATTTTTAGGAGGTTTTCTCCTCGATCAATCGAACGAAATTAGTCACGAGAAGCCGCCCCAGATGGAGATATTCGTTTTGAAGCGAGCGATAATCCCGCCGGAGTTCTTCTCTGTTTAAACAACGCAGATCCTCATCTTCCCGGATAAGGTGCTCGAACATAGGAGGATCCACTTCCAGATGCCCCTGAAAACCGATCGCATGAGTTTGATACCCTACAATCTGGGGACGACACCATCGGCCGGTCCCGAGAAGCATAAAATCCTTTTCAAACGAGACCATCTCCCCATGAAGCTGGAGTACCGGGAATTCATCGGGGAAGTTCTCGAGAAGGGGATATCCTCTTGCGTGAGAAGTAAGGTAGATCCGAAAGAAATCTCCATCAGGGCCCCGAAATCCTACTTCTTTGTGGGACGAACGAAGTACCTGCCCCCCCAGAGCCTTTACCATGAGCTGGAGACCAAGACAGATTCCTACATAAGGGATCCCTCGGGAAAGTACGTGCTGGATAAACTCCAGTTCTGCAAGGATTTTCGGCGTCCTGTCGTTGGCGCTGTCCGGTCCTCCCAGAACAACGAGTCCGTGGAACGTCCCTGGTTCGGGCAAACCATCTCCCGCATCAAGGTCAAAAACGCCATACGACAGACCATGGGCTGCCAACATCGATTCAAATAAACCAGGACCCTCCCGGAGGGTGTTCTTGATAATTGCAACATCCATAGAAACTATAAAGCAAAAACTATGCCAGTCACCTCTCGTCGGTATGAATCTCTCTTTTGTCAAGGAACGAGGTCCGTCTTCGTTTTTACCTGTTTCGGGACCTTTTCCCGCGGCATATCGTTGTTTATTCTCCTGTCACATGAACTCGACAGTCTCGCGTCTGAAGATACATCTAGACCTATCCTTCCGTATGCTGATGAGCGAGATCGAGGCCTGCCCCGACGAATTGTGGACGGCAAAGGAGGGAGGGTTGGTATGAAAAGCGATGAAGCGGGACGAACGTTTTTATCAGGGTATAACTGCGCTCAATCCGTATTCTCGCCCTTCGCAACAGAATGCGGCCTCGACCAGACGCTTGCTTTCAAAATCGCTTCTTCGTTCGGCGCCGGCATGGCCCGCTTGCAGGAGACCTGCGGGGCCGTGACGGGCGGATTCATGGCAATCGGCCTGCGGCACGGATTCTCGAGGGCCGACGACCAGGCGGCCCGCGATATCGTGCTCAGGCAGTCGAAGGAGCTTGCAGCCCGTTTTGCAAAGAAATTCGGTACGCTGAAATGCCGCGAGCTTCTCGGCTGTGACCTCAACACCGAAGAAGGCCAGAGAATACACAAAGAGCGGAACGACCGCGAGGGCATCTGCCTCGACTGTGTGAAATTTGCGGCATCGGTCGTGGAAGATATGAAATAGGACGGGGCGCCGCGCAGGGGAACAAGCCTTACGTTCGCTCTTGTTTGATGTATTCCGTCAGCGCCGCGGCGAGTTCCGCTATGCTCGACCAGCGTGATTCTTCGGCCTTTGCGCGGAGTATCCACAGGGGGCGGTTTGCTTCCGCAGCGACAATGATCCTGATGTCGCTCTGTCCGGTTTCAGAGACAGCGAAGCCGAGGCGCTCGACTAAGCGCTCGGTCCAGGTCCGCGCGATGCCCGCATCCCCCTCAATGACGGCGGCGAGGGGTTCGAGTTCCTCGGTCGACTTGAACGTCCCGGACGAGGGATCGAAACGGAAGTCCGCGCCGTCGAATGCGCGGCCGAGGCTGCCCGACAGCGCCAATGACTCGGGAGTTCCAGCTTCGAAGCGGTGAGCGCGGTCCATCAGCCATAAGCTGTCCGCATAGCGCAGCGCGTGTTCAACATCGTGAGTCGAAAGAATAACCGCCTTGCCTGCAGACCGTGCAAGGCGCCGCGCAAGATGGAATATCTCCACCCGGGCCGGAGCGTCGAGGAAGGCCGTCGGTTCGTCGAGGACGAGGATGGGGCAGTCCTGCGCCACGGCCCGTGCGATGAGCGTTTTCTGGCGTTCTCCGTCCGATAATTCCGAAAGGCGGCGTGCGGCGAGGGCTGTAAGGCCGACAGCCGCGATGGCCGATTCGACGGCTTCCCGGTCTGTGGGACTCAGTCGGTTTCGGGCGTCGGTATAGGGATAACGGCCGAAGGCGACGATGTCGTAGACACTGAAATAGCCCGAGTCGAAGCGGTCGGTGAAGACCGTAGCGACGCAAATCGCCCGCTCTTCGACCGAAAGCCGCTTAAGGTCTTTGCCGCAAAGCTCAATATGTCCAGAAAGCGCGTCTTGGGCGCCTACGAGTGTCCGAAGCAGGGTCGACTTGCCCGCGCCGTTCGGGCCGATAAGAACGGTGAAGTCGCCGCTGTGAAGCTGAAGATCGATGCCCGAGGCGAGAGCGTGGTCGGCGCTTCTTGATCCACGGCGCCGCCAGCCGATGGTAAGACCACGGGATGCAAGCAGAAGTGAATCGCTCGGGCCGCGGGCGGGGGACGCGGCGCTCACGGAAGACTCTCCTCGCGCGGCCGCGCGCCGCTCCCGCCCCGTAAAAAGAGACTCAGTACGATGGGCGCGCCGATGAGAGCGAGCAGAGGATTGACCGGAAGGATCACGCCCCCTCCCGGCGCCTGCGAGGCGATATCGGCCGCCAGAGCGAAGGCCGAGCCCGTGATGGCCGAGCCCGGAATGAGCACCGCGTGATCGCTCGAACGGAAGAGGCGGCGCGCGGCCTGAGGCGCGGCGATCCCCAAAAACGCGATCGGCCCGCAGAAGGCCGTGACCGCCCCCGCCAGAAGCGCGGCCGCGATCAAGACTCGGGTTCGAGCGGTCCGCACCCGGATGCCGAGTCCCTCCGCAAAGCGCTCGCCGAGCAGCAAGGCGTTGAGCGATTTCGACGATCGTACCGTAAGGGCCAGGCCGGTGATTACCGCGGCGAGCATGACCGGAAGCTGGGATACCGTCACCGACGAGAAGGAGCCGTAGGTCCAGCCGAGATACAGTTTCGCCTTCTGGGGCGATCCGAGGAAGACAAGGACGGAAACCAGACTGCCGGCGAGATAACCGACGAGAAGTCCGACAATGAGAACGGTGATGATGTTCTCGATGCGCCTCGACAGGGCGAGGATGATGAGTAGAACGAAAAAGGCTCCTAAGCCAGCTGCGGCGGCTATGGCGGCGTAGCCTAATGTGCTGACTCCCTCGAACAAGGTGGAACTGCCGGCCGAGCCTGCCGCGAGTACGACGATGGCCACGCCCGCGCTCGCGCCGGCTCCGATGCCGAGCGAATCCGGACCGGCGAGCGGGTTTCGGAACACGGTTTGCAGTATCAATCCGGAAACAGCGAGCGCGGCGCCCCCCGAGAGAGCGGTCAGCGCCTTCGGCAGGCGGAATACGCGAATAATGGTTGTCCACGCCGCGTCGGTGTCGCGCCCCAGAAGAGCGTCGAGGACGGCGCTCAAAGGAATGCGTACCGATCCCAGCGCGAGGTCGGCCGAGAACAGGACGGCCGCGGCGGCGGCGAGCAGTGCGATAACCACGACAACCCTGCCGTCCGAGTTCGGTGCTGCGCCGCTTATGTCCACAGCGCTTCCGCGTTTCGGCGAAATATCGTTGTTCACTCGCGTATTCGCTGATAATACGTGAAGGGTCGATCCGGTATGAGCCCGGGGTGGAAGATCATAATGAGATCGGCCAACACAAGATCGGGACGGAGCACGGCGCCCTCGTAGTAGTCGTTTCCACCGTAGGCGTTGACCCTCAAGGTGTTGTTCCAGACATTGAGTTTTTTCACCGTCTGCAGCGATGCAAAACGCGGATCGAGCGCCTGTATGTCTTTTACTCTCGCCACGCCCGCTCCGGGATTCAGCCACATGTCGGCTTTGAGCGCGCGCTCGTACACAGCCTCGACCGACAAGGTCAGTCCGCCGGTGCTCGTATCGTCCGCCCACAGGTAGCGGCCGCCCGCATCGGCGATGAGCCGCGCCATATAGCTGCCCCCGCCCGAGACCGACCAGCTGCCTTGAAAGGGGCCGTTTACGAGAACCAGTGGTGCGGTGCTTACAGTTTTTACTCGATTCCGCAGCTTCTCGTACTCGGCGGCGACGCGGTCGAAGTACGCGGCCGCTTCGGTTTCCTTGCCGTAAAACGCCGCGATGAACTTTATCCATTCAGCCCTGCCCAAGGGATCGGCTTCGTTCCATTCGCCGGAAATGACGATGGGCAGTCCCGCTTCGGCCAGTTTGGGGTGGCTGTCCCACTCGTTCCCCATGCCATAGGTGAAAACCGCATCGGGTTTCAGGGAGATCAGCAGTTCTATGTTCGGGGCCCAGTCTTTGGAAACTTCGGCAATGTGTTTCGATTCGATGCGCGATCGCGCCTCGGGGCTGCTGACATATGCGGTCGAATCGACGCCGACGATGCTGGCGACCTCGCCTATAGCGACAATGGCGGGGATATACGAGGTCGAGAAGGATACAACCCTGCGGACCGGCGTCTCGAAAAAAGCATCGGCCTTGATTCCTCCAGGTTTTTTTGAACCGCGTGGGTAGAGAATGTAGGTGAACGCCGAATTTGCGCCGGGCCAGGGCTTGCTGACGCGGAGTACGGTGTAATCCCCCTTTTTTTCGATAGTAAAGCCCGAAGCGTACCTGATTGCAGTACCGGCCGACGACTGGGCCGCGGCTGCAGATACAGCCAGAACAAACGCGGCGAAAAAGCAAAGACCGCGGGTGAACATTCGCACTTCTCCCTCCGAAGAGCCGAGCGATGAAGGTTCCGGGCAGGTCTTCCGGATCGCGGTGCGGCCTTTTGTCACCCGAAACAGTGAATCAAGACTATAGCGGAGAGGCTATGAACAGCAAGCGCCGCGGCGGTTGTCCGATCAGCCTGGACCGAGTAGGATGGTAAACAGCATGAGGAACCGCGATGAATCCTGAGATAGATACTATCGGCTTTATCGGTTTGGGGGTCATGGGATCGAGTATGGCCGGGCGCATACTCAATGCCGGCTATCGTCTTCGGGTTTTCACGAGAACGAAAACAAAAGCCGACGCCTTGCTGGCGCGCGGCGCGGAGTGGGCCGCCTCTCCCGCCGATCTCGTCCGCTCCTGCTCGGCGGTTATCACCATGGTCGGCTATCCCTCCGATGTTGAAGCTGTTTACTTCGGTCCGGACGGACTTATCGAGCACGCCGAGCCGGGCGCTATTCTCGTGGACTGTACAACCTCGACCCCCGACCTCGCCGTTCGAATAGCCGCGGCCGCCGCCGAGAAGGGCGCGGCCGCCCTCGACGCGCCGGTTTCGGGAGGGGACATCGGTGCGCGAGACGGGAAGCTGACGATCATGGTCGGCGGTGACCGGGAAACCTTCGAGAGGGCCAAACCGCTTTTTGAAACCATGGGTTCTACGATTGTCTTGCAGGGCAAGGCGGGATCGGGTCAGCATACGAAGATGGCCAATCAGATATCGGTGGCCGCATCGCTCATGGGCGCGGTCGAGTCCATGATCTACGCAAAAAGCGCGGGGCTCGATCCGAGGACGGTTTTGCAGAGCATCGGCGCAGGCTCGGCGGCAAGCTGGCAGCTCAATACCATGGTCCCCAGAATGCTCGACGGGGATTTTGAACCGGGATTCTACGTCAAGCATTTCCTGAAGGACCTGCGCATCGCGCTCGACGCCGCGAAGGCGATGAAAATCGACCTCCCCCTGCTTTGTCTCGCCGAAAATCTCTTTTGGTGTCTGCAAAAAGAGGGCCTGGAAAACAAGGGAACGCAGGTCCTTTATTTGCTATATGAAACACGCTGGCGCGAGGGGCTGGGGCATTGAAGGGGCAGCGATTCGATCCTGCGCCCGATACGGTCGTGTCGGGCGGCGATTACAACTACGGCCGCTTCAGTACGCCCTTCGGCCGCGCGAACATGCTGGATATCGAGAGACTGTACGCCTACCGGGTTCCCAGGATCGTCAAGGAGTGGCGGCTGAAAGAATGGCAGGCGTATCAATTCGGCGACGCGCGCTGGTTTTTTTTCGCAGTGCTCATGAACGCCAAGATATCCTCGCTCGTGCAATTCATCGCCTATGATCGTGAACGCAGGCTGCGGTATGGGTTCAAACGGATTCTACCCGGCAGCATGTTTCGATTCCCCGAGACGCTTTCGGGTTCGAACGTGTATTACCGCGGCTCCCGCACCTATCTCGAGTCGGCCTGCGATTACAGCCGCGGCTCGATGCAAGTGACGGTCGTCCACGGATCGCGTTCCCCGTCACGTCGTTTCTCGGGCTGTTTCAAATTCTCCTGCGCGCCCAAGTCGGCCGCGCCGAACGTCGTATGCCTTCCCTTCGGTCTCGACCGGGCGATGTACTCGACGAAGATTCTCATGCCCATGGAAGGCGAATTCGCCGTTGCAGGCGACAGCTATGTGCTGGAAGGCCCCTCGTCCATGGGGATCATCGACGACCACAAAGGCTACTATCCCTATCGAATGCGCTACGACTGGGTCACGGGATTCGGCAACGACGCGAAGGGTAGACGCGTGGCTTTCAATCTTACCGACAACCAGGCCCGCGATCCCGAGCGGTACAACGAGAACTGTCTGTGGATCAACGGCCGTGTCTGGCCGCTTCCCACTGTGAAGGTGACGAGGCCGGGAGGGGACGCCGGCGAGTGGATCGTCCAGGATACCGAGGGCATGGTCGATCTTGTTTTTGTCCCCGAAGTCGCCAACGACGATCGCTTCAACCTCGGCTTCATCGAGAGCGATTACGCAGGCCCTCTGGGCTCGTTCCGTGGTTTCTTGCGCAACGGCGAAGGCGAAAAAATTCAGGCCGAGCGTCTGTACGGCATGGGCGAACGGCAGTTCCTGCGGATGTAGAGGCGCTCACAGTCCTGCGCAGCGGCCGGAGGGAGAGAGAAGAAACAATCAAAAAATACAAGCGCTTGTCGCTCGTGGAGACGATCTTGCCGGTCGCTCCGTCTTGGTTTTCAGGCGGAGGGATCACCAGCGTAGCTTGAGCATCGAGTCCCGGGCGGCGCGTTTGATGTTTTCGCCGTACTGAAGGTAGCCGGTCTGCAGAAGATAATCGAAGGCGGCCTTGTCCCCGAGATCGCCGAGCGCCGTGATTACGGCAAGGAGTATTTCTTCATCATAGGGGGCCCCCTGCTCGGTCTGGGCGTTCACAAGCTGAAGGTAGATCGAAAGCGACTGGGCCGCCTCGGTTGAACCCATGGCGCCGAGGCAGGTGATCGCGTCCAGGAACTCGGCCTTGGGAGCCGAACCTTTGACGTAATCGGCCTGCACGACGCTGAAATACCGCGCCGCGGTCGACGAGGCTTTCTGCCACTTAAGGTCCCGTATCTGTTGCGCGCTCGATCGCCTCAGATCCCGCATCGCCTGGAGTTCCACGGGCGACAGCGAGGCGCCGGCCGATAGGGCGTCGAGCGCAGCCGTCAAGGCGGCCTCGGCAAGTTCACCCCGGTCGGCATTCGTGAAGTTTTGATTCTCCATGCCTGCGGCGAACGCCGCTTTTTTTTCAAGGGGGGGATTTTTCGCGATAACTCGCATGAGGTAGCCGCGGTAGTCGCCTTTAATCGAACTGAGGGCCGCCGTCGCCTTGGCTGCAAGAGCCGGCGAATACCCGGCGACATAGGCTGAAAAAAGAACGGGGAACGAGGAACCGTCGCCCAAGCGGCCCAAGGAGACAATGCATGCTTCCAGCGCAGGGTACTCGGGCTGTGCCCCCGACCTGAAGAGGCTGTTCTGCGAAGCGAGGAAGGCATTGAGATTTTCGGCCACCCGCGCCTCTCCGACTCCCGCGGTGCCGAGAGCCGCGATCGCGGCGGCGCGGACCTCGGCATCCTGGAAATTCTGGAACAGGGCCCATAAATCATCGATAGCCTTCGCGTAACCGGTCTTTTCGACTTCTTTCGCGGCGAGGATGGCGAGTTCTTTGAGCTGAGGATCCGCCGCAAGAAGGACCGCGTTGTCCACCGCGAAGCGCACGGCCATGCCGTAAAGAGGGCCCATCGAAGCGCCGCCTCGGGCGGAGGCTTCTTTTATGAGTTCGAGCTTGGTCACCAGGCTCGCTCTCGCGAAATTTCGGCGGTACGCGAGCGATACCGCGTCGGAATCCTGCGCGCCGACTCCGAGAATCGAAAAGAAAACCAGCGCGGCTGCGGCTGCGAAACGCCTCATCGTGCCTCCCCGGCGATCGTTCCCGAATCGCTTTCGTTTCCCGTCTTGGCGGGTGACTCCTCGTCCTGGCGGATATTGTACACATATGAACGTATCGCGTTGCGCATACGGGGACTAGGCGTCACCGCCTCGATATGAATGACGGAGCGGTTGGCCGCCGAATCATAATCGACGCTGCGGACGGTCCCGCTCATCACGATACTCGCTTCGTCGAGGCCGAACTGAAGTTTGACAAGAAGCCCGGGCACCGCCTTCCCGCCGATCGCCACGGCGGCGCCGTCCTCGGACAGATCCTGAACGAGGGCCCGCAGCCCGGGCACGCGTTCGGGCTTCTCGTAGGCGCCTTCGATACGCTTGAGCAGGTAGAGATAGGCGGGCAGCCGGGACCGCGCGCGGACGGATTTTCGCTTTTGCGTGCGGAGCAGGGCCTCTGAATGCGAAATTTGAAGGACGGGCACATTGCGGATCCGCATTTCATCTATCACATAGCTGTCGAATACATAGCCGGCGTCCTCTTTCCGCCAGAAGTAGATAGAGACTTTTTTGCCTTTCCAAATCCAGTTTTTCGGCACGCGGGCGCCGGTCGGATAGGAGATGACGAGATAGCGGCTTTGATTGTCGATCACGGAAGAACCGAAGACGCCGATTCCGTGCACAAGAACACGCAGATGCTGCCCCTGCGCGATGTGGCGGCTCGAGCGGATGCCGTATTTGAAGCGCGGCTGTTCGAATTCGGTTTTTTTTCGAAGCGCGTATACATGGTCCATAAGCAGAATGCTTTCGCGGCTCTGGTCCGAGCCTTCTTCTTTGAGCCGCGTGATGAGTACGGCGATCGCCCGATCCAGGTCCCGCGGAGACCAGAGGATATTCGTGGGATCGACAAGCCCCGCCGAGGCGGCGGCTTCCTTGAGTTTCCGGGCCTCGCTATAGCTCAATCCCGCGTCTTTGGTTTTGAGGTAGAACTCGATCCACGAATAGCGCTTCGACCCCCGCATCGCGATGAGCAAGGTTATGAGGAGAAGGGCGAGCACCACCGAGACAAGCAGGGCGATGTACAGCATCGGCGTCAGCCTTCCTTCGCGCGGCCGCCGCCCGAGCTTTCGCTCACAACGCGGCCTCTCAGCTGGCAGGTTGATGACAAGCATCGAGTTTGTCAGCAGCCTGCTGAAACAATAAATAGTATACACTATTACTATTCGACTTAACACAGGGCCGGAGGAATACGATGAGCGAAGCCGAATGGAACGCAGCGGGTGACCGCGTCGAAAAACGCCCCTATCTTTCTCCGCGGGGACGGCCCGAACGGCCCCTTGTCGAAGTCTTTGTCGTGATCGCCGCGCTGTACTTCACCGCGTACCTGCCCGCCGATGCATCGAAGCTGAGCGGGATTATTTCGCGGCCGGTCTTCTACCTGTACAGCCTGGCGGAGACGGTTCCAGGCATCCTGCTCCTTTTATACCTCATGGCAAGCACCGATGGTCTCGGCGCGTTCAAGGTAGCGCCCCCGAAGGCGGCGTCGTTCTTGCGCGCCGCGGGGCTGACGGCAATCGCGCTCGTGCTCGTAGCAGCACTGAGTGCGGTTTTCAAGTGCTTCGGCATCGTCAATCCGCTCACCCAGAGCGTGGAATCGGCCGCACTCGCCATGCTGCCGCTCATCATCCTCTCGTCGGCCGCGACAGGCTACGCCGAAGAACTCTGTTTCCGCGCCTACCTCCTCCGCCGTTTCGAGCAGACCGGCCTTGGAACGAGGTGGAGTATTGTCCTTTCGACGCTTGTCTTTGCGAGCGCCCACGGCGCCCAGGGCGCCGCCGGACCCATAATAGCGGCGATTCTCGGACTTCTTTTTGCAGTACGGTTTTCCAGGGCCGGAGACCTCAACGAGATTGCGGCCGCACACGCCGCATATAACGCGATCGTGTTCGTCATTGTGCTGTATCCGTAAACCGCCCGTACCGCTATACTTGCCGTATGCGAGAGACCGATAAATTTCGATCAGATCTCGACCGCGCCGCGGGACGGGATCCAAGCGACCCGACCTCGATCGAATCTCTCCGCAGCTTTTTTTATCGTAGTTTCCCCGCGATAGGCGAGGAGACGAAGGCCGCGCTGTTCGCCTCCTATCTGGAACGGAGGCGCCTGTCTCCGAAAGCCGCGCTGGAATGGCTCGCCGGCGCCGGATCGGTGCTCGCGATGGACTACGACGGCACCGCGTTCACACAAGACGACTGGCGTGAGATACGCGACGCCGTCTCGCTCGAGGACGAGACCATGGATATCGAACTGCTTGAGTATGTCATGTCGCTCGTTCTCGATCACGGTGCGCTGTGACCATCATGCGGGGCGGTCGGCGGCGGACCGAGGCCGAGTGGTTCGAGGATGAATACTTTTGGAAGATTTACGCACCGATCATGTTCGACGAGGAGCGGTGGGCCGAGGTTCCCGCCGTCATCGACGCCGTCGAGGCTCTTGTTTCTCCCCCTCGCGGCGGCATGGTTCTCGATGCCTGCTGCGGTCCCGGACGGCACAGTCTCGAGCTTGCGGCACGGGGCTACCATGTCACCGGCATCGATATCACCGAGTCTTACCTCGAGGCCGCGCGTGAAAGCGCCTCGGCCTGGGGCCTCGCCCCCGACGCGTGTAAAGACGCCACCACCCCGATGCGCGGAGGCTCCGCGCGTTTCGTGCGCGCGGATATACGCACGTTCCGCGGCGGAGCCTCCTTCGATCTCGCCCTCAACCTCTATACGAGCTTCGGTTACTTCCGCGATCCCCGCGACGACCTGCGGGCGCTGCGCGTCCTGCACGCCGCCCTGAAACCCGGCGGCGCCCTCGTCCTCGAAATGAACGGCAAAGAGACAGCAGCCCGGGATTTCGTCGAATCCGAGGAATTCGAACGAGGCGGATGGCGCCTCAGGACCGAGTACTCGGTCGTGGGAGCATGGGAGGGGCTTTGCAGCCGCTGGATACTGCGAAAAGGCGGCGAGTTGGTCGATCGTTCGTTTGTCGTACGCCTGTATTCGGGGGTCGAACTCGGCCGGGTCCTCGCCGAGGCCGGGTTTTCCGATATACGCCTCTTTGGAGGACTCGACGGCTCCCCCTACGACCAGAACGCTAAAAGTCTGGTGGCTCTCGCCTATTCCGGCCGGACGGCTTGCAAAATGGACGTTAGGAGATACAATAAATAAGAAGAATCGGCGCGTGAGCCGTAAATTCCGGATAGCTTCGAGGAAGGACCCATGAGCAAGGAAATGATAGGCCTGAAGCTCGCCGACGGCGAATTCTACCCCGTGCTCGAAGACGCGGTCGCGGCCCGCAAGCGCCTGGTGGTCACGACGGTGCAGGACGGTCAACGCAGTGTCCAGATCGATCTCTACCGAGGGACGGGGAAACGAGTCGAGGGCGCCGAGTACATCGGGAGTCTTGTTATCGAGGACATCCCCGATATGCCGAAGGGCGAACCGGACATCCGGATGGATCTCGGTCTCACCGAAGACGGAACCCTCACCGCCTTCGCGCAGGAGTCCTCGACCGGCGCCAGTCAAAGCCTGAAGGTTTCGCTTAGGTCCCTCGCCGAGGAAGAAAAATACGAAATTCCGGACTTCAAATTCTCTGGTTCGACACCCTTGACCGAAGTATTTGAAGATGAAGAGCTGTCGGAAGAGAAGACAGGGGAGGCTGCGGAAGCGAGCGTGATGTCCACGCAGGACGATTCCGCGCAGCTTCTGGCTGGTGTGCGGGACGAATCCGATTCCGATTTCGGAGAGAAGCCTCGAAGCAAGACCGGTGTCATTATCGCCGCCGTGGTCGCCGCGGTCGCGATTCTCGCGGTGCTGGGCTTCTTGTTGCTGAGGCCCTCCTCCGGCGCGCAGCCGGACGAAGTGCCGATGGCGACCTCGCAGGCCGAGCCGGAGCCGGCGCAGACTCCCGCGGCGGAGTCCGCGCCGGAAAGCACGGCCTCCGCCGAATCGACGGCGGATACTGCATCCGCCTCGCAAACCACGGACGCTTCCGCCGCCTCACCGGAGGCGGACGCATCGACTTCGCCGGCGGAAACGTCCTCCGGGCGCACGGATTCGGCGCCGCGGAAGACCGACGGCTCGACGTCCGATATGAAGCCCGGCGTCCATTACAAGATCAAGTGGGGAGACACACTCTGGGAGCTTTCGTACGCCTTCTATCGCAATCCATGGTATTTCGGGAAAATCGCCCTCGCGAACGGCATCAAAAATCCCGACAGGATCATCGCGGGGCGGACCATCTGGATTCCTCCGCTCTGATGCGCGCGGCCGGAAGTTCCGGCCGCGCTCGCTCGCTCGTCGTTTCGGTTTTCGCCCTTTTATCGCTCGTCATGGCATCGTGCCAGGAAGAACGAGTGTTCGGCATGCCGCTCGGCGAGTTCGAGAAGGCGCTGGCGGCCCGCGACCCCTCTCCTTTTCTGAGTCTCGACGACAGCGACATCGGAAATCCCGGGGCTGCGGGACCCTCAGGATTTTATTACCTCGCCCTTTGGATCGAATCAGCGCCGCTTTCGCAGGGCACGACGGCCGTGGAAAAAACGGATTTCGTGCGTCGGCTTCTGCGGATGGCCTACGAACAGGGAAGCGGGATCGTGAAACGCCGCTCAGCGTATGCGCTCATGGAGCGCATGGAAGCCGCGGGTCTTTATACAGAACTTCTCGAATTCACTCGTACCTGCGACAGTTCAATTTCGAACGATTGGCGGTGCAGGCGGTTCTATCTGGCGGCGCTAGATGGAACAGGCGCGTACAACGATGCCGTGGAGGAACTGCAACGGCTTCGTGCCGCCTTCCCCGAGGAAGCTTCAGCGGACGCCGACGCCCTCGCTTGCATCGAGGCCGCCGCTTTGCTTCGCGACAGCTCTGCGACGAAACGCGCGCGTGCGGCGGCCGTCCTGCGGCGCATCCTTCTCGAACGGCCCGGCTCAGCGTGGACCGCCCTCGCCCTGTCGATCGCGGAGGACGCGGTGAAAGGCGGGGAGACCTCGATTCTTTCCGATGATGAGCGTCGGGCCGCCCGGATGCGCGCCGCCGTGATCCGCAAGGAGTATGCGAAGGCCTACGCCGAAGCGGCCGCAGCGGATCCGGCGACGCTCGGCTTGTCCGCGGCCATGACGTCCGACGCCGGCAAGGCATATCTGTATTCCGGCCGTTCGAATGAGGGGAAAGACCGCTTCGAGAAGATAGAAATCGCCGCGCGGCGCGCGGCTTCCCGCGCGGCCGCGTTGACCGCCCTTTTTTACCGCGGACGTTTCGCGCGCGAACTCGGGCGATGGGCCGAGGCCGAAGAACTTTTTACCCGTGCGGCCGATGGTTTTCGCGAGGCGGGTCTTTCGCAAGCCGATACTGACGCCGCGCTCTGGTACGCCGCCGAGTGCGCGGGCAAGGCGGCGTCGGCCGATGCGTCAGCCGCGATCGCCGCGGCGAAGTCCGAGGAAGGCGGCGCCGCCGCGCTGCGGGCGCAATCCGCCGCTCGTGCTCGATCTCTCGACGCGCTTGTCACGGCCTCGCGGTCCTGGACGGACCCTTCGGCCTTCTCCGATTTGGGCGACGAACTTCTGCGCTCGGCCGTCCGTGCGCGGGACTGGGGTCTTGTCGAGCGAATGAGCACCGAACTCGCACCGCGGCTTTCGCCGGCGCTCAGGGCCCGCGTTGTGTACGTCGCCGCGCGGGCCGCCGAACTCGGATTTTCAAACGCTCAGGACGGCGCCGCGGTGGACGAGCGAATGACTGCGATCGTCCGGGACCGAAGCGCGCCGTTGTACTATAGAGTCCTCGCTTCCTGGATATCGGGAGAGACGACAACCTTGGTTCCCGAGGAAGCGGCGCCGAAGGACACGGATACGCCGCCGAGCGAACTCGAATCATTCATCTGCGGCTTCGTCGATTTCGGTCTCGGCGGTCTGGCGGCGTCCGAGGCGCGGGCATCGATCGACCAGCTTGAGCCGGCGGAACTCCGCCGGATTTCCCGCCGCTTGGCGGAGAAAAAACAGCATGACTACTCGATCAGAGTTGCAGGCCTTCTGCTCGAAAAAAAAGACTACACGGCCGTCCGAGACGACTACCTGCTTCTCTATCCGCGTCCCTACCTTCGAGAACTGCGCGCCGCCTCGAACGATCATCGGATGAACGAGCGATTTCTTCTCGGTCTGACGCGGTCCGAGAGCGCGTTCCGCGCGGACATCGTATCCTCGGCCGGCGCGGTCGGCCTGACGCAGCTTATGCCGGCGACCGCGGCGGAACGAGCGAAGGCCTTGAAGATGGAGACGTACGATCTCCGCTCGCCGCAGGACAATCTCCGCCTGGGCTTCGCGCACATGTCCTATCTCCTGGACAGGACCGGATCGCTCCTGCGCGCAGTGATGGCGTATAATGCGGGCTTGTCGCGGCTCAAAGCATGGACGTCGGAGAGTCCGGACCTCCCCGACGATCTTCTTGTCGAGGCGATAACGATCGCGGAAACGCGGCAATACTGCCGCAACATCCTCCAGGCGGCGGCGGTGTATGGTGAGCTCTACGAGGGGGTGCAGGCGGGGGCTGCCGCCGGAAGAATCCTCCCACAAGGAATCCAAAAATGAACAAAGAGAAACGGGCGAGAAATTTACGGAATGCTAAAGTATTATTACCTTCGGGGAGTTTTAGAAAAAAAGTCGCACTTTATAACTATGTATCAATAGGGTCGCTGCTTCTCGCGGCCATTACGATCATGGCGAATGTCGTAGTATCGATCAACGATAACAACCTCGAAAAACAGATGAAGGTAACAGAGTTGGAATACTCCACTATTAAAGAGTATATACTGAAACTCTCCAATCAATTAGCCACAATAAGGAATGAATACACATTGGAGTCTTTGTACGGTGTCTTTCCAAATAATGTGGACAACTGCAGGAAAGCCGCGATACTAAAAAACATGAAAGCGGAATTATTGTCTCTAAGGGAGCAATATCACCGCGACAAACTTTTCAACAGGGACTATTTGTATCGAACAGAAACGGCAATGAGCTATTTGCAGGAGCCATTTGTGGGCGAAGAAAAAAAAAACGATGCAGATACAAGTCGAATTTTGAACGAAGCTGTGAAAGAATACAATCGATGCTATAAAGAATGGGAAACGATAATAAACGCGATGAAGAACGATTTGCATACAGGCTCGATTTTTGAATAAGGGTTTATCTTCCGGTATTCTCCGAGTTCCCAATCCAAGCCGCGCAGAGCCAGAGCATGGCCGCCTGCCCGTGGAGATCGCCGGTCACGCGCGGCCGTTCGAGATAGTACGCCGCCTCGCCGCTCTGTCCTGTGCCGGCGCAAATATCTCGGATCTTCCCATCAGGCTCGATACGTGCGGCGAGCGCATTCCAGGCCTTTTCGCAGGCCGCGCCGTATTCGCGTTCGGGCAGTATTCCCTTTGTGACGCCGACCAGCATCGCGTATGCGAACATGGCGGTGGCCGAGCTTTCTTCCCAGGAATCTGCGCGGTCGATGAGCTGGCGCCACATGCCATCATCGGCCTGAAAGTCCTTCAGCGCGCGCATCATCCGCGTATACCCCGAGGCGATCTCGGCAAAGTAGGGATTCGCCGGCTGAAGCACGGATAGGAGTTCCGCGAGGCCGGCGGCAACCCAGCCGTTCCCCCGCCCCCAGAAGAAGGGCGCTTCGGGTCCATGATGAAAAAGTCCCTCGGGCTTTTGAAGTTTGTGAAGATACTCGGCAGTCTCGAGAGCTGCGCGTTCGAGATATATGTCCGAGCCCGTCGCCCTGAACGCCTGTGCCTGGAGGCAGTTTATCATATAGACATCGTCGATCCAGTAGCGGGTCTGCCGCGTCATGCCGTTCGGCAGGGGATCTGCCCACTGGCCGTCGGCCAGCTGCAATCCTTGATTCAGGAATGCCTTGTCCTTGGTTTGCAGGTGAATCTCCAAAGGGAGAATTCCATAGACATTCGCATCGACATGGTTCGCGGTGTTGACGACGGCACCCGGCATTTCGCGCGGCGAAAGCTCGAAGGAGTACCTGATGCGCAGCCGCTCGACGAGGCCGCGGTCGCCCACTGCGCCCGCGAAACGGAGCGCCCCCATACCGGCGCAGGCTTCGGCGTAATGAACGGCGCGGACCTCGCCGACCTGGTAGTACATGAAAGCGGTTCTGGACAGCAGGTCTTCGACAAGAAGTCTGCCGATGGAGTGTGCAGAGGGTGTTCGACGGTCGATCATGCGGCTCCGCGTGGCGGAATCTCCGGTGTCAGGCGGCGAACGAGAACAGCATCCCCGGCCGGGTGATCGATGCCGAAGGGGAGTAGGGCAGACTGGGAGCGGCGGCTATCTCGTGAATGCGATCGCCGTATTCCTGGATTAGGGCGTCGAGGTCGCCTTCGGCGGAGTCGGGGATCGGTTCAGGAGATGAGGTTTTTGCATTTCTCAGCCGTTCGATGAGGATGTTGAGGATATGAAGTTTGTCGACGCTGTATCCGGCGACGCCTTCGGGGGCGGGGACTCCGGCGACATTGCGGAAGTTGGCGTACAGAGCCTGCCCCGGCACCACAGGCACGGCGGCGCGGCCCTCGCCGTAGCGCGACGAGTACAGGTACGAGATGGGCAGGTACTCGCTTCTCAGCGCGTCCATGACGTCGCCTCCTCCGATTGAATTATCGGCCGAAGGCGATGCTGAAATTACACTCTGTTTTCGGGGCCTGCCTCGAGCGGCCGGTCAGGTTTTCCTCGAGGCCTTGTACAGCCGGTCGTTTATCGCCGAGCCGAGCCCCTGATCAGGCACCCGCTCAGCCCATATCTCGTCGAAGCCTCCCTGATCGAGTTCGTGAAGCGCGGCGAACAGCGCGGCGGCCGCTTCTAGAAGATCGCCCGAGGCGGAAAGAACGCGGATCTGCGCGAACCGCCCCCGTCCCTGTCCGAGCGCCTCACGGCGAGATGCGTCAAACACGATCGCGGCGGCGGCGCCCGAGGGATGCGCCGAGTCAAGGCCACCCGCCTCAACCAGTCTGAGCGGAATCCGCGGGGCGTAGTGGTTTTCGAGGAGTCCGGGGCCGGCGAGACCCCTGTCCGGCTTCATGCCGGATGGTCGACCGCGGGCTTCGGCTCTGCGCTCGACCGGCCCGATGACAGCCTCGATGGTTTCGGCGGGCGTTCCGCCGGGTCTGAGAATCCGAGGAGGATCGACGGTCATATCGACGACGGTCGACTCGACGCCGACCTGGCAGTCTCCGCCGTCGATGATCATGTCGACCTCATCCCCGAGCATGCGGGCCACATGCTCGGCGCGCGTCGGCGAGAGGTAGCCGAAGGGGTTGGCGCTGGGGGCGGCTACCGCGCTGCCCGAAAGCCTGATGATCTCGCGCGCGACAGGATGATCAGGGAGTCGGACGGCGACTGTCGGAAGTCCGCTTGTAACGATATCGGGCACCGCTTCGAGCTTGGGCAGCACCAGAGTCAGCGGCCCCGGCCAGAGCGTTTCGGCCAGCGCGCGCGCCTTCGCATTCAGTCCGCGGGCGACGCGTTCAACATGCTCGACCGAAAACACGTGCACGATGAGCGGATCGAAGCTGGGGCGCGCCTTCGCCTCAAAAACGCGGGCGACGGCGCGGGCGTTGAAGGCGTCCGCGCCAAGGCCGTAGACGGTTTCGGTCGGAAACGCCACCAAGCCTCCGCCGGCTATGATATCCGCCGCGCGTCGCAGATTCTCTTCCGTGGGTTTATGTATTTTCACTCGTCGCCGCCTCGAGGGCTTTCAGGCTCCCGCGTATTTTTCTATTCCCGACTCCTCGAGCCGCTTCGCCTTCGCGAGGACCTCGGCTTCGAGCTTTTTGGCGTAGGCGGCGAGTCGGTCCGCGAGTTCGGGACGGGCCGTCGCGAGTATCCGCGCGGCGAGAAGGCCGGCGTTGCGGCCGCCGTCTACGGCGACGGTGGCGACAGGTATACCGGCGGGCATCTGAACCATGGACAAAAGGCTGTCCAAACCGTCCAGGGTCTTCGAGCGGATGGGCAGGCCGATCACCGGCAGAACAGTCAGGCTGGCGATGACACCCGCCAGATGCGCCGCCCCGCCCGCGCCCGCGATAATCACCTTAAGGCCCCGCGCGGCGGCCGTGCGCGCGTACTCGGCCGCTCGTTCCGGCGTGCGGTGCGCGGAGGCGATCGTCGTTTCGCAGTGAACTCCCAGCTCGCCGAGGATTTTCGCCGCTTCGGCCATGACCGGAAGATCGGAGTCGGAGCCCATGACAATGCCCACGAGGGGCCGGTCGTCGTCTTTCATGGGCCGGATGATACGACGGGGCGGCGCGGAGGGTCTAGCACGTTTGCAACGCACGCCGAAGGCGCACGCCGAAGACCGAGGCCTGTTCGGACGTGATATACTACGCATGCTCAGGAGGAAACGATGAAATCATTGATAATCAAAACCGGCCTCGTCGACGCCGTCCGCGGGATGATCACCTTCCGCTTTCTGACCGATGCCGAGATTCTCGATCTTCTTGAGCACTCGGACGCGATCGAGTACGACGAAGGCGAGATCGTCGTCAAGGAGGGCGAGACCGGATCGTGGTTTTACGGCATAGCCGAAGGAAGCCTGACTGTTTCAGTCGGCGACGGCAGACCGGTGTACGTCGGCACGCTGGGAGCCGGCGATGTTTTCGGCGAGGCGGGGCTCTTCATGAGTGTACCCAGAACCGCCACGGTCACCGCTCAGAGTCATGCCGTCGTTCTGAGGGTGAGCCGGAGCGCCTTCGCGCTCTTCCTCGAGCGCCATCCGGCCTCGGGAAATAAAATCCTCCTGGTTTTCATTTACAATCTTCTGCGAAAGCTCAGCGTGTCGAATCAGGAACTGGCCTTCGAGCGCAAATCCGATATGGCGCAGGCCGACGTGGACGCCCTGGTCGAGAGCATCTTCGGCGCCAAAGATTAGCCGGATCGGCCGGGCGGCAGCCGCCGTTGCGGCTCCTCTGCGCTCAGCCTCGATGTCGATGCAGCCGGAGGCGTCGATCCCCGCACTTCAGCATTGACACTGAAGAATGAGAGAGCGCCCTTCATGGCGTCGGCCTGCGCGGATAGTTCCTCGGCCATCGAGGCGAGCTGTTCCGCGGATGCCGCGTTCTGCTGTATCACCTGGTCGAGCTGACTCAAAGCCGAGTTGATCTGAGCGACGCCCTCGGTCTGCTCGCGCGAGCTGGAGGCTATCTCTTCGACAAGCTCGGCCGTCTTTGCGATGTCGGGCACGATGCGGTTGATCACTTCGCCGGCCCGCTCTGCGACGGCGACGCTCGTCCCGGAGAGCTCCGTTATCTCCCCCGCCGCCGCCTGAGAGCGTTCGGCGAGCTTGCGCACCTCGGAGGCGACCACCGCGAAGCCCTTGCCGACTTCGCCCGCCCGGGCGGCCTCGATGGCCGCGTTGAGCGCGAGAAGGTTCGTCTGCCGCGCGATCTCCTCGATGATGCCGATCTTCGAAGCTATTTCTTTCATCGCCGCCACGGCCTTGAGGACCGAAGCGCCGCCTTCTTCGGCGTCGCGCGCCGCCTTTTTCGCCAGGCTCTGCGTCGCCGCGGCGTTTTCGGCGTTCTGCTTTATCGTGGCGCCCATCTCCTCCATGGCCGAAGAAACCTCCTCGGCGGCCGAGGCCTGCTCGGTCGTCCCCTGCGACAGTTCCTGGGCGGTTGCGCTGACTTGAACGGCGCCGCTTGAAACCTGCTGCGACGACTGCTGAATGTCGGCGATCCTCACGGTGATTCGACCGACAAGGCTGTCGAAAGCTCGACCTGTTTCGCCCAACTCATCGCTGCGGCTGTGCATCCGCGCGAGGGCGGTGGAATCAAGGCCGCTCATCGTGAAGTCGCCGTTGGCGAAGCTGAGCACGGCCTTGTTGACGAGGCGTACGGGCTTCGAGATGCTCCGCGCTATCAGAAGCAGGGTGATGATTCCTATGATGACACCGCCAAGACCGAACCCGAAAACATAGGGAAGAAGAGACTGTATCGGCTTTAGCAGAGAGCTGAGGGGAAGAACGACGGCGATCGACCAGGGCTGGTCGCCGTTCCCGATCCATATCGGCGAGAATGCGAGATACGAGATCGCGCCCGTCGCTTTATTTTTTTTGATAAGTCCGTAGGTCTTTCCGGCCTTGATCGCGGCGAGCAGGGCGGGTTGTTCCGCAGGAACGTCGTCGCCGATGATAAGTCCGATTTGATCGGCCTTGGGATGGTAGAGACGCACGCCCGAATTGGAAAGAAGAATACCGTACGAGCCTTCATAGGGTTTGATCGCCTTCATGAGTGGTGAAAGGGCCTCGATAGGGAATGTAAAGCCGATGACGCCGAGAGCCTTGTCGCCGTCGAGTATGGGAACGCTGAGTTCGGTCACCAGCTTTTTGTCCTCGGTCTTGCCGGAGGGGGAAAAGGTGTAGGGTTCGGTTATGTATTCTTTTTTTGTTTTGAGCGGTACGAAGTAGTAACTCGCCTTTTTTTCATCGTCCAAACCTTGTATCTGGCTTCTCACGATCGAAGTGCCGTTCCGTGTATACATAATGACGCAGCGCCCTGTCGGGCCGTAGAGGGGCGATTTGCGGAACGACGCGTCCTTCCCGTCGAAGGCATCGGGCTCCCATATACCCCAGGCCGAGAGCACGGCGGAATTGACTACTATGGACTGTCGTAATATAGACGCATACTCGCCGCGGTCAGGATCGCCGTGAACCCGCATGCCCAAGTATGCGAGCGAAAATGTGCGCGCGGTCTGAATCATTCCGTTCAGGGTTGTCTGTAAATCGGACGCGTTCTTCGCCGCGATTGTGTCGCCGTGGGCTATTAGTTCCTTTTTAAGTATTTCCAGCGACGATAAATACAATACAGCGGCCACAAGGGCGACAACGACGAACAGAAGCGTAATGGCCGGAAGAAGAATCCGTGCGCCGATACGTAGTTTTATTCCCATTTCAAACCCCTTATGCCTTTGCATAAAGCATAGGCATAAAAAGGTCTGATTCAAGTAATTGCGCGGAGAGAAAAAATCTGGGTTCTGGAGCTTCTCCAGTGCTATGGGAAGATCTTCATTCCAGCCTTCGACGCTCCGCACTCGGAAACTAAAAGGTTCTTGAAACGCTCGGCGCAGGCCGCGACGAGGTCGATCGGATCCGATGCGGGCGCATAGACCACCGCGATGACATTGCGCGCAGCGTCGAAAACCTTGGTCGCCATGGCGTCCTTGACGGGATTTCCGCAGGGTTCCCATGCTCCCGAGTTCAGTCTGCGGCAGACGACCAGAAGATCTTCGAGATCGATCGCCTGACCCGATGGGTTGAACACGTAGGATTCGCCGGCGAGACCTCTGCGCAGAAGGAGTTCGGCGCCGGTCGCGTCGAGATCGAAGACGCTCGCCGGGTACCCGTACTCGAGACTTACTGCGTTGTTTGCGTCCACCGGTCCGTTGACGAAGGGGAATGTGTTGTCGAGGGCCGCGGACAAGAGATACTCGCTCGAAGGCTTCGCGCGGCCCGCGGGTTTATATTTCCCATGCCGCAGCATATCGCGCACAGCGGCCTTGCGCTCCGGCGCGAGGTGGGACTCGCCTGCGGCTCTGACCCGAGCGAGCAGTGCAGACAGGTACGCAGGCGGCGTTCCGGTGTGCGGACAGCCCGGCAGATCGAAGGCCCATACAAGGGCGATGCGTACGGCTATGGGTCCTGAGGATTCGTCGAAAACGAGTGTCGGTTCACGCATCGAGCGAGTATAAGCTCTTGTTGACCCTTTCTTCAACGCGGCTCTAGACTGTATTCATGCCGTCGGAAGTCGGACTTGAAAAAACAGACATCATGTTCGGGCTGCTTGCGCTTTCGGAGGCTCCGGCGGTGCCTGAGGCCGCCTGGCTCGACGATGAAGAAAAAAGCCGTTTTGATGCCATGGCCGGCCCTATCCGGCCGAGGGAGTTCCTGGGCGGCCGCTTTCTTGCGAAAAGCATGGCAGGCCGAATCCTGGGTATCGAAGCATCCGCGGTCCGCATCGAGGTCGAGCGAGGGGGCAGGCCATTCATCCCCCATCCTCACGAGTTGAATATCGGGCTGTCGCACACGAGGGAGTATGCGGCCTGCGCCCTGTCTCGGATGCGTATCGGGCTCGATATCGAGGAACTCGGATGCAAGAACGGTCTTGAGCGCGTCGAGTCGTACGCGTTCTCCTCATGCGAACGGGATTCGCTCGCATGTTTAACGGGCGAGGATCGCGAGCGTCGTTTCTTTCGAATGTGGACGCTTAAAGAGGCATACTTGAAACGTTTGGGCCGCGGAGTGGAGTCGATCAGGCGCGCGCCCTCGTTCCCGATCGATGATGAGGAACAGATAATGGCAATCGGTGGAGAGCCGTGTTGCTATATGAGTTTCGAACTCGGGGATTCGCTGGTCGGCGCCTTGGCTTTCGATACACCTCTCGAGGCCGACTCGTCATGCGAAGCGCGCATCCTGATCGATCCGAGATACGCACCCTCTGCGGATGAAGCTCTCCGCGTCTGCTCTCTGTTCTTGTACGATGCCGAACTCATTCCCCGCTCTCCTCATCATCGTCCCGCCCTGTAACACGCTGGTTCGGCCTCGTCTCGAGGTCGGGTATGAGGCTTTTTTGGCGCGGATCTGCGGAGTGTCGAGCCTGGCCCGAGGAACCCAGAACTTCGGGATTCCGGACAAGGTCGCGCGGCTTCGATCCGTTCGCCGGTCCGACGATGCCCTTCGCCTCCATGAGCTCGACGATGCGCGAGGCCCGGTTATAGCCGATCTTCAGGCGCCGTTGGATATACGATGCCGATGCTTTGCCCTGTTGAAGTACGATCTCGAGAGCCTTTTCGTATAATGGATCGTCGTCCTCGTCGCCGAAGAGCGAGGGCTCGTCGTCTTCTTCGTCGTCGATGAAGATTTCGTCGTCGATGTAGTCCGGTTCGCCCAAGGTTTTTACGTATGCGACCGCCTTCTCGACTTCCTCCTCCGAGACGTACGAACCCTGCATGCGTATGGGATAGGGGTCCCATGCGGTGGCGACGAGCATGTCGCCGCGGCCCAGGAGCTTTTCGGCGCCGACCGTGTCGATGATGATGCGGCTGTCGAATTTGCTCGCGACCATAAAGGCGATGCGGCTGGGGATATTCGCCTTGATGAGTCCGGTGATGACATCGATGCTCGGCCGTTGCGTCGCCAGTACGAGGTGGATGCCGACGGCTCGGCTCATGGCCGCCAGCCGCGCCAGAGTCGATTCGAGTTCCTTGCCGGTCGTCGCCATGAGATCGGCGAACTCGTCCACGACCACCACGATATAGGGCATGCGCTCGGCGGCCACGCCCTTGTCCTTTATCTTGCGGTTATAACTTTTTATATCGCGTACCCCGAGCTGGTCGAGGAGGCTGTAGCGGCGCTCCATCTCACAGATGCAGTACTGAAGAGCTTGGAAAGCGCGCTTCGGCTCGGTGATGACCGGCGTCAGAAGATGGGGGATGTCGTTGTAGAGCTTGAGCTCTACTATTTTCGGATCTATCAGGATGAGACGCACTTCGTTCGGGGAGCGGCGGTAGAGGATAGAAAGTATGATCGAGTTGACGCAGACCGATTTGCCGGAACCCGTCGCGCCGGCGATGAGAAGATGAGGCGTCTGTGTCAAGTCGATGAACTGCGCCTCGCCCGCGATGTCCTTGCCCAGGATGATCGGGATCTCCATCTTCGCGTTTTTGAAAAGCTCGTTCTCGACGATCTCGCGCAGCGAGACGATGGCGCGCTTGTCGTTCGGAACCTCGATGCCCACGGCGTGCTTCCCTGGGATGGGAGCTACGATTCGCACGCTCGAGGCGGCGAGCCGAAGGGCGATGTTGTCGGCGAGATTCGCGATTTTGGAAAGGCGGACGCCGGGCGCTGGGAGAATCTCGAACATGGTGATGACCGGGCCTTTGCGGATGCCGGTGACCTCGGCCTCGATCTTGAATTCCGCAAGGGTCTCGCGCAGAATCTCGGCCGAACGCTTGGTTTTTTCGTCGACGATCCAGTACTGGCCGTCCGGATATGCGGTGAGTATGCCCTCGGAAGGGACCGAGTAGGGCTTGTCCTTCCGCCGCGAACGAATCCGCTCGAGCGCGGCCTCCGCTTCGTCGCTCTTCGTACTTTTCGCGGGCGGCACCGAGGTGAACTCGACGCGTCGCGCGCCCTCGAGTTCGACGGTCCCGGCGGAAGGTCGAACCGCCCCATCGCTTCTTTCCGCTGAGGCCGCCTGCGCCGATGCGCCCGGATCCCTCGCCGTCCTCCCCGGCCGTGCGCCGACGTGAATCTCCGCCGGAGGAAGTTCCTCGAGGAGTTCATCAGCTTCGTCGACGTTTTTCTTTTTCGATGCGGATACCGATCTGTCTGGCTCGTCTTCAAGTGATTGTAGACGGGGCGGCGAGGGAAGATCGGGCACCTTGAACTCGAAGGGTTTTCCGTCGTCCTTCGTTTCCGCGAACAAATTTACGGAGCCGCGCGATCGGTCGCGTTCCTGCGGAGCGACGATCCGCCGCCTTTGCGCCGGGGGCTCGGGGTCGAGGTTTTTTCCGACGCTGGCTTCGGTATCTCGTTTGTCCCCGCGCGCGATGCGCAGCGCGAGCCGCGAGACCGCGGCCGAGAGAAAAACAGCGAGCGCAAGAGTCCCGACGCCCAGGGCGGGGAGACCGGCGGCCTCGAGGATGGGATTCGATTCGAGAAAGGTCTCGGGCTCCGATGTCAGCCGAGCGAAGATCGCCAGGGAAAGGAACGGAATAATCGACAGAGCGAGCGCGGCGACCGCGCCCGGTCTCCATCCCGGGAGAAACGAGAGGATGGCGGCGCAGGCGAACCAGAGCGGTATGAAAATCGAAGCCCACGAGAATGCGCCGACGAAAAAACCTCCGGGGATGGAGAAAAAACCCGGGAATGAGCCTGGGAATCTCGTCGCAACAAGACCGGCGGCGCAGTAGAGAGAGAGAATCGACAGAATCACTCCTAGGACGACGCCGGCGCGGGATGTGGTCCTTTCTTCTGATGGGCGCATTATTCTCCCCGGTCTTCCACCGTAAATATCGGCATACAACGAGGACCGAATATAGCGCGAAAAACCTCGTATGTCGCGCCACCCTATGCATGCGGCCGCCGATACTATACAGTCACAAGTCCCGGACAGAAGGCCGGGACAGGGCGGCCGGCACGGCTGTTCATCGGCGCTTGGCGCACAAGGAAGGTATATGGTTATCGAGAAAGACCGCGTAGTCACCATCGACTATGAACTTACGGGCACGGACGGCGAAGTCCTCGACTCGTCGAGGGGTTCCGAACCCTTCGTGTATATCCACGGCAACAACAACATTATTCCCGGTCTGGAGCGGCAGTTGGCCGGGAAGAAGGCCGGCGATGTGCTCGACTGCGTCGTACCGGCCGCCGAGGCCTACGGTGAGCGGGACGAATCCCTTGTCTTCGATGTATCGCGTTCGAATTTCGGAGAAGGCGCCGAGATCGAGGTCGGCATGCAGTTCCACGCGCGCAGCCCGGCCGGGGCCCAGCTTGTGACCGTGCTCGGCGTCGACGGCGACCGGATCACGCTCGACGCGAACCATCCTCTCGCGGGCGAAGAGCTTCACTTCAACGTGAAGATCGTCGATGTCCGCGAGGCGACGGCCGAGGAACTCGCGCACGGCCACATTCACCAGGGCTGCGATTGCGGCGGCGGAGAATGCTCGGACGAAGATTGCGGCTGCTCCGGCGAGGGCTGCGGCGGTCATTGAGAACCGCGCGGGGACCTGAGCATAGGTTTTTGCGTCGAGGGGCGGACGGCCGATGCGGCTTCGGGCTTTTGACGCGCTGATTCTGGCGGCCGGCGCAGCACTCGTTGCAGGTGCAGCCCTGTGGGCCTACGCCCCCGGCTCCGGAACGCCTCGCGCCGTCGTCACAGGAGCGGAAGGCGAATGGATATTCCCCCTCGACGTGACGCGTGAAGTGCGCATCGCGGGCCCCCTCGGCGAGACAGTAATTCTGATCGAGGACGGGACGGCCCGCATCGCGGACTCGCCCTGCCCCAACAAGACCTGCGCCGCAGCGGGCGCCCTGTCACGGCCCGGCCAGTGGTCCGCCTGCCTTCCCAACAAGGTGCTGCTCCGCATCGAAGGCGGACGCGATGATGACGGTATCGATGCGATCGTCTACTAGATCATCCCGCGGCGATCCGCGGCCTGCGCTGATACAAGAGCCGAGGGGCGGCGCCGCAGCACAGGACAAAGCCTCCATCGTGGCCTTTCTCGGCGCGTTCTGCCTCTTTCTCTCGGCGGTCGAATATACAATCCCCAAGCCCCTGCCCTTTATGCGACTGGGTCTCGCGAATCTTCCCATCCTGATCGGCGCGGCCTTTCTCGACTTCCCAGCGCTTATAGCCCTCGCCCTGGTCAAGGCGCTCGGCATGGGTATTGTGTCGGGCGCGCTTTTCTCGTATGTGATGCTTTTTTCACTGGCGGGCGGACTGTCGGCGGCCGTCGTCATGTGGCTCTCGCTCAGGCTGCCGCGGCGCCTTCTGTCCTCGATCGGGGCCTCGGTCGCTGCCGCCCTCGTCTCGAACGCGGTCCAACTCGTCCTCGCGCGATTTCTGATCTTTCACGAAGCCGCCCTGCTGACCGCTCCGCCCTTTCTCGCCATGGGACTTATCACGGGCTTCCTCCTCGGTGTATTCGCGGAACGCTTCCGTGAACGATCGGCATGGCTCGCCGAGATCGGAGCGACGGGCGCGCGCGTTGCGACGGAAAGCGCGCGCGCAGCGACAACCTATGAGTGTGCTCAAGAATGTGCGCGAATTCCGCCAGAGAGCGCGCGCGTTTTGCCAGAGCGCGCGCGGGATCCCGCGGCACGATCTTCGTGGATGCGGATTGTTCCGCCTAAGCTCTCCGCTCTGATCGGCCTTTGCCTTTCTCTGGTTTTTCTTTTTATCGATTCGCTTCTGTTCCGCGCGGCGCTGCTCGCGCTTTTCATGGCCGCCGCCCGCCTGGCCGGCAGGCGCATATCGCCCCTCGCGGCCTTTCTGACCACGATCGGCATCATCGCGGCGAACCTGCTTGTTCCGGTCGGCCGAGTACTTGTGGAACTCGGTCCCCTGCTTATAACCGAAACCGCGCTCCGGGAGGGCCTCGAGAAGGCCCTGGTGTTTGAAGGACTTTTATACGCGTCGAAGGCGTTTATCAGGCCGGGCCTCGAACTTCCGGGGCGCTTCGGCTCGATCCTGGCGCTGAGCTTTGAAACCTACGACCGCATCGTCGAGCGCGGCCCCCGGCTCAGGCCCGCTTCGCTCATCGAGGATGTCGATCGACTTGTCTGCGAGGTCTGGAAAGACCGGCCGGGCCGGATCAGTTCTTGACGACGATATTGACCAGCTTGTCCTTGACCACGATGACCTTCGCGATCTCTTTGCCCTCGGTCCATTCCTTGACCTTGGGAAGGGAGCGGGCGGTCTTCTCGAGCGTCGCCTGATCGGTGCCCGCGGCCGCGTTGAAACGCTCGCGGATCTTGCCGTTGATCTGGACGACGATCTCTTTTGTCTCGTCGATGCAGAGCGATTCGTCGTAGCCCGGCCAGCTCTCGCGGGCGAGCGATTTCGTGTGTCCGGCGCGCTCCCAGAGTTCCTCTGCGAGGTGGGGGGCGTAGGGCGCGAGCATGAGGACGAAGGGCTCCCAGAGTGTGCGCGGAACCGCGTCGAGCTTTGCGAGCTCGGCGCTGTAGATCATCATCTGCGAAATCGCGGTGTTGTAGTTCATGGTCGAGGTGTCGCCGCCGACTTTCTTGATCGTCCGGTGGAGGAGCCGCTCCAGTTCGGGCGCGGGCGCCGTCTCGACCAGCGGCTTCTGCCCGATCGCCCAGCAGCGTTCGAGGAAGCGCTCGACGCCGACAAGGCCCGCGGTCGACCAGGGCTTTTCCGCCTCGATCGGCCCCATGAACATGATGAAGACGCGGAGCGCGTCGGCGCCGTTCTCGGCGACGTAGTCGTCGGGGTTGACCGTATTGCCCCTGGACTTGGACATGCGCTGGCCGTCGGCGCCCAGGATCTGTCCCTGATTGATGAGTCGCATGAAGGGCTCGTCCGAGTTTACGAGCCCGAGGTCGAAGAGGACCTTGTGCCAGAAGCGCGAATATAAGAGGTGAAGCACCGCGTGCTCGGCGCCGCCGACATAGACGTCGACCGGCATCCAGTATTCCTGGGCTTCCTTCGACGCGAAACTCTTCGCGTTCCTGGGGTCGATGAAGCGAAGATAGTACCAGCAGGAACCCGCCCACTGGGGCATGGTGTTGGTCTCGCGCTTGGCTTTACCGCCGCACTTCGGACAGCTCGTGTTGACCCAGGAGTCGATCTTGGCGAGCGGACTTTCGCCGGTGCCCGAGGGTTCGTAGCTCTCGACCTCGGGCAGGACGAGGGGGAGGTCCTTCTCGGGCAGGGGGACGATCCCGCACTTCGGGCAGTGGACGAGGGGGATGGGCTCGCCCCAGTACCGCTGGCGGCTGAAAAGCCAATCGCGGAGCTTGTAGTTGACGGCGCGACGGCCGATGCCCTCGCGCTCGATCTTGTCGATGATCGCCTTTTTCGCCTGCTCGGTGGGCATGCCCGTGAATTCGGCCGAGTTGACCGAGTAGCCGTCCTCGATATCGCACTCGGCAGGTTCCTTCGAGAAATCGGCGCCTGACTCGTACTCGTGTTTCGAGGCCACGACCTGAATGATGGGCAGGCCGAATTTCTTCGCGAAGTCCCAGTCGCGCTCGTCATGGGCGGGAACCGCCATGATGGCGCCCGTCCCGTACGAGATGAGGACATAGTCCGAGATCCAGATGGGGATGCGCGCTCCGTTCATCGGATTTATCGCGTAGGCGCCGGTGAAGACGCCGGTCTTGTCCTTGGAAAGCTCGGTGCGCTCGAGGTCGCTTTTGCGGGCCGCCGCCTCGATGTAGGCCTCGACCTCGGCGCGGCGATCGGGCGTCGTTATCTTGGCGACGAAGGGATGCTCGGGGGCGAGGACCATGTAGGTCGCGCCGTACAGAGTGTCGGCCCGTGTCGTGAAAATCTCCAAGGTCTCCGAAAGACCCTCGACCTTGAAATGCACCGAGGCGCCCTCGGAACGGCCGATCCAGTTGCGCTGCATGAGCTTGATGGGTTCGGGCCAGTTGACCTTCTCGAGCCCATCGAGAAGCCGGTCGGCGTAGGCGGTGATCTTGAGCACCCACTGCCTGAGCTGTTTGCGCGTCACCTTCGAGTGGCAGCGCTCGCACTCGCCGTCGATCACTTCCTCGTTCGCGAGGCCTGTCTTGCAGGAAGGGCACCAGTTGATGGGCATGTCGGCCTCGTAGGCGAGGCCGCGCTCGAAGAGCTTGAGGAAAATCCACTGGGTCCACTTATAGTACTCGGCGTCGGTGGTGGAGATTTCGCGGTCCCAGTCGTATAAAAAGCCCATCGATTTGATCTGCTCGCGGAAGCGGTCGACATTCTTTTGGGTGGTCGCCGCGGGGTGGGTGCCCGTTTTGATCGCGTAGTTTTCGGCGGGCAATCCAAAGGCGTCGAAACCCATGGGATGGAGAACGTTGTATCCCATCATCCTGAGGTAGCGGCAGTAAATGTCGGTTATCGTGTAATTCTCGACATGGCCCGCGTGAAGTCCCGCGCCCGAAGGGTAGGGGAACATATCGAGGACATAGCGGCGTTTTTCCTTCGGAAAGGAAGGATCTTCGACCGCGCGGCCGGTCTTCTCGGCCTCCCAGCGCGATTGCCACTTCTTCTCGATTTCCGCGAACGGGTACTTCGCCATGATGAATCTCCCTGGGATACAAAGCTATGCCGTTACGCGATAGTAAACGAGGGCGGGCTTTTTGGGCAATAACGCGCTTTCAGGGTGCTGAAGCCTTGATCGTCAGATAGGATGGTGGCATTGAGAAGAAAGCGCTCTGCTGATATCCGTAGCCGAAGACATAGGGGTCCTGCCGCAGAAGCAGGTGATTGCCCGCCTTGACCCCGGTGACCGGATCTGCGTCGAAGGAGGCGATCCATGCGCTCCCGGGGAAGCGGGACTTAAGCGTTGAAATGAGCGCCTTGCTGTCATCGAGCTTCGCCGCGCCGCGTACGCAGGTACAAAGGAATTCGCCGAGTCCCTCGACTGATTCAGAGCCGTATCCGGTGGTCCAAACGGCGATTCGACCCGCGCCTGTCAGGCCGAGAACTGCTTTTTCGATGTACTTGAGTCGAGCCTCGCGGTCGGTTTTTTTCAAGTCGGCCGGAAGCCCTGCGGCGAGCGCGCTTACCCAAGCCTCGAGCGAGTCGGGCCCGCCGTCGACTACGACGGCCCCCGTCGCGAGAGCGGCGTCGGCGATGAAGGGGACCGCTGAAGAGTCCGCGCAGTACAGGGCGCAGTCGGGGCCGAGCTCCCCCAGCCATCCGTAGCCCTTGCTGTCGGGAGCGGCTCTCGCACTGCGATATACAAGCCCGAACTCGGTACAGGCGGCCTTGAGGATCGCGCTCTCGCGCGATCGCGCGCCCGGGACCGAGGAAGCGGCGGCGGCCTCGATAAAGCGCTTCGCGCCCGCCTTCTTTGCGCTCTGAACGGCGTAGTAGGGCCGATACAGCCTGTCCAGTTCGACGACGAGATCGGACGCCGCCTCGACGGCGAGACGCTCTTCCGAAGGCTCGAGGGCGACAAGGGCGATGTCCCGCCGACGCGAACGCAGAGCGCGGAAGGCCGCGACGGTGCCCTCGAAGGCGGGCGCCACGAGCACGGCCCGCACGAGCTTTTCCTTTGACGCAGAAAGAAGCGCGGCCTCGAGCACGGCTTTTCTTTTGTCTGCAGAAGGTGCATGAGGCAGAGCCACATGCCTGACAAGGGCAGATGATTCAGCGGCCAGAGACGCGGCGCCCGTAAACGCGCGGGGCGCGTCGCTTTCCGAGGGAGTTACGATGAGGACAATCGCAGAGGGGCCTTTATCGGCCGAATCGCCCCCGCAACCCGTGTTGAAAACGGCGCTCAGCACCCCGACAAGACAGCCGAGCGCCGTACGACCGACGTGACGCATGCCGCTTATACTGGCGGCCGGTCGATATCGCGTCAAGCGAAGGCTCTCGAAAACTCCGATGTCGAGGTTCGGGCTTTGCTATCCCGGTCCGAGCGGATATTATAGGCGCCATCCGACGGCGGGAGGACACATGAGGATAGATGTAAAGCGCTTTTTCGCCGAGTTCTTCCTCTATTCAAGCCAGTTCGTCGTCTTTTTCCTTCTGATGCTGTTCATTACGCCGGCGACCGACACCATACGCCCGGCCTCGCTTGTGATTGTGACACTTTTTCTGCTCATCCAGATATTTCTTCTGGCCGGTCAGGGGCACAAGCCTATTTTACGGATTCTTTTTTCGCTTATAAGCCCCGCGGGCTATACGCTGGTTCGAGCCATCGGCGGCGTGCTGGTTCCCCTGGACATGGCGAATGCCTTTTTGTGGGGAACGGCCCTGTATGTCGGCTTCTTCCAAGCAGTCGCATTGTCGGCGCGCGGCGCCTGGGTGAAGCGCGCGGCCGAAACCCTCCTTGCCGTCGGCGCGGTCATGCTGTTCGTGTTTTTGTATTTCTACTTGGACCTCAGGCTCAAGCTCGCCGCCCGGGTCACCGCCGGCGAGATGACGTCGGCGCAGTATCTTGAAGCGCTCGGCGTCAAGGCCTTCTTCCCCGCCTTCGCGGTCTTCATCGAGGCGCCGCAGAATCTCTTCCTGCTATTCGGCATCGCGACCTTCGGGCTCATGCTGCTTTCAAGCAAGGTTTCGGTTCTGAATCTCAGATCCCGGATCGCCGGGCTTTTCGGCCAGGTTCAAAGCGTCCAGACGGTCGAGGCCGAGTCGTTCGGCCAGGCCGCGAATGTGACGGTCATTTCATCCGACATTCTCAATTTCACGGGATTGATGGAGAAGGTCAGTCCCGATCGCTCGGTCGCGGTCCTCAACCGCTATTACGAGGTATGGGCGGTGGCGGCCGAACGTCACGGCGGCAGGATCGCCGGCATTACAGGCGATTCGGTGCTTATCGTCTTCGGCCTTTTAGGCGAGAAGGACGCCGCCGAACGCGCGTTGGCCTGCGCTCACGACTTCATCGCCGAATTCCCCGGATTGAAGGACGATCTTCGGGCCGCCTCCCTTCCCGCGCCGCAGGACGTGAGCATCGGCATCCATTCGGGGACCATCGTCGCGGGCGAACTGGGCGTGCCCGGCTCGCGCAAGCTCGGCGTGTTCGGCGACGCAGTCTCGGTGGCCGCCCGGCTCGACTCCCTGTGCCGCGAACTCAAGCAGAATCTTCTCTTGTCGCAGCCCGTGTTCCGCCAGCTGGGCCTCGAAAGCCAGGCGCGGCTCGTGCGTATCGGCGAGGTCCTTCTGCGCAACAGCACTCAGCCGGTGCCGGTGTACGGGACGAAATAGGGGTGATAAACACGTCCGATAGGCGTATGCTTCTTTTTGACATGTAGTATTATCAGGTTTGCAGTTGTCGGTATTTGTAAATGTTGGATGGACGAGGTGAAGCATGAACCAACACCGAGACCTAGAAGCTGAGCGGGAGGAACTCCTGCGGCGTATTGACGCCGGGCTCTCGGAGACGGTACGAGAGCACGTAGTTCAAGCCACCTGGCGGCTTCCCCTCCAACCGAGGGTGACGCTGTCGACGAACGAGGACGGGTCCGACTATGCCGACCAGGGGTGAAATACAGGAAGACATCGTCCGCAAGAAGAACGCGTCCCAAGACGACGTCCGGCGCAAGTACGTCGCCGAACTGTCGGCCTACACGAAGCGGGACACCATCGTCTACGCCTCGGCCTTCACCCTGAAGGGACCAGCTGTACCCCCTGTCGCTCTGTCTCTGACCCTAGACGATCTTCAGGGATTCATGGCCTCGCTCCACGGACTGAAGGGGGACGCGCTCGACCTCATATTGCACAGCCCAGGCGGCTCCATGGAAGCGGCAGACCAGCTCGTGCAGTATCTGCGGGCGAAGTACAAACACATCCGCGCGATCGTCCCCCAGAACGCGATGTCCGCATCAACGATGATCGCTTGCGCCTGCGATTCCATCGTCATGGGGAAGCACTCCGCCATCGGACCTATTGATCCTCAGGTCACGTTCCCTACTCCGTCGGGCGCCTTCACTGCGCCGGCACAAGCTATCCTGGACGAATTCGAGCAAGCCAAGCGCGAGATCGCCGCGAACCCTGCCAGCATTCCCTTATGGGCGACGAAGGTCCAAGCCTATCCCCATGGCTTTCTGACAATGTGCGATACCACGCTGCGTCTTGCCCGCGAGAAGGTCGCAGAGTGGCTAGCGACCTACATGCTGAAGGCAGATCCTGAGCGGCAGCCCAAGAGTGTTGGTATCGCCGATTGGCTTGGGAACGCCAAGGAGCACAAGACGCATGGCCGTCCAATCACGATCGAGCAGGCTCGCGAAAAGGGACTCGTAGTAGAGCGTCTTGAAGATGACCAAGAGCTGCAAGAACGGGTCCTCTCTGTCTTCCACGCGGTCATGGTCACGTTTCAAGTGACCCAGTGTGTCAAGATCATCGAGAACCAAAATGGCAAAGGTGTGTACACGACGCTTCAGATTGCCGCCATTGCCGTTCCGGCCGGCGGCGGACAGGCTGGCTAACAACAGCATGCAGCGGACGGCGCTACGCGCCGCCGCTGCATGCTGAGCGTTAGATGGACCCTTCGGGCCATGTTTAATGATTAGGAGTCTTTATGGCCGATTTATTGGAAACAAATAAGATAATATTGCTTATTATTTTTATTTTGCCTGGTTTTATTTCCTTGAAAGTTTGGAAATTACTTGTACCATCACATGAAATAAAAATAAGCGAGTATTCAATTGAAACAATTTGTTATAGCGTCATCAATTTTGCTCTTTTATTTTGGCTAATTCCTATCGCTGGCAAACAGGCCGGATTTATTCAATATCTCTTATACACATGTATTTTACTTATTGGCCCAATAATATGGCCAATTGTATGGAAACTCCTAATTACTAGCAAATTTCTTAAAGGGCATATTATTCACCCAACACCAAAAGCATGGGATTATTATTTTAGTTTAGGAAGATCATGTTTTATGCTAATTCACCTTAAAAATGGAAATCGGATAGGAGGCCTCTATTATAAGAATTCTTTTGCATCTTCGTATCCTGAAACCTCTGATTTGTATATAAAGGAGGTATGGAAAATAAACGAAAACGGGGCATTTGAAAAGAAGATCGAAAATACAGATGGAATGTTGATAAGTTATGATATTATTGATTATATAGAGCTATTTAATCCATACCCACAGGAGGAGGACAAACGTGAGTGACGAGAAACTCAATGATGGCTATCAACCATTACATGAAGGTTATCAACCCAGAGAAGAAAAGGGATATCAGCCCAAAGAGCCTCAGGGAAGTCAACAAGTAATTCCTCCACAGAGCGGTACCGGCGAAGTGAAACCAACTAGTGATAAAACAAGTAGTGATAAAGGGTAATCATCTAACAACTGCTTCAACCTGACTCGGCTATGTCACGATTTTTGCTAGTCGTCGCGCCCCAACTTCGTTGGGGACGCTCCTCGGCAAGAATCGCGCCATATACGCCTCGCAGGTTAAGCAAATGTTAGGCGCATTGGAAATATCTTGAGCTCTCCCAACCAATCCATGCATGAGGAGGGTTCATGAAAAGTGGCTTACTGGAAAGGATATATCTTGCAGGATCAGGCACGGTGTTTCTTGTTGTTGCGGTATTCCATTTTTTCAGGCTTATCTTCCAATGGCCGATAATCGTCGGTACGCTGGAAATTCCATATTTGCTTTCCTATACAGGTTTGCCATCTGGCATAGCCGCTTCAATCTTGGCCTTCTGGCTGCTTCGAAAAAGATGAAATGCCGCCGCCTTTGACGGCGGTATTTCACTGGTGGAGCTCAACAACGGCTTGCAGCCGATGTCTTCGGTGCGCGAGGAACGTATGAAAACAAAAGTCGATATCATTAAAAAGCAGGCGTCTTTAATCGACAACCTGATTCACGATGCCAAGGCATTCATCGATTCACTCGATAAAACTGACATCCAAACGATTCTTCTTTCGGGGAGCGTTTCTCGAGGAGATTATTATCCGGGAAAGTTCGGGGGTATGATCGATTTGACCGTAATGAGAAAGCCCGGAAGCGGAATCACCGCCGAAACGCTTTTTGGGCCGAATGAAGAACCGGAAATGCCTTTCCATTGTGTTACCGTCAACAACATCCAGTATCAGATACTCTTTCTAGATTTCATAGACTATACAGTATTCCAAACCTTTGACGAGCCGAGGAAATATGCATTTCTCGAGTCTCGGATACTCTATGATGATGATGACAAGTATAAAAAAGAACTGGAGACAATAACCAAGTTCTCTCATATAGACCAGTATAAGTTATTGGATGCTTGCTTGGGGTATATCGCATACTTGCTCTCTGACTACAAAAAAGATCGTTGGTATAGACGAGAGGCGTATTGCCAGATGCATGAAAATTTGAATACGGCGATTCGTTTGATTGTCCAATGTATGTATTACATAAACAATAAATACGCCCCGGCGGAAGACAGGCGTTTGTATTACAGCTACTCGTTGGACAAGCTTCCCCAAAACTATGAGGAAGCGTTAAAAGAAGTTTATAAACAGGACATAAGCTCAGAAGGCGATTATTTCAGAAGAGAAACAGCGTTCAACACCAAGCTATTGGATTTCGTAAAAAAGAATCGCCCAATTAGTACACCGACTAGAGAACAGGTATAATACTGTTTTCACGTGCCTAACATGTGGCAAGGAAGAACAATGAAATGATTGGGCATGTTGTTGATAGTCTTGTATGAGCCCGTCCATCAAGATAGAAGTTGGCGGATTGTATAATTGATGATGTCCTTGAACGAGGTGTTTTTTAAAGCGGCGAGTATCGAATACGCCCGATTCGGGATTTTGAGGCGCAGCGCACAAGAAGGCTATAACCCTCCACGGTGTAAGGCTGTTATGATTACCGATTAGGATTGGCAATTCACCTCGCTTTTTTTCTAGCATGGTCATCAAGCACGGTTTCTCAAAAATCTGATCTCATGAAGGTTCCGTAGAAAATGGAGGTAATTCACTGATTGTTTTCTTCTTTTATATATTGACACCTGGGCTCGGTATACTTATGCAAGTTACTCGAATACTCGTGCAATTGCTGCTATAATTACACATAACGTACATACCGATCCAAGGGATCGGTTTTTGCTCTACATGGAGTCCGTATGAACCAAAAAACAACTACCCCGACCGAGCCGCCCGCTGTTCAGATACGGGCTATTCTCGACGCTCAGATCCGGGGCGAGCGGAGCATCGCCGTGGCGCGGTGCATACTTTTGGCGATTCTCGCGCTCTTCGCCGCCTATGTGTTCGTTTTTGCGGTGCAGGAGCACGGGATCGAGCATGAGCTGAAAAGGGGAGTGTATTACGTCGAGGCCGCCTGTCTTCTGCTCGGTTGCGTTTTGACAATCATGATCCTCAGGATCACCTCGCGCGGCGAGTATCGAAGCTGGATGCGTTTTCTGCCCTCGCTCGTCGATATCGCGAGCATCGCGGCCGTGCATTGGGCGATGGCGGTGTCGAACAATCCCTGCTACTCGTTCTCCGGGGCGGTGGTCTGGTTCTACATTCTCTTCGTCGCGCTGTCGGCGATGCGCAATTCTGCGGTATCGGTTCTCTTCACCGGCGCCTTCTCCGCGGTGGTATTCATCGTTCTCAACACCGTGTTTTACGCCGGCATGGGCAATTTCACGGAAGGCGTCAATATCTACTCGAACTCGAGCGGCAGAACGGTCAAGCTCGATTACGAGGACGAGGTTATCAAGGCCGTCGTTATTCTCGCGGTGACGGGCATCCTCGCTGTTATAAGCAAGCGCAATAATCTTCTTGTGCAAAAACAGATCGAACTGCACGAGGTCGCGGACCGCTATGCGCGGACTTTGAAGCGGATCAACGAATCGCTGGAACGATTCATCCCCCGGGAGTTCCTCGGCTTCCTCGGAAAAGACAATATCCTCGAGGTCGAGCTCGGGAACTGGTCCGAGTGCGAGATGGCGATCTTCTTCCTCGACATCCGCAACTTCACGGCGCTCTCCGAGAACATGAGTCCGCAGGACAATTTCCGCTTCCTCAATTCGTTCTTGAGCATCTTCGGCCCCATCGTGAGGGCTCACGGCGGTTTTATCGACAAGTACCCGGGCGACGGGATCATGGCGCTCTTCCCGAACGGGCCCGACGGTGCGCTCTGCTCAGCGCTCGAAATGCGCGAACGTCTGGCCGACTACAATCAGGGCCGGATCAAGAGCGGATACTCGCCGATCCGTTTCGGCATCGGCATCCACGCGGGCCCTCTCATGCTCGGCACGATAGGCGAGAACAACCGGATGGACTCCACCGTCATCTCGGATGCGGTCAACACCGCGAGCCGGCTCGAGGGTCTGACCAAGAAATTCGCCAAGGACATTCTCATTTCGGGACAGACCCTGAAACGCCTCGTCAGGCCGAATGAATTTGTGACTCGATACCTGGGCGACGAGATGGTCAAGGGCAAGACGAAGGCCGTCCAGGTCTTCGAGCTTGTCGGGAGGGCCGCCGCCGGCTGAGTCGGAATTCCTCGAACCCTGTTGTTTTTTGCGAAAAAACCAGACTAGTATTGTGCACGTTTTTTCGATTGTGAGGTCTGGTGATGGCAGAGAAGATCACTCCCCGCGGCGTCGACTATTCGCAGTGGTACATCGACATCGTATTGAACGCGAAGCTGGCCGATTACAGTCCGGTCAAGGGCTGTATGGTAGTCAGGCCGCGCGGCTACGCGATCTGGGAGCGGATTCAGGCCGAGTATGACAGGCGCTTCAAGGAGACGGGCCACCAGAACGCCTATTTCCCCATGCTCATCCCGATGAGCTTCCTCCAAAAAGAGAAGGAGCATGTCGAGGGCTTCAAGCCCGAGCTGGCGGTGGTCACGCACGGCGGCGGCGAGGAACTCGAGGAGCCCTACTGCGTCCGGCCGACGAGCGAGACGATCATCTGGTCGAAATACAAGGACTGGATACAGTCCTACCGCGACCTGCCTCTTTTATACAATCAGTGGTGCTCGGTTTTCCGCTGGGAAAAGCGCACCCGTCTGTTTTTGCGCACGGCCGAGTTTTTGTGGCAGGAGGGTCACACCGCGCACGAAACCGAGGCCGAGGCCGTCGAGGAGACGATGCGGATGCTCGGTGTGTACAAGGAGGTCGCCGAGAAGCACCTCTGTCTGCCGGTGATCGCGGGCAAAAAGAGCGAGGCCGAGAAGTTCGCGGGGGCCGTCGCCACCTACTGCATCGAGGCGATGATGCAGGACAAAAAGGCGCTCCAGGCGGGCACCTCGCATTTCCTGGGACAGAACTTCGGCAGGGCCTTCGACGTGCAGTTCCAGACCAGGCAGGGGACGCTCGACTACGCCTGGGCGACGAGTTGGGGCGTCTCCACGAGGCTCATCGGCGCGGTCATCATGACGCACTCGGACGATAAAGGACTTGTGCTGCCGCCCAGTCTCGCGCCCGAACAGGCCGCGATCGTGCCTATCTACAAAAACGACAGCAAGGCCGCCGTCATGGCGTACTGCGAGAAAGTTTTGTGCGGCCTGAAGGACGCGGGTGTCCGCGCGGTTTTGGATGCGGACGATTCGAAGAGCCCGGGCTGGAAGTTCGCCGAGCACGAGATGAACGGCGTGCCTCTGCGCGTCGAGATCGGCCCCCGTGATATGGAGGCCGGAAAGGTCATGGTGGCGCGCCGCGATACGGGCGAAAAGGCCGCCTACGATGCGGTCGGCCTGGGGGCGAAGGCGCAGGAACTGCTCGGTCTCATCCAGAAAAACCTCTACGACACGGCCCTGGCCTTCCGCGAAGCGAACACGAGGCGGGTCGCGGACCGCGCCGAGATCCTCGCCTTCTACGGCCAGGACCAGGGGGAAAACGCGGGCACGACCGGCGCGGCGGGGGGGTTCGCGGAAGGCCTGTGGTGTGGCGGCCGCGAATGCGAAGCCCAGCTGAAGGCCGAAACGAAGGTCACGATCCGCTGTCTGCCTTTGGACCGGCAGGAGAATGTCTCCGGCGCCTGCTGCCTCTGCGGCAAGCCGGCCCGCCATCGCGCGGTATTCGCACGGAATTACTGATATGAGCCGGACAGGCTCCACAGCGCCGCGGATCGCGGCGGCCGCCGCGCTGCTTTGTCTGGCCGCGGCCGCCTGCGGCCCGGCGCGCGAATCTCTTGAATATCCTTATGTCGCCGACCGTCCGCGCGTTCTTTTCGCGACAGCCGGGGGCTTGTCGGCGAAACGGCCCGCGCCGCGCGCCGATGATTCCTCGAGGGCCGAGGAACGCCGATCTACTTCGTATAACGCATCGGTCCTGACGGCGGACGGACGGTCGATCCTGGCGGTCGTGAACGGCGCAGGCTGGGCGCGCATCGAGGCGGCCGCTCCGGAGGTGGCGGCGTCGAAGACCGGCCGCCGGGCGCGAAGGGGAGGGTCGAAGGACGGCCTCGCCTATCGCGTTGTCAATTCCCCTTTTGCGCCGGACTTTGCGCCGCTGAGCTCGGCGGGCGCCTGGCCTGTCGAAGATGGATTTATCGTTCAGATGTATCGGGACCCCTTCGCCGCGTTCGTCGAGGGAAAATCGATGGAGCAGAAGTATGCGCCGGCTCGGCCCGCGCCCGGCGTCCATGGCGACAGCGCCCGCCGCATCCTCGAGATCGATTCGTCATCGGCTGTCCGCGTGGTCGATCTGCCGGGGATTCCGGACGGTTTCGAGCTGTTCGCGCTGTTCCCTTCGCGGGGGCGATGGCTCGGCGAGCTGCGCCGCGACACGAATGACGCCGTTGAACTTTCGTTCTTCGAGACCGACGCGCCGATCGGCTCGAGCCCGGCGAGGGCGGTGAGCCGCGAGGTTTTCGAGTCGGCTCTCGCTCCGAAATCCCTACTCTCCCTCCAGGGGCTCGAAGGGGCCGCCCTGAGGTCGGCCCTGGCCGCGCTCGGCGAAGGTCCCTGGATGCTGCGATACAGGTCTGCGTCCGGCGACGACGCGTGGTATTTGTCCGAAGACAGACCGGAGGACGCGAAGCGGCTCTGGGCCTGGTCGCTCGGGTCGGGCCGCGTTCTCGTGCTTACGACTTCAGGCACCCTCATCGACGCCGGTACAGGGGGAACGCGGAGAACCGAACTCGGCTCGCCCCTCTCCGGAGCGGAGTATACAGCGCTCGCCGCGGCCTCGGGTCTCGTGGCTGCGGCCTGGGAGGTCGGCTCATTCCCCGCCGTCGACGAGGCAGGTCTGGTCATCGCTCCTCTTGAGCGCTGAACCGCGGCCCTGGCGCGGGCGCCCACGGGCGCGCTATTATTCTCGTATGCGCGCTCGATTCGGCCCGCCGGCGCTCGCCCGAGCATTCATTCTCGCACTTGCCGCATCTTCATTCGCACTTGCCGCCGAAAGCCCCTTCGAAGAACCGGAATCGCTCCGGGTCGGCTGGGGCGTACTTATACAACCACTGCTCGATCCGGCGGCTTCCTCCGCGGTCGCGGACCCAAGCATCAATTTCAGCCTCGAAGCCGGTCTCGTCCTGCCCCTTGCGGCGGATCCGCGCTGGGCCTTCGAGCCTTCGGCCGATATCTACTGGTACTACTGCGGCTATATCAACGACCGGGCCGTCCCCGTCGAGGAGACCTTGAGCGACGCATTCGTGATCGCGCTCCTTGTGGACGCGCCCTTCATCTACAGCTTTCCGCTCTCGGACAAATTCGCGGCGGGGATCGGCGGAGGACTCTGTCTCAACCTCAGATTCGCGATCGATACCGCGCCATACGGAAATCTCGGCAGCATCTACAGCTACCTTTGGGGGGGCGGCCGTTTTGTCCTTCCATCGGCATTGGCGCGATTCGAATACCGCTTGACCGAGCGGGTCGAGTGCGGGCTCCAGCTGCGGGCCTTATTGCCCCTCTTCAATCTCTGGACGCCCGACTCCCCGAGCATCATCGATCAAGCGGTGTTCGCCACGGCCATGACGATCAGATACCGCCTACGTTGAACGATACAAAGGACTCGCTTTTCGCGTTCGCGATTGTGGAAGCGTCCCCCAGAACGACCCAGGTCATCGTTCCGCCGAAGAGGTATTTTTTCAGGGCCGCTTGTATCTTTTCCGGCGTGACGGCGGCGATCAGGTCGACGTTCAGAAGATAGTAGCGGTAGTCGCCGGTCGACAGCACCGAGCGCGCTATCTGCGAGGCGATGGCGGCATTGGTCGCCTGGCTTTCGTAGACCGAGTTGGTGAAGCGTGCCTTGATCGCATCCAGAATTTCGGATATCGGAGCATAGCCGTCCGGCGAGGATTCGGGATCGAGCGCCATACCCCTGCCCGAAGCGAGAACCGCGGCGGCCTCGTCGATATAGGTCTTCGCCTCGCCCGGCACGCTCGTCTTGTAGAGGGCCACCGTACCGTAATTCGCGTCGAAGGACCGCACCGTCGCCATGGGCGAGTATACGGCCCCGTGCAAATCGCGCACAATGTGGAAAAGAAGATCCGAGAAGATGCTCATGCCGATGCTCAGGGGGACATAATCCGGATCGGCGACGGCCGGCGCGGGGAAGTCGCCGCGGAGATAGCCGATTCCTTTCGATTGCGGGAACTCGACTTTGTTCAACGTGTCCGGCCCCGAGCGGACGATCGCAGCCGCGCGGGCCGGCGGCGCCGAATCAGAGGCGGGCACGCCTCCCAAGCCGGATTCGAGCGAGCGGCGGAGTTTTTCGACGTCGAAGTTCCCGACCGCGACGACGAACAGAGAGCCGGCCCGCATGCGCCGCTCATACCACGACTTGACCGCGTCGATATCCGCCGAAGCGAGCGAGGACGCGGTGCCCTCCGGCGAGGCCGCGTAGCTGTGGCCCGCGAAAAAGAGTTCATTCGCCGACAAGCCTGTCTTCGCCCAGGGGTCCTGCTCCTTCGTTTGCAATGCGAGTTTCGCGTTCGCCAATTCCTGGTCGAAGTCGCTCTGGGCAAAGGAGGGCCGGACGATCGTATCGATCCAAACGGGGAACAAACGATCGAAATACTTATCGAGAGTGGTAAGCGTGTAATACGAGGCGTCGAAATCCGAGGAGCCCGCCATTGACGAACTGGTCTCGTCCAAAAGAGCCTGGATGGCCTCGTAATCATAGGACGCCGAGCCCCGCGCCATCGTCTTGAGCGCGAGAAGCTCGTGTCCTGCGGTCTCGGCGGTCGCCGCCTGCGATCCGCCGCGGATCACAAGCGAAAGGCAGAGCGCCTTGCTCGCAGGGTTCTTTTTGACGATGACCGGTATCTGATTCGACAGCGTGAAAGTGGAGAATGTCGAGAGACTGTCCTTCGCGAAATCCGACATCCCCTCGGCGCCGAATTTGTCGCCGAGCGCGGCGAGCGGGAATGACGAGGCTGGAGAATTCGGCGCGCCGCCGCTCGCTGCGCCGCTCGTAGCGCCGCTCGTAGCGCCGCTCGTAGCGCCGCTCGTAGCGCCGCTCGTAGCGCCGCTCGTAGCGCAGGACGCGCTGAACAGGATGAGTAGTACAGCCGCTATCGCCGAGCATTTCCGATATACGCGCAGAGTTTTCTTCATCGCATCCCCCTCACTTCTGCCACCAGAACGCATTGTCAGGACCGACTTCGGTGTAGCCGAGTTCGGCGGCGCGCTTTTGCGCCGCGCTGTAGGCATCGGCTCTCAGCCTGAGCTCGCAGGCCGAGTCCGCTGTTTCGAGATAGCGCCGTATAAGATCGCTTATATCGGACCATGAGACCTTTGAACAGTTCTTCTCATAGTCGAAGTAATAGTCCGCGCCGGCGACCGACCACCAGAATGTCAGGACACCGGTTACGAAGGAGCTCGCCACTTCCTCCGATAGAAGATTTTGGTCGATGAGTTTTGTCTTGGCCTTCTCGAGTTCGGCCTCGCCGAAATACGAAACTGGATCATCCGCGATGCGGGCGAATTGGTCCACGACGAGCGCCCTGAGCTTTTCGGCCCGGTCGATAATGCCGGACGGGTCCTGTCCCAAGAGAAGGAAGGTGGAAAACTGGTAATTGCCGCCGTCGCGCGCCGTGGGGTAGCTGAAGCTGATGTACTCGGGATCGTAAAGCCCGAGACCCGATTCCATGAGCGCGGTTTTGAACCTTCCTACGGGGGACGACAAGAGGAAGAGAAGAACATCGGAGGTGTATGTGTCCTTGGTCTGCCTCAGGACATCGGGGCCCCGCCAGCGGAAGCTCGCGGAAGCGACGCCGCGGTAGTAATTATCATCGGGATAGACGAGGGCTATCCCCTTGGGCAGTCCGCCGTGCGGCGGCTCGCCGATGACAGGAGCGGCGCCGCCCTTCCAGTCGCCGTAGAACTTTTGCGCGAGAGCGAAAACCTCGTCCGGATCCACATCACCGCCCACCAATAGAGCCGCGTTGCTCGGAATATAGTAGGCGTCGCGCATGGCGGTCAGCTGTTCGATCGTCGCGGCGCCCACGACCGACTCGGGGCCGTCGATGTTCTTCCGCCACGGATAGTCGGGGAATATCCGGGACTCGATCGCGTCCTGAGCGATATTGTCGGGGTTCGTATGATACCCCTTGATCTCGTTGAGCACGACGTTTTTCTCCCGCGCAAGCTTGTCAGGATCGAAGACCGGCTTCCTGACGGCCCACGACCAGAATTCCAGCCCTTCGGCGAGTTTGTCGGACGGCACGGTGATGTAATAATTTATATACTCCGTCCCCGTCCCGCCGTTCCAGCTCGTTACGCCCATCTTGTTGAGCGCCGCCATGAATGCGGCCTGCGTCGGGTATTTCTCGTTTCCGTCGAAGAGCATGTGCTCGTACAGATGAAAAAGCCCGGCCGTTTCCGGCGTCTGAGCGCTCGCCCCGCCGCGGAACACCACGCACACCGTGGCGAGCGGCACGGCGTGATTCTCGACGGCGAATACTTCGAGACCATTGGCCAGCCTTTTGTGTGCAGTCGGCGCCGCGGCCGCGCCGATCACGAGCACGAGCGCTAAAACGGCGGTAGACATTGAACGAATTTTCATGCAAGCCTCCGATATTAGTTCGGATGTATCAAATATAACCGCCGTTGGAAGGGCCGGGTCAAGCCGCCGTCGTAGCCCGGTTTTCGCATCGGGGTTTTGTGCGTATACTGAGTCGATTCCGAAAGTCGGGCGCTTTTTTGGATCGACTTCGCTTCGTAGTCGCCCCGGTTTCTTTGAAACGAGGCGCAGATACAAAAACAGGAGGGGCGTTGCCGTACCGTGGTTTGAGACAAAGGGGCAGACTCGAGATCGAACGGGACGAGCCCTTCAACGCCGCGATTCTGCATATCCACCATGCGCTCGTTCGACGGCGGCACCTTATGCTCGCCGTTTCGCTTGTCGTGTATGCGGCCGTCGTGATTCTGCTCGGCACGACGCTGGAGATATCCAGCAACTACTTCATCATCATACCGCTTATCGCCGCGGCCTTCGGCTTCGGTCTTCCCGGCGGCATCGTCATGGGGGCGCTCGGACTTCCGTCGAATCTCCTGCTCTTCGCGATCATCGGGCACCCCGAGTACTCGCCGGCGAGCAAGATCATCGCAGAGTTTTCAGGCGTCATACTCGGTCTCGCCCTCGGTCTTTTGGCCGAGTATTTCGGAGAGATCGGCCGGGAGATGCGGCGCCGCGAGAATGTGGAGACATCGCTCAGACAGGCGCTCGAAGAAAAGGAGCTTCTTCTGCGCGAGCTTCAGCACCGGGTGAAGAACAACCTCAATGTCATGCAGAGCCTGGTCATGCTTCAAAAGAGCAGATCGAGCGATCCTGCCTTCATCGAGGCGGCCGACGAACTCATCGCGCGCATATTCGCCATGGCGCACGTCCACGATCGGCTCTTCGGATCCGCGGGCGCCGGGTCGATAGACCTAAAAGAGTATCTCGAGGGGCTGACTCGTGATATCGCGTACAGCCTCGGCATTGAAGAGGCTCGCATAAGGCGCGCACTCCATTCAAAAGGAAGAAAAATCCCTTCGGATACGGCCATGCCCCTCGGTCTTATCGTCAACGAGGTGTTCATGAACGCCGTCAAGCACGCGAAGAACGAACCTGGTTCGAGCCCGCACATCTCCGTATCGCTCGAGGTCGACGGCCCCGACTATCTATTGACCATCGAGGACGACGGCCCCGGTCCCCAGTCTCCGGCGGCGTCGGGTTTGGGAATGAAGATAGTCGCCTCTCTCGCCGTGAATATCGGCGGTAGCTCTCGTCTCGTTCCCGTAGGTACTCACGATGGGAGTGCAGGATCGAGATTCGAACTCAGATGGCGCGACTCATCTCTATCACCGTAGAATCGCGGATGATCATTTCCCGAGCGCGGCGGCGATATCCTTTTCCAGCTTCTCGGGCTTGACTATCGATTCGTACCTGGACACGGTTGTACCGTCACGGCCGACAAGGAATTTAGTGAAGTTCCATTTGATCGCACCCGGACGTTTCGACTTGAGAAAGGTATAGACCGGATGTTCGCCGGGACCGTTGACCTTCACCTTCGCAGCCATGGGAAAGGTCACCCCGTAGTTCACCGAGCAGAACGAGGCGATCTCTTCTGCGTCCCCCGGCTCCTGGTGTCCGAACTGATCGCAGGGGAAGCCGATTACGACGAGTCCTCGCTCCTTGTATTTCTCATAAAGAGACTGTAATCCTGCGTACTGCGGCGTAAAGCCGCATTTGCTCGCGGTATTGACGATGAGCAGAGCCTTTCCCTCGAAGTCCTTGAGATTCAGGTCGGATCCGCTTAACGACTTCACAGAAAACCCGAATATCGATGACGCCATAGCTTCCTCCTCGAATAGATGCTTAAATATTAATAAATACATATATAGCGCGACAATGATTTTGTGAGGTTTTCGAGTCGGAATCAAGGCGGCCGCGGAGGAATAAAGCGGTTGTTTTTTCAGCAGATCCGCTCTGCTTCTCTTTGTGGGGGCGACAGGCTTCGAGAAACTTCAAAAACTGTAGCTTGAACCGCCTGTTCCGCCGCGGTACCCTGATAGCCATGGCGACAAAACGCGAGCGATACGAGCACATCAAGACTGCTTTCACCGCCGACGGGTGGACGGTCGTCAAGGTTCAGGGCGGCGCTGATTTCGCAGAACGCGGAGACTACATCGGTGTAGCTGCGGAACGGCCGGCCGTCCGATCGGGCGAGGGTCATCCTTCGGATGAGATCAGGCGCAAGCGCGCCTACTATGTCGAGGGCGCGGGCTTCGACCGCGGCTGGCTGTTGGGCTTTATGGCTGAACACGAGGCCGCGATCATGTGCACTGACTACGTCACCAACGTCATTTTCGATTTTTTGAACCTGCCCGGGCTGGTGAAAAACGACAGTGTTTTTATACGGAAGATAAAACGTGCGATCGTATCGACGATCGCCGAAGACTCGCTTTCGAAACGCGAGGGAATTCCGAGCGAATACATCGACGAGATCGAGGGGCTCGTGCGCGGCGCGAAGGCCGCGAATCCCGCTACCGCCGTCAACTTCAATGATTTGTGGGCCTTGAACTTCGGCATTGATTGTCTTGTCGCGCACATTTACACGCAGTCGTTGCGTTTCAGAGAACGGCGCATCGCCAAGTACTTTCTGCGGATGCCGCTCGGCTGCAACGCGTTCGCATTCTCGGGGCCGTACACCGAGGGCGGTTCTCCCTTGTTCGGCCGTGACTTCATGTTCCCTACGGCCGGAGTTTTTCAGGATGTCGGCTGTCTTGTCATAGGCAATCCGCACCCCGCCCTTGACGATGCAGCAAGGCCGGAGCCTGTCGAGGGAGGGGGGCGTCTGCACGTCGCTATGCTGGCGCCTGGTATGACCGGGGCCGTCTGTGCGATGAACGAATCAGGATTCGCCTCAGGCATCGAGATGCTGCCGCATCCGCTGTGCGATTCCGAGCGGCCGGGATTCAACAGCCTGGGCATGGTGCGCGATATCGGCGCGCGCTGCGCCGGTGTTGACGAGGGCGCGTCCCGCATCGCCGGACATGTGCGCGGTACGTCCTGGATATACGCGATGGCAGACCGGACGGGCCGCGGCCTCATGGCTGAGACATGCAAGAGTCTGAGCGCGGAGTCGGTCTTCCCCTACCTCGATACAGTCCCGCATTGGTGGAAAAAACGCCTGCCGAGCGCCGCCGGTTTTGAATCGATGCGGCTGCAGGAAGGCAACCCCGCCCATGACCGCGGGGTTATCAGCAGGGGCTCGTCGTACTCGGTGCCTCACGAACTGTTCCTTTTGAACCGCCGACTCTTGCGGGCATACAATTGGAATCTCCGCAGCCGCGTCCGTGAAATTTCGGTGAAGCTTTTGGGAACCTTCGCCAAGCTTGTGTCCTTGGAATATCTGAGATTCTCTGCCTTTCTCCGCGATTTTATTAGGGCTGTGGAACCCGTGCGGCGTTTCAGACGCCGCGCCTTCTGCGAACGGGGTCTCATCTGCAGAACCCCGACCGAGGATCGGACACCCGGGCCCTACTATTACCCGCCCCAGCGGCGTCAGGGCGAGGGATGGATCATCGTGACCAATCACTGCGTCTCGCCCGAGATGCGAAGCTCCGGTATGACCGAGTGGATGGCGTTATTGGCGGGAGAACAGGCCAACGACTTCCAGTACCGTTACGACAAACTCAACCGCCTGGCTATCGATACCTACGAGACGCACGGACCTTTCGACTTCGAGACAGCGTGGGGGCTCATCGATTTTCTGCGGCCCGACCCTTCGGGCCCCTGTCCCGACTATTATGGAAATTCTGTTTCGCCCCGAAGGCGGCGCGCCGATCCCGACTACTGGAGGAAGATCTATGTCCACGGGGCCGTCAATCTCTGCGACCTCGCAGCTCTACGGTTCCGAAGCCTCTGGGGCTATTACGGGGACGAGGCTGTCGAGGTCCGTCTGGACCGCTATAGAGTGTAGGCGGGCCGGCCCATTCCCCTAATGCGCCCCGTGTTTTCTGCCGAATAAGGTAGCAATGAACCTTTCATCGTTAATCGGCTTGATCGGCGGCATCGGAGCCTTGATGATCGCCTATATCATCGAAGGCGGAAACCCCGCCGAACTTCTCCTGCCTTCGCCCCTCATCATCATTTTCGGCGGCACCTTCGGCGCGGTCTGCCTTCAATACAACCTCGAGGACATCCTCGCCATACCGAAACTCCTGGGGCAGGTCCTGCGCACTCCTTCCACGAAGGACAAAGACCTCGCCCTTCGTTTCGTCGCTCTGGCCGAGAAATCCCGCCGCGACGGGCTTCTGTCCCTGGAAGAGGACATGCAGGCCCTTGACCCGAAGGAAGACGCCCTTCTGAAAAAAGGACTGCGCTACGTCATAGACGGCACCGACTCCGAGGCGCTTCGAGACCTTTTGGAAAACGACATAGCGATTTTCGAGAAGCACCGCAAGCATCAGGCCGAGCTTTTCACCTCGGCCGGCGGCTACTCGCCGACCATGGGCATCATCGGAACGGTCCTTGGACTCACCATCGTCCTTAAAAACCTTTCGGAACCCGAAAAACTCGGCGAGGCCATCGCCGTCGCCTTCATCGCGACGCTCATCGGCATCCTCATGGCCAACGCCGTTTTTCTGCCCATCGGCGGCAAGCTCAAGAGCATCATCGCTCAGGAAAAGAACACCAAGGAAATGATCCTCGCCGGCGTCCTGGCGATTCAGCAGGGCGAGAGCCCCAAGCTCGTGGGCGACAAGCTCGCCGCCTACCTGCCCGAGAAGGATCGGGGCGCTCTCGAATCCTTCAACGAAGACTGATAAAGGGACGGCCGGATGGCGCAGAAAGGTCCTGTCAAAAAAAAGCCGAAGATCCCCGAGCCGGAGAAGGAAGAGAATCTCGAGCGGTACCTCCTCACCTACTCCGACATGATCACGCTTCTCATGACCCTCTTCGTCATCCTGTACGCAATGGCGAAAGTGGATACGGCGAAGTTCAACGCACTCGCCGAATCGCTGTCGGAGGCCTTCAGCTCGGTGTCCGGCGTCCAGTTGCGCGAAGGAGAGGGCGGTCACGCGATATTTTCGACAGACGCATCGCTTAAGCCCGCGCCGGGCACGGGCCTCTCGCCGAAGGTTGGATCAAAAAAGGATAACTTCCTGGAACGGGCCAAATCGACCTTGGAGACGAGCATCAAGACTGGAAAGATCCAGGTGAACACCGAGGCCCGCGGCATCGTGCTCGCCCTGGCCGGAGACACTTTCTTCCGTCCCGCATCGGCCGAGTTGGACGAGGGGGCGGTCGATACGCTCGCCCAGATCGCCGAGCTGTTGCGCGACCTGCCTAATCCGATCGCCGTCGAGGGACACTCGGACTCGACGCCCACGGCGCGCGGTGATCGGTATGAAAGCAACCTGATGCTCTCGGCGGCGCGGGCTGTGACGGTGGCCGAGACCTTCGAACTTCTCGACATTCCCAAAGAGCGGCTGTCCGCGACAGGCTTCGGCGACGCAAAGCCCGCCCGGCCGAATGATACGCCGGAAGGCAGGGCCGCCAATCGTCGCGTGGAAATACTCATCCGCTTCGACGCCGAAAGCTGATCCGGCGGACCCTTGCCCGTTTCTCAGCCCTGCGATCGACCGTGATTCGAATCCAGACAGCTCTCGATCGCCGAATGCAGAGCTTCCGGCCGCCAGGGCTTGGGGATTCGAGCGCTGAAAAGCTCCATCCGGCGGGCGGAGTCGATCAAATCGGCGTCGTCGCGGCCGGTGATGAGAACGGCCTTCATGTCCGGCCATGATTCCCGAAGTTCGGCGACGAGTTCGTCGCCGCGCATGCCCGTCATGATCCAATCGGTTATCACCAGGACGACTCTCGCGCCTCCCGCCCTGAAAGCATTCGCCGCTGCAATCGCAGCGTCCGGGCTTGTCACCGTCTCGACTCGAAAGCGTCCCTCGTAATGACGCTTGAGCTCCAGCTTGAGCGCCATGAGGATGACCACCTCGTCGTCAACGCAGAGGACGACATCGCCGCCGGCGTCGGACATCGGATCAGCCTTCCTCGACCGCGGCCGCGTTGTGCGCTCGGATATTGACGGCGTCCCAGGGATAACAGACCCAGCGGTCCTCGATCTCGCGTCCCGCGAAGTACCGTTTGACCTCGGAAGGCAGCGAGCCGCGCTTCGACTTGCGCTTGTCGTGCAGCACGGCGACCGCGATCTCGGCCGGATTATGCCGCAAAAGTTCGCGGACACAATATTCGAGCGTCGACCGCGAATCGTCCACTTCATCCACGAGGAGTATCCGCCTGCCGGCGAGCTTGTCTTCGGCCTCCTCGATCCATTGCGCCTTGCGCGGCCGGCCGCCGGGCTCGTTGTCGGCGTCGTAGTAGGCGACCCCGACGGCAAGTATCGGTTTGCGCAGAAAGGTTCTCAGAATGCGGGCCGGAATGAAACCGCCCGAGCCGATCGCGACGATGATGTCGGTCTGAAACCCCGAAGCCTTGACGCGTTCGGCGAGGTTCCAGGCGGTTTCGTGGATGTCTTCGTAGGTGAAGAAGTACTTCTCCATAGCCCGCATAGTACCGAGCAGGCTCGGCATGAGCAAGGCGAGCCCGCCGCGGCCGTTTCCGGACTTTACTCGGGCCGCCGCTTGCTTTAGAGTGTTTCGCGTGGCAGGCACAAACACTTCAGGAGTCCCGTGATATGAAGCCGCGCGGACTTCTTTCACAAATGTTGAAACGCTGCCTTTACGAGTCCCTCGACGCGCTCATGATCGAGCGTGTCGCTCGCGATGTCATAAGCGACTACGATCTCCGGGAGCGGACGGGCTTCCCGCCGAACATACCGGTACAGGTTCAAACAGCGGCGTCGCGCGTCGTCGACGACTGCGTCGCGGCGGGGCGGTTCCTCCACCTCGTCGAACGCCTCGTCAAGCTCGATTGCGAAGGGTTCATGGGCCGCTCGTACAGGATCGCCGGTCTGCGCGAGCTGTCGAAAGCCATCGGCGCCGAGGGCTACCTCTGGGATCAGGAGAGCGGACGGTTCACTGAAGACCCGCGCGTCCGCAGATCGCCCGACTGGGGCCGACTCGCGCCCGGCGAGGAACTGCGCTTCTCCCTGCTTCGCATCGATGTCGTCAAAAATTCCCGCATCGTGCGCACCCACGGCGAGAAGGCGGCGCGCGGCGTTTATGAGGAGCTGCGCACAATACTCACCCGATGCGTCGAGCGGCGCTCGGGGCGCGTCTGGCTGTGGGAGGGCGACGGCGCCCTGGCCGCCTTCCTCTTCGGCCACTCGACGACGTCCTGCGTGCTCGCCGGCATCGCTTTGATGAATGAGCTATTTATGTATAACAGGACGGGCAACCGCCTGGGCGAAACGCTCAAGATCAGGGCGGCGGCGCATACGGGCCCTTTGCGCTACGATCCCGATCTCGGCGTCGTGCTCAAGCAGGAGACCTGCCGCGAAGTGAGCGAAGCCGAGTCTCGATGGACACCTCCCAATTTCTTCACGATCACGCCGGCGGTCGCCGGGACGCTTGACCGCGTTCTCTCCGATCGTTTCAAGCCCATCCGCGGGGACGGCTCGAGACTGCTCGGCTACACTCCGGAGCTGGAGTCGGCATGAAACTCCTCGTAGTCGCAGCCGACCCCGAGGATCGGAAGCTCGCCGCATTTCTCGACAAATACGCTTCCTCGTCTGTGAAAACAGAGCTTCTGTCGGCCGCATCCTTCCCCCGCTCGTTCAAAGCCAAGGCGGCCGAGGCTTTCGTGTATTTCTATCTGCCCGGACTCGGCGCTAAAAAAGCCGCCGCGCTCGCTGCAAAGCTCTCCGATCTCGACACCGCCTTCTGGGGCGTTCTCGATCCTGCGGGCGAGGTCGAGGATCCCGCCGCTCTCTTTTTCGCGGGTGGGCGGGATTTTATCGGGCCGAAGCTTTTCAAGTCGGGGATAGGCCCTTCCAGGCTCAAGGAAGTCCTTGCCCATGCTTCGGTGGAGCATGAGTGTGCGGAACCTCCGCCCGGACCCTCCCCCATGGAATGGGAAAAACTGACCGAAGGGGAGACAATCGAGGCGCGCTTCTGCTATGCGGCCGTCGCCGATCAAGAGAACCTGGCTGAACGCATCGGCGAAAAGCGGCTGAGTACGTTGAAAGATGAATTCGCGTCATTCATCGATTCCTGGTCGCGGGAATGCGGCGGAATCGCATGGATTCGCGATTCCGGCGGCTGTCTTCTTCTTTTTCCGCCGAATGACATTCAGACCAGTCCTCTCGTGTCGGCGTTCAGATTGCTGTTGGACCGGATCGTCGTCGGGTATGAAGTGTTCCACCTTCCGGCGCCGATTTCCTTTCGATTCGCGTTTCATGCCGGCCGCACGGTATGGCGGAAGCCGGGCGCAACCGGCACCGTCGTTTCGGATGATGTCAATTTCGTTTTTCACTTGGGACAGCGGATCGACGGCGACGGACGCATCATCGTTTCCGAGTCCGCTCTTGCGTCGATTCCCGTCTGTATCCGCGATCTTTTCTCTCCGGCGGGATCCTTCGAGGGGCGCGCTCTCCATGCTTCGCGCCGCTTTATAGATTAGCCGATCGCAGCACAGCAGCCGGCTCTCGAAAGCAGTCCAAATCCTTACGAAGTTCCTCGAACCTTGTTGCGACTCAATCAGGGAAGGAAGAGAAGCACGTA
>CAZINN010000013.1:52333-54892 GCA_964540615.1 uncultured Treponemataceae bacterium | reverse complement strand
TTGATGATCATGTCGTTCCTCCTTGGATTTTTCGCGGGGCGTCCCTGCCCCTGCGGTTCATGGTGGCTCTGAGTCTATTTCGTCTTTTTCCTCTTCGTCCTCCTTTCGCGGTATTTCGATAAAATCGGCTAAAGTCGATGCTCAGACAGCCGAAACTAGGAATCGGATACGAGTCGGGCCGATGTGGCTGTCTCGACCTTCTTCCTTCCCTCCTCTATCGACCGCTTAAGGTGAAAACTTGAGCTCAAATGATTCGAGGCTTTCACACAATGCGCATGCGTTTTGAAATTTGTCCGGTCGGCTTGTGCCCGCCCTCGGCCTTTCGTACAATGGTGCGTGCAGGCCACAGGAGGCGAGCATGAAAACGACGGATTTCACCTATTCCGCCTCGGACGGACAGCCTGTTTTCGTCCGAAAATGGTCGCCGGCCGCCGCGCCGAAAGCCGTGCTGGTGGTCGTTCACGGCATGGCCGAACATTCAGCCCGATATGGGCGTCTCGCCGAAGTATTGACCCAGTCGGGCCTGACGGTCATCGCGCCTGATTTGCGCGGCCATGGAAAAACCGCCGAGGCCGGCAGACTCGGCTGGATCGCGGAGCGGGACGGATTTGCGCGGATATGCGCCGATCTTCGGGGGATAATCGATGCCGTGCGGGCCGACGAGCAGGGCGCGCCGCTGTTTATTCTCGGCCACTCGATGGGTTCGCTCATCGCCGAGCTGCTCATAGCCTCGGATTCCTCGGGCCTTGCGGGCTGTGTTCTATCAGGAGTTATCGCCCCTCCGCCTCCTCCTCTTCTGATGGTAGGGAAGATCCTCGCGGCCTGCGGTGCTTTTTTGAAAGGAGGGTCGGCAGCCTCTCCTCTTCTACATGCGATGTCCTTCAGCGCCAATAATCGCGACTTCGAGCCGGCGAGGACTGAGTGCGACTGGTTGTCGCGCGACACGGCGGAAGTCGATGCATACATCGCCGATCCTCTGTGCGGATTCGTATGCAGTTTCGATTTTTATCGCGATCTTTTTTCCGGTCTGTCTTTGTATCTTAGGCGTTCTCCCTTTGCTCAGGTCGATAAAAATTTGCCCGTTTATATATTCGCCGGAGCCGATGATCCTGTCGGCGGGGCGAAGGGCTTCGTTCCCGTGCTGGCGGATATGCTCAGAAGGGCAGGTCTCCGAGATATCGAGACCAGGCTCTATCCAGGAGCCCGGCACGAGACGCTCAACGAAATAAACCGCGGCGAGGTTGTGGAGGATTTGAGAAACTGGCTTGTATCACGGATCGAAGGCGCTCAGAACCGCGCTGTCGCTCCTTGACCCTTCGCCGAGCTTCCGCGGTATAATGGAGTCAATCGATTGTATCAGCATCGTATGTGAGGACTCGCATTGCTCATCCGATATAGAAGAGCAGAAGACGGAAAACCAGTCGCCAAGGCAGTTGTGTACACGGCCGACGAACACGGCATCGACCGTTCCGGTATCGATCCTGACGCCATCCGCATAATCGAGCGGCTCAGGGAGAACGGCCACGAGACCTATATTGTCGGCGGTGCGGTCAGAGATCTTCTGCTCGGCCGCAGACCCAAGGACTTCGATATCGCAACGGATGCCCCGCCCGCGCGGATCAAGAAGATTTTCCGCTCGGCGCGGATCATCGGCCGAAGATTCAGACTCGTTCATGTCTATGCGGGTTCGAAGATATTCGAGGTGTCGACCTTCCGCTCGATCGCCAACGGCACGGTCGGGAACGAATTCGGCACAGTCGACGAAGATGCGTATCGCAGGGATTTCACGCTCAACGCCCTCTACTTCGATCCGCACGACTCGACCCTCGTGGATTACGTCGGCGGATTCAAGGATATCGCCGCGAGGAGGATAGAGCCGGTCATCCCGCTGCGCCGGATTTTCAAGGAGGACCCCGTGCGGATGATCCGCTGCGTCAAGTACGCGGCGGTGGCGGGTTTCCGCATTCCGCTCGGCGTGCATCTCGCGCTCAAACGCGACGCGGCCCTCCTTGTGCAGGCGAGCCCCTCGAGGCTGACGGAGGAGTTCATCAAGATACTCGGTTCGGGTTGCTCAGCCGCAATTTTCGAAGGGCTCATCCGCTACGATCTTCTCCGCTCGTTTCTGCCCGAAGCCGCGCAGCTCGTGGCTAAGCGCTTCTCGATAAAAACAGCTTTCTTCGAAGAACTTGCACGACTCGACGCTCTGACGAGCGGTCAGCGCAAGGACCGCGGGATAGCGGTGTTTTTGGCTCATTTTCTCAAGCCTCTGCTCGAAGCGACGATCGAAGGGTTCGCAGATACCTCTGAATCTTTCCGCGACGCCCTCGGCGCGGCGCGGCGTATTCTTTCGCCGCTTAATCCGCCGAGGGCCGAATTGGAGGCTGCCGTCCTTGTCGTATTCAAACGGAGAGGCCTTTCGCCGCTTTTGCGGCCGAGACGGGAGGGCCAGGACCGACGTCGATCTGCGCAGAAGGTGCAAGCGCAGAAAGAATCGCTTCAGAAAGCGCAGCGATACGCGTCTTCAGCCGACAGCACCGAGCGGGACGAGCCTGCGGCGCC
>CAZINN010000013.1:0-52233 GCA_964540615.1 uncultured Treponemataceae bacterium | reverse complement strand
CGCAGCGATACGCGTCTTCAGCCGACAGCACCGAGCGGGACGAGCCTGCGGCGCCACAGGCGGCAGCAGAAACGAAAAGCGCCGCGGCGGGTAAAAAAAGACGGCGCCGCGGCGCGAAGCGCCTGTCGAAAAAAGGCGGCGCGCCCGATCCCGGCGGAACGACGATACTCTAGCTCGAACACCTTGTACTGAATCGCACGACGGCGCGACAACGCGCCGATGACGCGGTATGCCTTGACAAGTGTTCTTCTTCTTTTCCAGAATGAATCCGTGATGACCGATAAGCTCGAGTCCTTCTCGATCGAAGAGCTCTATTCGCTCGCTGACAAGATGGGTCTCGATCTTCCGCCCGGCCTCGAGCGGAACTTCGTGATCGAAGAAATTCTCGAAGTTCTCGCCGAGGACTCCGAGGACAGGCGTTCCTCGCAGGTCGATGCGGTCCATGTCGACGAGAAGAAATTCTGCGGCTCCGAACTGGACGATATCGACATGGGGGATGAATCCGGCTTCACTCTGGAAGAGCGATACAACGAGACGATGATACACGCGATCGTCCGGGATCCTTCCTGGGCATTCGCGTTTTGGGATGTAGCCGACAGTGAACTCGATGCAGTACGGGGAGACGACACATCGGCCAGCCTTTTCCTTCGCGTCACCGAGCTCTCAACGTCCGGCGAAACCGCCTCATCCGCTTGTGACGCTCACAAAGAATACTTCGATATTCCGATTTCCGACGAAGACCGCCAGTGGTACATCAATCTTCCGCGCTCGGGCATGCGCTTCCGCATCGATCTGTGCATACGCCGCGCCGGGCAGGTCGGAAAGATACGGGTACTGGCTCGATCCAACGAAGTGATCTCGCCGAGACCCTCGCTTGCACTACCGGCTTCCATGCTGGACGAGTCCTGGCGAGGCATACTTATGCTCTCGGGAATCGGGCATCTCCATATCGAGGGATTCGAAGACGAGGGGCATTCCCGCGGCGATTCTGCGGCTGACTCTGCAGTGTATTCGGAGGGGGCGGCGCACGGAAATGCCGCCGCACGGTGACGAGAATGGACAGGGGCTATCTCGCGCTGGTTCTCAACGCTCACATGCCCTTTGTCCGCAGACCTGATTATCCGACTTTTCTCGAAGAGCGGTGGCTTTTCGAAGCACTGTCCGAGACATACCTTCCCCTGCTCGCGCTGTTCCGCAGGCTGGAGTCGGATTCAATTCCCTTCCGACTTACGCTCGCAGTTTCGCCCACGCTCACCGCCATGCTCGGTGACAAGATTCTCGGAGAACGATATCTCCGATACCTCGACGCGCAGATTGCGCTCGCCGAGTCCGAGGAGGCGCGCACAAGGGGGGACAGCGACTTCTCCCCGCTCGCACGCATGTACGCGGACCTTTACCGGAGGGACAAACAGGATTTTCAAGAGCAATACGCCGGCGATGTGCTCGGGGCTTTCGATTTTTACTACAAAAAAGGGCGTATCGAGATCATTACGACGAGTGCGACATACGCTTTTCTCCCCGCTTTCCGGGGCATGCCCGAGGCCGTCGCCGCGCAAATCGAGACGGCGATCGTTTCGCATCGAAAGACTTTCGGCAAGCATCCGGCCGGCTTCTGGCTTCCGCAGCTCGGCTGGTACCCGGGGCTCGGCGATATACTGAAGTCGTACAATCTTCAATATACAATCGTCACCACCAGGGGCGCCCTGCTCGGCGATCCTACGCCGCGTTTCGGTTCCTTCGCTCCCGTCGAGAGTCCGAGCGGGTTCTCGGTCTATATCCGCGACGCCGGCGCGACAAGCGCTGTATGGTCCGAGACCGAGGGATATCCTGCCGATCCCGAGTATCGTGATTTCTACCGCGATATCGGATTCGACTTGAGCGCCGAATATCTCGCGCCGCTCCTGGAAGAGGCGCAGCACCGTATCTACACCGGTTTCAAATATTGGGCCGTCACGGGGAAGACGGATCAGAAGCGGCCCTACGATCCGCTCGCGGCCGCGTTCAAGGCGGCGCGTCATGCGGCGCAGTTCCTCGCCGACCGCCGCTCCTGCGCCGAGCGCGCCGGCGTGCTCATGGATCGGCCGCCGATTATGGTCTGTCCTTTCGACGCCGAGCTGTTCGGGCACTGGTGGTTCGAAGGTATCGTCTTCCTCGAATCGTTGTTCCGCGAGGCGGCGGGCGGGGACCTCAGGCTCGTCTCGCTCGGCGATTATCTTCATGAACACCCCTCGAGCCAGGTTTCAGTTCCGGAATTCTCGTCATGGGGGGACGGGGGCTACGCCGAGGTCTGGCTCGACGGATCGAACGATTGGATATACCGTCATGTGCACAAGGCGGTCGAACGGATGTCGGAGTTGGCCGAGCGCTTCCCCGATGAGTCGGGTCTCCGCGAGCGCATCCTGAATCAAGCCGCCCGCGAAGTCCTTCTGGCGATGTGTTCGGATTGGGCCCTCCTCATACGGGCCGGCCGCTCCTCGTGTTTTGCACGCAGGCAGATCGAGGACGCGATTTCCAATTTCAGCCGCATTTACGACATGCTCTGCTCGAATACCGTCGGGACCGAATGGCTCACGCGCCTGGAGAAGCGCAACAATCTTTTCCCTTTGATGAACTACCGGATTTTCCGCAGAAAGCGCTGAGGCTGACGCCCGCAACCGCTGCGATTTTCGGCTGTATCCGCCGATCGGATGGTACTTGATATTCACGCGCAGGATATGGCATAGTTCGCCATGGAGACTCGCGGCATATTCGAGAATCTGTCCCCTCTCGACCATCGTTACTGGAAATCCAACAAGGAAATTTTCGACGCTCTGTCTTCCATCCTCTCGGAACAAGCCCAGGTGCGCTGGTATGCGCGCGTCGAGGCAGCGCTGCTCATCACCCACCTCGAGCTTCGCGGTTGTGCAAGCCCGGACCTCGTCGAGGCGATAGAGACCGCGGCCGAGACAATCGACAGCGCCGAGGTCTACGAGGAAGAGGAGAAGACCCGTCACAATATCCGCGCGCTGGTGAATGTTTTTCAGAAGAAGATTCCGGAGAATGTCGCGAGCTTCGTGCATCTGGGGGCGACGAGCGTCGATATCCTCGATACCGCGAAGGCCCTGGCGCTGCGCGAGGCGGTCGGAAAAGTCGTCCTGCCCCTCCTCGCCCGCGTTGAGCTCGAACTCTGCCGTTTCGCGGTCGACGAGGCCGAAACGCCGCAGGTAGGACGCACTCACGGCCAGCACGCGGTCCCCCTGACCTTTGGATTTGCGATGGCTGAATACGCGAGCCGCCTGGGGAAATGCGTCCTGCGATCAAGAGACCTTGCCGCCGATCTCCGGGGGAAGTTGGCCGGAGCCGTAGGATCGTATAACGCGCTTTCGATGAGCTATCGGGATCCCGAGGAGGTGGAGCGCCGCTTCCTCGCCCGGCTCGGTCTCGAGCCGAGCGAGCACTCGACCCAGCTTGTCGAGCCCGAGCACGTTCTCAGGCTGCTCCTCGAACTGAATGCGGCCTTCGGCGTCTTGGCGAACCTCGCCGACGACCTGCGCAATCTTCAGCGGACCGAGATCGGCGAAGTGCGCGAATCCTTCTCGGCGGCTCAAGTCGGTTCTTCGACCATGCCCCAGAAACGCAATCCCTGGAACAGCGAGCATGTGAAGAGCCTATGGAAGGCATTCTCCCCCCGGGTCATGACCTTCTACATGGATCAGATATCGGAGCATCAACGCGACCTGACCAACTCGGCGAGCGAGCGCTTCGTGGCAGAGTACCTCGCGGGACTCTGCGCGGCCGCGAACCGCATGCTGGGCGTTCTTCGCGGTCTGGTCGTCGACCGCGGACGTATGGCGGTCAACCTGCGCATGACAGGCGGGGCCGTACTCGCCGAGCCCGCATACATTCTTATGGCGGAGACCGGCGAGAAGGACGCGCACGAGAAGCTGCGCCGCATAACGCTTTTCTGTGAACGCGAGGGCCTGTCGCTTTCAGAGGCGCTCGAACGGGAGGGCGTGCTTTCCTCTTTGACAGCGCGTCTGGCCTCGCTCGGTGTCGAGGATGCCGGAAACTTCTTCTCGAAGCCCGAGCTCTATCGAGGCATCGCCGCCCGGAAGGCGCGCTCCATCGGAGAGAAGTACCGCGCCCTCATGGGCGCCTTCATCGGCGGCGGCAACGGTTCCGCGGGGGCCGTTCTGAGCTGAGGAACCAGGTCCGACCGGCCAGCAGCCGGCCCGGGCCGGCCGGCCGTCGGAGTGAGGATGTCCCGTGAGAGGGGACGATAGACCGGCGGGCCGCCCGGAGATGCCCGTCGCGCGCCGACCGCGCCAGGAGCATCCAAATGATCGAAGAGAGTTATTCGTACGACGACATCCTTTTGGAACCCGGGTACTCGGAAATACTTCCGCGGGAAACTGATGTTACAACCGTGATCGCAGGCGATATAGCGATCAACGTTCCCATTCTCTCGGCGGCCATGGACACCGTGACCGAGGAGAGGATGGCGGTCGCCCTCGCTTTGCAGGGCGGAGCCGGTGTCATCCACCGCAATCTGCGGCCTGATGTGCAGGCCGAACAGGTCGCATCGGTAAAGCGCTATCTCAATTGGATCATTGAAAACCCCGTGACAGTCGAGGCCGACCGTACGCTTCGCGAGGTGAGGGCGATCATGGAAGGGCAGCGCGTGACGGGTCTGCCCGTCGTCGAGGAGTCCGGAAAGCTTGTAGGCATTATCACGGCGAGGGATCTGCGCTTCCGCCGCGACGACGGGGCGCTCGTCAGCGATGCCATGACCTCCCATGTCATCGTCGAACGGCCTGACGCGACGCCTGCGAGCGCCCGCGCGAAGTTCGACGAACACCGCATCGAAAAACTTCCCGTGGTCGACGAGGAAGGAAGGCTTACGGGACTGATCACCGTCAAGGATATGGAGAAGCACGAGCGCTATCCCAATGCCGCGACCGATAAATCCGGCCGGCTCATCGTGGGAGCCGCGGTTTCGCCTCAGGACTACGAGGTGCGTATGCCGCTCCTCAAGTCGGCCAAGGTCGACTTCGTGGTTCTCGATACCGCACACGGCGATTCGCGGAATGTGATCGAGGCGGTCCGCGGAATAAAACGTTCGTTCCCGGGGATTCCTGTGGTCGGCGGCAACGTCGCCACCGCCCAGGGGACGCGGAGACTCATCGAGGCGGGGGCGGATGCGGTAAAGGTCGGTGTCGGACCCGGCTCGATCTGCACGACGAGAATCGTAGCGGGCGTCGGTGTCGCGCAGTTCACCGCGGTTCTGCGTTGCGCCGAAGAGGCCGCAAAGTCCGGCATCCCCGTGATCGCCGACGGCGGTATCAAATACTCGGGCGATATCGTCAAAGCCATAGCGGCTGGCGCCCAGGCGGTCATGATCGGGAATCTTCTGGCCGGTCTTAAAGAGGCGCCGGGCCGAGAGGTGCTCTTCGAGGGACGAATTTACAAGGAATATCGCGGCATGGGCTCGATGGGTGCTCTGAAAGACGGCTCGGGCGATCGCTACGGCATGTCGAAGGACGAATCGCCTGTGCCCGAAGGCATCGAGGGCCGCGTGCCGTATAAGGGTGAGCTCAGACCCTTTCTGCATCAGTTGGTGGCCGGTCTCAGAAAAGGCATGGGCTACTGCGGCTGCCGCGACCTGGCCGAGCTCAGACGCTACCGCCGATTTGTCCGAATAACTTCCGCGGGTCTACGAGAAAGTCATGCCCACGACGTGGCCATCACCCAGGAAGCTCCCAATTACTCGCGGCCCTGAGCGTACGGGCCTCCGTCGAGGCAGGGTCACAGAATAGTAGGCCTTTGGCGCCGGCTCCGGTATAATCGCGCCGGCAAGGGGGTAGGGGATGAACATTGTCGTTATCGGTGCACAGTGGGGGGACGAGGGTAAGGGCAAGATCGTCGATTATCTCGCGGCCGATTCGCGGCTCATCGTCCGTTTTTCTGGCGGGGCGAATGCTGGCCATACCATCGTGCTCGGCGGAGAGCAATACGCGCTGCATCTCGTACCTTCCGGCATTCTTTACCCTGACAAGACCGTGATACTGGGCACCGGGATGGTCATCGATCCCGAGGCACTGTTTTCGGAACTTTCCGGTCTCGAACAGCGGGGCGTGGATTGGAAGGGTCGTGTGCTTATTTCGGATCGAGCGCACATCGTTCTGCCGAGCTATCGCAGGATCGACAAGGAACTCGACGCGGCGCGCAAGCGGCCCATCGGAACGACGGGCAGGGGTATCGGCGTAAGCTATTCGATGAAGGCCTCCCGCGACGGCGTGCGGCTCGCTGATTTAAACGATCCTTCGCGGCTCGAGAATCTTTCGGCCGAGGACCGCGAGTGGCTCAGTCCCTGGGCCGAGCGGCTTGCGCCGATGGCCGTCGATCTTGTCTCCTACCTCCGTTCACACCGAAACGCCTACACTCTCTTCGAGGGCGCTCAGGGCGCCTTGCTCGACATCGACACGGGAACCTATCCCTTCGTCTCGAGCGGCATGTCCTGCGCTGCAGGGGCAGCGGCGCAGGGGGGCATCGGGCCCCGCTCGATCGACCGCATACTCGGCGTGTTCAAAGCCTATACGACCCGTGTCGGCAACGGCCCCTTCCCGACCGAATTCGATTCCGCATCACAGAGCGCTCTTGATCACTACATCCGCGAAACGGGGAGGGAGTACGGGGTGACGACGGGCCGACCGCGGCGCTGCGGCTACCTCGACCTCGTCGCCCTGCGCTACGCCGCCACAGTCAACTCGATCGACCGCCTCGTGCTGACGCACCTCGACGTCTACGACGAACTCGATGAGTTCGAAGCCTGTGTCGCCTATCGCATCCGCGGAAAGCTCGTCGAGGATTTCCCCGCATCGATAGCCGAGCTCGAGGAGGCGCAGCCCGTCCTGCGGAAGTTCCGCGGCTGGAAGCAGGCGATCGGGGCGGTGCGCGCCTTCGAAGAACTGCCGCGCGAGGCTCGGGACTATATCGCCTTCATCGAAGAATATACCGAGACTTCGGTCTCGATCGTATCGGTCGGGTCCGACCGCAACGCCACAATTGTCAGGGAAAGTCCGTGGACAAGATCCTAGTACTCGATTTCGGAAGCCAGTACACCCAGCTTATCGGCCGCAGAATCCGCGAGCTTGGGATCTACGCCCAGATAGAGCAGGGCGATACCGCGCTGGACGCGCGGAAGTTGGAAGGCGCCAAGGGCTTCATCCTTTCCGGTTCGCCCCACAGTGTGTACGAAACCGGCTCGCCCCGTCCCCACAGGTCGGTTTTCGAAGCGGGTCTGCCCATACTCGGCATCTGCTACGGAATCCAGGCGCTGACCTTCGACTCGGGCGGCGAGGTCGCGCGCTTGGGCGAGCGGGAGTACGGCCGCAAAGACGTGCGGATCATCAAGGATGACCCCCTCTTCGAAGGATTACCCAGGTCGTTCTCGAGTTGGATGAGCCACGGCGATTCGATCGCCAAGGCAGCCCCGGGTTTCGAGATCCTTGCATCCTCGGACGGGGGGATTCCGGCCGCGCTGCGCGACAGAGGCAGGAATATCTGGGGACTGCAATTCCATCCCGAGGTGAGCCACTGCGAGGGCGGCATGCGCATCCTCGAGAATTTTGCGTCGCTCATCTGCGGCGCCTCCCGACAGTGGAGCATGGAGGCCTATCTCGACGAGGTTGCGGCTCGAATCCGCGGCAGGGTAGGTTCGTCCGACACGCTCCTGCTTATTTCCGGCGGGGTCGATTCGACGGTCGCCGGCGCGCTTCTTCTTAGAATTCTGCCCCGTGAGAAGGTTCATCTTTTATATATCGACACCGGACTCATGCGCGAATCCGAGAGCGAGGAGGTTATGCGGAACCTTCGCGCCCTGGGAGCCGTGCACCTGCATAAAGTCGATGCCGAAGACGAGTTCCTCGGCGCATTGGCGGGCGTCGAGGATCCGGAGAAAAAGCGGAAGATCATTGGCGATCTTTTTATTACAATACAGGAGCGGGAGGTCGGGCGGCTTGGAATCCCCGACGCCTTCCTCGCCCAGGGAACGCTGTACACCGATCTTATCGAGTCGGGCAAGGGTGTCGGGAACAAGGCGCAGGTCATAAAGAGCCATCACAATGTCCGAAGCCCCTTGGTCGAGCGCAAGCGGGCCGAGGGAAGGATTATCGAGCCTTTAGATAGGCTGTATAAAGACGAGGTCAGGGCCTTGGGAAGGCTCCTCGGTGTTTCGGATGAGGTGGTGCATCGCCATCCCTTCCCCGGGCCCGGACTCGGGGTCCGCATCCTCGGGGAGGTCACCAAGGAGCGCTGCGACCTTCTGCGCGCAGCCGACGCGATCTATATACAAGAACTGAAGCAGCGCGGACTCTACGACAAGATTTGGCAGGCCTTTTCCGTGCTTCTTCCCATAAGATCGGTCGGCGTGGCGGGCGACGAGCGCAAATACGGCTTTGTCCTCGCCCTGCGCGCCGTCGTGTCCGAGGACGGCATGACCGCCGATGTCTATCCATTCGAGCCCGAGGACATCCTGGGTATATCCAGCGCGATAACGAACCGCGTTCCCGGAATCGGCCGCGTGGTTTATGACATCTCGTCAAAACCGCCGGCAACCATAGAATGGGAATAGAAGCCGGCGGTTTTGACGCTCATTGATTATCTCTAAAAGGCGCGGATGGGTCGGATGTTCATAGCTAAACATGACGCTGCCAGTTTCTGTAGGATCTGTAGCATACCATCTTGAATCGCCATTATCAAAATGAAACGATGACGCGCCGTTGACATCGAAGATGCGCTCTTGCAGAATTCGAGTATTGAGAGTCTCATGCAAAGGGTGGATACAATGGCGCAGGTTTTCTTCACCGATCTACGGACCGAAGCGGGGAACAACCTCCTCGACAAGATGGAGAGGATGCTCAAGGCCGCCGGGTTTCTCGGCATCGATTACAAAAACAAGTTTGTCGCACTGAAGGTTCATTTCGGAGAGCCCGGCAACCTGTCCTACCTCAGGCCGAATTACGCGGGCCGCGTCGCTTCGCTTATCAAGAACGCGGGCGGCAGAGTCTTCCTCACCGATGCGAACACGCTGTACTCAGGCCGTCGTTCAGACGCCGTGTCGCACCTGCGGAGCGCGAGCGAAAACGGCTTCAATCAACTTCAGACGGGATGCGATGTCATCATCGCCGACGGACTGCGGGGCAATGATTACCGCGAGATCGAGATCAATCTGAAGCACGTCAAGAAGGCGCTGATCGGCGCGGCGATCGCGGAGGCCGACATCGTTATTTCACTTAATCACTTCAAGGGTCACGAGCTGACCGGTTTCGGCGGAGCTATCAAGAATCTCGGCATGGGATCGGGATCTGTCGCGGGAAAACGAGAGATGCACGCCGATTCGAAACCTGTCATCAGGGTCGAGAACTGCGTCGGCTGCGGAGCCTGCGTCGCCGATTGCGCGCATTCGGCCGTCGCGCTCGACGCCTCCGGCAGGGCCGCGATCGACTATTCGGTCTGCGTCGGCTGCGGGCAGTGTATCGTCGCCTGCGTTCACGATGCCGCGGTTCCGGGTTCGAATTCCGCCTCCTGCCAGGAGAAGATCGCCGAATACGCCTATGCTGTAGTGAAAGGGAAGCCGCATTTCCATGTTTCCTTCGTGATGGACGTCTCGCCGAATTGCGACTGCTGGGGGCACAACGACGCCGCCATCGTCCCCAATATAGGGATTCTCGCCTCAGGCGACCCGGTCGCGCTCGATCGAGCCTGTTACGATCTCGTTAACGCCGCGCGCGGTCTGCCGAACAGCGTCGCTCACCGTCATGCGCCGAATTCAGGCGGCTCGGTCTCCGGCGGGGACATCTTCCAGGAGGCGCATCCCGGCATCGACGGGAGAATCGGGCTCGACTACGCCGAGTCCATAGGGCTGGGCGCGCAGAAATACGAGCTTGTGAAGATAAATTGACTATTATGCTAGAACGGCGCCGTTTGCGCGGAAGGTTTATAGATGGAACAGATAAACTCAATTGAACTGAAAGATGAAACTGTTTATCCGGATGAAAATGTCCTTAAGGCGGTATTGGGCAGATCTTACGCTGCATATACGGACATGCTTGTTCTATTCAGTAAAAATGAGATGACATATGAGTGGAGATATTACAAGGACGGGAAAGCATGGCTATGCAAAGTACAAAAGAAGAATAGAACAATTGTCTGGATGTCGGCATGGAAAGGCTATATCAAGGCGACGATATATTTCCCAGAAAAGTATATTGATGATCTTGATAAACTTGATATTTCAGATGAACGAAAGCAAGCTATTATTGAAACCAGGAATGTAGGTAAATCAAAGCCATGCATGTTTGACATAAAGAACAAGAGTGTTTTGAAAGAGTTTGAAGTTGTAATGCTTTATAAATTGAGCGCGAAATAGGTGATAATAATATTGTTCCAGCGGATGTTTCGACCTGACTCAGGGCTTTGTCACGCAATCTGCTCGACAAGATACGGCAGATTGCGCACCAACGCCATTCGCAGGTCAAGCCTTCGTTCTGTTGGTGCCAGTTGTCGCCTCGACGCGCTTTTCAATGCTCTATCACTATCCTTCCGGCCGTTTTGTCGAGTCTGAATTTGCAGGCGTGCAGAGGTTCTTCGACGACGATGCTGACACGGCATATCTCTATAACAACGCCCGGGAATATGTCGCCCTTGACGTCGACCATCGCGTTCTCGTCGGCGTCAAGTCTGCACAGTAGATCGCTTATTTCGCGGCGAAGCTCGTCGCCGAGCTTCGCCGTCTCGGCGCGGGCCCGGTCGGCCAGCGGGCTTGGGTGGGCGGCGGCGGCTTCCTCGATCTGCCGGCTGCGGGCCGACAATAAGCGCATCTTCTCGTTCGCCTGATCAAGCCGCTGCTGGACTGTGAAATCCGTTCCTGCGTGCAGGCTTGTTCTCTGAAAGGCTTGATTGCCGAGTCTGCCGCAGCGTATGCCGTGCGTTGCGAAAACCTCGCCGCCCATGATGACGCCCTTGTCCCCCATATCCAGCATTCCGAGCGTGTACAATCGCGTGTTTACCAGGGCGGAAGAGATATGGACGGTGCCGCGGCAGGCGACTTTGCAGTTCTGGATATATTTGGCCTTGAGTTCGCCGCCTACGCGGACCTGGCCGCGCCTGCGGCCGATGATACCCTGCGAGCAAATGAGGTCCTTTTTCGCGTTTACGTCGAAGGCGTCCATGGTCGCCTTGCAGACGATACTCCCCCCGGAATGCACCTTGAATCCGTCGTGCACTACGCCCTCGATGACGACATCGCCGGGGAAGACGATATGCCCGGTATGGAAGTCGACGCCGCCCTTGATGAGCATCACCTCGTCCACGTCGAGCTTTCCGGCGCCTATGGCAAGGCGGCCGTCGACCGCGGCGACAAGCTTGTCTCCGCGGCGTTCGACATTGCGGCCCGCCTGCCACGATTCGGGCGACTCGCGGGGGTAGGGCGTTTCGCGGCCGCGCACGTCCGATCCCGCTATGCCCTGTCTTTTCGGGACTATCGTCGCGATGGTCTCGTCCTTGTGGACAATGAAGTAGGACGCGAGTTCACGGAAATCAACCTGCATGACGTTATCTGAAACAAGGGGGCCTTTACGCAGGAAGCGGGGCTCGAGTTCTGTATGCTCGGGTATTTCAGCTACCGGAGCTCGGCCCTTGGCGACCACGACATCGCGCAGAAGGTGGCGGTCGAGGTTGCACTTCATAACCGCTTCGTCGATGACTTCTTCCATAATGCCGAAACTGACGCCGAGACGGACAAGCAGTTGTCGGACATAGTCGCGGTCGATGGGGAGCCCTTCGCCGCGCGGAGGGAAAAACGTGGCGAGTGCGGTCATTCCGTCGGCGGAGATCGAGGCTTCGACGTTACCGTCGATCCCGCCACCTGAATGGCGCAGGGAGACGCTGTCACCGAACTCGACCGCGCCGCTTGAATGCTGGACGACTCCGGCCTCGGGGTTTTGGTTCGTGGAATGTCCGGCGGCATTGCTCGGTTCCCGTTGTTTGTCCATATCCCTCCCGTTGTCCTATGGCTATTCTACACCCATTTTCGAATATCGGTCCGCAGAGACCGGCTCTTGCGTTTTTTGTCCTTCCGTGTAAAAGTAATATTCGTTGCATTTTTATTCATTTCGGGAGAAATCATGAAGGAACGATTCGAGCGCCTGAAGACCGTTCGCAGCCTGATCAAGGCGCATAGGATCGATTCGCAGGAGGCGCTGCTTCAGCTCCTGCAGGAGGCCGGCTTCAGCGTTACGCAGGCAACTCTTTCCCGTGACTTGAAATATCTGAAAGTCGGCAAGGTTTCCGACGGGCATTCCGGATATTACTACACGATCCCTTCGGACGAGGAACGGCGGGAGTCCGAGCGTCATTATATTCAGGACTTCCTCAGAGGCTATGTATCGGTGGATTGGAATCCCTGCGTTGCCGTCGTCAGGACCTTTTCCGGGCATTCGGATTCTGTAGCTCTGGCGATCGACAACATGGGCCTTGACGAGGTCTTGGGTACGATCTCCGGACGCGACAATATGGTATTCATCGCCCTCCGCGAGGGCTGTACCGGCGAGGATTTCGTCGCGGCGATGAAGAAGAAGATTCCCGAGCTCGAAATCGACTGAGGGGGCTTCGAAGAAGCTTGCCGTATCTGCCTGCTGACAAGCATCGAGTTTGTCAGCACCCTGTTTATTCAGGATGCGTCGATCGGAGACATGTTTTACGGCTTCGCATGTTTTTCTCTGAACCGCCGATGCTCCTCGGCGACGTGCTCGAGCAGATCCGACAGTTTCCATTCGAGATTGGTCGGCGTGGTAGTCGCGAATGCCGCCTCCCGCGCCGCAGGCAGGGCCGCCTTGAGGGCCCGCACAACGGCGAGAACATCTTCCTGATCGAAACCATGCAGGAGAATCACTCTCTCTTCCATACACAAAAAATAGACTGAGTTCAGGAGCGGAGCAAGAAGTGCGAAAGCCGGCGTTGCCGCCGCCTGATCTGTTGAAGTACTTTTACGTATATCATGGATTACGACCGCTATACATTGAAGGCCCAGGAGGCCATACAAGATGCTTCCGCCGAGGCCCGCAAGCGCGACCATTCGCAGGTTGATGTCGAGCATCTTCTTCTGGCCCTTTTAGAGCAGGAGGAGGGTGTCGTTCCGGCCTTGATCGACCGGATCGGCGCGGACAGGAATGCCATTGGTGCGGAACTCGAGGCGGGTCTTGCAAAAAAGCCGAAGGTCTTCGGCGAGACGGCGCAGCTGTATTTGTCGCCGTATGCCTCAAAAGCCCTCGTCAAGGCCGAGGCCGAGGCAGCCGCCCTCAAGGACGAGTTCGTCGCTTCCGAGCACATATTCCTCGGTATTATCACGGGCGAGGGCGAGACGGCCGAGCGTCTTCGCTCCCGCGGCCTCACCAAGGAGGCGGTGCTCGCCGCGCTCAAGGCCGTGCGCGGCAACAGGCGCGTCACCGATCAGGAAGCAGAGGAAAAGTACCGCGTACTCGAGCGCTACTGCCGCGACCTCACCGCGCTCGCCCGCGCGGAGAAGCTCGACCCCGTTATAGGCCGCGACGAGGAAATCCGCCGCGTCATGCAGGTGCTCTCGCGGAGGACGAAGAACAACCCCGTCCTCATCGGAGAGCCGGGCGTCGGCAAGACCGCCGTCGTCGAAGGACTCGCGCGTCGCATCGTCGCGGGCGACGTCCCCGACTCGCTTCGGGGCAAGAAGCTCCTCGCCCTCGACCTCGGCGCCCTGGTCGCGGGCTCGAAATTCCGAGGAGAGTTCGAGGAGCGCTTGAAGGCCGTCATCGAAGAGATCGTCAAGTCCGAGGGCAGGGTCATCCTCTTCATTGACGAGCTGCACACGCTTGTCGGAGCAGGGGCCGCCGAAGGAGCCATGGACGCGTCCAACCTCTTAAAGCCCGCCCTCGCGCGCGGCGAGCTCCGCTGCATCGGAGCGACCACGCTCGACGAGTATCGTAAGCATGTCGAAAAAGACGCCGCTCTCGAGCGACGCTTCCAGCCGGTCTACTGCGCGGAGCCTTCGGTCGAGGCGACTGTGGCGATCCTGCGCGGACTCAAGGAACGCTACGAAGTCCATCACGGCGTGCGCATCATGGACGAGGCGCTCATCGCGGCGGCGACGCTTTCTGACCGCTATATCACGAGTCGTTTTTTGCCCGACAAGGCCATCGATCTCGTCGACGAGGCCGCGAGCCGCATCAAGATGGAAATCGAGAGCCAGCCGACCGAGCTCGATCAAACCGAGCGCAGGCTCCTTCAGCTGACCATCGAACGCCAGGCTCTCCAAAAAGAATCCGACCCCGCGTCGAAGGATCGCCTCGGAAAGCTCGAAAAAGAGATAGCCGATTTGACGGCGAAGCGCGATGCCATGAAGATGCGCTGGCAGGCCGAGAAGGCGAAGATCGAGGAACTGCGCAAGCTCAAGGCGCAGATCGAGGAACTCAAGCTCGAGGGCGAGCGCCGCGAACGCGAAGGTGACCTCGCGAAGGCGGCCGAAATCAAGTACGGCAGGCTGCTCGAGGCCCAGAAGAAGCTCGACGCGCTGAGCGCGCAGATGAACAAGGATACAGGGGAGGGACGGCTCCTCCGCGAGGAAGTGTCCGAAGAGGATATCGCCCGCGTCGTTTCGACCTGGACGGGTATCCCCGTCTCGAAAATGCTTTCGTCCGAGGCTCAGAAGTACGTCGACCTCGAGGCCCAGCTTTCAAAACGAGTCGTCGGGCAGGGCGCGGCGGTCAAGGCCGTAGCCGACGCCATCAGGCGCAATCGAGCCGGGCTTTCGGACCCCAACAGGCCTCTCGGCTCGTTTCTCTTCGTGGGCCCCACAGGCGTCGGAAAGACCGAACTCGCCAAGGCCCTGGCCGAGTTTCTTTTCTCGGACGAGAAGTCGCTGACGCGCATCGATATGAGCGAGTACATGGAGAAGCACACGGTCTCCCGCCTCATAGGCGCGCCGCCCGGTTATGTCGGCTACGACGAGGGCGGCCAACTCACCGAAGCCGTGCGTCGCAGGCCCTATTCAGTCGTGCTCTTCGACGAGATCGAGAAGGCTCATCCCGACGTGTTCAATGTTCTTCTTCAGCTTCTGGACGACGGCCGGCTCACCGACGGACAGGGCCGCGTCGTCGATTTCAAGAACGCCATCGTCATCATGACCTCGAATCTCGGCTCGGACCTCATTCTCGAGGCGAAGGACATGGCCCAGGTCCGCGCGGGTATCGATGCACTTTTAAGAAAGAGCTTCAAGCCCGAGTTTTTGAACCGTATCGATGAAACGGTCGTGTTCGAGCGGCTTGGAAAGGACCGCATCCTCGAGATCGTCGATATTCAGCTCGCCCAGCTCAAAAAGCGGATGGAGGAACGCAAGATCGGACTCGAGGTCACGAAAGAGGCCAAGGAACTCCTTGCAGAAGCGGGCTATGATCCGCTTTTCGGGGCGCGGCCGCTGAAGCGCGCGATCCAGTCCATGCTGCAGAATCCGCTGGCGGCTGCTGTCCTTGCGGGCAAAGTGAAAGAGGGCCAGCGGATAAAGGTCGGTGTCAAGGGCGGGATACTTGCGTTCGAGGCGGCCGCGGGGGTATAAGCTCATCCGCCGATATGAGCAATGCGGCAAAAACAGGCCGAACAGTGACATTGTCGAAATGCAGCAAGGCCCGGCGCGACAAGAGGAATAATGTTCACCGACAGCCACGCACACCTTTCATGGGTCGCCGAACGGCTCGGCGGGGATGCCTTCGGCGGAATGCTCGATTCGTACGATGCGGCGGCGGTCGAGGCCGTGTCGAAGGGACTGCCGCCCTCTCTTCTCGTGGATGTCGGCACCGAGCCCGATGATCTCCCCGCCCGCATCGAGTTTCTCCGGCCGCATGAGCGGTCGAGCTTCCTCAGGCTGACGGCCGGACTCTGGCCGTCGGCGGAGAGCCTGGCCGCGCCCGAACGGAGCGTGGCAGTCCTGGAGGAGGCGATCACGAAGGCGGCCGCGGGGGGCGTTCGCGTCGCCGCGATAGGCGAGGGCGGCCTCGACTATCACCACATGAACGCATCGCGCGAGTCCCAGGCGGAGCTCTTCGAGCTTCAGCTCGACCTCGCTCTGCGACTTGGACTTCCCATGATCGTCCATTCGCGCGACGCCTTCAAGGACACGCTCTCGATCGTCGCACCTTGGACGATCCGCGGACTTCCTGTCCTGATCCACTGCTTCGGCTACGGAGCGGCGGAAGCGCTGAAATTTCTCGAAGCCGGCTGTTATATTTCATTCGCGGGTAATCTGACCTACAAGGGCGCCGATGCGCTCCGCGAGGCCTGCACGCTGGTTTCCGCAGATCGCCTTCTTCTTGAGACCGACGCGCCCTACATGAATCCGATGCCGCACCGCGGTAAGAACTCCAGTCCGCTTGACATAGAGCGGAGTTATGCCGCCGCGGCCGCCATCCGAAAAAGCTCGGTTGAGGATCTGGCTGAGTTGGTGACACGCAACGCGCACAAATTCTTCGGCTGATCATGAGCGCAGGGGGAAGGATAGGACGACGCGCGTCCCCACCCCCGGTTTTGAACCGAGGCGGACGGTGCCGCCGTGAGCCTCGACGATGTTCTTCACGATCAACATGCCGAGTCCTGTTCCGCCTTGGTTTGAGGCCGAGTAAAAGGGCTCGAAGACATGAGAGAGGACCTCGGCGCTCATCCCCTCGCCGTTGTCGGCGACCTCGAGGATGAGCATGCCGCCCTCGGTCCGCGATTTAAGCGTCAACACAGCGCCTGAGCGTCGAGCCATCGCCTTGCGCGCGTTGTCCGCGACATTGGAAAGCGCGCGAAGAACCCGTTCTACATCTATGATGACGGGCTCGTCGTAGGAGATATCGGTGGCGATGCGGATGCCGGCCGATTCAAATCGTTCGCCGATCGACGAAGAAAGTTTTGCAAAGATCTCGCTCGGCTTCGCGATCGCCATGTCGAGCCGGATCTCGCCGCGCGAATAATCGAGGAACTCGCTGGCGAGCCGTTCGAGGCGGTTGACCTCGCCGAGACAGGCTGCGATGCGCTGGGCGAGCCGTTCTGGTTTGTCGAGCTGAAGCTGCATCAATTGAAGCTGTCCTTTCAGCGCCGACAGAGGATTCCGGATATCGTGGAGAATGAGCGAAGAAAATTTCCCCAAGGTTGACAGCCGCTCGGAACGGAGCTGTTCCGCCTGGACTTTCTTCAATTGCGCGTAGGCGCGTTCGAGTTCGGTATTGCGCTCCCGCAGGTCCTCGACGAAGGCGTCGTTCGAGTTGCGGATCATGAACGAAATGCCGGTCATGACAGACAGGGCGATGGAAGATCGTTCAGTGATGAGTCGACGGAATTCGTCTCGATACAGTGAGAGCAGGCGGGTTTTCTCCTTGGCGACGACGGTCGCGCTGCGGGGCAGTTCGTCGATGAGGGCCATCTCGCCGAAAAAATGCCCCGCTCCGTGGACCGCGAGCAGATCAGGCTTCGGATCGTAGTAGTTTTTCCATACTTCGACTCGGCCTTCGATGACGATGTAGAAGCGGTCGGCGGTCGCTCCTTCCACGAAGATGACATCGCCTGCTTCACGTTCCTCTTCTGAACAGACCGAAGCGACGAGACGTATTTCTTCGTCGGAGAGCCCCTTGAAGAGATAGGCCTTCCTGAGAAACCTAAAACAGTCCGGATCTGCCATACCGAGTTTTCTCCCGGTTAAAAAAAGAGCCCTCGCTTAGGAGGGCTCGCGCTTCAATCCCTTCGGGATCACCAGGTGTCGGGCATATCGTCCTGGTCGCGGTTGTCTTCCGCGAAGAGGTCCGTGATAGCCCTCAGATCATCGAAGTAGATGTAGTAGGAGCCGTATGCCTCGTCGGGATCACACTTGATGCGGAAGCCCTTGATTTTGAGGCCCATGTGGCTGTTGTAGTGGAAATTCCGCTGGACAATGCCGCTCTTCCCGTCGGGATTCTGGGGCGGAATCGCGACAGTCAGCTTCTTCCAGCCCTGGAAGTTGAGCTTTCCCATTTTGAGTTCGAATTCGTTTCCAAAAAAATCCTGGAGCTGAAGGTAAAGCTCATGGTTGTAGTTTCGGCCGATGACCCAGACCGATACGATCTTGGTGATGCCTTCGATGGGGATAGGCCGCTTCGCGGTCACGAAGATTTCGTTGTATCCGCGTTTATAAAAGTCGGTCCTCACGCCGAACACATACTTGTTGACGATATTTGGATCCTTGCCGACATAGCGCGGGTCGGCGACCGGTTCAGCCGCGCTGCCGGCGGGTCTGCCTTCGAAGAGGCGGGCGGTCGTAATGCCGTCGTCGTTGGAAATTCGGGCGTCCCAGAAGCCGGCCGCTTCAAACTGATCGACAGAAACTTCTTTCAACTTCTGCTGGGCCGTTTCGACGCCGATTTTGTCCGGATCCGGCGCCCCCACCTCGGTTGCCGACGCCGCCTGCTGGGCGAACGCGATACCGGAGGCCGCCGCGATGACAAGGAACGCGATGCAAGCTTTCTTCATGTCGGGCCTCCCTTATTTCTTTTCGCCGAGAGCCGGGCGATAGACCTCGGGGTTACTCAGCGAATCGCCGTCGAACAAGCTCTCGAAGGTGTCTGTCAAAATCTTTATGTTGTTGAAGTAGAACTTGACCGCCCTGTCCACGGGCTCCTGACCCTCTGTTCCCGGAATGGCGACGACTTCTGTCGGCCGCGTCCAAATACGGAATTTGACGAGGGTCAAACCCTGACGCTTCGGCAGGTACTTCTTTGCCTGCGGCACGCTCTCGGGAATGTTGATCCTGAGGTTTTTCCATCCGATGAAATTGAGATTGCCCATCGGAATCGTATACACGACGCCCCGGTAGTCGCGGACAAAGGCCTCAAGATAGTAGTCGAAATTGCCCGACCATACCCACATGTCGATCATTTTCACCCGGCCTGGAAGGGGCAGTTCAACGGGCTTATCCTCGGTTCCGGGGACAATGTCGATCCAGTTGTACTCTTTGCGGTCGAACAGCATCGCCACCGCCATGGATCGCGCATTCTCGATCGCCTTCTGATCGCCGCCGAGAATAGCGGTGGGTCCCCCCTTTATATAGCCGATACGCGGAAAATCGGCGGTCGAGAACTTGCTGCCGATGACATGCCAGTTCTGGGCCTCCGGATTCGCGAAATCCTGAACGAGCTTCGATTCCAAGTTGACTGTCTGCTCGTCCGCATACAGCGTTCCGGCCCCCCCTATACACACCAGAGCCAGGAATATCATGACCGCCTGGTTTAATCGCCGTTTCATCCTTGAAACTCCTTTGGCTGTACCGCCGATTTAAGTCTACGGCTTATTTAGGATTATATTTTCGGTATAGACCTTTGTCAAACGAGGCTTTTTCATAAAGGGGACCTCGAAAAACTTCAGCTTTTCGAGGTTAACCTTCATAAAAGTGCACTTCCCGCAAGGGAATCAATTCCCTTACGGGAAGTGCGAGAGAGCCTTAAAAACCAAGCGGGGTTTAGGGGTTCTCTCAAGAAGCTTTTTCAAAATGCCCGCCCTTTTTGAAAAACCCGGCCCTGACTCAGTATTATGGGAATCTCTGCCCCCGCTTTCTTTTACGGTTCCCTTATACCCTGTTTTGAGGAAACGAGAACAGCTGCAGTCGGGCGTCGGTCAACGCGCCGATCGCTTCAGCGCTTCCCGTAGGTAGACGTCCAGCGTCCGCCCGCCGGCTTTGAAGGCCGCCGCCGCCGTCCGGTCAATCTCGACGCGAGAAGGGACGGAAATCATAGCTCCCGAGTTCGACCCGCGGCTTCCGATCGCTGTAAGCTCCCGGGCGATGGCTTCGGGAAAAGCGCTATGATCGGGCCGTATCCGGAAGACAAGTGATTTCGGGGATACCGCTTCGGCATAATCCGCCCCAAGGGCGAGGCCGGGCCGGACCGCCGCCCTGAGCGCCGTGATAGTATCAGGACCGAGGGCGATGAAAAGCGCTCGGATATCCGTGCCGAGCATCTCTTTAACAGCTTCCTCAGGCCCGATGGACGCGGCTTTTTTTATGGTCGAGGGGTCGTTATGCGTCGTTTCAGCCTGTGGGCCGGTGTTTTTTCCGCCCTGATCGTCGGATACCGAGTCGAGTTCGCGGACGATGAGACCGCGGCTGCCTGAGCTCTGGTTGTAAGCGCGCGCAAAGGCCTCGAGCGCCGCGCGCGGTCGTCCGGGCCCCTCGGCGAAGAGAATCCCGCAGCTCGCCGGGCCGCCGTCCCGCGCAAGCGCCGCACTATATGCTCCGAGCGCCGCTCCCGCTGTAGTATAGGCCGGTATCGGATCCGTCGCGACCGAGATAAGCCCCGGAATATATCCGCCCGGCCATTCAGGCACAAGAAGGCACGGCTCTCCCCGCCACGCGCCCCCGTTCACCAGGGCCGAAGCGATGAGCGGACTTGTCACAAGTACGACGTTCTTTCCTGAGTTTTGCCCCTCCGCCTCTTTGACGGCGTCAAGCGCGGGACCGGCTCCCTGCGACATCGAGAGAACGCGGGCTTGGGCGCCGCCGAATCGCCGGGCGCTGAACGGGCCTGAAAACGCCCGAGGCGCTTGGAGCGAAGCCGACAGACTCGGATATGCAGCGACAAAGGCCTCGTCGAGCACGACGACAGCCCTCGCCGTTTTCGGATTCGGACACGAGATGAGGATCAACACAGCGAGGGGAACGATGACACAGTGTTCTTTTCTATTCACCATGGTATCGTAGCCGGGTAGCAGGATGCGAGGCAATGGCTCGTTTGTCGAGAAGGAGGTTCATGGAAAACAGAAGCCTTTCCACCCCGGCTGTGATTCAGACAGCTCTCGCTGCACCCACTATTTCAACAGGCTTCGGGGGACTCTCCTTGACTCAGTTTCATGTGATTCATATTATTATCTTGTCTTGAAATACGGTATAAGGAGTTGCAATGGTCAGCTATAAGGAATTGGGACTTGTCAATACTGTCGAACTTTTCAAAAAGGCGGTCTCGGGCGGATATGCCATCCCCGCGTATAACTTCAACAACATGGAACAGCTCCAGGCCATCATCCAGGCCTGCGTCGAAACCAAGAGCCCCGTCATCCTCCAGGTGTCGGCGGGGGCGCGGAAGTACGCCAACCAGACCATGCTCCAGTATATGGCGAAAGGCGCCGTTGAATACTCCAAGGAACTCGGTTACGCGATACCCATCGTGCTCCACCTCGATCACGGCGACAGTTTCGAACTCTGCAAGAACTGCATCGAGTCGGGCTTCTCTTCGGTGATGATCGACGGCTCGCATCTCCCCTACGACGAAAATGTGGCCCTGACCAAGAAAGTCGTCGATTTCGCTCACTCGCAGAAGGACTATGTTTCGGTCGAGGGCGAGCTTGGCGTGCTCGCCGGCGTCGAGGACGATGTCTCGGCCGAGCACTCGCACTACACCCAGCCGGCGGAGGTCCAGGATTTCGTCAAGAAAACCGGCGTCGATTCTCTTGCCATATCCATCGGCACCAGCCACGGCCGCGCCAAGTTCAAGCCCGAGCAGTGCACCAAGACTCCCGATGGCATCTTGATCCCGCCGCCGCTCCGCTTCGACATTCTCGAGGAGATCGAGAAGAAACTCCCCGGCTTCCCCATCGTTCTTCATGGTTCTTCCAGCGTGCCCATCGAATATGTGAAGATGATCGAGCAGTACGGCGGCAAGTTGTCCGATTCCGTGGGCATCCCCGAGGAACAGCTCCGCAGGGCGGCGAAGAGCGCTGTCTGCAAAATAAACATCGATTCCGACGGCCGCCTCGCCATGACCGCCATGATCCGCAAGGTCTTGGCCGAAAAACCGGACGAATTCGATCCCCGCAAGTACCTTGGTCCGGCTCGCGATGAGCTCAAGAAGCTGTACGCCCACAAGAACCAGAATGTCTTGGGATCGGCGGGGAAGGCTTGAGGGGACGCTAAAAACCGAGCTGGTTTTGAGCTTCCCTTGAGTCGTCCAATCCGTTTCCGAGCACAAGGAGCCGCTCTTTGGAGCGGCTCCTTTTTTGATCTGCGTACATTCCACCACGGTTCGGGGAACTATACCTCTGTTAGGCGTTATGCGGTGATGGGTTTAGGAGGCCGTCGTGCGAGCTCGGGCGCGGCGAGAAACCATGCGGCGATGACAGCGAGAACGGCGATGAGAGCGGAGAGCGGCCAGAGCTGTGCGAGGAAGAGCCAGGGACCGAGCGAGAGCAGCAAGGCGGCCGTCACGGATGCAAGAACAGAGCCGACAAGTTCAAATCCGAATGAGTCGCGAAGTTTCAGTATCATCCAGGGCGCTGTCAATGTGATTGCACACAAGATGAGCGGAAGGACGAACAAGCTGTAAGCGTCAGGCGAGCCCCATATCCTGGTCATCTCTCCTAATCCCACGGGAGCCAATGCGCCGGCATAGAAAGATGTCAAGCGACGTTGCACGAAGCCGCTCCCTCTCTCGTCGTGCAAGCGGTAAAAGACGAGAAAACACAGGCCTGGTACAAGGGCGAAGGGCAAGGTTCGGTCGGCGAATTCATGCACTGCCAGGAGGACCGAGCCGTAGGCGGCCGGGATACACGAGCCCAGAATTCGGGCTGCAAGCCAAGTAGGGATGAAAGCGAACAGACCTCGAATGAACGCCCGACGGGTCTCTATCACTTCTTCCCGCGGGTATATCCGGAGATAGAGAAAAATGAAGCCGAGAGGAAGGACGGCCAGCAGAAAAAAATACATCGATCCAGATTATCACGGGGTTCGGCGTCTCTTCAAGACTTGGACAGGCCCAGAAGGTCGAGATGGTCCTGAGCCCATGACGCGCGTTTTTTTGCGCCGCTTGCTTCGGCGGCTAAAAACTCGGCGACCGCGGATGAGATAGGCAGCACTGCTCCTGCGAGTTCCGACAGGCGCTCGAAGTCCGAGTCCTCGGCTTCTTTTATAAATCGGAGCAATTCGATCGCATCGGTCGAGCCGGTTTTAATATCGTGGACGCCGGTGTCGAGAGGGCTGTCGTACTCGATTTCGGCGGAGCGGAGCGGCGATTCCTCGAATGAAGAAAGGATCTTCGAGAGATCGCGCGCGAGATCACGGCGCTGTTCGGCGATTGAGGCGGTCAAGCTGCCGATTGGTCCCGGCGGAATAGTTTTGATTCTATCGCGGTACAGGGAGATGAGCGATTCGTTCCTGATTTTGAACGCCGCGAGAGCCTCACCGAAGGGGATTTTCGGCATAGAATCAGCATATTTCCTGATGCTGGAATTGTCAAATGCGTAAGGATTCCCTCGTGTTTGTGTTTGAGATGAAACCGGACACCTGCGGAAGCTGCCGAAGCGCGGGCTCTTTACTCAGGCTTGAGCTATATGCTATAATGGCTTGTGAGGTTCCGTACACCGGAGCCGGATGCATGACGACAGCATGCTAGGAGGCCAGTTGGCAGATAAAGACTTGCGGATCAACGAACAGATCCGAGTCCGCGAGGTTCGGCTCGTGGACGACAAGGGGGACCAAAAGGGGATCGTTCCGACGCTCGAAGCATTACGAATGGCGCGGGAGCTGGGCCTGGACCTCGTGGAAGTTGCGCCTCAGTCGATTCCGCCGGTATGCAAACTGCTGGATTACGGCAAATACAGGTTCGAGCAAGAGAAGAAAATCAAGGAATCGAGGAAGAAGATCCGAATCGGTGAGCTTAAAGAGATACGGATGCAGCCGAAAATCGCGGGGCATGATCTCGATTTCAAGTCGGAGCATGTACGGGCTTTTTTGGAGGATGGCTTCAAGGTCAAGGTGACCATCCGCTTCCGCGGACGGGAATTAGCCCACACCGAGATCGGGGAAGAGGTCCTCAAGCGGGTGCTCGGGAAGCTCGAGGGCTACTTCATCATGGAGAAACCGCCTGCGATGGAAGGGCGCTTCATGTCCATGGTCCTTCAGCCCAAGGCATCGATCATAAAAAAGAACACCGCCGTGGTCGCCGAAGAGGCCGCCGCCGCGGAGGATAAAGCATAGAGTGCTTCCAATTTTCGAGGTCAACCTTATATAAAGCAATTCCCGTAAGGGAATTGCAAGGGAACCTTAAAAACCAACCGGGTTTTTAGAGGTTCCCTATTTCACGTTAAGGACGGAATGTCATGCCGAAGATGAAGACAAAAAAGGCCGCGGCTAAGCGGTTTACCCTCACGGCGAACGGCAAGGTTAAATATAAGAAGATGAACCTTCGCCATATTCTGACAAAAAAGACGACCAAACGGAAGCGCAACCTCCGCAAAGCAGGGTTTGTCGATGCGGATGCCACCGGCCAGATAAAGAAGAAACTTCTTCCCTACGGCTGAGCAGGCCGAGAGGATGTGTTTTCGACATATTGACAGAGTGATGACCGGCATCGAGTTTGTCATCGTTCTGCACGAGGTTCCGTCCGGGTCGCCCTGTCCGGCGGGACCACAGTCTGCGCGTTGATGGAATGCGCAGACACGCGGTGTCGTACAACGGCTTCCGCATATACAGCAACAAGGAGCGGAGACAATGTCCAGAGCAGTCGACGGATCGAAACGAAAAGAACACAGGAAGAAAATTCTCGCCCGTGCCAAGGGGTTCTGGGGACGCAGGCACTCAAATTACAAAACCGCAAAAGACGCGGTCGCCAAGGCTTTATCGTATGCGTACCGTGACAGGCGCGATCGGAAAGGCAGTTTCCGCCGCCTGTGGATCGCCCGCATCAACGCCGCGTGCAGATCCGAGGGCATCAGCTACAGCAGATTCATCGAGGGGCTCGTGAAGGCCGACGTCGGCGTCGATCGGAAGATGCTGGCCGACATGGCGGTGCGCGACCCGGCCGGGTTCAAGGCCGTCGTCGCCAAAGCCAAGGCCGCCCTGGAGGCATAAGGCATGATCAGCCTCGAGCAGGTACGGGCTCTCGAGGACCGCGTCGAGAAAGCCGTCGCATACATCGCGGCGCTGCGCTCGGAAAACGCGGAGCTGGAGCGTCGGCTCTCCGAGGACAAAACGCGCGTGGACGAGGCGCTCGCCGCGGCCGAAGCGAGGGCTGCGGCCGCCGAAGCGAAGCTTTCGGCTGCTCTCTCGAAAGCCGACGAAGCCGCCGCCGCCCGCGACGCCGCGCTCGAACGTATCAGGGAATTCGAGGTCCGCCTTTCGGATATGGCGGAGCGCGTCGCGGCGGCGGAGGCTCGCGCCGCTGAAATCAGCGCCCGTGCGGACGAATACCGGAAGGACCAGGCCCGGATCGAAGAAGGCATTATCCACGCCTTGGAAAAGCTCGATTCCTTCGAGGATATGATCCTCTCACAGCCCGTCGAATCATCCAAGCAACCGAGGCCGGGCGTTGCGGCCGACGCGGAGGTGAGGCGAGAGGCCGGAACGACAGGGTCTGACGGCGCGTCGGGCATCGCTGTCAAGACGCCGCCGAGGACAGGCGCCGCTCCGGCCGGGTCGGCCGCCGACGAGCTCGATATTTTCTGAAAAGGAGCGTGCTCGTGCCGCTCACTACGTTCAACGTCGATTTGATCGGTCCCGTTTTCGCGATTCACACCGACGAGTCCCTCGATTACATGCAGTCGCTCGTGTCGAGGCTTCGCGATCGTATGGCCGCGATCAAGTCCTCGGCGAAGGTATCTGATCCGTTGAAGCTTTCGATCCTTCTGTGCATCACGCTCATGGACGAACTCGTCCAGGAGCGCGCCAAGGCTGGGGGCGACAAGTACGATGCCCTGCGCGACGAAGAACTTTCGGCCGTGACCGCGAGGCTGATCTCCGATCTCGATCGCAGTCTCGATGGAAGATAGATATGACACAGGAACAACCGTGCTTTGTGCGGGAGAATGAGGTGATGAAATGATAATGCCCCTTGAGCAGCTCATCGAATACGACGGCAACGCGTACGAGATCACGGTCGCGATCACCCGCCGGGCTTATCAGCTGGCGGTTCTCAAGACTCCGGATGTCGAAAAAAACAACGGGAAAGTCGTGTCGCTGGCCACACGGCAGGTCTTCTCGAAGCAGGTTGAGTACAAGCTCATCGACTAGCGTCGTCGTCCTAGCCGGACCCACCGCCTCGGGCAAGACGGCGCTCCTGGACAGGCTTTTCGGATCCCGCGCCGCCCGCGAAGCGTACGCTCTCCCCGAAGCCGAGATCGTCAGCGCCGATTCCATGCAGGCCTACCGGGGCATGGATATCGGCACCGCGAAGCCCGACGCGGCTCTTCGCTCTCGTCTCCCACATCATCTTATCGATATTCTCGATCCGGACGAACAATATACGGCAGGGGATTTTGTGCGCCTCGCGGACGAGGCCTGTTCGCGAATTCGAGCGGCCGGAAAGCTGCCTATCGTCTCGGGCGGCACCGGGTTCTATATCCGCAATTTCATCTTCGGCCTTCCATCGGCGCCGCCCGCCGATCCGGCGCTTCGCGCCCGCGTCGCCGAGGATTTGAGAAAGCGGGGGGAGAGCGCTTTGCGCGCCGAACTCGCGGCGGTCGATCCCGAGTCAGCCGCCAGGATACACGTGAATGATTTATACCGCCTGACGCGCGCCGTCGAGATTGTGCGGGCGACCGGCAGGCCTATGCGCGGGTTCGCGGCCCCGAAGCGGCCGAGAGGCGGCGCGGACTTCATCGTGTTCGGCCTTGAGGTGGACAGGGCCTGTCTCTGCGACCGGATCGATGAGCGTGTCGACGCGATGTTCAAGGCAGGGCTCGCCGAGGAAGTGGCCTCTCTCGTCGCGCGCGGGTACCGGCGCGAGACTCCGGGCATGAGGGCGATAGGGTACCGGGAGTTCTTCGATCCGGAGACGGGGGGATCGCCTGAAGGCGCGGCCCGCGATATCGCCGCAGTGGCCGCCGCCGTCAAGCGGGACACCAGACATTACGCAAAGCGGCAGATGACGTTTTTCAAGGCTCTACCGGGCATCCAGTGGATCGAATTCGATGCGGCCGATCTCGCCGCAAAACTTCGAGACATTGTCCTGCGAGGCGGGTTCGCGCTATAGTCCTCCCTACATGAAACTATCAACGCTTCTTTGGACGGCGGTGCTTTCTCTGGCGCCTATTTCTGAGCTTCGGGGCGGCATCCCCGTCGCCGTCGCGGCCGGTATGCCTCTCGTCGGGGCCGCCCTCTGGTGCGCCGCCTGGAACGCTCTTGCAATTCCTATCGCCTTTCTCTTCTTGGGGACTGCTCACAAGTTGTTGTACAGGTGGAAGGCCTACGCCGTTTTTTTCGACCGTTTCGTCGAGCGCTCGCGGGTCAAAGTCAAGCCGATGGTTGAGAAGTACGGCTATGTGGGGCTCTCGCTCTTCGTCGGCGTTCCATTCCCCGTCACCGGCGCGTGGACCGGTGTGCTCGGAGCATGGATACTCGGCATGGATAAAAAAAAGGCGATGCTCGCGATAAGCGCCGGTATCGTCATGGCCGCCTTCATAGTCAGTCTGGTGGTAGGCCTGGGGATCAGCGCGCTCTCGTTCTTCGTAAAGGGGATGTAAAGGTTTTTTCAATGCATATCGATTACGAATCGATCCTCAATCCCGAGCAGTACGAAGCCGTCACGACGGTGGACGGCCCCCTCCTCATCATCGCCGGCGCCGGTTCGGGCAAGACGACGGTCATCACCTACCGCATGGCCTACATGCTCGATCATGGTATTCCTCAGCACGCGATCCTCGCCCTCACGTTCACCAATAAGGCTGCTCGCGAGATGGCGGGCCGTGTGCGCTCGATCACGGGGCGGAAGCTCAGGGATCTGACCGTATCCACCTTCCATGCCTTCGGAGCGAAAATCCTGCGCAAGGAGATCGAGGTTCTCGGCTACAAACCGAACTTCTCCATCTACGATGAGGCTGACCGCAATCAGCTCATCAAGGATTGTGCGCGCGAGCAGGGTTTCCGCATGGAAAGCTTCGACGCCTACAAGGTCGGCGCCTTGTTCTCGCGCATACGGTCGGGGCAGACAACATGGTCGAAGGCCGACAACGCATACCGGGGACTTTACGATGAATACCGCCGCTCTTTGCGCATCTTCAACGCCGTCGATTTCGACGATCTCATCGTCCTGCCTATCGAGCTGTTCGAACTGAAGCCCGAGATCGCATCACGCTATCGCGAGACATACCGCTATGTCATGATCGACGAGTTCCAAGACACCTCGCTCATGCAGTATCGCATGATGCGCCTGTTCGCGTCGGATAATATCTGCATCGTCGGCGACGACGACCAGTCGATATACTCCTGGCGCGGCGCGAATTTCGAGAACTTCATGCTCTTCGAGCGTGATTTTCCGGATTTCAGAGAGGTCAAGCTCGAACGAAACTACCGTTCGACCGCTACGATTCTCGACGCGGCCAACGCGGTCATCGCGCACAACGAGAACCGGAAGAACAAGGAACTCTGGTCGCCGGAGGGGAAGAGCGGCTCGCCCGTCGAGCTCTATTCGCCGAATGACGAGGGCGAGGAGGCCCAGTTCATCGCGAAGACGATAAAAGAAATAAGACTCCGTGACAGAACCCCCTGGTCCGAATTCGGCGTACTCGTCAGAACCAATAATTTGACCCGGCGCATCGAGGAGGCCCTCCTCGCCGAGCAGGTCCCCTACCGGGTTTCGGGGGGGACCTCGTTCTACGGCCGCAAGGAAATCAAGGATATCATCTCGTACCTCCGCGTGATCGCCAATCCCGACGACGATGTGAATCTCCTGAGGATCGTCAATACGCCGCGGCGCGGTATCGGCAAGACGACGCTCGAAAAGCTCAATGCGATCGCTCGCTCGCACAACGCATCGATCAGGACGGCGATGGAGCTCGTCAGAACGGGATCGCCGCTCGGGGCCGAGGGCGGAGGAGACTCGGTCGGCGGAGCCGGAGGTCTCGCCTTCGGAGGCTTGTCGGAAAAGGCCGTGGCCGATATCTCGGCCTTTCTCGACCTCGTCGACGAGTACCGCGAGGAGCTTCTGGGCAGGAAGAAGATCGCAGCGAAGGTGCGCCAGCTCATCGACGCGGTCGACTACTGGGGCTATCTCGTCGAAGAGAACAAGCAGAGCGACAAGGCGGCGAAATGGAAATTTCACAATCTCGAAATTCTGGTCAAGTCCATCGACGAGTGGGAGAACGATCCCGACAATCTTTCGCCCGGTCTGTATGAATGGCTCAACCGCGTCGCCCTCGTCTCACGCGACGATATCGGCGACGAGGAGGGCGGGGAGGTCAATCTTATGACCATACACGCCGCCAAGGGGCTCGAATTCGATGTCGTCTTCATCGCGGGCTGCGAAGACGGCATACTGCCGCACGCCCGTTCGCTCGAAGAGGGCGAGGGAAATATCGAAGAGGAGCGGCGGCTGTTTTATGTGGCGGTGACACGGGCGCGGAGGCGGCTGCTCGTCAGCTCGTGCAGGCGCCGCAAAAAGCAGAATCAAACAGCCGACTGCGTCCCGAGCCCCTTCCTGCAGGAGATACCCCCCGAATTGATCGAGGCGCGCGACATCGAGAACGAGTTTACGGAAGCCGAAGGCGAAGAGTACTTCGGAAAACTCAAGGCTATGTTCTCCCTCCCGGGGGATGAAGGGAGCTTGCCGCCGCGGCCGGCTGATGACTAAATTTGATGTTGCCAATCGGGTTTCGGCATATCGAAACGAAGGCAGGTCATCATGATGGAGTGGTTTTCCTCGCTCGACCATAGACTGCAGGCTCTGCTCGCCACCCTGTTCACCTGGGCCGTGACCGCCCTCGGCGCGGGCATGGTTTTTTTCTTCAAATCGATCGGGCGGAGAGTGCTCGACGCCATGCTCGGTTTCGCCGGGGGCGTCATGATCGCCGCGAGTTTTTGGTCTCTTCTCGCCCCGAGCATCGAACTGTCGGAATCCATGGGACTTCCCGCATGGCTTCCGCCGCTGGCGGGTTTTCTGGCCGGGGGCTTGTTTCTCAAGCTGATCGACAAAGTCATCCCGCACCTGCACATCGGTCTGCCGACGAGCGAGTCGGAGGGGCCCAAGACGAGTTGGCGGCGCAGTCTCCTCCTCGTGCTCGCCATCACCATCCACAATATCCCGGAAGGACTCGCCGTGGGCGTCGGCTTCGGTGCGCTCGAGGCCGGCATCTCGACGGCGAGCCTTGCGGGAGCCGTGGCGCTCGCGATGGGCATCGGGCTTCAGAACTTCCCCGAGGGCGCGGCGGTCTCGATTCCCCTGCGCCGCGAGGGCCTGTCGCGCTTAAAGAGCTTCTGGTACGGACAGCTCTCCGGCCTCGTAGAACCGATCGCCGGCGTGCTGGGCGCGGCTCTTGTTGTAAGCATGAAACCTGTTCTACCCTACGCCCTGGCCTTCGCCGCCGGCGCCATGATCTACGTGGTAGTCGAGGAAGTCGTGCCCGAGTCGCAGAGATCGGGTAATTCCGATATTTCAACTCTCGGCGCCATCGCAGGATTCGCGCTCATGATGGTGCTGGATGTCGCTCTGGGCTGAGAGCCCGCCCTTCTGTCCCGCTCGAGATTGATCCAGGTCAATTCGTGGCGGTTGTGCCAGAGATGGATGACGCGGGAACGGGGTATCGCGGCGAAGGCGTCGGTCGTCGTCTTGTCGAATCCCTCTCCCTGCATCTTGATCGTGCATACGAAATTGCGGGCCAGGCCTGAATCGAGCCATTGTCCGATCCAGGCGAGGAGGGCGGGAGGATAGCAGATGACGTCCGAGAGAAGCCAATCGACGGGGCCGAGATCGGAGGGCCGCAGCGTAAAGGCATCGTGCCGCATAACGCGCACATTCGGAAGAGCGGCGATCCTTGGCTCGAGATCCGCCCGGTCGACGGCGAGCACCTCGGCTCCGAGCCCTGCCAAGGCCCAGGTCCAGCCGCCCGGAGATGCGCCCGCGTCGATGCAGCGATCGCCGGGTCCCGGACGATCGTTTGCGAGCACCAGGGCTTCCCAGAGCTTGCGGTAGGCTCGACTCGGCGGCCCTTCCTTGTCTTCTTGGAACTCGAATTCGCCGTTCGGGAAGGGACTCGAACAGAGGGGGCTCGCGATCATCCTGTGTTCGTCGAGAAGGGTGAAGGCGCCCATCGGCGCTCGGGGAAGTTCGAAGGGGAAGGGTTTGGGTTTCAGTGGGAGCGGGGGCAGCTTTTCGGCGATGAGGGCGCAGCGCCGGTGGAGCCGCGTCGGAAGCGGGGCCCAGTTCCGTTGGATGGACCGCAGAATTCTGGCCGCTTCACCGATCGAGGAAAACTCGATGAGCAGCGGGCGTTCCCAGACATTGCGCGTCCAATAAACAGTGCGCCTCGGCCCCGAGAGGGTTACGAGCTCTCCATCGAGCCGATCACGTTGGGCAAGTTCGTCGAGAAGCAGGGGCAGAAAGCCCCGCGCAGCGTGGTAGCAGACAGCGTCGAGTTCGTACACGGCTTTCTAGATCAGTTTTCGGTCGCGCGCCGCGGTCATGAGCGCCCGGTTCCAGCGGTTTCGCTCCATGAAACCGTCCTTGAGCGAAGCCTCGATCATACGGGCCGAGCGGAGTTGGAGGGCCTTGAAAGCCTTGCTCAAGGCCGTCGTCGCGTTCATCGAGCCGGGCTTGGCCCGCTCGAGCACGAGATAGCGGTAGTATGCGTAGAGGTGGGCCGAGGGATGGAGAAGGGCGATACGTTCTTCCCGCGAAAGCTCGGATAGGCGCGCGGCATGGACTTCTGCCCCCCCGTTCGGATCGGCGAGACCTGCGGTGTATTCCTTGAACGCGAGAATTTGATCGGCGAGGTAGGTTCTCGGAGCGCAGAACCCCACGACGCGGCACTCGAGCGAGGCGTAGCCCGAACTCCAGTCGAAGGCGTCGGCCGACGAAAAGCCTTGGGCCGGCGCGAGTTCGAAGGCGCGGTCGGCGAAGGATGCGGCTGCTTCCACCTCGCCCGCCCAGCACGCGGCCTCGGCGAGGAACCACAGAGCCTCGGCGTCCGTCTCGTGGCGGGATAATATTTTTTTCGCCCTTAGCTCGTCGCCGGCGAAGGCGGCCGCTCGGCCGGTCCATATTTCCGCGCGGATCGCGGCGGCCGGGATATCGTATACCCGTGCGAGGGCTCTGACCGATCCGAATTTCTCCTCGGCTTCCGCCGTGCGGCCGAGTTCGAGCGCGATGCGCCCCTCGAGAAAGGCTGCAGCCGCTTCCCAGTCGGCGCGGAACGCCGCGCCGGCCCACGAGGCCGCCGTCGTAATGCAGTGGAGAGCTCGTCCTATATCGCCCAGCGTTACCAGTGCGGCTGCCTCGGCCGTCACGCTCAAAAAGCACTCCATGGGGTCGGGAATCACGGCGGCGAGATCGAAGGCGTTGGCGAGGTAGTCGGCCCCTTCCTGAGCCTGCCCCAGGGCGAGCGAGCAGAGACCCAAGATCCTGTGCGCCCGGGCCTCGGCCCTGTTCGCGCCGATTGCATGAAGACTCATGAGCGCAGTCTTTGCTTTCGAGGAGGCCGAGACTATCCTGGACTCTGCATAATCGAAGGCGGCGCGCCCCAGATCAGCGGCCGCTGAAACCAGGCCTTCTTCGTAGTCCGAAGCCGCGTTTTCGAGCCGTTCGAGATCGGTTCGGGAACCCTCGCGGTCGGCCTCGGCGTACCGCGTCAGAAAACCTCCGAGCGGCCAGAGCGGGGAGGCGATCGGTTGTGCATCCTCCGCCTCGGCAGCTCCGAAGGCCGCGTCAGACGCCAAGCAGTCGTAAAAAAGCGGAAGCAGGTCCCGATTTGTTTCCGCCGTCGCCTTGATCCGCCGGTACAGGGCGGCCGAAGAAAGAATGCCCCCTGACTCGCGGAGCGACAGAAGCCGCTCGACAAATGCCGCTTTCACCGCCCCGCCGTGATCAGGAAGCACGGATTCGGCGCTCGACGCCGCTTCGAACGAGTAGAGAAGCGGCCTGGTTCCGGACCCGGTTATGCCGAGGTCGCGCAGGACCTCACAGATGATCGGCCGCAGACCGGGCACATAGCCCATTGAAGTCAGGAATCCATCAGCGCATTCATCGATCAGAACATCCTCGCTCAGGAGGAGAGCGAGGAGATACTCGGGATACTCGAGGGGAAAGGTCGACAGCGCGCGGGAGGCGAGTTCGCCGGTGCGGGCCGCATCGGGGACTCTGCGTCCCGCTGAGGCGATGCGAAGCGCCAGTCTGAATCGGAGAGGGTCGGTGGCGGCGGCGCGGACGAGATGAGCCGCAACCGAGGAATCGCCGAGCGCTTCGCCCGCTCTGAGCGCGGCCTCCGCGATTTCGGCGGGCCCCGGTCCCGAAACCTCGAGCACCTTCGTTTGGATACCATTCCAGTGATCCGGAAGCTGCGAGCCGCATGCTATGAGAGAGATACCCTCGCCGCGGTTTTTTGTCTGCATGAGATCAGTGATCAGCGAGATGCATTCAGGCGGGAAACGTTCGACGCCGTCGAGAATGACGAGAGCGGGAAGCGAACGAGACTGCATCACGCGCGTATAGAGTCTGAGCGCGCTCGAAGCGCAGATGCCGAGCCGTATCTCAAAACCCCGGGGGAAGCGGACGCGGTAGGGCGATTTTTTCAGGAACTCCAGTATAGAGGCGAGTTCTTCGAGGAGCGCCCGCTCGGTGGAAGAAATGAGAGAGCTGTGTGCCTCCTCCGCTTTGAAGGACGCAAGCAGCTGAGAGAGCCCTTTTGCGATCGGCGAGTAGCCATAATTCCCCACGACGGAAGAACGCAGTCTGAGAAAAGAATGGGCAGGATCCGGGTACAATCGATCGAGCGCCGCATCGAGACAACACGGCGCCGAGCGGCCCGGACCCAGAATGGAAAGCGCTTCGAAGGTTTCTTGTCCGGTTACAAGAGAGCCGACGGCGTCCATAACCGCGTCGATATCCGAGCTTCGGTCCGCCGGCAAGGCGACCAGATCGAGCGGAAGAGCCGGCCTGGCGTAGACAGCCTCGCCGGCCGGGAGCGCGTGGGACGAGGCCGTCCGCTGCTCGGCGGCGGATGCAGCGCTGAAATACCCTTTGAAATGAGCGACTGCGCGATCAGAAAGATAGAGGCCCTCATCTTGAACAGCGAACCACAGGCGCCGTGAGTGCTCGAGAATGTCGTCGCGGCCGCCCCGTCCAACGTCGAGTATCGCCGTCCATCCCAGAAGTCTGGGGCTGAGCTCGCGGAGACGGGAGGATATCATGCTCGCCGCCTGCGCCGCGCAGAGCCTGCAGGACCGCGACGATTCGTCGAAACTCAGAAAAAACGACTCCTCGGTATCCTGAAACGCTCCGGCGAAGGCCGCCGCCGATTCGGCCATCACGGTGCCGATTTGGTCGGCGAGCTGAGGTTCGGAACTCCTGATCTGGGTATGGTACGGTACTTTCACGTAGAGTCCGATCACGATTCCCCCCGGTGAGGTGTAGAGTCTGCATTATACCCGGCCTTTGTCCGGGAGCATCAGAGTTTTCGCTTGAAATCGAGGGAAAAGCGTGCTCTGCGAAAACTTGACTCAAGTAATGTCGGGTGCTAGACTTGCCGAAAATCCAAAAAGAGATAGTGGTACGCGTGTAATTCTGAACGAGAAGGGGTTCATACGGTGCTTGAGAGTATCGTCGGCGCTTTGAACGGCCCATTGCTTGCGAAAACTATGCTCGCTGCGGTACTCCTCGCCTTTTTTCTGTACCTTCGCCACAAGGAAACCGAGGGCGTCATGTTCGGGTTCGCCTTCCTTGCAGGTTTTCTGGCGCTCCGCGACATCGCTTTCGCCGTATTCCCGCTCCCCTTCGTCTATATTGGTTCCGATCTCGTCATTTTTGCGGCCTTTGCCTATCTCTTGGTTGCGAGTTTCGGCGCCGGATGGCTTTTCTGGATCGCCGCGGCGCTCGATCTTGCGGCCGTTCCTCTGATCGTGTGCGGCGGACTGGGGATCAAGATGCCCTTCGATCCTCGTGTGCTTCAGGCGACGGCGCTTTTCCCCATCGCTTTCATGGGCATTATGCCCAACCTGCGCCGTGCGGACGCCGATACTCCTGCACGGATGCACTCGGTCCGCGTCTCTCTGCCCGCGGCTGTTTTCTCCGCCCTGTATCTGATCGCCGGGGTCCTGCTCGGCAGAAATTCATGGTTGTTCCAGGCCTTCGGGGTTCCGTTGTTCTACGGCCTTTTGTTCGCGGTCGCACTCGTCTATGTGGATATCTCCCACAAGCAACTTGCCGGCGCCGTCGAGTACTACGAGGAATCCGTCGATTCGCTCTACGATCTTCTGCTGGCCGCCGCCTCGTCGGTCCGCTCCGAATTCTCGCTCCAGGACGTCCTCGATAATACGATACGCGCCATCGTCGAGCGCACCGGCGCCGACGGCGGCCTCCTTCTTCTCGCCGACGAATTCGAGGAATCGGTCTCTGTCCGCGCCTGCTTCGGCAGTATCCCGCCGCCCTTCAAGCTGCCCGAGACGCTGCCGAAGACGCGCGACCGCGTCGAATCATTTGTCCGGCACGCGCGCTTCAGGCTCGGCGAGGGGCTCTTGGGCGAGGTTGCGAGAACCGGTAAGCACCTCTACGTAGCACAGAACAGCGCCGGATCGCCTCTGCCCGACAACGGCGACGATGACTGGCTCAGGGTGGGGGCCCTCATCGCCGCCCCCCTCATTGTGCGGGACAGGATCATCGGCGCGGTCGCGGTTGTGCGGGCGGGGGAGGGCTCTTTTACGGAACGGGATTTCGACCGTTGCAAGCTTTTGGCCAACTTCGCGTCGATAGCCGTCGCCAATTCATTCTCGTTTCTCGAGGCTGCCGAGCGCAGCGACATCGAACGCGAAGCGGCGATCGCCGAGAACGTTCAGCGCAACCTTCTGCCGAAGGATCTGCCGACCATCCCGGGCTATGCACTTGGAGCGTATACAAGCCCTGCCCGCGGTGTCTGTTCGGATTATTACGATGTGATCCAGACCCGCGCCGACAAGCTGCTGTTGGCGGTCGGCGACGTGGCCGGCAAGGGCGTGGCCGCGAGTCTCGTCCTCGTAATGGTGCGTTCGATATTGAACCTCATTACGGCTTCGACGAAAGACGCCGCGACACTGCTTCAGTGGGTCAACCGCGGTATCACCGGCAAGGTCGATACAGATCACTTCGCGACGCTCGGACTCGCGGCGCTCGACGCCGCGACCGGCGAGATCGAGTTCGCGAATGCAGGCCATCAGCCCGCTATTATATACCGCGCCGAGGCGGATACGCTCCAGGCGGTCGAAATAAAAAGTATACCTATCGGAGTCGAGCGCTCGACGGTGTTCGAGTCGCGCCGTTTCAGGCTCGGAAGGGGCGATATTCTCGCCCTTTATACCGATGGAATCGTAGAAACCGTGAATGCGCAGGGCAAGCAGTTCGGACGGAAAAATCTCGGCGCCTTGATCCGCGACTGCCGCGACCTTCCGCCCGACCAGATCGTCGAGCGGATCCATTCCGACGTGCTCGACTTCGCCGCCCAGGCGCGTCAGCACGATGATCAGACACTGCTTATTTTGAAGCGCCTGTAGAGCCGTAAGGGGAGAGGAGCCGATCGAATGGAACTGAAGATTCGTAAGAACGGCGAGAACTATATCATCGATGTCAACGGAGAGATGGACTTGTACAATTCGTACAAGCTCAAAGAGCTGGTCATGAAAATGCTCGAGAAGAAGGTCGAGCGTTTCATCATCAATCTCGAGGGTGTCGATTACATCGATTCGAGCGGTATCGGCGCACTTATCTACATCTGCTCGACCATCAAGAAGATGGGATTCAAGCTCGTCATCACGAATATCCACGGATCGGTCAAGAAGGTCATCGAGCTCACGAAGCTCATGGGCTATTTCCCGATTGCGACGACGATAGACGACGCGATCAAGCGGTTGGAGGGCTGACATGGCAGAGCAGGCGAAAGAAATCCGCGTCGACGAGAACTCCCCGCTCTTCGACAGAACGGGGATGCTCCACAAGGAATTCCCCTCGGACTTCCGGCAGATCAGATATTTCACGCTCCTCATCGCCCAGATGGCGCCGCCGGATATCAAGGAAATCAACCTTCTCGAACAGCAGATCAGCGAGATCATCAAGAACGCCGTGAAGCACGGAAACAAGTGCGATCCCGACAAGAAGGTCCGCGTTTGGTTCTCGTTCAGCCCCGAACACGCGCATCTCATCGTCGAGGACGAGGGCGAGGGGTTCAAGGACCTCGAACGCTGGAACGAGTTCAACCGAAAGCGCCAGGAGGCCCTCGAGGGCAACGATTTCGAATCTCTGGCCGAGTATGTGTCGTTCCGCGGGGAGAAGGCGGACGATAACGACGGCGGCAACGCCCTGTTCGCGGCGCTCGAGTACTGGAACGGCGGCTTCGTTTTCAATTCCAAGCGGAACTGCGTCGCAATGCTCAAAAAATTCCCGAAAAAGCGGCGCGGCATCCAGGTCGAGCAGTGATTGATCCGCGGTCCAGAGAAGAGGCCTTGGATCAGGACGGCGGATTCCTGACGCCGAGCCCTTCGACCGATGCGGCGTCGGCGTCGGTGAAGGCGCGGCCGTAGAGCGTCTCGAAGAGAAAGCGGAAGTCTTCCGGGGCGATCTGTACATACTCGACGCCGAAATAGCCGCGCGAGGCGTCCCGGTAGACGCGCTTGATCATGCCCGAGGTCTTGACGGTTCTGCCCTTGATCGCGAGCGACAGCGAAATGCCGCTGCCCGGGAGCAGCGAGGTCGTGAGCTCTCGGGAGGCGTTGGAAAAAAGCACGCCGCCCGCGCTGATGTCGATGACGTCGGCCGAGTAGTCATCGCGCTTTTTCGGGGCGTTCCGGAAATATCCGTTCACCTTGAGAGAGTAGGCGAGAACCTTGGCGAACTGCTGAAACGTCTCCAGGACGGCGAGATCGAAGGGCGGCCTGCCCGCCTGGCTGTTTGCGAGCCGGACATAACCGATGACATATTCTTGAAAAAGAAGCGGCACCATGAGCTCGGAGAGTATGCCCGAGTTTTTCTTATTCCGCTCGAAGCGCAGGATTTCGTCCTCGACGAGATCGTCGCGCACGCCCTGTTCCCGTAAAAAGTCCTCGAAAATATCCCTGGTTATGATCCTCGGCTGTACATAAGGATCAATCACCGGCAGCCCCCCCATGGCGGTGGGAAGGTAATATATCTTACCCGTCCTGACGATGATTTTTTCTTCAAGAGTCACCGGTTTTCGCTCTTTGAACATGCGAATCGCTTTTTCACTCGCGTACTCAGACGCCCGCTCGTTGAACTCGCGCACGAGCGTGCGGATGTCGCTCGGGTCGAAGGCCGAGTCCGGCTCGGGTTCGGCGACAGGATCGAATTCGCGGGTCTTCGGAAACGACAGCTCATAGCGGTCGCCCCGGAACGAGAATGATACCGACATCTCGACGGGCGGTGTACGCCGGCTGTATCTGCGGCCGAGATTTTTGTAGACGGTCTCGGGCATCTCGATCGTGAGACTTGAATCCCGCACTTCGAGAATACGGGAACGGAAGGCCATCGGCTGTTCGCGATACACGAAGCGGAACTCGTAGACCTGGTTGCGCCGCAGAAGCCTGAGCGGCATCGAATGCGACAAAGTCAACTCCTCGTCGCTCAGGCTGCGGATCTCGCAGGGCCATTCGCCCGACCCCGCAAGGAGGAGAAAGCGAACTCGACCGTCGCGGGCGGAGCTGAGCACGAATTCTTTCTCGATTTTTTTAAGAATCGTCGCCATGCGCGCGGTCCTACGGGGTGAACGCCGAAGAAGGCTTGAAAGAAAGTTCGGCCGATTCAGGTCGATCGAGCGCGAAAGCCTCGATATACCAGGTGCCATCCCTTTCGCGGAGTGAAAGGAGCCCTTCGCGACGGATACCGTCCTTTGTCCCTGGAAGGCGCAGCTTGAGGAACGCCGTATCTCCTTCGAGCACGATTGCGCCGATGCGGACCTTCGCCGCAGGAGCGGGGAGCGCCGCGGAGGCGGGGAGCGCCGCGGAGGCGGGGAGCGCCGCGGAATCCTCGCCTCTTGTGGCCGATGGGGAAAGAAGAAAGGACAGCGCATCACGGGCCTCGGGCAGGTACAGGGACGTGTCGATTGCGCCCTTGTCCAGGCCGGCCAGGAAGGACTGGACGACTGCAAGTACAGCCTTTTCAGCCGGGTCAGCCGGCTGCAACGATTGGAGCTTCCCCAGCGAAAAATCCTCGGGCATGCGGGGCGTCGTTCGAGCTCCGAGACTGAAGGCCCGCAGCCCCGCGGCGAGGATGGGTTTAGCCGCTTGCGTCGGAGCATTGCGGGTGGATACGGGATTCTGGTGTTCGAGTGAGGGCATCCCTCCCCGCGGCGGTACTATTGACGCCGCTTCCCCGCTCGATGCGGCGGGGCGCGGGGAAGACGCCGATGAGGAGCGGCTGCACGCACCGAAGATCATCAGAGTGAAGACACCGAGACAGACTGCGGCAACGAAAAAGCTGTCTCTGTACTTTTTAACCATTACATGAAATATTTAACATATTTAGACGGCCAGGTCAAATGCACCGCAGTGATATCGGTTCTGTCGGAGAGTGCTTCGCATGAATTCCGCCGAGCTTCTCAGCTTTCTCGCTTCTGCCTTTACCGAGCCTGTCCGTGATCCACTGTGGGGGAACATATTTCTGAGCCCCCCGCTTGAAGCGCTCGCGTCTGCACCCTCGTTCGCCGCGCTCGCCGGCATCAAGCAACTCGGCCCCGCGTATCTCGTGTATCCAGGAGCTACTCATACGAGAAAGGCGCACTCGCTGGGCGTTTTCCATCTCGCACGGAGAATCGCCTGGGCCTTGGCCGCCCGCGGCGACATGGCCTTTGTTTCCCGCGAGGGACTGCTCTCCTTTCTCGTCGCGGCCCTCTGCCACGACCTCGGGCACTTTCCGTTTGCGCACTCGCTCAAGGAACTCCCTCTCGAACGGCATGAGGTCCTGTCGGCTCGTGCGGTCGAGACCGAGCCGCTCCGCAGTCTCGTAGGAAGATGCGGAGCCGACCCCGAGGCCGTCGCGGCGATCATCGATGAATCGCGGTCCGACCGCGGCGACCGACAGATCCGCTTTTTCCGGCGACTCTTATCGGGGGTGCTCGATCCGGACAAGCTCGATTATCTCTGCCGCGATGCTTTCTTCTGCGGCGTTCCCTACGGAGCCCAGGACATCGATTTCATTCTCCAGCGGATCAGCGTGGGACCGGACGACGCGCTCGGTGTGGACGAGCGCGGACTTATGAGTGTCGAGGGTGTGCTGTTCTCGAAGTACCTCATGTACCGCTCGGTCTACTGGCACAAGGGGGTCAGGTCCGCGACGGCCATGATTAAAAAGTGCGTGCTTCTCGCGCTCGACGCGCGGGTTCTTGCTCCCGAGAGCCTTTACGGCCTCGATGACGCCGGCTTTTTCTCGCTGCTTTTTTCGATTCCCTTCGCGCCCTTTGCGCTGGCGCGCTCCGTGCTGGAAGGCTCGATATATCGCTCGGTCTTCGAGCTCCCCTTCAACGAGCGGGATACGCGGCACACTTCGATTCTCGATCTTGCGTCGCGGACCGCATTCGAGGAGCGTCTCGCCTCAGAGGCCGCTGAGCATCTTGAACCACTTGATGTCGTTGTCGACATTCCCGAGCGAGTGTCGTTCGAGACCGAACTACCCGTCGCGGCCGACAGTCGCGCGCCGTCTGCGGCCGGTTCAATCGTATCATTCTCCGAAAGCGGGAGCGCCTTCGGCCCGGCGGTCGTCGAAGGACTTCAGCGCTCGCTCCGGCGGATACGGGTATTCTGCTCCCGCCCGTCGGAAAGCCTCAGAAAGGCCGCTCTGGATGCGCTCGCGTGAAACCCGCATATATCGAACGCCTGCTCAGCAACGTCGGCAGATGCGCGCACCGGCATGGCATGATCACTCCCGGCGACCGTATCCTCGTCGGCGTGTCGGGCGGCAAGGATTCGCTTACGGCGGCCTACGCCCTCGCCCTGCGCCGCGGGAAGGCCGGTGTTCAGTACGAAGTTGCCGCCCTCATGGTCGACTGGGAGGAATTCCCGGCTCCAGAGGACGCGGTCGAGCGCCTCGGCGAATGGCTGAGGGGGCTCTCGGTTCCATTTATACACAAGCGGCTTCGATTTGCGGATTTCTCGCCTTCGATTCCTTTTTCCTGCTACGCCTGTTCCCGTGCTCGCCGGCGTGTTCTTTTTGAAGAAGCCGCGAGGCGCGGGTTCGGGACCGTCGCCCTCGGCCATACCCTCGATGATTTCGCCGCGACGACGCTCATGAATCTCTATTTTCGAGGCAGACTCGAGCCTCTGGAGCCGTCCAGGGATTTCTTCAAGGGGAGACTCCGCGTTATTCGACCTCTTTGCGAAATGCGGGAGGGGACGATCGCAACGATAGCGGAGAGGCTGTGTTTCCCCGTCTTCAAAGTCGATTGCCCCAACGCCGACTCGACACTCCGAGACAGGCTCAAACCGATCGTTGCGCAACTCACGAAAATCGATACACTAGTACGCGAGAACTGTTATAGGGCTTGGTTCGGTCCCGAGGGAAGGAACAGCGGCCGGGGCACTGCGCAGTGCGGGGAGGGGCGATGATGGAGATCAAAAATCTCATGGAAGACGCGGTCAAAGCCGTCGTCGACGAGCTCTTCGACAGCGAGCGGAGCGATCCCAGACTCGGGTACTGCACCTGCGACCAGTGTCGTCTCGACGTGGCCTGTTATGTGCTGAACCGCGTCAAGCCCGAATACATTGTGTCCAGCCGGGGGCTCGCCTACAGCGAGCGCGAGGGCTTGGACAAGGTTCAGCGCCGCGCCGACGTCATTTCGCTTGTGAAGGAAGGCTGGAGCAAGGTGACCCATACGCCGCGCCCCACCTCCGACCATAGCGGCGCCAAGCCCGTCGGTGAGGCGGTCAGCGGTCCCGCGTACAACTTCCCGACCTTCATGGGCCGCGTCTTCGACGGCCGTACCTTCGCACCGATCGGCGAGGGCTCGGTCAAACTGCTCGTAGACGGCGCCGAAGCCCAGATGGTCGATCCGAATTGGCAGAATCCCTTTGTTTTGGCATGCGCCACCGGCGGCACCTATATCTTCTGGCCGCGTCCTGTCTCTGCGCCCGAGCAGGGCGGGAAACGGTCCTTCGTGTTCGAGTTCCGGATTTCGGCGCCCGGCTTCGATCCTCTTTCGCATTTCGCCGAAATCGAGCTTACGCCCGATAAGGCCGAACGCTACGACTTCTCCCTCCAGCGGATTCATAAAATCCCCGATCTCTTTCTTTTCCCCGAGGGGCAGAATGATGAGGAGGATCGGTAATATGCACGCTTCGATGACAGTTCTCTCCGTATTCGCCTGATCCTTGTTTCCTGTTCGACTCCGCCTTCCGCTCCCGAGCGGCCGGTCGCTCGGGACGATAAGAATCTCTATGTTCTCGTCCAGGTCAGCGAGGCGGTGCGGGTGCGCGGATATCCTACGCCAAATGGAACGATCCGACGAACGAGTCGTTCAGAAACACCTCTGGCTTCGGGAAGCTGATATTGCTTGAATGAGAGGCTGAGGCCGGTTCAGGTCAAACCCGCCAGTTCCGCTGCGGGAACGAGTTCGACGAAGTGGAGGACCGCGTGGATGCCGCGATCTTCCTTATGAAGGACTTTCACGACCCGATACGCGATCATGCGCGCGGTCGGCAGGGGAGGATACAGGGGCCTTCCGTTTAAATCGACAAGCTGATCGATTCGTAAGGGGCCTTCCAACTCCTGACTGTCGCCGTCGGGATACACTATGTAGTACTCATCGAGGGTCATGACCACAATAGTAGCCGCTTCTTCATGAAAATACGAGACAGAATCCGTCTTCCTCTCCCCGATCATTGAGGGATGAGGAGGGTGGTCTGTCCCCCGCCACGCAGGCTCTTCGTCAGCTTATTCCTTATCCTGTAGTGCAGATAAAGCAGCTTCGAATCATGACAACTAAACATATGTAAGGCGGAAATGCTGCAAAAACCTGTTCTGTCGAATGTTTTTGAAATAACCTTCGTTGACAGTTTTCTATCCCGAAGTAGTATAAGCGTGTGGTGGGAAAAAGTGGTAATTCGTAGGAAAAGGTGGCAATGAATCTGCTTACCGGCGAGTTCAGGAATACCCTGGACGAAAAAGGACGGCTCTCGCTTCCGGCGAAGCTCAGGGGAGAGCTCCCCGGGAACGAGTTTGTCCTCACGCAGGGAGTGGATACCTGTCTTTGGCTTTTTCCCCCCGAGCAGTGGGCTGCGCTATCCAAAAAGCTCATCGAATCCACGAGTCTTTTTGCGGCCCGCGCCCGCCTTGTTCAAAGGCGGATACTCGCTCCGGCTCAGGAGGTGGAGGTCGACAAGCTCGGCAGGATCGCGATTCCTCAGAGCCTTCGGGAATTCGCCGGCCTGTCGAAGGAGTGCGTCATCCTGGGAATCTCGAAGTACATCGAGATCTGGGACGGGGAGGCGTACAGGAAGTACCTCGAGGACAATCAGAGCGAATTCCTCGCCGCGGCCGAAGAACTGGGAGGCCTGACGCTTTAGGGCGTCGGGATTCGCTGCGATGAGAATCGCTCATACACCGGTCATGCTCGAGGAGGTTCTCGCCTTCCTCGTCCCCCCTTGCGATGAGGCGCTGATGCTCGATTGCACCATGGGGGAGGGCGGGCATGCAGAGGCATTTCTTGCGCGCTATCCACGCCTCCGTTATGTGGGTTTCGATGCGGACCCAGGTATCCAGGCAAGGGCCCGGGAACGCTTGCGCCCCTATGGGGATAGGGTCGAGTTCCGCTCGGGGTATTTCGATGAGCTTTTGAAGAGTTGGGACTCGCTCGGCCTGACCTTCGGGCGGGGGAGGGATGAATCGCGGGGTGGATCGTCCGGCGGAGCTGCGGCTAGTCCTCGTCCCTCGGTGATTTTTTTCGATTTGGGCGTTTCAATGTACCATTTTACCGAGGCTGGGAAGGGATTCGGTTGCAGCCGCGACGAGAAACTGGATATGCGACTCTCTCCGGATGCTCCGCGGAGCGCGGCCGAAATTCTTTTGAAAGAACGAGAGGATGAAATCGCGCGGATCATCTATGAATACGGTGAGGAGCGTATGTCGCGGCGCATCGCTCATGCCATTGTCGAGGCGCGCGGCTCGGGGCCGATCACGAGCTCGGGCAGGCTCGCGGAGATTGTGTGGAAGACCGTTCCGCCCGAGTACCGCCGCGGCAGAATTCATCCTGCCACGCGGACCTTCCAGGCGCTCCGCATCGCCGTGAACGACGAACTCGGCCGCGCAGAGCGCGGCATCAGAGCCGCCGCGGCTCTTCTCGCGCCCGGCGGGGTCATCGGCGTCATTTCATTCCATTCACTTGAAGACAGAATCGCGAAGACCGTTCTGCGCGAACTCGCCGGCCTATCGCCTCGGGATTCTTCTCATGCCGAGGGCGTCAAGCCCATCCTTGAGTTGCTTACACGTAAACCGGTGGAGCCCTCGGCCGCGGAGATCGCGCGCAACCCGGCCTCGCGAAGCGCCAAGTTCCGTGTCGCCCGGCGTTTGCCCGATCCTGAACAGAGGGCCGCGCTGTGAACCGGCGGCTTTTATTCGCCGCGGTGATCGGCATCCCCCTCTTCCTGCTCGCGGTCGCCTGGCAGAGCGGTCGGTTCGCATCTCTCGCCGCCGAGGCAAAGCGTGTCGAAGCCGCTCAAAAGGCCTGGCAGGAAGAAAACCGGAAACTCGATGCGAGCATCCGGGTCTTATCGAGCAGGGAGCGCGCCGAGGAGGGCGCCGAACGGCTCGGGTTGGAGAAGGCATCGCCCGACCGCCGGCTCCGCATCGAAGGTATCGGCGCCGGAGGCGGCGAATGATCAAGCATCGCGGCGAAGCATCCGGCGGCGCCACGCCCCTTTTCAGCGCAGGCGAAGCCGCCGAGGCGGTCGGCGGCGCGCTCGTCGGTGATGCCCGGGCGTGCGTCGCCTCCGTCGTCGTGGATTCGCGTAAAGCTCGTCCGCTTTCGCTCTTCGTCGCCCTGCCGGGCGAAAAGTTCGACGGCCACGACTTCATTACGGCCGCCTTCGAAGCGGGAGCATCCTTGGTCATCGCCCGCGCCGACCGACGAGCCTCGATCGAAGCGGCGCTCGGCCCGATCGAGTCGAGATCGGGCAAGGCGGTCATTTATGTGGATAACGCGCTTTCGGCGCTGCAGGAACTCGCGCGCAGACACCGCATGCGTTTCCCCTCGCTTCTCAGGATCGGCGTCACGGGCTCGAGCGGCAAGACGACGACGAAGGAATGCGCCGCGGCGGCGATCGGCCGCGGCAAGTCGGTTGTGCTCAATCCTGGAAATCTCAATTCGGACATCGGGCTTCCGCTTTCCATTTTCGCAATCGGTCCTGAACACGAGGTCGGCGTTTTCGAGATGGGCATGAACCGCGTCGGCGAGATGGGCGAGCTTGCGCGCGTCTACGAGCCCGATATCGCACTCATCACCAACGTCGGAACGGCGCATATCGGCGTCATCGGATCGCGGGACCGGATCGCTGAAGAAAAGAAGAAGATTTTTTCGTTCTTCGACGGGACTCAGACTGGATTCGTCTGGGAGGACGATGAATACAACGCCTTCCTAAAAGAGGGTGTATGCGGCACGATGTGCGACTTCGGACCTCGGAGCAGCCGGGGCTTCGGCGGAGCGCGGGATCTCGGCCTCGACGGCTATGAAATAGAGTGGCGGGGCGACAGATTCCGTTTTCCGCTCCCGGGTCCGCATAACCTTCTCGATGCGATCGCGGCGATGACGCTCGCCGAGCGCGCGGGATCGCAGCCGAGGCAGATCGCCGAGGGGCTTTCCTCCGTCAAACCTCTATTCGGCCGGAGCGAGATTCTGCGTGGAAAAACGACCGTGATACGGGACTGCTACAATGCAAACCCCGACAGTGTCATCGCGGCGATCGACTTGTGCGATTCGGTCAGGTGGGAAGGCCGCCGCATCTACGTTTTAGGCTCGATGCTCGAGCTCGGAGAGGAATCCGACGCGGCCCACAGGCGGATAGGAGAGGCCGCCGGAAGATCGGCGGCCCAGGCTCTTTTCTTTTTCGGAGAGGAGACGAGAAGCGCCTTCGAAGAGGCCCGCCGCTGCGGGTTCCGCGGACTTCTTGTCTTCGAGAGCGATTTCGACGCCCTCAGGCGGACGGTCGAGTCCTTCGTGCGGGACGGAGACCTCGTTCTTCTGAAAGCGTCCAGGGGTATGGCGCTCGAGCGCCTGTCCGAAGTGCTCGCTCCACCTCAGACCGCGCGATCGGAGGTCGTCGATGCTTCCTGAGATTTTCATCCCGCTCGTCAAGTATTTCTCGGCGTTCAATGTCTTTAAATACCTTACCTTCAGATCCGCCTACGCAGCCGTCACTGCGCTTCTTATCGCATTTCTCTTCGGTCCTGCGATTATCGAGCGTCTTCGCGTCCTCAAATTCGGACAGGCGATACGGAGCGACGGTCCGCAGAGCCATCAGTCGAAGTCCGGCACGCCGACTATGGGCGGCGCGCTCATCATCATAGCCGTCGCCGTCGCCGTCCTTCTCTGGGCCGACCTCAAGAACGTTTATGTCCTCATCTCGCTGGGCGCGCTCATCGGATTCGGCGTCATCGGTCTCGTCGATGATTTATTGAAGATCAAGAAACGCAACTCCGACGGGGTGCCGGCCTGGGCGAAGTTCGCAGCCCAAGTCGGCGTCGCCACGGCCGTAGTTCTTCTCATCAGGTCGATGGGTCCGGTGGAGACCACCAAGCTCTACCTGCCGTTCGTGAAATTCCCCGTCATCGATCTCGGTATCCTGTGGATACCCTTCGCCGTCATCTATGTCGTGTACTGGTCGAACGCGGTGAATCTTTCTGACGGCCTCGACGGCCTGGCGACGGGGCTGGTCATCATGGCCCTCATCGCCTTCTCGGTGCTCACCTATATCACGGGGCGTCCGGACTGGTCGGACTACCTCAATATTCCCTATGTTCGCGGCGCGGGGGAGCTGACGGTCTTCAATCTGGCGCTCATAGGCGCCTGCGTAGGCTTTCTCTGGTTCAACGCCCATCCGGCCGAAGTTTTCATGGGCGATGTCGGAAGTCTTTCGCTCGGAGGGGTTCTCGGGGTTCTTTCGCTCATCGTCAAGAAAGAAATACTTCTTCTGCTCATAGGCGGCGTCTTCATGATGGAGGTGCTTTCGGACGTTCTTCAGGTTTGTTATTTCAAAATAACGAAGGGGAAGCGTCTTTTCAAGATGGCCCCGATTCATCATCATTTCGAGCTCATGGGCTGGAAGGAGACCAAGGTTGTCACTCGATTCTGGATACTCGGCGGCATTTTCGCGATTTTGGCTCTTTCGACTCTGAAGATCCAGTGAGGCGGAGATGAGAGCCGGGTTCGAGGTCGAACGGATGCGATCGGGCGGGGGCGGGGACTCGGCCATGCTCGCGACGGTTGTTCTTCTCGCCGGGATGGGCGTCGCTGTGCTCTGGTCGGCCTCATCGGGATACGCGGTCTCGATCAAAAAGAATCCCGGCTACTTCGCGATCCGCCAGATGCTTTTTCTCGCGCCCGCCGCCCTCATCTTCTGGTCCTGCGCCATCGTCGATCTTGACCGGCTCCGCGCAAAGGTCGGCGTGATGACCCTCGCGGCCCTCGCGGCCCTGCTCCTTCCGTTCGTTCCCTTTCTCGGCGGGCTCAGGAACGGCGCCTATCGCTGGATCGATTTCGGCATCACGACCTTTCAACCCTCCGAACTGTGGAAGCCGGTGATGATTTTTTACCTCGCCCACATCCTCGACCGCAAGCGCGGGCGGATCGCCGAAAGCCCCGGCGTGCTCATACCGCCCTTTGCGCTCGCAAGTCTCGGATGCCTCCTCGTTTTCGCTCAGAACGATTTTTCCACGGCGTTCCTGTCCTTCATCGCCGCGGCCGCTGTTTTCTGGGTCGCCCTCGCCCCGCCGTCCTTCTTCATTGGTCTCGGTGCGACTGTCGTGTCGCTCTCGACGCTTTCCATTTTAACCTCCGATTTCCGTCTGCGGCGTATTCTCGCGTTCATGGTGCCCGACTATGACCCTCACAGGCAGAGTTATCAGGTTCTCGCTTCGCTCCGCGCGATCCGTTCGGGCGGTTTTTTCGGCAAAGGCATAGGCCTTGGAACGCTCAAGACGGGCGCCATCCCCGAGGTTCAATCCGATTTTATCTTCGCGGCATGGGCCGAGGAGGCGGGTTTCGTCGGCGTTCTCTGTGTCATGGCCGCCTTTATCTTCGTGGGCTGGCGTGCATTCAAAACGGCTCTCGCCGAAGAAGAGCGCTTCCGCTCCTGTCTTGGTTTCGGGCTGGCGTTTCTTTTAGTCATTGAAGCCTTGATAAATATGGGTGTGGCCGCCGGGGCGGTGCCGGCGACCGGACTCGCCTTGCCCTTCTTTTCTTCGGGCGGTTCGGCCCTCATCGGTACGGCCGCGGTATGCGGAATTCTGTATAATCTGAGCCGCGGCGCCGCGCGGAAGGAAGGCCGACGCGCTCTGTACGGAGAAGCGGAGGACAGCGATGTCTGAGTACGCGGCTTGGAGTGTGCGCAGAGGGGCGTCCCGTGATTATCCGAGCGCTTCTTCCGGCCGCTCTGTATCCGCGCGCGCTCGGATGGCGCAAGGCGGGCGGAAGCGCGGCGCAGGCGCCGCCCCGGAGAAGAGCGTTTCGAAGCATGAACATGAGATCAAGCGTCGAGACGATCGCGCCGCAGGCGGGCCCGATCGCGCGCTCGCGCTGTTCATGATAGCCGCGGCGATCATCGCCGGGGCCGCCTTGTTCATCGCACTCACGCCCTCGATGCTGGTCGTCTCTCGTTTCGAGATCAACGGCGCATCGACGATCCCAGAATCCGAACTCCTCTCAACCGCCGCTGTTCGCCGAGGCGATCCTTTCTTCGCGGTGAATACCGCGCGCATCCGTTCGGCGCTCGAAAGCGACAGCCGCATAGCGTCCGCCTCTGTGAGACTGATTCTGCCGAACATACTCGGCATTGACATTGTCGAGCGGAAGCCTGTTGCGACCGCGATTGCGGAGATCGACGGGAGACCCAGGGCCGTCAAGATCGACTCCGAGGGTGTTGTTTTCGGGGCCGCCTCCATCGAGGATGCCGCCTCGGTACCGGTGCTTTCCGGCATACGTTTTGAGGGATTCCGGATGGGCACCCGTCTTCCCGAAGCCTTCAGGCCTCTTTTGTCCTCGCTCGGAGAAATCAACGCCGAAGAGCCCTATCTTCTCTCCGCATTTTCGGAGATTCGCATCATCAAAAGGACGAAGGGGGATCCCGAACTCGTTCTCTTCCCGATAGGTTCGAGAATTCCGATCAGAACCGGATCGCCGTTGAGTGTCCAAACGCTCAGATCGATGATTCTGGTCCTGAACATCTTGGCCTCGAAGGGTATCGCCGATTCGGTCGAGGAGCTCGATTTCCGCTCGGGTTCGGTCGTCTACCGCGGCAAGGAGGATCATTCTGGCTGACAATCCAATAGTGGGCCTCGACATCGGCACGACCAACGTGCGCGCCGTCGTCGGGGAGTATAACGAAAGCGGGGTTCTCGAAATCATCGGCGTAGGGGTCGCTCCCTCGACGGGGCTGCGCCGAGGCGTTGTCGTCAATATCGAGTCGACGCTCGCATCGGTCGCGCAGGCCGTCGAAGCCGCCGAACTCATGTCCGGTCGCGAGGTGAAGACCTGCTTCTGCGGCGCCGCGGGCGCGAGCGTCGAGGGGGTCAATTCGCGCGGCGTCGTCGCGGTCACGGGCAAGGGCAGGGAGATCACTCAGGAGGATGTGGACCGTGTCATCGAGGCGGCGCGGGCGATCGTGATCCCGATGGACCGCGAGGTTCTGCATGTCATCCCCCAGACCTTCATCGTCGACGACCAGAAGGGAATCCGCAACCCGATCGATATGATCGGCGTTCGGCTCGAGGCCGAGGTGCATATCGTCACGGGTTCGGTGACGACGGCCCAGAATCTCGTGCGCTGTGTAAACCGCGCCGGCTTCAGGGTCGAGCGCTTGATTCTGCAGAGTCTCGCCGCCGCGCGCGCTGTGCTCACCTCGGACGAGAAGGAGCTCGGCTGTCTTCTGCTCGACCTGGGCGGCGGTACGACCGACATCCTTGTGTATTCCGAAGGAGCGCCGTATTTCTCGAGCACGGTCCCGGTCGGAGGCGCCCAGGTTACGAATGATCTATCGATCATGCTGAGCGTTCCCATGGACGCCGCCGAGCGGCTCAAGCGGGAATCAGCCTCGGCATGGATCGAGTCGGTCGATCCGGAGGAGACGATCATCGTGCCCGGTGTCGGGGGGCGTCCTCCCGCCGAGGCGCCGCGGCGGAGACTTTGTTCGATCGTACAGCCGCGCATGGAGGAGATATTCCGCATGGCGCGCGAGAAGATCGAGAAGATGGGACATTGGCGGCACATCAAGGGCGGCGTCGTCTTGACGGGGGGCGGCGCGCTCATGCAGGGCGCCGCCGAACTCGCTCAGGAGATCTTCCAGCTTCCTGTACGGGTCGGTAATCCGATCACTCTGGGCGGCCTCGTGGATGAGTATCGCAGCCCCCTCTACGCGACGGCTGTGGGGCTCGTGCTTATGGGCGCGGAGGAACTCGGACCAGAGGAAGGTCAAGGTTCGAGGGGGGGCCAGAAGACTTCGGAGAGGACGGGCAAGGGGAAGTCCGCCTCTGAACCCGGCAGGCTCGGCCGCATCATCGATTGGCTTAAGAACGGATTTTTTTGAGGTGTGAGGGCGTTATACGACCTCATCATGCGGGAATAGACTGGGAGGAATCATGAATATCGAAGTGGTCGAGGACGTGAAATCGACGGGGCCGACGATTATTAAGGTGATCGGCGCGGGTGGAGGCGGATCGAATGCGGTGAATCGTATGATCGCCGCGGGGCTTCGGAACGTCCAGTTCATCGTTGCGAACACAGACATCCAGGCTCTTAACCTGTCGCAGGCCGAAATCAAACTCGGTCTTGGAGCTAAGGTGACCCACGGCCTCGGCGCGGGTGGAAAACCGGAAATCGGAGAAAAGGCGGCTCTCGAGGACCGTGAAGCAATAGCACAGGCGTTGAGGGGCGCCGACATGGTCTTCGTCACCGCGGGCATGGGCGGAGGGACGGGTACAGGCTCGGCCCCGATTATCGCCCAGATTGCGCGGGACCTCGGTGCGCTCACCGTCGCCGTCGTCACCAAGCCCTTCGATTTCGAGGGCAAGGTCAAGGCGCGATTGGCCGAAGAGGGTATCGAAAAGCTCCGCCAGTCCGTCGATACGCTCATCGTCATTCCGAATCAGAATCTTCTCAAAGTCGTCGAACGCCGCACGCCGATTCGCGAGGCCTTTCTCCTCGCCGATGATGTATTGCGGCAGGGTGTACAGGGCATCTCCGACCTCATAACGATCCCCGGCGAGATGAACATCGATTTCGCCGATGTCCGCACGGTTATGGAGGGACAGGGCGATGCGATTATGGGCGTCGGTTCGGCCTCGGGCGACAATCGGGCCGTCGAGGCCGCGCAACGCGCCGTTTCCAATCCGCTCATCGAAGATTCGTGCATCGAGGGCGCCAAGAGCATCCTCGTCAACGTATCGGGCGGCGATGATCTCGCCCTCACCGAATATGAAGAAATTGTAAAACTGGTCACCGAGACGGCCGACGACGACGCCCTCGTGATTCCAGGCATCGTGTACGAGCCGACATTGGGCGACGAGGTGCGTGTCACGGTCATCGCGACCGGCTTCAGGCGCAAACCTCGCTGCGAGGAAAAGGCCAAGGCTGAGCAGGCTCCAATCCGCCACGGGGCGGACAATTACCTTTCATCGGACGAGTGGAGGCGCATAACCGAGGCTCCGACGCCGGTGCGGGGCAAGCAATACCTGCTCGGACGCAACGACGACGAGGACGAGCTGGATATCCCCACGGTGCTCCGGGAACCGCGCTTTGCGGCCGAGCGCCGATCCGCAGGATCCTATCAATATGCCGCGGGGAAGAACGAAGCATGAATGCTGCCGGATTGCTCGATGCGTATCGGGCTTATCTTCTCGCGGCCCGACGGCGGTCTCCGCTGACGGCTGAGGTGTATCTGCGTGAGGCGGCTCTTTTCTCGCGCTATCTCGAGGAGCGGGCTGTGTCGCCCGAGACGGCGGCGAGTGCCGATATTCTGGGCTATCTCGTATGGCGTCAGACCGGCATGCGTGAGAGTCCGGCACAGCGCGAGAGTCCGGCGCT
>CAZINN010000012.1:0-57436 GCA_964540615.1 uncultured Treponemataceae bacterium | reverse complement strand
AAAGGAAAGAGTATCCTGCACAACATGTGTACCCATACCACACCCCTGTTTGATCGCTTAGGCGAAGACAAACAACGGGCGATCCTGGAGTCGGCCGCCGCAGAGTTCGCGCGTTCCGGCTATACCGCCGCAAAGGTTGACGATATCGCCGCTAATGCCGGTATCAGTGTCGGAGCATTGTATAAATACTTCGGAAACAAAGAACACTGTTTTCTTGCGGTGCTCGAGGAAGGTATGAGGGAACTCGAGGCGCAGCTTGATCAGGTCATGGCCGAGCACAAAGACCCCTGGGAACGCATTGAAGCCATTGTCAGGCTTATTCCTGAACACTCGAGGAAGCATGCAGAAATACTCCGCTTATACCAGGAAATCAGCAGTGAGGGGCTGTCTTCGATTGCCGAAGACTTTTGTCGTAAGTTCGAAGGCTTGAGCGCGCGATGCTATTCAGATCTTCTTGCCGAGGCCAGGGACTCCGGCCTCATCCGATCGGATATCGACGAAAACATCGCGGCGTTCTGTCTGGACAACATTTTCATGGCGCTTCAGTTTTCATTTTCCTGCGGCTATTACGCTCTTCGAAAAAACGTGTATCTCGGTTCAAAAAAGAACGCCGACGACGAGGCGCTTATCCGTCAGACGCTCGACTTCATCCGATTCGGTTTAGGCATAGACCGGACGCGCTGATGCCGGCAGGGAGCTTGCAGGAAGAGGGAGGACGCGCTACGCTGTGGTGAGCCGTGGCTCACGCGCGAATACAGTATGGGGGAGGACGCATGGCTGAGCCTTTGTTTCTCGCCGCGATCGACTTAGGTACTACGGCGCTCAAGGCCTGCGTGTATGAGATTGGAGACAGGCTCATTCTCCGCGCATCAAGCGCGCGCAGAATTACCCTCGATTCGGGAAACGACGGCCGGGCCGAGCAGGATCCCGAAGAGTGGTGGGATGCGCTTGTCTCTGTGCTCCCGGAGGTCATTCGAGCGTCCGGCCTAGGGCCCGCGTCGATCGCCGGTATTAGCTTTTGCGCGCAGATGCAGTGTCTGGTTTTGGTCGATGCCGAGGGGCGGGCGGTCAGACCCGCCTTGAGTTACCTCGATTCCCGCGCCTCGGTCCGGCGCGCGCGGCTGACGGCCGGCGGTCCGCGCGTGGCCGGTATCGGGCTTGGGTTGTTGATTCCGTGGATGCGTATCGCCGGCGGTGTCGCGGCGAGCGCGAAAGACCCCCTGTGGAAGTACCTCAGAGTTATGGACGAAGAACCCGAGGCCTTCTCTCGTGTTCATCGATGGCTCGACGCCAAGGATTTTCTAATAGCGCGTTGTACAGGCCGGTTCATCATGAGCAACGATTCCGCGTATGCGACGTTTCTCGCAGATACGCGCAGGGATAAAACCGCCTGGAGTCCGAACTTGATCCGCCGCTTCGGCGTCTGCCCTGCTCATCTGCCGGATATTCTCGCGCCTTCTGCTGTCGCCGGGCCGCTTTTACCGTCCGCGGCGCGCTCGCTCGGAGTGTCGGCGGGGACGCCGGTCTTCGCCGGAGCCGGCGATGCATCGCTTATCGGTATCGGTGCGGGCGCGGCCGCGCCGGGCAGCACCCATATCTACATGGGCACGAGCGGCTGGGTTTCCACGGTGGTTGAGCGGAGGATCGTGGATCCGTTCGCGATGATGGCGGCGGTGCCCGGACCTGTTCCGGGACGCTATGCATACTTCGGAGAGCAGGAGACCTCGGGCAAGTGTCTTGAATGGGTCCGCGATCACCTCGCCCTCGATGAGATAGGCGTGTACTTGGAAAAACGTGTCCTCCCCGCCGGTCCCGAAGAGGAATACAAAAGTCTTATCGATTATCTGACTGCGTCGATAGCCGAGATTCCCGCCGGTTCGGGAGGCCTCATCTTTACACCCTGGCTGCACGGAAGTCGTTCGCCGTTCGAGGATCCCAGAGTCAGAGGTATGTTTTTCAATATCGGGCTGGAGACCGGCAAGCGGCAGATGATCCGCGCAGTGGTCGAGGGCTTGGCGTACAACGCGCGCATGCTTCTCGAGGCTCAGGAGCACAGGGCGCGGACCTCGAAGGTCATCCGCTTCGCCGGCGGGGGCGCGCTCTCCGACGAGACTTGTCGTATATTCGCCGACGTAACCGATCACATCGTCGAGCCTGTCATCGAGCCGCAGAACGCGGGCGCGGCGGGCGCCGCCTTGGCCGCCGCCTGGGGGATGGGCCGCTTCGCCGACCTTGACGCCGCAGCCTCGACCGTACCCGTGCGGGATCGATTTGAACCGCGCGCCGCATCGCGATCCGCGCATGATCGGAACTACCGTGTGTTCCGCGAGCTGTACCCTGCTACAAAACGTCTTTTTGCTCGGCTCAATCCGGATTCACGGCAGTAACACCCCGGCGTCGATCCTATTTGCCGCTCTATGGCTGCTTGAAAGTGTTTTGTTCGAAAACCGCATTCTCGAGCGACGGCGTCATCGTGTTTCTCGAGAATCGCTCGACATCATTGTCGACGAAGCGGCACGCCGCGGTTCTGCAGTCTCCGCTTCCCGAATCGATGGAAAACATACAGCTCCCGCGGTTTTTCGAGAATTCGCAGTTTCGAAACAATAGATGGGTCGATGCCGTCACCTCGAAGAGATCGAATTCTCCGGTTCTTGTAAAAACGGTCGAATCAAAAAGCAGGTCCTCACATCGATCGATCGTCGCAAGCCCATAGGTGCAATCCCGGATCACCGAATCCACCACGGAAAGCTTGTCCGTACGTTCAAGCCCGAGTCCGTAGGTCCCGCTGCCGTACAGGTCGCAGGAGCGGATTTCGATGTCGTGGCAGCGGACGAAACTGAGCACTCCGCCTATACAGTATCCTGGTTGTGTATGACCCAGCCTCAGTCCGGATAATTGAATGCGCGAGCATGTTTCGAACGAGAGCACCCAGCCGTAGGCCGGCGCAATGACGATTTCCGCGCCTTCCTCGCCGACAAGCGCCAGACCGGACAGGTTCTTGATCACCGGGCAGGGGCCGTCGTAGATATCGACCCACTCGATGAAACGGTTCTTGATTTCGAACATGCCGCTGAGGTCGTAACGCCCCGGAGCCAGTTGGATCGTACGATCGGGCCCGATCGCTTTGATGAGTTCGACCGCGTTTTTCACTCGAACGACGCTGATGTCGTCGTCCGCGACACGGATACCGAGACAGCGCAGGGTCTGGCCCTCGACGCCGTCGATGAGGGTGCCGAGGCTTCGATATGCCTCACGCGCGCTGCCCGCGATAGTGCCTGTCGCGACATCGACGAGCGTCATCGAAAAAATCAGTTCCCCGGCGCCCTGCTCGATCTTTGAGACCAGAATGAAGTCCGCCGAGGTGAGGCTTTCAATCCTGTCCCTCACCGGCGCGCTCGCGAGATCGGAAAGCGAGAAAGCGATCTCCTGCAAGGCTCGGTCTCGCGACTCGGGCGATACCGCGGCGAATCGGCCGCTCGAGGAGACGGCGTCCACAATGATTGTCACTGCCGTGCGGGCGGTCGAAACCAGGTTCTTGCTTTCGGTCGAGCAGTCGAGCACGAGGACGAACTCTTTCTGCTGAGCCGCTCCCGCGATTCCGGCGGAAAGAAGGAGGGCGGCGCAGCATAATCGGATGAACAGGTTTCTTCGCATGAGTTTCCAGCTATTTGAGGGTGAGCTGGGTCTTCCCGATTTTTATCTTGTCGCCGGGTTCCAGCTTTCGATATTTGCCTTCGGGGATTCTTTCTTTGTTCACGAACGTTCCGTTGGTGCTGTGCAAATCAGTGATGAAGAAATCATCTTTGATCTTCTGGATAAGGGCGTGTTTTTTGCTGACGAGTTTGTTGTCGAGGACGATATCGCAGCTCGGATCGCGGCCGATGAGTATCTTGCCCACCACCGGCACATGCTGGCCGCAGAAAATGAGGGTACGATCATCGTCTTTCATCATGCTGTCCAGCCGCTTGCCGATCGGGCTGGCACCGAAGATCGTGTCGTCCGTCATGTACCCTGTATTGTACACCATTGTGAGCCGGTTTCTCCATGCAAAGAGCCGGAAAGGACTGCGTGGGGGTCTCCGGCCGCGACCTCGAAGACAAAACACCCCGGAGGCGGCTTTTGTGCTATAGTCGAAGGGCAATACCGCCGGCCGCGCCGGTCCGATCCCGTTTGATGATTGGGGCTGTCGAAAAATCACCATGTTCAGACTTCTGCGGAGAGCGTTTTTATTCCTCGCGGCGACGACCGGTGTTTTCGCGTGCGGTTCGCCGCGGACAGCGGTGGAGGATCGCGCAAACCCTCCGGGCCTTGATGCTCCGGCTGCATCCCGGGGCGTAGCCGTTTCGATTTTTGCGAACGGGGATATGCTCCTGACGCGCGGGCCCGGAAAGCGGATGAAAAGTTACGGGCCCGATTTCCTCTTTATCGGGATTCGGCCCTTGGTCGAAGCGGCTGATATCGCCTTTGGCAATCTGGAATGCCCTATCTCCACAAAAGGAACTCCCTATCCGAACAAGCCTCCCGGTGTAACCTTCCGCGCAGATCCCCTGGCTGCGGATGCTCTGAAACGCGCCGGCTACGATGTTGTGTCGCTCGCCAACAATCACATGAACGATTACGGCGCACTCGCCGTCGCTGAAACGATCCACTATCTCACCCAGGCCGGCATCGCGCATGTCGGCGCCGGCCGAACCGCTGCGGAATCCCGCCGCGCCGCGATAGTGCGACGCTCCGGAGTCTCGGTCGCCTTTCTCGCGTACGCTGATCCTGTGTGGAGTGTCGTCGAAGCCCGAGATCCTCCCTGGCCTGCGCCCCTGGCTGCTGTGCCTGCGGGCGGCGCTGTTCCGGCCGTCGAGTACGGCCCGGCTGCGTCTGGCGCCGCCGAGACTGCCGGATCGGGCCGGCCGGGGACAGCGGTTATCCGGGAGGACACACTTCGTTCCGATATCGAAGGACTGAGATCCAAGGCTGGAGTCGACCTGATTGTCGTCAGTTTTCATTGGGGTGACGAGTTCATGACCGCCCCCTATTCTTACCAGAAGAGATTAGCGAAAATCGCCGTCGACAGCGGCGCCGACATCGTTCTGGGGCATCATCCGCACGTTCTCCAAGGCATCGAGCGCTACAAGAACGGCCTTGTCTTTTATTCACTGGGGAATTTCGTGTTCGACATGGACCCGGACGCGACCTATGACAGCGTGGCCGTCATTGTGTGGGCGGTGAAAGATGAAAAAGGCCGTGCCCGTATCGAAGCGTTTGATTTGCTTCCTGTACGCATCGCACGTAAACAGTATACGCCACTTCCCGCGAAGGGCGAAGATCGCCGCAGAATCAGCGATACGCTCGAATCCCGCTCAAAGGGACTCGGCTTTACGCTTATCCGGGGCTGCTCGGACTACGGGCCCCTGGTCGAAGGAGACTTGTGGCTGCCGAGTCTGCACTGGAGTTTGAATCCCTAATCCAATACTTCACCGAGCCCTATGCCCCGCAGGTTCTGGTGATCTATTGATCATGCTCTTTAGTGACAGATGTCTCCGAGTTTGAAGTCTCTGAGCCCTCCTCTTTCCCTTCTTTGATTCCTTTCTCGAATTCCGATTTCGCCTTTCCCAGCGAACGAGCGAATTTCGGAATCGCCGATGCTCCGAACAAAACCAACACAACCAGGACAATGACGATCAATTCATTTGGTCCGATCATTTTGTTCCCCCTCTTTGTCTCCAATACGTATGTCCCGTGCAAGGTCGCGGGCGGTGTTTTCAGCGGTCTCGCGCAACTGGCGGATGCGGCCCCAAAGTTTTCCGGCTTTCCTGAAGAGCTTCGGAAGATCTTTGGGGTTAATGAGGACGAGGGCCGCGACGAGAACAACGACGAGTTCCTCGAATCCTATTCCGAACATGCGCCGTCTCCGAGATGCAGGATCTTCGCGGCGAGGATGGCGAGAAAAAAGAGCGCGATCAACGGCAGTGCGAGCATGAGCTGGGAAATCATATCCGGCGAGGGCGTCACGATCGCCGCTAGAACGAAAATGCCGACGACGACGAATCTGCTCGATCGCAGCACGGCGCGTCTCGACAGTATATTCAGGGCGAGTAGGATAAGGAGGAGCAAGGGGAGCTGGAAAACGATCAAGACCGCGAAAAGAAAACCGACGACGAATATGATGTTTTTTTCAAATCCGAGCAGGAACTCGACCCGGCCGGGCAAAAAAGAAGAGCTTGTCAGAAGCTCGATCATTGCGGGAATGATGTGATAATAACCGAAGTAAAACCCCGTCGCCGCGAGAACGGCCGACGCCGCCAAAGACCACGCGACGATTCTCTTTTCACGGAGCCGAAGACCTGGAAAAACGAAGGCCGCGATGTTGAATAGATGAATGGGTGTGGTCGAGACGACGCCCGAGTATATCGACAGTTTGAATTTGACGATGAAGGCTTCGAAAACTGTTCCAACGAAGAGAAAAGCACCGTTCTCGGTTTTCATGACCGATTCGAGCGGCGACTGAAGAAACTCAATGATAGGATCGTAAAAGATAAAACAAACGATGCTCCCCCCAAGCACGGCGATGACCGAAGATATCAATCGTCTGCGAAGTTCGGCCGCGTGCTCGAGAAAGGTCATGGGTTCATCCGCCATATATGACGACGGCGTTGCGGCCCCCTCCCTTGGCCGCATAGAGTGCGGAGTCGGCGTTTGCGAGCAGCCGTTCCAATGACGGAGCCGCATGATCGAGCGCCGCGATTCCCGCGCTGATCGTGACACGAAGAGGAGCTCCTGATTCATCGCGGAACTCCGCGGTCTCGAGCCGCCTTCGAAGCCGATCGCAGAGGAATTTTATGCCGGTCGCGCCCGGGCCGCCCGCCGCGATGATGGCGAATTCGTCGCCGCCGACGCGGCCGTACACATCATCGGCCCTCGCTTCTTGAGAGATAATCGCGCCGAATCCCCTGAGCACGATGTCGCCCGATCTGTGGCCGAGTGTATCGTTGACGGCCTTGAACCCATCCAGATCGATCATAGCGGCCGCGAGCGAGATGCCGCGCCGCAAGGCGCGGGCGATTTCACGCCGGGCCTCTTCCATGAACGCCCGCCGGTTCGGGAGACCGGTCAGCTCATCCGTACGCGCGAGCTCTTCGACTTTAGTCAGAAGCCGCCGCAGCTCGGTTATCTCGGAAATCACCGCGAGGGCTCCCGCCCCTTCGATCGGCGAAGCGTCGATGCGGTAAAACAGGGAGCCGTCCGCAGATTCCATCTTAAGTTCCGTCGACGAGCGCGAGCGCACCGCGTCTACGATCGGCCGCGGAAGGATGTTTTTCTCGCCCGCGAGTCCGGCGACACGCCTGCCGATATGGTGTTCCTGGATGCCGAGTATGCGCATCGCCGCGGGATTCGCGTCCGCCAACCTCCATTCGCGGTCCAGGACGAGAATGCCGACCCCGAGGCGCTCCATGACGACCGCGCGTCCGACTGGGACAAGCGAAAAGACGTCCATGCGGAAAAGCGCCACGTAGAAGATGCATGCCGAAACCGCGTACCCGAACGGCGTATAGTCTTTAATCAAGCCTGGGACCAGTTTCAGGATATAGACAAGACTTGCGGCGAGGGGGACGATCAAACCGGCGAGAATCACGAACGACTGTCGTCTGTAAAAACTTCGTTGTCGCGGGAAATGGCGTATCACGATTGTGGCCCCCGTTGCGATGGATGCGTAGGTGTAGACCGCATATACCGTGAACCATGGACCGTGGTCGCGCCTCGATATCGTGAAATCGCCCTGCGTGAAATACTCAATCCGATTCCACATGAAGACCTGAAGATCAGGAACGAAGATCACTACGAACGTCGCGAGCGGTATCGCCGTGATTGCGGCGATTATCTTTGGATCCAGGCCGCGGCCCTCGTGAGTGAAACGGACACAGAAGTCGATCCAGATAAGCGGAATAAAACCGATGAAGAGGTAGATGAACTTCGACCACAAAAGCGTCTCAGCCTCGCTTCTCGAGATCATCTCCATGAAGTTCATGGCGAGGAAACCGATGGTTGCGATGAGAAAGAGAATGTACACGCGCGTCTCGGGGCGGCGTCGACGTTCCGGAGTGCAGCTTCCGACAAGGAGCAGGGAAAGCACGCCGATCAAGACCGGCGCGAGCACGCGAAACAGGTCGTACTGAAATCGCGGTACATTCATCTATCGATTCCTTATTCAGCATAGTATATCGTCTTAGGGACTTCCTCGAACATTGTTGAGATTTTCCATCACTTCCTGTGCCGGAGTAGTCCTCGGCCGTACTCCAAGCCACACGTCGGTGATGACTTTTATTTTTTATTTCAGCCAGATAAGGCGCAACAAGCTTCGAGGAACGTATAAAAAAGTATACAAAAGGTTTTTTGCCGGCAGAGGGACTTGAACCCTCAAGCCATCGCTGGCAGCAGATTTTGAGTCTGCCGTGTATGCCATTTCACCATGCCGGCGATCGATCGTTTCTACTACGCGGCGGGCGACGAGTCAAGGCGAGTCCGGCCGAAGTATCCGCGCGCTTGTTTTGAGCGGGACAAGACACTACAGTGGAGCCGGGGAGGTCGGGTCGATGGATCCAGTTCTTGCATGGGGTCTCGATGTGATACGCGTCGTTCAAACGACAGCGAGCCCGGTGTTAACCGGCATCATGAAGGTCATTACGTTTGCGGGAACTGAGTATTTTTACCTGGCGCTCCTGACCGCCGTCTATTGGAGCGTCGATCGGCGCAGGGGTAAGCGGCTGACGGTGCTCGTTTTGGTATCGACGGCTCTCAATCTTTGGCTGAAAAACGTTTTTGCTGTTCCTCGTCCTTTTGATATCGATCCTTCTGTGGGGCTCGATTTTGAGCCGACGTTCTCGCTCCCTTCTAATCATGCGCAGACGTCCATGGTTTTCTGGGCTGCCGGGGCGTGTTACTTTTTTCGGGGATGGCGGCGCGTTGTTACGGCGTTTCTGCCGCCCGTCCTTATCGGCGTATCCCGCGTGTACCTCGGGGTTCATTATCCGACTGACGTCCTGGCGGGATGGGCGCTCGGCGGCTTTATCGTCGGTCTTGATTATCTGGCGGGGGACAACGTGGAGCGCCGGCTGTCTTCTTTGCGGCCGAGCCTGCGCATGGCCGCGGCCGCCGCGGTAGTCGTCGCCATGGTCGCCGTGAATCGGCGGGATGTTTCGACGGCCGGCCTGCTTTTCGGCTTCGCTGCAGGTTGTATCTACTTCCCTTCGGCGGCAGGCTTCTCTGTCGAGGGACCATGGACGAAAAAAGTGCTCCGCTATCTGCTCGGCGCGGCGACCGTCGCGGTGGTCTATGCCGTTCCGAAACTGCTCCTCGCCGATGTCGAGGGGGGCGGGCCGCCCCTGATCCGCTTCCTGCGCTACGCCGCGGTTGGATGTTGGGCGGCGGTCGGCGCGTCCTGGCTTTTTATGCGACTCCGTCTCGCCGAGGCTGCCCCGGCCGCCGAGGAAGGCGGAGACCGGAATCACTCGGCGTACGTATAGGACGAATTCGTGAGCCTGAACTTCCGCGAAAGACCGGGAGTCATGTACACCTTATTGTCGGCGTCGACCAGTATCGCGCCGACCCCGCGCTGGACGGCGAGTTCCATGCCGCGGGTTCTGCCGAGCGCGAAAATCGTCGTTGTAAGGCCGTCGGCGTCGAAGGATTTTGGGGCGATGACCGTCGCCGACACAAGGCCGTTATCGACGGGGTAGCCCGTACTCGTGTCGAGGATATGATGGTAGCGTTTGCCGTCTTTTTCCAGGAAACGTTCGTATACGCCGGATGTGACCATGGATTCGTCGACGAGTGATGCGATGCCGATAGAGGAGCCGCGGCCGTCTGCCGGATCCTGAAGACCGATTCTCCACGGCGAGCCGTCGGGACGGCTTCCGATGACTACGATATTGCCTCCGAGATCGATGATCGCGCTCGTGACGCCGCCCGTTTTGAGAATGTCGGCGACCGCATCGGCGGCATATCCCTTAGTAACCGAGCCGAGGTCGAGCAACATCCCCTTTCGCCGGAGGAAGATGGTCTTATCTTTTTGATCGAGGACTACATCTTTCCATCCGACGCACTTCAAGGCTTCAAGGATATTGCTCGGTTGCGGAACCTGGGCGTGATCAGTTCCGATTCCCCACAAACGCACCAGTGGCCCGACGCTCGGATCGAATGCGCCGTCCGAGAGTTTTGCATACTCGAGTCCGCGGCTTACAACCGCCAGGGCGTCATCGCCGACGCGGACCGGCGCCACACCAGCGTGTGCGTTGACCCGTTCTATCTCACCGTTTTGTCCGTATGTCCCTAGTTCCGCCTCGATACCCCTAAGTCGATTGAAGGCCGATCTGATAAGTGACGCGTCTCCTCCTCGGTAGATACGTATCGAACATACCGTGTTTAAAACGAACTCTGTACCGGATAGTTCGTTTCCGTCTGAGGGACGACATGAAATGAAAACGCACATGCATATCGTCAAACAAATCAAAAAAAGAATACGCGAAGATCCGTGTATTCCACATCGGCCCATAATCATGCTCCGTACATTTTTTCACGGCCTATGCTTGTTTCGAGGCCGTGACCGGGGAGGACCTTGGTCTCGGACGGCAGTTCGCATAATCGGGCGATGCTCTGTCTCAAGGCAGAAAAACTAGAGTCGGGCCCGTCGGTTCGTCCAATACCGTCACGGAAAAGGGTGTCCCCCGAAAGAAGAAAACCGGCGTTTTCATCATACAGGCAAATGGATCCCGCGCTGTGGCCGGGGGTGTGCAGCACGCATAGTTCCGTGCCGGGAATTCGACTTCCTTCGGATAGCAAAAGTGTCGGTTCGGGCATGGATGTCCAACGAGCCTCGAAATAGGTTGAGAATCCGATCCTCGAGAAAAGTTCTCGGTTTGTTTTCTCCCCCTCTTCGCCGAAATAGCACGCGTCGGCCCTGTGAACGGCAAGCTGGACGGCGATTCCTTTTTTTGTGAATGAATCAATGAGCTTGGGGATGGCTGCAGTATGATCGAGGTGCCCATGGGTGGCGATGATAATCGACGGTTCGATGCCGTGTGATTCAAAAAACGACAATGTCGGCTCGTATTCATCCCCTGGATCCACGAGAACGACGGTGTTTTCGTATTCGAGTATATATGCGTTGACGCCCAATGGTCCTACACTGATGCGATGCGTCATGATAGGCTTACCATAGACTTTGCGTCGAGGAGCGACAAGCGGTGTTTGTTCCCCTCTACGCTGCGCTGGCCGCGGCATTTGTCTTCTTTCTGGTGATTCCAGTCATCGGCGCAGTCAGTCTGCGGGCGCAGTGGCGGTCGTTCAGAAACAGGGTCGTCGAATTGGAAAAGCGCCCCCTGCTCACCTACGGCGACGCTGCGCGCATAATCCGCGGCGGGGATTGTGGTTCTTTCCGGCTGTACGGTTCGATAGAGGCTATCGAGGGGTCAGATCGAGTCTGGGTGCGCGGGGAGGGAGTGAGCGCGCTCGTGGATTTATCACGGGCTCCCGTTTATACCGTTCCTCCAGATACCAGCGATCCAGGTTCGGTAAAGAAGGTTCGATGGAAGTCTGTCTCCTCGGTGGCGGAGGGGACACGGGTCTTTGTCGGAGGCAGGATTGTTGCGGAAGCCGGTCGGGCGGTGTTTGTCCACACCGCGGAGGAGAATCTCATCGTCGTCATTCATGATGGGGACGACGCCGGTCTTGCGTCCCGTTTGATCGTCGGGGGGAGGAGCGTCAACGAATATTTCGGATACGCGACGCCTTTGTCGGTCGCGCTCGGATTGATTGCGATCTCGATTATCCTTTTGATCGCGCGATCGAGTCCCTTCTCAAGCGTGCGGGCGCTCATTTTCCTGATCGGTACCGTTCCGGTCCTTCCCTTCGCGCCTCCGGGGCTTGCGTTTTTTCTGGCGTATCGATGGTTGTGGCGGAGGGCGCTTAGGCTGAGAGTCGAGCGGGATATGCTTCGATTGTCAGTGCAAATTCCCGTCGGGACGGCGGCGTCGATGAATAGATACGATCACGGCGAGCGCGAGCGTCTCGCGGTCGAAACCGACCGCGCGGCTGCGATCACGACCGCGGCATCCGGCCTCTGCATGGCGCTGGCCTTGGCGGTCAACTACGCTCTTGCGTTCGCACTGTGGCGGATGTTCATGTAATTCCGCCCCTCTCAGGTTTCCTGAGGGTCGCGTTTTTTTGCGGGGCCGACCGACAGTCTCCGTCCGCGGAATTCGCTTCCATCGAGCGCCGAGATCACGGCGGCGGCTTTCTGCGGATCGACATCGACGAAGGCGTAATTGTCAAAAACTCGTACGTCCCCTATCGAGTCGAGCGTCAATTTTGCCGTGTCGACGATGAGATCGATGAGTATGCGGGGATAGAGCCGCTGCCGCTTGCCCATGGAGAAAAAGAGGGTCGAAGCCTCTCCGGTATAGCGCGGGCGCGGCGCTGACCGCTCTTCCCCCACCGAGGATTCGATTCGGTTTTTGGCGCCGGGCTTCTCTTTTTCGGTTGTCTTTTCCCGAGTTTTTTGGGGACGGGGTTCTTTGGCGCTTTTGCTCCGTCTCTCGGCTTTAGGGCTTGTCATTCGCGACAGACCGGCGGCCCGCAGAATGAGCAGAGCGGCCGCGTACGACCGCATCGAAAAAGGGATCCGCCTGCGAAATGCCGCGCGGACCTCGTTCAAGGCGTCCGGATCAGCAGGGGCGCGGAGGTCGGCGAGCACTCCGTCCAAAAAGGCGTCGAGAGCGTCGGAAGGAAGTTTGTTCGCGGCGTTGTCGCTGGGCACGTGCGGCTCCTTATGTCCAATGAAATCGTACGTATTTTCTACGAAAGATCGCGGTACGGCAAGATAAAAGATTCTTTCCGCCATGGACAGGGGTGCGCCTGTTCAGGTAGATTCGCACAAGCATGCGTGACATGGTTCGAGCGGCCTTTGTTTCTGCGATGGTCCTGTGCTGTGCCGTCCGCGCGGCCGCTTCGCCTCTGATCCTCGAAGACGACCCCTCGGGGCTGTTGGGCCTCGACCTAGATGATGTTTTTGCACGGCTGGGCGCGCCTTCTTCCGTCGCCGTCGTCCGGGGCGGCGAGGCATGGCAGGACGATGTGGCCTTTGTGTACGCCGAGGGCTACACTTTGCTGTTGTACGAGAATCGGGTATGGCAGATCAAGCTTGCAAAGCCGTACGCCGGATCGATCTATGGTCTTTTCCTCGGAGATTCGGCGGACAAGGCCTGCTCGATTCTCGGGCAACCGTTCGAAACGGGGACCGACTACCTCGTGTTTCGAATGCCATATAAGGCCTTTCCGGTCAGGCTGCGTTTGTCCCTGGCCGAAGGGAACATCGTGGATGTGTACATCTACCGATCCGATGTCTAGCGGGTCTTGAAATGCATCGAGTATTTCGAGAACCTGCATGCACAGGTCTGGAGGACGCATGCCTCTTGTCTGTCTTTCGTTGACGGGCCGGACACTCGCCGGAGATCTCGCCGCCCTCGACCGGTATCGAGGCAGAATCGATATCGCCGAGCTTCGAGCCGATCGTCTCGATCCTTCTGAAATCTTCGGTATTCGGAGTTTCCCCGAGCGGGCGGGTGTCCCCTGCATTCTGGCTGTTCGCCGCGCCTGCGACGGCGGCGGATTCACCGAAGGCGAGGGCGCCCGTCTGGTGATACTCGCGAAAGCCCTTGCCTTCGCACGGCCCGACAAGAGCGCAAATTACGCCTATGTTGATCTCGAGAACGATTTCCGCGTTCCCTCGGTGGAGGAGGCGGCGCGGACGTTTGGGACTAGAATTATCCGCTCCCGTCACGATATGTCGGGGCTTCCCGCCGATCTCGATGCGGCGTGGGCCGAACTAGCGGCCGAACCAGGCGAGATACCCAAGCTGGCGGTGACTCCTCGCGGGGCCGCAGACTTCGCACGCCTGGTATCCTGGGCGACGTCCCTGCCGCCCGGCGAGCGGATCGTCGTAGGAATGGGCGAATACGGTCTGCCCAGCCGCGTCCTTGCCGCGCGGCTCGGCTCGAGCATCGCCTACACGAGCGCCCTCTATGCCGGCCTGCCTGTGGCCGCCCCCGGCCATCTCGACCCCGCCGCCCTCGAGGATCAATATCATTTCCACGAGATCGGCAGGTATACCGAGGTGTACGCACTCGGCGGCGGCCGAAGTGTCGCATCCTCGAAGGCGCCGGCGCTCCATAACGCGGCGTTCAGGGAGGCGGGCATCGACGCGGTGTACGTTCCCGTGCCTGCAGACGATGCGGCCTCTCTCTTCGCCGCGCTCGAGGCCACCGAGGCGAGAGGGGCGGCAATAACCGTCCCCCTGAAAGAGGCCGTTCTTCCTATGCTGTCAAAACGATCGAAGGCGGTAGAAGAGATCGGCGCCTGCAACACCCTCGTCAGGGATGGTTCGGACTGGGCGGGCCATAATACCGACGTCATCGGATTCGAACGCAGTCTCCTGGAATTCCTCGGAAGGCGGGATCTCAGAGGGCTGAGGGCCACTGTCATCGGCGCCGGCGGGGCGGCGAAAGCGGCGACATATGTTTTGGCCAAGCTCGGCGCCGTCGCTCTCGTTTTGAATAGGACGCTTTCCAAGGCGCGCGAACTGGCGAGGCGATACGGCTTTGCCTTCGGTCCGCTCGCCGAGCATGCAGCAGGCCTCGTGGCCGATCATTCCGACATCATCATTCAAGCCACCTGTGTGGGCATGGAGAACGAGATTCAGGGCGATCCGCTCGACTGGTACGAATTCACCGGCCGCGAGGCGGTCTTCGAGATTATTTACCGGCCCGAGCGTACGGCGTTTTTGCAGCGCGCGCTGTCCGCCGGCTGCAAGGCGACCAACGGCTGGCGGATGCTGCGGTATCAGTCGGCGGCTCAGTACAAAATCTGGACGGGGCGGGAGCCGCCCGAATCGTATTTCGCGTGAGGTCTCTTGTGGCAAAGTCGGCGTTCGTCGCGATTGCGGGCCGCCCGTCCGCGGGCAAATCGACGCTTGTAAACGCAGTCTGCGCGCAAAAGGTATCGATTGTATCGCCCGTGCCGCAGACGACGCGGAACGCCGTGCGGGGCATCGTCACTCGCCCCGAAGGACAGCTCGTGTTCCTCGACACCCCCGGATTTCATATTTCCGGCAAGAGGATGAACCAAAAACTGCGCGACGTGGCGGTCGATGCCTTTGCGGACGCGGATATCGTGCTCTATCTCGTTGACGCGACGCGCGAAATCGGCGCCGAGGAGGAAGCCTTGGCCCGGGCGCTCGCTCCGGCGGCGGCGCGTCTCGTCGCGGCGATAAACAAAATCGATGCGGTGGAAGCGGACATTGAGCGGGCCCGCTCCTTCATTTCGACAAAATTCCCCGGAATCCCGATCCTCGAGCTTTCGGCGCTCAAGGCCGAAGGTCTCGATACATTGTTCTCCGCGCTCTTCGCGATGGCCCCCGAAGGCCCCGCCTGGTATCCCGATGAGTATTACACCGATCAGGAACCGGTGTTCCGCATCGCTGAAATAATCCGAGAAAAGATTTTTCTCAACACCCGGGACGAACTTCCGCACGCGGTTTATGTGGCGTACAAGGATTCGTCCCGGCTTCACGACGGCGCATTGACCGCCGAGTACGACCTTGTCGTCGAGCGTGAATCGCAGAAGGGCATACTCATCGGGAAGGGCGGCTCTATGATCAAGCGGATCCGTGAAGAGGCCGAGGCCGATCTGGCGGACATTTTCGAGTATCCGATACGTCTAAAACTGTCGGTGCGCGTCGATCCGGACTGGAAGCGCGACGAAAAGAAGCTCGAGGAGTTGATTTTTTAGGAACTGACTTTGACCTTAGGGTAGCGGTTCAATACGGCATCGAGCCCGGCTTCAATGCACTCGAGCAGGGCGCGTGCCGCAGCGGGGAAAACAGAGCCTTCGAGGGACTCGCGTTCTGAATCCGAAAAATCTGAAAGAACATATCCTGCAATATCCGAATGGTCCGGGCGGCCGATGCCGAAACGGAGCCGGGCGAAGTCGCGGCTCCCCAAGACGTTTTCGATGGATCTGAGCCCGTTGTGACCTCCCAGGCCGCCGCCCAGCTTAAAGCCGAAGGTCCCCAGCGGCAGTTCGAGCTCGTCGTGGACCGCGAGAAGCTCTCCGCTTTCAATGTGGTAGAAATGCATAAGCTCGGCGATCGAGTCGCCCGAACGGTTCATGTAGGTTTCCGGCGTGAGAAGCCAGATCCGCCCCCCTCCAGTCTCGAGCGAAGAAACTCGGCCTTTAAACTTCCGTTCCCACCTCAGTCCGCCGTAAAAAGGCAGCATCTCGAGGAACTGCCAGGCTACGTTGTGTCGGTTGCCGCGGTATTCGCGGCCATGGTTTCCCAGAAATGCGTAAAGTTTAATCAGGAGAGACTCCCCGGCGCCGCGTGCGCCCTGCCTGTGATCGGTTTGACCGTGGTTACAATGCGATAGTACACTGACAGCCGAGCTTCAGTTAACAGGTTGATGGCAGGCATCGAGTTTGTCATCAACCTGGTAACAGCCGATATTCCGAGCCGAGGTGAATATGCGCGTCGATCCCCGTTTCACCCTGTCCGTCGATCGCCGAAAAGAGGGGGCGGTTCTTCGCTTTGTGGCTGCTTCGTCCGTGGAATGCGATGAGCCGATGACGCAGCTCGCCCGGATCTCATTCGATGAACTGTGCGATGCGGTGAATGCCGGCTCAAACGAGAGAGCGGCCTTCGCCGACCGCGGATCGCGGCTGTTCCTGTCAAACGGATGGCAGTCCTGGTCCTTCGGCGGCGAGATCAATTCTGCGACGAGAATCGGCGGGACACGTGCGGTGCCGGGCATGGCCGTTCAGGTCGCTCATCCCGCGCGAAAGGAGGCGCGCGGCGAGGTTCTCTCGCACTTCATAGGATGGCTTCGTTCAGGCCGCCATCGGCTCGTCTTTGTCTCTGCGAATTCTGTCGAGACTGCGCTTCCTCCTCTTTCATTTGCACTGTCGCGGCGCAGCCTTGATCTGTCGATCGAGGCTTACGCCGAGGGCGCCCGGTTCGCGGCGGGGCGGACGGTCGCCGAGGTCGTCCTCTTCCTGGCGGACTCTTTTTTCAGTCTCAAGGATGAACTGAGAAGGATCTATCAGCCTTATGCTGGTTTCGAGCGTCTTCGGTTTCTGGATTCGGCCGAACGGACGGCGCCGGGCGGCTACGAGTCCTGGTACAACCACTACGCCTCGATCGACGATACGATCATCTCGAGCGACATCGAGGCGATTTCTTCGAACGCGAATCTCATAAACGAGCTCTATCTGCGGCGCGGAAGGCCCACCGTTTTTCAAATCGACGACGGATGGGAATGCGCAGTCGGCGACTGGACGATCGACGAGACGAAGTTCCCCAGAGGCATGGCCGTGTTGGCGGGCGAGATAGAATCGCGCGGAATGATCCCCGGCATCTGGATCGCGCCGTTCATCCTGGAGCGGAAAAGCGCTTCGTTCAAAGAGCACGCCGAGTGGATCCTCCGGGACGAGAATGGTCGTCCGGTGACCGCGGGCTGGAATCCAGGCTGGGGATACAATTATTACTGCTACGATCTTTCGATTCCCGAGGTGGAAGAGTATCTTGCGGAGGTCTTTGATACCCTTATCGAGGACTGGGGCTATCGTTATCTCAAACTTGACTTTTTATACGCCGGGATGCTTCGCGGAAAAAGGAAGCACGGCGGCCCCGCGTATGTGCATTACGATAGAGTTCTGCGCAGGCTCAGCTCGAAACTCAAGAACCATCGGGGCCGGCCGCTCGCCTATCTCGGCTGCGGCGCGCCTTTCGAACCGTCGTTCCGCCACCTTCCCCTGATGCGGATCGGGGCCGATACAAAAGAGTCCTGGGAATGGCCGGAGCTCAAGATGATCCGGCATCAGGGCAGACCGAGCGCCTACAACAGCCTCCGCGACACAATCGGCCGTACGGTGTTCGACAGGACGGTCTTTCTCAACGATCCCGACGTTGTTTTCTGCCGGACGGACGAGCGCATGAAGCTGACCGAGCGTGAGAAGGAACTGGTGGCCGTCGTGGATATGATGCTGGCCTCGCAGATAATGTTCTCGGACGACGCGAAGGCCTTCGGTGGAACGGAAGAGCCGGAATTCACCGCGCGGATCGTTGCGCTGCACGACCGTCTCGCCGGCCGCGAGTACGGGGCGGAATATGCCGGACCGGATGTGTTCAGGCTGTTCAGCCGGGACGGACAGATCGAGGGCGTAGCGAATCTTTCGGATAAACCATGGCGCGAATCCGCCGTTGACTGGGATGGATGTGAGCCGATCGTTTGCAATGTCCGCCGCGAGGGCGATCGTCTCTCATTCGAGCCGAGATCTATTTCCTTGTTTTCGCGTCCGACTCAAAAGTGAGCAGGACCTGTCATGATCCTCGGCCGCAGCACTTTTTGTACTTTTTGCCCGAGCCGCAGGGACAGGGGTCATTGCGGCCGACCTTCGGGCTGTCGCGGACAATGGTTTCAGGAATGACTTCTCCCTCGACGTATATCCACGAGCCGTCGCGTTTTTCGAAGCGCGCCTTCTCGTGGTGCTCCTCCCGGAGTCCGTCCATCGAGTAGACAGCCCGGAATTCCACCATGCCCTCGTCGTCCGAGGGGCCTCCCTTGTCGGTTTTGATGATGTGCAGACCCAGCCAGGTTGCGTTCTCGGCCCATTTCCTGGTGGCCTCTTCGTCGATGTCGTGGTCTTCGTCTTTCAGGCATGTTGCGAGGATGTACTCGACGTCGCGGCGCGCGTATGCGCTGTAGCGGCTGCGCATGAGCTCTTCGGCCGTTTCGGGCTTGGCTTCGCCGGAGATAAAGCGACCGCAGCACGCCTCGTACATGCGACCGGATCCGCAGGGGCAGCTGTCCATCAAATCCCTCCGAAGCGTCGTTGTATCCGGAATGTCGAGCGTCGTCGACCCCCTAGGTGCGTCCTGTCCTGTCTTCGAGCATCTTTGTCACGAAGCGAACCTCGTCTTGGAGTCTTTTTACCGCATCCTCACGCTCTTCGAGGCGGGTTTCGAGGACGCCGATCCTGCGGTTCAGCTCGTCGATTTCATTCCTGGGAACCGCTGCGCCGGTCGATTGGTTTTTTGCATTGATCCTGGCGTGCATGATTTTTGTGACCATATCGCCGATGACTCCGAATATCGAGACGACGACGATGCCCAGGACAATTACGGTGACAGTATTCATTTGATCCTCCCCGCGGCGCCGGCCTCCCCGGATCTTCGGCGGACAGCCTCGCCCATATTGATGCAAAAATCATGCTTTTTCGGGCCCGCGTCAATGCCGGCTTCGCCTCTCAGGAACGATGCCGGCGGCGGATCCGCCGGCCGAAACTTCGTTACCGCAGCGCTCCGGAGGCCAAAAACGGCAGGGCGATGAAGTTGCCGATCATTCCGCCGATGCTGGACAAGAGGAAAATCAATAAAACCTTAGTGACACGGTTCCTGTAGAAGCCCTTGATCGTCGAGATGTCCTGGGTAAGGTTTTCGAGGTCGACGACGCGGGGTTTGCGCAGGAAGGCTTCTGCGAGCCCCGCGAAAAGTCCGACGCCGATAAAGGGATTGAGACTCGCGATGGGAGCGCAGACGAACGAGAGAACGATGGTCAAAGGATGCGCCAGACAGAGCGCCGAGCCTAGGGCCGCCAATGAGCCGTTGAGGAGTATCCAGCGCGAAACGAGCTCGAGCGTGACCGCCGACCCTGATCGAACAAAGCCGAGAACAATCAGTGCGACGATGATGACTGGTATCGACCAGCCGATGATTTTCCCGGCCTTCGACGGCGGCGGTGTAGATTCGATGTCCGATGTGTCCTGCCCGACTTCACCGGCGTCCAGGCGGCGCAGCCATGCTTCGATGCCGTCGAGGTGCCCCGCCCCGACAACCGCGACGATCAGATTCTCTTGTTCACGATAAATCCGCGATGCCAGATAACGGTCGCGTTCGTCGATGAGCACTTCCTTGACCGACGGAAGAAAAGAAGCGAGTTCCGACATCATTTCATCGAGTTCGTTTTTTTCCTTCAGTTTTTCGATTTCCTCCCGGCTCAACTGGTCGCCGGCGAAGGCCGAGTCGAGGAGGCTTGCGAGCAATTTCGCCTTATTCCAGAGTCCCGATCGCGACCAGGCCCGTTTGAGGGTTACCTGTACCTCGCGGTCGCAGAGTGAGAAGGGGATGCCCTCGGCCTCGGCGGCTTCTATGGCGGCTGTCATCTCTTCGCCGACGCGGCTTTCGACGCCCGCCCCCATCCGGCGCTGAAAGCCCGCAAGAGCCAGGTTCGCCAGCAGAAGGAATCCGCGTCCTTCCTTCAGTACCTTGCCGATGTCCAGATTCTCCCATCCGGCGCCTTTTGAGATCGACTGCCATCGGCCCTCGTCGAGTTCGACGCAGACTCGTCCAGGCTTTTCAGCGGCGATCAACGCACGGACCTCGTCCGCGCTTTCTTTCGAAATATGGACAGTCCCGGCCAGAATTACTGTTCGGTTTTTCAGCTCGATCCTTCGTGTGGTCTGGGACATATCAGCTCTCCAATCCCGAGCGGCGGGACGCATTGTCCCCCGGGCTGTGGTGTTTCATGAAGAAAATCTTCGTCTCCCGTCGTTCAGCCGCCCGCCTGACCGAGCCGTTTCAGCTCGGCCTGGATCATTCCGTATTCAAGCGTGCCTTCGCGCTTCTGTTCCGCGGCGAGAGCCAGATATTTCGCGCCAAGATCGGTTTTCCCCCTGCAGATCCAATACTCTGCGAGGTAAAACAGCATCGCGCTTTTGACGTCGAGTTTTTTTGCAGCTTGAATTTTGACTTCAAGATCCGCCGAGGCGTCGTTCTGCTCTTGAATCAAGCGGAGCATGGCCCAAAAAACATAGTCTTTGTCGCGGTCGATCGAGGGGGCGATCGACTCGGCGTATCTTCTCGCTTCTTTGTTGTCGCCGGCGCGCCAGAGTGCGATCGAGGCGGCGATGGCGTATTCGTAACGGTCCGGGGCTGAGGTGTAGGCCTTTTTGAAATGCGCCGCGGATTCTGCCCAGAAGCCCAGCCTGAATGCCGCCGCGCCCGCGGATTCGTAGGCATACCAATACTCGGGATACAGTTCGATCACTTTGCGGAAGTCGGCGAGAGCCTCTTCGTCCCTGCCTTCCTCGTCATGGATGCCGCCGCGGAATACATAGGGAAGGAAGTACTCGGGATCGAGTCGGATCGCGATGTCGAAATCCGAACGGGCGCCGGAAAGGTTCATCAAGTTCAGACGGAACCGGCCGCGGTCGATGTAGAGCCAAGGTTCGTCCGGGGCGCGGGCGATCGCTTCGCTGAGATCGCTTTCGGCTTCGGCGTACTTGCCGAGCTGGGAGCGGACTCGGCTCCGATCAGAATACGCAAGCGGAGATTCGGGTTCGAGCGAGATCGCTTTCGAGAGCTCAGCCTCGGCCTCGGTATACTTCGCCTGGCGGTACAAGGCGCGCCCCAGGCCGAGATGAGCGTCGGGGTTGCTGCCGTTGATCGACAGGGCGCGGCGGTAAAAACTGTCCGCCCTCGTCCATTCTTTTGCATCGAGGTGGTAATCGCCCCAGGCCGAGAGAACCGCGTCGTTTGAAGGCGCGGCCGCCAGGGCGCGGTCGAGGTAGGCCCGGCGCGCTTTTTGATCGTCTGCAAAACGGGCGAGCTCGGCCCCCATCGTCAAAGCCTCGATGTCGTTCGGCGATGAGGCGAGCACGGCATCGACGTTTTTTCTGGCCTCATCGAGTTTGCCTGCCGAGACGAGAACGGCGGACCGCGCCAGCTCTACGTTCGCGTCTCCGGGCGATGCCGCGGCCAGGCGCGCGAGCGTGTCTTCGGCGGCGGCGGTGTCGCCCTTCTCCAAAAGCGCGGCGGCCTTCTCCATATCTTGTATGCGCCGTGTTTGGGCGTCGGGCGCCGGGGGCCGGTACGATGCCTTTTCAGCGGCAGCCTCCGGCCGGGAATCGGATGTTTTGGGCGCGCCGGCGCACGCTGCCGCGAGCGCGGCGGCGGCCAGTGCGGCTATGACTCTATAACGGGACTGTCGGTTTTTCTGTTGCGGGGCGGTGCCGCAGTTTTTTCTGCGGATCGCTGCGCTCGCGTCTATTTCCATTTCAGCGAACTCCTCGTAAGGCCCGTCTCGATGGCCGATAGTACTCCCCGATACGGCAGTTGTGCAAGGTTGCGCAAGAGGCGTGAACGGGCTATAGTCGGAATCCGCAATGAGCAGGGGTTATCTGAGGCGCGGAATCTGCCTCGCTTTTTTATATGTCGGCGTCTTTATCGTTATTGTCCTTGTCCAATTCTCCAAGGGACCGGGGTTCTCCCGCAAAATCGGCGGTTTATCCGTAAGCGCCACCATCCCTAAAACCGAGCCCGGACGGACCGTGTCGCCCGAAAAAGTGCGTATTTCGTATGCCGGTATGACGATCGAACTTTCCGAGCTTTCACCCGCGGAACTTGTGGTATCACATGGTGCAGTAAAAACAGTATTGCCGCGTTCGGTCGAAGCGATTGACAATGGAGCGCAGATTTCGCTTTCGTCCGGGCACAAGTTGATCGCGGCGGTGGAATTCGGCGCGCGGGAACGCTTCACCCTCACGCTTGTCCCGCCCGCCGGAGGGGCCGCGGCGGAACTACGATTGCCGCTGTCCGCGCGATCAGCCGTACCCTATGTTTCAAACGGTAAGCACGTTCTTTCTTCGGGCGGCGGGTCTTTCGATGTGTCGCTCGTCTCAGCCGCCGTGGACCACGGCAGCCTTGTCATCGAGGCCGGCGCGCCGAGTCCCGGCTACGGCAGCGTTTCAATAACGCGTGTACAGAAGCCTGCCGCCCGCCCCCCGCGGCAGGCGGAAAAGCTGCTTGCACGGCAGCCGAAGAGCGACTCGGAATTCGCCGCGATTATTGCGTCGTGGAGGGACAAGGCCTGGGCTTCGCTTTCAGGATCGAGGCTCGACGCGAAAACGGCGACGTGGAAGGGTCCCGATGGAACGCCTGTGTTCTCCGAAAGAGCGCTTGCCGCATATCTCGCGGAATCCCTCGTTCGCGGAAATTTCGCGGCGGCTCTCGAGGTCGGCAAGACGGCCAAAAAAAGCTGGCCCGATAAGTTGACCGAGCTTACCGCTCCGTATATCGGCGGACTTATGCCGAGGATGCAGGCCCGAGAGGCGGCCGATGCTTCCGAGGTGAAACGATTGTCGCAAATGATCGCGTCCGCTTCGCCCGCGCTCTGCGAAAAAGAAGGTCTTGTGACATTTCTTCTCGATCGGGCGCCGGCGACGCTCGCGCCCGAGGCGCTGCGCGCCCTCGCCGCATTCGATCCTGCAAAACTGAGTCTGCGCCAAGCCGTCGGCTTGTTGGGCTGCGTCGTGGAGGCGCAGGCTCTTTTGCCTCAGTCTGACAACCCCCTCGCCGATATCGCCTCATTGCCGGCCAGGCTGCTGGCCGCAGTGCGAGAGGCGCCCGAAGGACTGTTCCTTGTCGCGGAAGAAGATGGATCCTGCGATCTGCGTCTCTCGGTTCTCGCGGGCAGATATCTGATGGCCTTCGGCGCATCGACAGGGAAGCCCGATCTCGTGGGAATCGGGCAGGGGCTCGTGGAAGCGGGCATCGCCGTATCCGACGATCAGGCCTTCGCCCCCGCGCGCTTGACGCTCCGCTCTGGGGCCGTAGATCTGCGGATGGGAACGATCGCCCCCGAGGACCTGTACCCGGTTTATATCGATAATCCTTATTATACACGCGAGGTCTCGCTGTGCCGCGAGGCTGGGCCGGGCGTCTGGGCGTGGACCTGTTCACCTTCGATAACCTACAAAAAGAGCGAATCGGAGTCGGTTTTCCTGTCCCGTTTCCCCGAGGGGCTGTCGCATTACCTGACGTTGTACGGCATCGAACCTTTCGCGGTGATTCAGCTGTACGGCATCGACTACAGCGCCGACAGACAGTTCGAGATATACAACGCCTCAGGCTATGTTTTCGATGCGGGCAGCAAAACTCTTTATTTGAAGATGAAGCACAAACGGGAATCCGAAGATATCCGGCTTTTGTATAAGAGGAATACCGAGTAGAAAGCGGGCATGGCGCATTTCCCATTCGTCTTGACGGTCTTCAGGGCATTCTGTAGAGTTCCGCATGCGCATCGAGATTCGCTTCCTCGATCACCGTCTTGACGATAGAGGCCGTGCGCCGGCTGAACGTCTTGTCCGCGCGGCGGGCTGCCCCGCCTCTGTCCGCGTCGCCGATGTTTTTCTGACAGACTTCCCCCTGGAGCGGTCCTCAGCCTCCGAAATCCTCACCGATACGGTGACTCAAGAAATATGCACGCGTCCCTTCCCCGACCTTGTCGATCGCTGGGATTGGCTTGTCGAGATTGCGTACAGACCGGGGGTTACGGATACGCTCGCGCTTACGGCGCGCGAAGCGATTGCACTGCGCCTCCCCGAGGCCGCCTCCCGGGGGTTGATACAGACGGCGCGGCTCTTTGTCGTCAGCGCGGCGGGCGCGGACGCGGAGGCTGTCCGGCGCGCATTCAAGAGCATGTGGAATCCTCTCGTCCAGAGCGCCGTGTTCATCTCCCGCGGCGAATGGGAATCGGGGTCGCGTCTTCCCGAGCTGTACCCCGCGGTCTCCGTTCACGATCCCTCCGAGCCCGAGTTGTTCGATCTCGCGTCGATGGACGACGCGGCGCTCGAAGCGCTTTCTTCATCGCGGCTTCTCGCGTTGACGCCGGCCGAGATGCGCGCCGTTCGCGCGTACTATACGGATCCGCAGACAATCGAAGCCAGAACGGCGCGCGGCTTAAGCGCATCGGCTACTGATGTCGAACTCGAGATGATCGCCCAGACATGGAGCGAGCACTGCAAGCACAAAATTTTCAACGCCGAGATCGACTACAGCGAGGAGGGGGAGCGGGCCCGCGTCATTCGTTCATTGTTCAAAACCTATATAAAGGCGACGACGGACGAACTGCTTCCCCGTCGGACTGATCTGCTGTCTGTATTCACCGATAACGCCGGCGTGTTCCGTTTCGACGAATCGTATGCGGTCTGCGTAAAAGCCGAAACGCATAACTCCCCCTCGGCGCTCGATCCCTACGGCGGGGCCATCACCGGCATTGTCGGTGTCAACCGCGATATTCTCGGCACAGGCGTCGGGGCGCAGCCGCTCTTCAATACCGACGTTCTGTGCTTCGCCCCGCCCTCGACGCCGGATTCGGAAGTGCCCGAAGGACTCATGCCGCCGCGTGATGTTCTCGCCGGCGTTCACCGGGGGATCGTCGACGGCGGAAACCAGTCCGGGATACCCGTCGCCGCGGGCGCTTTCCTGTTCGACGAGAGCTATATAGGCAAGCCGCTCGTGTTCTGCGGCACGGGCGGAATGCTGCCCTTGAAGATTCGTGGCGGAGATTCTTGGAAGAAGCGGATCGAGAGCGGCATGCTCGCCGTCATGGTCGGCGGACGAATCGGGAAGGACGGTATTCACGGCGCGACCTTTTCCAGTCTCGCCCTCGACGAGACCAGCCCTTCCTCCGCGGTTCAGATCGGCGACCCTATCATTCAGAAACGCATGACCGATTTCCTTATGGAGGCGAGGGACGCAGGATTGTACGCCGGTATAACCGATAACGGCGCCGGCGGGCTTTCTTCGAGTCTCGGAGAAATGGCCGAGTCTTCGGGCGGGGTTTCGATCGATCTGAGTTCCTGTCCGCTCAAATACCAGGGTTTGTCGCCGTGGGAGATTCTCGTATCCGAGAGCCAGGAGCGGATGAGCCTCGCGGTCGAACAGGATAAGTTGGACGCTCTGATTCGGCTGGCGGCGCGACGAGGAGTCGAGGCGACGGTGGTCGGCCGATTCACTGATTCGGGATTTGTCGAGATCTGGTACGGAGGAAGACTCGTCGGACTTGTTTCGATGGAATTCCTGCATCGAGGGCTGCCGGTCATGCGACTGTCCGCGCGGTGGAATGAGCCCCGTATCGAGGGTTCCGCCCTCGCGGACCGCGGCGATTGGACAGGCGCGCTCCTCGAGATTCTCGCCGAACCCAATGTCGCGTCCAAGGAACAACTTGTCCGGCAATACGACCACGAGGTCAAAGCGGTCTCGATCGAGAAACCCTGCACCGGCGTCCACCGCGACGCCCCGAGCGACGGCGCCGTGCTCAAGCCCCGCTATGACTCGTACCGCGGGTTGACCATTACGCACGGTATCGCGCCGAGACTTTCCGACCACGATACCCGTGCAATGGCCCTCGCGGCGGTCGATGAAGCGTTTCGGGCGCACATCGCGCTCGGCGGCGATCCGGCGCGCGCGGTCGCGCTCGACAATTTCTGCTGGCCTGACCCCGTACAATCTGCGTCCAATACAGACGGCGACTTCAAGCTCGCCCAGCTCGTGCGCGCCTGCGCGGCGCTGCGCGAGGCCTGCCTCGCGTACGGAGTCCCCCTCGTGTCGGGCAAGGACTCGATGAAAAACGACGCCTTCGCCGGCGGCCGGCGTATCTCCGTCAGGCCGACGCTTCTTATAACCCTGGTCGGAATAATCGATGATGTGCGCAAGGCGCCCTCGACCGATTTTCTCGCGCCGGGGGATCTTATTTACATCCTTGGCGGAACGGGCGGGGGCTTGGGCGCATCAATGCTCGAGCGCGTCGGCCGCGCCCGCGGGGAAGGCCGCCTCGGACGCTGTCCGGTCGCGGACCCGGCCGAGCATCTTCCGCTGTATCTCGCGCTTTCGCGGTGCATCTCGGGGAGGATCGTGCGTTCCTGCCATGATCTATCCGACGGAGGACTTGCGGTTGCGCTCGCAGAGTCGTGCATAGGTGGGGGGCTCGGGGCTGATGTCAAGCTTGACTCGCTGCCGCTGCGAGCGGCGTCCGGACAGGCTTCGCTTTATCCGCAGGCGGCGGTGCGGCTCTTTTCGGAAGATCCCGGCAGATTCATTGTCGCAGTAAGGAAGGACGACCGCGAGCGTTTCGAACGCAGTCTCGCGGGGCGGCGCTTCGCTTTGATCGGTGAGACGACGGAGGAACCCCGCCTGCGAATTTCGCATCGTGGTTTGTGCGCAATAGACGCCGCGGTCGCCGAACTCGAACAGGCATTTAAAACGCCGATAGCGTGATAAGCGGAGGAAGCGTGGACGTATCTGCAGTGATTCTCGGCGGCTATGGGATAAACGCCGATGCCGAGCTTGCTGAAATTTTCTCGCGCGCCGGGGCGCGACCGCGGCGCCTGCACATCGCGGACCTGGTCGCCGATCCGGCTGTTCTATCGAGCGTGCACATCCTCGCATTCCCCGGCGGTTTTTCGTACGGGGACCATCTCGGTTCAGGACAGGTTCTGGCTCTTTTATGCCGCGACCGCCTTCGCGACGCATTGGAAAAGTTCGTCGGCGACGGCGGTCTTGTCATCGGAATTTGCAATGGTTTCCAGGTCCTGGTCAGGATGGGCATGCTGCCGAACCGCAAGGGGGATTGGCGGCGCGAAGTCTCTCTTATCCATAACGAATCGGGACGATTCGTCGATGCCTGGGTTCCTTTGAGGTTCGAGAAAGACAGCCGCTGCGTCTGGACAAAAGGACTGGATGATACTGAGTATCCGGTTCGTCACGGCGAGGGAAGGTTTGTCGCCCGGGACGAAGCGACGCTCGATGAGCTCGAACGCCAGAGCCTCGTCGCTGTGCGCTATGCCGGACAGAGTCCCAACGGTTCATCGCGCAGCATAGCCGGAATCTGCGATCCCAGCGGCAGAGTCTTCGGCCTTATGCCGCATCCCGAGTGCTTTCTTGAGCCGGAAAACCATCCCGACCGGCGCAGGGCGGCGCTCTACGAGACCGGCCTCAGGCTCTTCGAAAACGGCGTCGCCGCCGCACGCGGCGCACTATAAGCGTCATGCGCGGATGAACAAGCGTTGAATATGCGTGACGGCGATTGAGTCGCCGCAGACACCTAGCGTTGTAAAACAAGCAGGGATATACTGAATCCGCCTTGGGAGGGAGACTACGGAATCCGCGGAAATCGATGCGCTCAGACATGAATACGAAAAGCAGATATTCGATCTCCGCCAGCTTCTCGAAGTGTCGAAGAGTCTCAATTCGACGCTCGAATACAATGTCCTGATAGACTCGATTCTCCTGCATGTAATGGGGCAGATGAGGGTTTTAAAAGCGGGGCTTTTCGCGAAAAAAGGGCTGGACTCGTCGTCTTTGACGCTTCATCGCAACTATAAGGGCTTCGAGATCGAGCACGGCGTCGAGTATTCGATCGCCGAGGATCACCCCGTTATTTCGCTGTTTTCGCGGCAGTGCGGTTGTTACACACTGGACGATATCGCGCAGCGTCTGGGCTCTTTAGACGGTCTTGAGGGTATAACCGCGCTCGCCCCCAGTCTCATAGTCCCGCTCAAGGCCAAGGGGACGATCAACGGCCTTCTCGTCGTCGGAGACAAGATCGGCGACGAGGATTTCGACGTATACGAACGGGAGTATGCTCTCAATCTCGCAAGCTTGGCCGCCGTCGCGATCAATAATGCGTATCTTTTCGAGATGACGACGACGGACATGATGACCCGGCTCAAGATGAAACATTATTTTTACTCGGTGCTCATCGAGCGGATGAGCGAGGCGGTTTCGTCGAAGGAGCCGCTTTCGGTCATTATGATCGATATAGACTTTTTCAAAAAAGTGAACGATACCTACGGACACTCGTTCGGGGACGCTGTGTTGAAGAATGTCGCCCGTCTGATTCAAGGCTGCATCCGCGGAATTGATTTGGCCGCGCGCTACGGAGGCGAGGAATTCTGTGTTCTTCTCCCCGGTGCGGATCTTGAAAGGACCGTCGCCGTCGCAGAGAGGATACGCACGGCCGTGGCAGAGGCGGAAACGTCGTACGAGGACAGAACGCTCGCCGTCACCGTATCGCTCGGCGTCGCTCAATATGATCCCGAGCGCGATCACTCCGCGAAATCTCTGATCGACCGCGCGGACCAGGCGCTTTACGCGTCGAAGCAGAACGGCCGCAACCGGGTGTCCGCTTCGGAGTAGCTCGATGAACGCGCGCCGGTGGTGGGAAGAGGCTGTTTTTTATCAGATTTACCCGCGGAGCTTTCAGGACTCGAACGGAGACGGCGTCGGCGACCTTTGCGGCATCACCTCGAGGCTCGACTACCTCGCCGCCCTCGGCGTCGATGCGCTCTGGATTTCCCCCTTCTTTAGAAGTCCGATGAAGGATTTCGGCTACGATGTTTCGGACTACCGCGATGTTGATCCGATTTTCGGCTCGCTCGCGGACCTGATGAACCTGATCGCCGAGGCGCATGAACGCGGCATCAAGATTGTGCTCGATCTCGTGGCGAACCACAGTTCGGACGAACATCCCTGGTTTGTGGAGGCTCGTTCGTCCAAAAGCGCGCCGAAACACGATTGGTATATCTGGGCGCCCGACGGTCCGCGGCCGCCCAACAACTGGAAAGCGATCTTTGAGCTCGGTTCGGCGTGGCACCGCAACCCCGCGACGGGCGAGCGTTATCTGGGGACGTTCACGCGCCATCAACCCGAGTTCGATTGGCGCAATCGAGCCGTCCGCGACGCCTTCTACGATATTATGCGCTACTGGTTCGATTTGGGCGTAGACGGATTCCGCCTCGATGTCGCCACCGGCTATATCAAGGACGCTCAGCTTCGGTCGAATCCGTTTTCGTTCAAGGCGATCCCTGATTTTTTCCAGCGGCATATCTACGATCGTAACAGACCTGAGGTTCACGAGATCTTCAAAGAGATGCGGCGTGTCGCCGACGAGGCGGGCGGGCGTGTGCTTATCGGCGAGACCCACGGCAACGATGCTCGTCTCGCGGCCGCTTCGCACGGCGAATCGGGCGACGAGCTGCACATGGCCTTTAATTTCGATTTTCTCCACCAGCCCTGGAGCGCGCCCGCCTTTCGCAGGTCGGCCGAGCGCTGGTACGATCTGCTCCCCGAGGGGGCGTGGCCTAATTTCACCCTTTCGAATCACGATCAGCCGCGGCACTTTTGGCGATACCGCGCCGGCGGGGCGACCGAGGCGCGTGCACGTGTCGCCGCCGCGATGCTGCTTACGATCCGGGGGACGCCGTTTTTGTATTACGGCGAGGAAATCGGCATGACCTGTAATCGCATTCCCCGCCCTGCGCTTCGAGACCCCTTGGGAATCACCACCTGGCCGTTTGGTTTTCTCGGGCGGGATCCGGAACGCACGCCCATGCAATGGGACGATTCGCCGAACGCGGGCTTTACGCGCGGTGAACCGTGGCTTCCTGTCAACGATGATTACACATCGCGCAACGCGGCAAACCAGGAATCAGACCCCTCGTCGCTGTTGTCGTGGTACAAAAAACTTATCGCTCTGCGCCGCGCAAGCGAGTGTCTCCGGTCGGGGTCGATCCGCTTCATGGATCTGGGACGGGACGTCCTTGCGTACGAGCGGAGCTCGGCGCTCGATGCGATTCTCGTCCTTCTGAATTTTGCGGATCGCCCCCGACAAGTCCTGCTGCGTGAAGAGTCCCGTGTCATATTGGGGAGCGCCCGGCCGGAGGGGGAGCTTCTGAAAGCCGATCATGTCGAGCTCGGCGCGGACGAAGTAGTTGTTGCACGACGGCGATAGACCGATGAGGACTGTCGTATAAGACTCTCCGGGCTCTCAAAAGTCGAGATGCGGCGTCAGATCGAGACTCCCTCTTTTTTCCATGATTCCATACACGAAAGCGTGAAGCACCGTTCGCTCATAGGCGGAGCCCATGTGTCTGAGGCGGGAGTCTATATCCGAAGCGAGAAGAAGAATTCGCTCGCAGTCTTCGCGCGAATAACGGCGCATCGCGGACTGAAGCTGCCGTTGAATGGTTTTGCTGCGGATTTGAAGTTTGTACCACGCAGCTTCGAAGCCCTCCCCGTCTTCGATCAGCGCGTGAAGCTTGGCGAGCCGGCGGAAGCTCCACGAAATCGCGGAAACAATTTGCACCGCGTCGCCGCGTCTGTCGGCGAGCACCGCCTCCAATGTGTCGAGCGCTTCTTGGAGGCCGTCCGAGACCATTCGATCGAAAAGACTGAAGGCGTCTTCAATCCGGTTTCGAGCGAGTGATGTTTCGATATCATCTTCGGTCAGCGCCGTACCCGGGGGGAAGGCCGCGGCGAGCTGGAGGCACGCGGCCTCGAGTGCGCTTGTTTCGTTTTCGACCAGATTCAGCAGCATGTCGACGGCTTCGTCGTCCGCGCTGATCCCCAGTTCTTTGAGCTTTGAGGCGACCCAGCGGGGCTTCTCGTTCTCGAACATCTCGAAAAATGTTTTTTTCCGGTCCTTGCCGACCGCGTCTTCGAGTGTTTTCTCGAGATAGAACGAATCGGTGACGAGGAGGAGCACGGCGTCCGGGGCCGGGGAGGCGATATACGAAGCGAGGGCGGACAGGGCTTCTTTCCCTTTTACGAGCTCAGCGCCCCGATACTCGACCAGGCGGCGCGATGAGAACAGCGAGCCGTTCCGCAGTATTCCAAGCAGGGCGGATACATCTGTATCTTGAGCGTATAGTCTATGCTCCTCGGGCGGGGCGCCGTCCGAGGCCGCGATCGAGTTCTTGAGCTCGGCGATGAAGGCCGTGCGCCTGCCGATTTCAGGGCCGGCGAGAATATAGCAGTTCGCGGCTTTCATCGTTCGATCAGTATTTGCGGACTATCCCGCGGAGACGCCCGAGAATGCGGACATCTTGTGTATAGATAGGTGCGTATGCGGGATTCTCCGCGACGAGTTTGATCCGGTTGTTCTCTTTGTAGAATCGCTTCAACGTAACCGAGTCGTCGATCATCGCGACCACGATCTCTCCGTTCTCGGCATATTGGCGCTGTTCGATGACGGCTATATCGCCGTGAAGGATGCCCACGTCCTTCATGCTGTCGCCCCGGACCGACAGCGCGAAACAGCCTCCGGAACGGGCGATATCCGCCGGCACGCATACGGTGCCCGAGAAATTCTCCTCCGCGAGGATCGGTCTTCCCGCGGCGACCTCGCCGAGGAGCGGAAGCTCCACGACCGACCGTTCGGAGTGGTCCCGTCCCACGAGTTCGAGCGCGCGCGAACGATTTTCGCCGAGGCGGAGACAGCCTTTTTTGCCCAGCGCCTTGACGTGATCGTATGCACCCTTTACCGATATCCTGAACCGCTCGGCGATTTCTCTGATTGTCGGAGGATAGGCGTGTTCCTCGTGGTAGGAGGCGATGAAATCGAGAACTTCTTTTTGACGGGCGGTAAGCGTCTTCATGAATCCTGCCCTATTCCGTATTTCTTCATCTTGGCATGGAAGCCGCTGGGATGGATGCCGGCCGCCACGGCCGCCTTCGCGACATTATAGTCGCACTCTCTGAGCTTATGCGCAAGATAGTCCCGTTCGAAAAGTTCCCGCGCCTCGGCCAACGGGAGTTCCCGGTACCGCTTGCCGAGCGGGCTTTCTTGACGCCCTCGTGCGTCGTCTCCAAGGATGCGGGCGACGGTTTCGGGCGTGACGATGCGTTCGTCGCTCAGGACGGCGACGCGTTCCAGGAAATTGGCGAGCTCGCGGATATTCCCCGGCCAGCCGCGGGCCTGCAAAGCTGCAATGGCATCGGGGGATATCTCCCGCTCGGGCGCACCGGCCGACGCAGCGCGAGCAAGGAAATGACGGCAGAGTTCGGGAAGATCATCGAGCCGTTCGCGCAGCGCGGGCATGCGTATAGGCACGACCGCCAGCCGGAAGTACAGGTCCTCCCTGAACCGTCCCGCTTCGATTTCGGCGCGTATATCTTTGTTCGTGGCCGCGATGACGCGTACATCAACCGCGATGGTTTTCTGCCCTCCAAGGCGCTCAAAGCGTAGTTCCTGCAGAACCCGCAGCACCTTCGCCTGGGCGGGAAGCGATAAGTCCGCGACTTCGTCGAGAAAGAGCGTTCCGCCGTCGGCGGCTTCGAATCTCCCCGTCCGCTGTGATACTGCGTCAGTGAAGGCGCCTTTCTCGTGGCCGAAAAGCTCGCTCTCGAGGAGTGTGTCGGGAATGGCGGCGCAGTTCACTTCGATGAACGGTTTCCCCGCCCGTTTGCTTTTCGCATGGATGAGCCGCGCCGCCAGCTCCTTGCCGGTTCCGTTCTCTCCGGTGATCAGAATGCGCGCGTCGCTCGCGGCCGCCTGCTCGATAAGCGTGCGGACTTCTTGAAGAGCGGCCGACGAGCCTATAAGCGGCTCGATTTCGAAGGGCGCTGCAACCGCGCGGCGGAGATCTTTGTTCTCGCGCTTCAGCGACGCGACCTTCAAGGCATTGCGGGCGGCCGTGAGGAGGCGATCTATAGACAAGGGCTTTTCGATAAAGTCGAAGGCGCCGAGCTTGAGCGCGCGCACGGCCATGTCGATGGTGCCGTGTCCGGAAACGACGAGGACTTCCATATCTGGGCGCGCCTCGCGCATCTTGGTGAGCGCCTCGAGTCCGCCCATCCTCGGCAGCCATACGTCCAGGACCGTGAGATCCGGACGCTCCGACTCCATAATCTCCAGACCGACAACGGCGTCCTCCGCCACATGAACCGTATGGCCTTCGTCTTCGAGTATGTCCCGGACCGCTGATCTGATGCCGGGTTCGTCGTCGATCACGAGAATCGTCGCCATCCGGCGCGCACCCCCTTGGACTTATCTGTCGAGAGGTAAATCGATGAAGAACGTCGTCCCGGCGCCTTCTTCGGATTCGAATCGTATCGAGCCGCGATGCTCCGAGATGATGCGCTCGACAATCGAAAGGCCGAGGCCGGTACCGGATTCCTTTGTCGTGAAATAGGGGATGAAAATCTTGTCCCCCACCTCCGCGCTGACACCCCGGCCGCTGTCACGTATCCTCAGCCTACAATACCGAGAATCCGCCGCCTTAACAAGATCGGCGCCGATTTCGATCACGCCCGCGCCGTCCATGGCGTCTATCGAATTAGCGAGAAGATTGCCCACCGCCCGCTTCATCGCTCCACGGTCGATCCGAAGCTGTATGTCCGCGGGGATGGCGTCGAGCTTGAATGCGATGGATGGATACGAAGCTGCGTAAAGCGCAACCGTTTCCTCGACAAGACTGCGGAGGTGCACCCAATCGCGCTCGGGCTCGGGAAGAGACGCGAAGGAACGGAAGTCGGAAAGCAGTGCGTCCATGCCCTCGACTTCATTGACGATCGCCAGCATGGATTCCTCGATGATCGGGGCCGCCGTCTCCGGATCGGCCTTCCATTTTTTCAGCACCCGTTCGGCCGCGAGGCGGATGGGGGTGAGGGGGTTTTTGAGCTCATGTGCAAGACGTTGGGCGATGTCTTTCCACGCGTCGATCTTCCCTTTGCGTACATCGTCAACACGTAATTTTTCTATTTCGGCAAGCATCCTGTTGAACGATGCGACGAGCCGTCCGGTCTCATCGCCGGGCTTCACGATCAGGCGGACCCCGAAATCGCCGGCGGCCACGCGTTTTGTCGCCTCGTCAAGACTTGCAAGCGGTTCGGTTATGAGGTCCGCCGACGCCATGCCGAACATGACCGCGATGATGAGAAGGGGCAGTACCAAAAAGATGTACAGAACCGCGATCAGCCTCGACCAGAGGGGCGAAAAATCGTCTAGAAGCGCGGCGGTGCGGGCGGCGGAGCCGAGCGCCGCTGCGGCCCCCTCAAGGCCGTCCGGCAGCCTGAGACTGAGGACGGCGAACCCGCCGCCCTCGGCTAGAGGTACGGCATAGCGCAGCATGCTCGTGCGGCCGATTACGGAAACCGGCAGAAGATGCCCTTGCGTCCCTGCAGGCGGCGCCGAAGGAGCGGCGGTCAAACGCGCGGTCGGAGCCCCGGCGTAATCGCTGCTTTTCCCGTTTTTGAAGATCTCAACTGCGGCCATCCGCGGATCGACCGCTGTCAGTCCTCGAAGAATATCGGCTGCTTTCGCGTTCCCACTCGAAGATCTTGCCCGTTCGGCCGCCCGTTCGAGCCGCATGAGTTCTTCGTCATACCAGGCAAGCGCGATTGTTTGGCCGGAGGAGAGGGCCTCTTTTATCGTTCGCGACGACGAAGACGCCTGCGACGCCGATGCCAGTCTGATGAGAAAAAGCCCCTGCGGAAGCGAAGACAGCACGGCCGAGAGCAGGAAGAAAAGCGAAAGCTTAAGGCGGAGTTTTGACCCGTACCGGCCTGTCCGAAGATCAATCACGAGGGCGCGCACCCTGAGGGCGAGCGCGATGAGAAGTCCCGCGGGTAGAAGCGCGAGCAGGACCACGGGCAGGCGCTCGTACAGTCCGGGGAAATTCGGTTCGCCTGCAAGGACTTCGGATGCAAATATCGAGCATCCGACCGCTATGAGAGCGTAGACGACGAGGATCGAAACGAGGTCGGGCAACGTCCGCCCGCGGGGGATCAGCGGCCTGGCCATCGGCCGCGCGCCTGGGGCGCGCTACTCCTCCTCGAAGCGCGAATCGAAAAGCGCCTGAATCGCCTGAATCGCGGCCTCTTCGTCTTTCCCCTCGGCTATTACTTTGAGCTGGGTGCCGTAGGCGGCGCCGAGTGTGATGATTCCCATGATAGACTTCGCGTTGATACGATCCGAGTCTTTCTCGATCCAGATGCTCGAGGCGAATTTGCCCGCCGTCTGCACGATCAGGGCCGCGGGCCTGGCGTGTATGCCCGCGCGGTTTTTTATGGTAACCATAAGCTCGGTCATCGCTCCCCCATGCATTATTCTGCGCGCCCCGACGCCCGCGGCGCGGAGGTCAGAGCCCCGCATGCATCATCGCCGAATTACAGATAATCGTCCCTGTTGAAATAGAGCGCCCGCGCATTCTCGCTCTCGAGCCAGCGCAGGACATTCTGATTGAATTCTTTCGCGGAGTGATACCCCATTTTTTTCAGACGCTCGTTCATGGCGGCCGTCTCGATGATAATAGGAATATTCCGTCCCGGCTTGACCGGTATTTCGAGCTTGGCGACCCGAACCCCCAGTATCTCGGTCGTCAGCTCCTCGGTGCCGAGCCGGTCGTAGACTTTGTTGGGATCCCATTCCTCGAGGTTGACGACGAGCTGTATCTGCTTCTTGTCCCTGATCGCTCCGACACCGAACAGATGAGTCACGTTGATGATGCCGAGCCCGCGGATTTCCATGTGATGGCCGATGACTTTGTTCGCCCCCTGGCCGAGCAGCATGGCGCCGTTGACGCAGCGGATCTCCACGACATCGTCGGCGACAAGACGGTGCCCCCGCTCGACCAATTCGAGCGCTGTTTCGCTCTTGCCTACGCCCGAATCTCCTACGATAAGGATGCCGATGCCGTAAACCTCGACAAGCACTCCATGGACCGTGGTCTGCGGCGCGAAAATATCGGATAGAACACGGATGACGCGGCTCGAGAATTCGCTGGACGGAAGGTCGGTCTGGAGAACGGGGCAGTCGGCGGCTTCGGCCGCGGCGGTGAACAATTTCCCCGGCGGTATGTCATGGGTGAAGATGCAGCACGGGATCGGATACGTGAACAGCTTTTGCAGCGACTCGGTCCGCCCTTCTTCCTCCAGCATCTTGAGGTAAGCGTTTTCCCCGCGCCCGAATATCTGCAGGCGGTTCCATGCGAACGATTCATAGAAGCCCGACAGCGCCAGGCCGGGTCGGTTGAGGTCGGGGGTGGTTATCTCCCGCGCAAGACCCTTTCGGCCGCACAGACAGCGCAGATTAAGGGCGTTTTGCTCTTTGAGGTCGAGGTCCAAAAGGTCGAGGACCGTGAATTTCTGTTCGTCCGGTCGCGGCACAAGAGGAGTCTACTACGTTAGCGCCGTGTAGGCAATGACAGGCCCGCGCGGCGCCGCGGGAGGACGACAAACGCGACGTTTGTCCTCCCCCCGGTTCTGTCATTTCTTGGCTTGAACCTTCTCTTTTTCTTTTGAAATCTTCTGCTCCAACCTGTCCATGAGTTTGTCGATGCCGGAATTGAGTTCAAACGACCGTTCCTCGACGTGCGCCTGCACCCCCCAGCGGAAATTGGCCGTGGCCTCGAGCTTGAAGTCTTTCTCTTTTGTAAAAATGAAAATAAGGTCGACGATCATGTCCTTCGCGTAGCCGATCCGCTCAAGTTTCTGATCCAGGTACTGCCTGCTCTTGTCGCTCAGCTCGAAGTGCACGGAACGGACATCGATGGTCATGTTTGCCTCCTTATGATCGCCTTCTCCGGCGCGGGGGAAGCCCCGCACCGCTTCACTGACTTTTCTTTCTTCCAAACGACGAGTCGAGGGCGAGCTCGCTCCGATATTTCGCGACAGTCCTGCGGGCGAGCTTTATTCCCTTTTTGGCCAGAATTTCGACGATGTCTTTATCCGACAGGGCGGACTCTTCCGACTCGATGATTTCCTTAATAACCTGCTTCACCCCTTCTTTGGAAAAGCTCGAGCCGCGCGATCCGGCCCCGGAGATCGAGTTCGTGAAAAAGTACCGAAGCTCGAAAATACCCCAGTCGGTCTGAACATACTTACGATTGGCGATTCTCGATACGGTCGTCTCGTGAACGCCGACTTCCTCGGCGACATCCTTCAATGTAAGGGGCGCGAGTTTTTTGGGACCCTCGGCGAAGAAGGCGCGCTGATATTCGACGATGGCGCGGGCGACCTTCAGCAGGGTTTGATTCCGCTGATGGATCGAGCGGATGAAGAACCTCGCCTGCTTGATGTTCTCGCGGGCGTACGCGCTCGTCGCGCGGTCTTCCGTCAATGCGGGCCCCTTTTTGCCGCTTTTCCTCCGTTCGGCGAGGCGGTCGAAAAACGGATCGATGCCGAGCACCGGAATCTCTTCGTCGTTGAGGACGATGACAAAATCTTCGTCTTTCAGCTTTACGAGAAGATCAGGCACTACATAGCGGGGTTCTTCGGTCGAATAGGCGCGGCCGGGGAAGGGGGACAGCCCCTTGATGTACGAGAGCGCTTCATTCAGTTCGTGCTCGTCGAGCTTCAGGCGTTTCTGTATTTCTGCGTGTCTGCCCTTCTCGAGGAGCTCGATATGGTCCTTGAGAATCCGAACCACCGCCTCAGGGACGTCGGGATCCAGCAGCGCCTGAACCACCAGGCTTTCCCGGAAGTCTTTGCAGCACGTACCGACGGGTTCGAAACCGCGGATGAGATCCATCATCTCGTGGACGAGCTCGGACGGTCGGCCCGCGCAGAGGACGGCGGGATCTTCCTTATGGAAGCCATCGTCGTCCAGGTTCTGAATGAGCAGTTCTCCGACCGCGCGTCGTTCGTCGTCGATGCGCTGAAGCCGGAGCTGCCATAGAAGGTGTTCCTGCAGGGTTTCAGACCGCGAGATCGCCCCTTCGAGAAACATGCGTTTGGAATCCTCGTCGGACTGCGAGCGGATCGTGAACCCAGGGTCCGAGCTGTTTTCGAAGGGCGAGGAATACGACTCCATCTCGCCGACATCACCGTCCGGGATGCTCTCGAGCGACATGGTCGAATGATCTGAGACGACTTCCAGGGCCGGATTCGATTCGATCTCCTGCTGGATCTGTTCTTTCAATTCCTGGAGGGGCAGCGCCATCAGCTTGATCGATTGGATCATTTGAGGGCTGAGTTTCTGGCGCTGTTCGGTGATCAGAACGGGCTTTTGAAGCTGCACCCTGGCCTCCAGACCATCGAGCGGATTTCAGAAGTCGGCGGCTTTTGAAATCCGCTTCCCATCAAAACAAAATTTAGCCCCCTCGCTGCGCTTGTCAAGCAAAAGGGGTGTCGCGCGTCTCGGATAATCGTCAGCAGAAATCGTGCCTATCGTCCAGTATACGCCGCGAAAGCGTCTATGAAAACCCGTATCCGCGGCGTTTCGTATTGACGCGGTCGGACATTAGTTATTACCTTGATTGCATATAACGGTCAGTATCCGGCCGAATCATCAGGTGGAACAATGTCGGGAAAGCACCACGAGACGCATGAGACAACTCATAAGCACGAAGATCGCTCCGAGTCTGCCGCGTCCGAGCCCCGTGCCGACGCGGTCGAGGGGGCCTCGGAGCCCAGCTCCGGCGCCGATGATCCGACGGCCAAGATAGCCGCCCTGGAAGCCGAGGTTGCGGCCCTGCGCGAGGAGCTTTCCGCGACCAACGATAAATATCTACGGAAACTCGCGGACGACGTCAATTTCCGGAAGCGGATGGCGCGGGAGAAAGAAGAAGGACAGCGTTTCGCCGTTGCGACGCTTCTTGGCGATATCATCCCGGTCCTCGATGATTTTGACCGGGCCATAGCCAGCGCCGAGATCGCGAAGGAATATGCCGTCCTCCACGACGGCGTCGTATTGATCAGACGGCAGCTCGCCCAGGTGCTCGAAACCAAGTACGGGCTTTCCAGACTTGAGTCCTTGGGCAAGCCCTTCGATCCCAACCGCCACGAGGCGGTGGCGGTGACGCAGGCAGGTCCCGACGAGGGCGGCGAAGCTGTCGTAGCCGAGGAGTTCCTTCCCGGCTACGCCCTCCATGACCGGGTGCTGCGGACGGCAAAAGTGCGCGTCCGCATGCCGGCTCCTCGTCAGAACGAAACGAGCGAGGCGGAGAGCCCGGGCGCCGCCGAATCTCATGCAAATAGCGCAGAGACCGGCCCGTCCGGCGCCGGTTCATAGTACTATGTAATGCAGGCGATATGCGAAGGAGCGGAGATATATGGGTAGGATAATCGGTATCGATCTTGGAACTACGAACTCGTGCGTTGCGGTCATGGAGGGCGGGGAGCCCGTCGTCATCGCCAATTCAGAGGGCCAGCGTACGACGCCCTCGATCGTCGGCTTCACCGGCAAGGGAGAACGTGTCGTCGGCCAGCCTGCGAAGAACCAGATGATCACCAATCCGGAGAACACGGTTTATTCGATCAAGCGCTTCATGGGCCGGCGTTACGCCGAGGTCGGGGACGAGATCAAGCTCGTTCCGTACAAAGTCGTGGACAACGGCGCCGACGTGCGCGTGGACATCTCCGGCAAGATGTACAGCCCGCAGGAGATATCGGCCTTCATTCTTCAAAAGATGAAGAAGACGGCCGAGGACTACCTGGGCGAGGCCGTCACCGAGGCGGTCATCACTGTTCCGGCGTATTTTAACGATGCGCAACGCCAGGCCACCAAGGATGCGGGCAAGATCGCCGGCCTCGAGGTCAAGCGCATCATCAACGAGCCTACGGCGGCGAGCCTCGCCTTCGGCTTCAATAAGGACCAGAAGAAGGAGAAAACCATCGCCGTCTATGATCTCGGCGGCGGCACCTTCGATATTTCGATTCTCGAACTCGGCGAGGGCGTTTTCGAGGTCAAGTCGACGAACGGCGACACCCACCTCGGCGGCGACGACTTCGACCGCCGGATTATGCAGTGGCTCGTCGACGAATTCAAGAAAGACACCGGGATCGATCTTTCCAAAGACAAGATGGCGCTCCAGCGGCTCAAGGAGGCTTCGGAGAAGGCGAAGATCGAGCTGTCGAACGTCCAGCAGACCGAGATCAACCTGCCCTTTATCACGGCCGACGCATCGGGCCCCAAGCATCTGCAGAAGTCGCTGACCCGCTCGACCTTCGAACGCATGATCGACGACTTGCTCGAACGCTCGAAGACTCCCTGCGTCAAAGCGCTCCAGGACGCGGGCATCACCGCGGCGCAGGTGGACGAGGTCATCCTCGTCGGCGGATCGACCCGTATTCCGAAGGTTCAGCAGATCGTCCGCGATCTTTTCGGAAAAGAGCCCTCCAAGGGCGTCAACCCCGACGAGGCCGTAGCCATCGGGGCCGCGATCCAGGGCGGCATCCTCGGCGGCGATGTGAAAGACGTTCTTCTTCTCGATGTTACTCCTCTTTCACTCGGGATCGAGACCTTGGGCGGCGTTTTCACCAGGCTCATCGCGCGGAACACCACCATACCCTGCAGGAAAAGCCAGATATTCTCGACGGCCGCCGACGGGCAGACGGCGGTTTCGATTCATGTCCTGCAGGGCGAGCGCGAGATGGCGGCGCAGAACCGTACCCTCGGCCGCTTCGACCTTGTCGGAATACCGCCCGCACCGCGCGGGATCCCGCAGATAGAAGTCACTTTCGACATCGACGCGAACGGCATCGTGCATGTTTCCGCGAAGGATCTCGGCACCGGGAAGGAGCAGAAGATCCGTATCGAGGCTTCGAGCGGCCTCAGCGAGGACCAGATCGAGAAGATGGTGAAGGAGGCCGAGGCCCACGCCGCCGAGGACAAGCGCGAGCGCGAGCGCGCGGACGCCCGGAACGAGGCGGACAGCCTTATCTACACCACCGAGAAGTCTCTCAAGGACTACGGCGATAAGGTGAGCGCCTCCGACAAGGCCGCGGTCGATGCCGCCGTCTCCGAACTCAAAAAAGCGATCGAGGGCAACGACGCCGAGGATATGAAGAGAAAGACCGAGGCGCTCAAGCAGGCGTTCTACAAAATCTCCGAGGAGATTTACAAAGCCGCCGGCGCCCAGGCCGGCTCGCAGGGCGGATCCGGTGCTCAGACGGACGCCGGTGGCTCGAGCGGGAACTCCGGCGGAACTTCCGGCAAAGCCGAGGATGTCGATTACCGTGTCGTCGACGACGAGGACAAAAAATAAGGGCTGATTCACCGCGGCGATCGCGCAGGACGCGGAGAGGATGGAAGTAGATGAAGGGGGGAGAGTCGAGGACGAGCAGATTCTCCCCGATCCTTGTCTGCAGATGGATTGACTCCCTGTTCTCCGCATCCGCCGCGGTGGCCCGATAGAGGTTCTCCGTGGCTAAGCGTGACTATTATGAGGTCCTCGGCGTGCCGAAGGACGCGTCGAAGGAAGACATCAAGAGGGCGTACCGACGTCTCGCCGTGCAGAATCACCCGGACAAGAATCCGGGCGACAAGGCCGCCGAGGAGCGGTTTAAGGAAGCGACCGAGGCTTACGAAGTGCTCGGCGACGATCAGCGCCGTCAGGCCTACGACCAGTTCGGCTTCGCCGGTGTGGAAGGAATGGCCGGAGGGGGGCCTCAGGATTTTTCCGGCGTTTTCAAGGGCTTCGAGGACATCTTCGGCGGCTTCAGCGACTTTACGAATATTTTCGACTCGTTCTTCGGCGGAGGCTCCCGCAGTTCGCGCAGTCGGGAACATGCGTCGAGAGGCGCGAATCTCAGATACGATCTCGAACTCAGCTTCGAGAAAGCGGTATTCGGCACAACAGTGGAAATTTCGTATACGAAAAACGATTCCTGCAAAGCCTGCGGAGGCTCGGGAAGCGCCGACGGCTCGGGCAAGCGGGTATGTCCCTCCTGTCAAGGCTCGGGACAGGTCCGCAGGTCCTCGGGTTTTTTTTCCATCGCGCAGACCTGCCCCACATGTCGAGGCGAGGGATACATAATCGAGCGGCCCTGTCATGAGTGCGGCGGCACCGGGCTTGGAAAGAAAAAACAGAAAATCAAGGTCACGATCCCGCCCGGAGTCGAGGACGGAAAGCGGGTTACTATTCCGGGGCAGGGCGACGTCGGCCCCAACGGCGGCGCGCCCGGTGATCTTTTTGTCTTCATTCATGTGGCTCCTCATGAATACTTCGAGCGCGACGGCCACGATCTCTATTGCGCCTTGCCGATCAGCGCGACCATGGCGATGCTCGGCGGCGAGATAACCATCGAGACTATCGAGGGCAAAAAAATCAGGGTCAGCATTCCCGCCGGCTCGCAGTACGGGAAGATGCTCCGCGTGCGCGAAGAGGGGGTTCCTTCGCCTGGCGGCCGTCGGGGCGATCTCTATTTGAAACTGATCGTCCAGATCCCCCAGAAGCTTTCCAAGCGTGGACACGAGCTTGCCGAAGAGCTGCGTCGCATCGAGGGCGAAAACACGGAGCCGCGGCCGATCAAATTGTCGGATCTCAAATCCTGATCCGAAATCGCATTATCGAGGGAGCGAGGTCTCGTTTTTTCAACCTGAGCCGAGCAGGTGTTCGACGAGAATTCGGGTTCCGATGAGAATCAACACGGCGCCGCCTATGAGCTCCGCCCATCGCTCGAACCGCGTCCCGATGCGCTTTCCAAATTCGACCCCGACTAAGCACAGCGCGAAGGTCACAGCACCGATGACCGCCGCCGGCATGAGGATCGGCGAGCCGAGAATACTATAGGAAAGGCCGATAGCCAGGGCGTCGATGCTTGTCGCGACAGCGAGGAGGAGAAGCGTCCATGGATTTCTGATATCGCCGCGATCGTCATCGCGGCAGGCTTCCGAATCCTTGGCTGTAAAAAATCCGAGGGCCATTCTGCCTCCGATGAGTGCCAGAAGACCGAATGCGATCCAGTGATCGAAACCTTGAATGAGGGACCGGAAGGAGCCTCCGATCAACCACCCCGCTACGGGCATGGCGAATTGAAAGAGTCCGAAGGCCAGGCTCGCCCGGATCGCGTGAAAGGGCGTGATAGAAGGGACACAGATCCCTGAACCGATCGATACGGCGAAGGCATCCATCGAGAGCGCCAGAGCGATGAGAAGTGTCTGAAGCATGGCGCCCCCCTCGAAAAAACCTTCGCCGCGGCGCTACTCCCCGTGCGCAGGCGGAACTGTAGAGATTTCTCTGATTCGGGTCAAGCGCGTCGAACTTCATTTTTAATCCGGTTTTCGGTAGTATTATTCAGATAGAACGGAACGAGAGTAGCGGCTCAGCTATTCAGCGTTTGCATACGATTTCAAAGAAACCGCGGCAAATGCGAAGCTGTTTTCAGGAGTAGAGGCTTTTGAAAGCGGCTTATTTTATGCTACTAGGTGAGTACTTATATGAATTTACATGATTTCGGCATCGATGGCCGTCTTGCTTCCGCCATTCTCGACAGCGGTATCAGTCCCTACCTTTTTGAAAAAATGCTTTCCCGATCGATCAAAGACGGCGAAAACGTTTGTGCGAAGGTGTCTCTCGAGACAGGGAGGGAGGCTGTTGTCCTGCTTCCCGCCCTGCAGTGGATCGTATCCGCCCACGGCGAAGAAAGACGCAGGGTTCTTGTCGTGTCGCCCGACCGAGGGAGTTGCGACACATTCGCGGAAGCCGCACTTCGGCTTGGCCGGGGTGTGGGCGTCGATACCTGTCTCATAGAACCGGCGGATCCCATGCCGGAGGGGCCGCGGTCCGTCACTGTACAAGGCGCCCCCGGCGCCGCAGTCGTCGTCGGGGTTCCGGAGGCGCTGCTGGCGGCCTCGGCACAAGGAATCCTCAATCTGCGGGACTTTAAATATCTCGTCGTCGATGGAACCGATCAACTCGCCGATCGTTCTTCAGACCTCATGCGCAGGCTTGGGACTCTTCTCCTTCCATCGTGGGAGCGCAAAAGCGTGCTGGTATGCGAACGATTGACGCTGAAGGCAAAGAACCTCGCATGGGATCTCGCCGACAACCCGGCGGAGATATCCATCGACGGCGAAGTCGCCAAAGCCCAGAGTGTCGAGAAGCAAACATGGCGGGTCGATGCTGAATCCAAATTCCGCTTTTTGCTCGGACGCATCACGGCGGAACGGCCCTCCCGAGTCTGTGTCTTCTGCAATCTACGGGACAGCGCAGAAGAGCTGTCGAAGCGGCTGGCTGCAAACGGTATACGATCGGATTACATTCTCGGCGCTCTCGCCATCGACCGCAAGCGTGCGGTGCTCGACAAGATCGAGACAGGTCGATGCTCAGTTCTTGTACTGACTGATAAAGGGGCCGAAGGGCTGCCGCACGGTCGTTTCCCGCTCGTCGTCAATTACGATTTTCCACTTGAGCCGGAACTCTTCGTAAAACGTCTGGAGATGCTTGATCGATCTGCGTCAGGCGCCAAAGTGGTCAGTATCGTCTGCGATCGTTATATCTACGGACTCCCGGCGGTGGAGCAGTACATCGATGCAAAACTCGACGCAGCGCCTGTGGACGCATCGATGCTCGAGGTGGAAGATATGAGCGCTGGTATGGTGTTCGAGCGGAGACCGCCGGAACACGGGCGCGCCGGGCATAATGATCGCCGCGTTTTCCGCGGCGGCGGACAGGATGTCCGAAGCCGGGAAAGCGGAGAACGGAGAGATTCGATATCCCGCGAGGACCGAGGTCCGGATATCCGCAGAAGCATTTCCGAGGCGACGGGAGGCTCTCTCGATATCGGAATAGGGGGAGCGCCCCGGAGAGATGTCTCAAGCAAAACCAAGACCGCCGCCGAGGAGGGAGTTCGCTCTCCCTCGCCGATCAGGAATAGAGAGGCCCATAAGGATAGGAAGCCTGTCGGAGCAAATAAGCGCGAAGCAGCTGCACCGTTCCCGACGAAAGCAGACGCGCATGAGGGGCGGACGCTGAGCAACCCGTACGCAATGCCCATGGAAGAGCGCATGAAACACTACCGCGAGAAATACGCTCGGTATCTCGCTGGAGCATGTAATCGTAATGATTCATTAAGCAGCCGGGAGAGGGACAAGCGCAGCGAGGGCGCGGGCGAGGAGAAAAATGCGTCTCATCCTCGCCGGGATAGTTCGGGCTAGGTTCTTGACGGCGATGATGTCGAGAGGAATACGGGCGTTGGTGAAAAGCTCTCTGGCGATGCGGAGACAGGAATAGATTTTCGTGTGCGCGGAGAAGTGTGGAATAATAGCGATGTAAACCGGTTAACCTTGACATCTCATTGCAGGTGAACTACCATTCGATTCGACTTCGCCGCTGGTCTCGGCGGCATCTTTGCAGGTATTCTTTTGCGGAAGGCGGGTATCGATTATGAAGATCATCTCCCATACCGTGCGACCCAAAATTCCGGCGCCCTTGGCCTCTCTCGAAGAGATGGCCCACAATCTGTGGCTTTCGTGGAATTTCGAGGCGGTGACATTGTTCATGCGCCTCGACTACGAGGTCTGGCTCCGTTCGAATCAGAATCCTGTGAAGATGCTCGGCATGGTGTCGCAGAAGCGCTACGAAGAGATGGCTAATGACGACTCGTTTCTCGCGGCGCTCAAGACGGTCGAGGATAAATATCAGCGCTATTTGAGCGGCGAGACCTGGTACAAGGGATCGCACGACGAGTTCGTCGCATACTTCTCGATGGAATACGGCCTGGATGTCTCCCTTCCGACCTACTCCGGGGGCCTGGGCATTCTTTCGGGAGACCACATGAAGGCCTCGAGCGATATGGGCCTTCCTTTGGTCGGTGTGGGTCTGCTGTACCGCCAGGGATACTTTCAGCAGTATCTGAATCCCGATGGGTTTCAGCAGGAGTCATATCCCGAGAATGATTGGTACAATATGCCTGTCTACCGCTGTCTCGATGAGTCAGGAAAGCCGATACTCATCGCCGTCGAGATGGCGGGAAGAACGATCGCCGCGCAGATTTGGGAGGTAAAGGTCGGGCGATCTTCGCTGTACCTCCTCGATACGAACATCGACGAAAACTCGGCGGAAGATCGCGCGATCACCGCGGCGCTCTACGGCGGCGATCAGGACACGCGCATCCGCCAGGAAATTCTTCTCGGCGTGGGCGGTATCCGCGCCCTGCGGGCTCTCGGGATAAACGTCGTGGTTACGCACATGAACGAAGGTCACTCGGCCTTCCTCGCGCTCGAGCGTATCCGCGAAATCATGGTCGAGAAGTCGTTTTCGTTCGCCGAAGCGGCGCAGGCGGTCTGGCAGACGAATATTTTCACCACGCACACGCCCGTGCCCGCCGGGAACGAACGCTTCGGCAACGAACTCATGGAGAAGTACTTCCGCTCGTGGGCGCAGCTTTTGCGGATAGAGTGGAAGGATTTTCTCGCGCTCGGCAAAGAACGGCCCGAGGACCCGGGCGAAAGTTTCTGCATGACGGTGTTCGCTCTGCGGCTTTCGGCCTACGCGAACGGCGTCGCGGGACTGCATGGCGAGGTGTCGCGGAAGATGTGGGCGGGACTTTGGCCCGGTCTTCCGCTGGACGAGGTTCCGATCACGCATATAACGAACGGCGTCCATCCCCGCACCTGGGTTTCGCACAACATGCTCGAGCTCTTGGACCGGTATTTCGGACCGCGGTTCTACGAAGAGCCGGCCAATCTCGACATGTGGGACCGCCTGGATCGCGTTTCCGACGAGGAGCTTTGGCGGACGCATGAGCGCCGCCGCGAGCGGCTCGTGGTCTTCGCGCGCGACCGCTACAAGCGGGCCATGAGACGCGCGGGGGCCTCCGAGGGTGCGCTTCTCCGCGCGGAAGATATCCTGTCGCCGTACGCGCTCACCATTTCCTTTGCGCGCCGGTTCGCCACCTACAAGCGCGGTAATCTTCTCTTGAGCGATCCCGACCGCCTTATCAAGCTCATTTCCGATAAGGAGCGTCCTGTACAGATCATTTTCGCGGGCAAGGCCCATCCGCACGACCTTCCCGGCAAGGAAATAATAAAAGAGATTGTGCATTTCTCGCGCAGGGACGAGGTGCAGAACCGTATCATATTCTTGGAAGACTACGACATGACGATGGCGCGCTACCTCACCTCCGGGTCCGACGTCTGGCTCAATACGCCGCGCAGGCCGCTCGAGGCTTCGGGGACGAGCGGCATGAAAGCCGGGGTCAACGGCGTGCTCAACTGCTCGATTTTGGACGGATGGTGGGCCGAAGGATACAGTCCCGCAGTGGGCTGGGCCATCGGCTCGGGCGAGGAGTATCAGGACAAGGATCTCCAGGATCGGGTAGAGGGCGAGGCTCTTTACGACCTGCTCGAACACGAGATCGTTCCGCTCTTCTATCAACGCGGCCGCGACGGCCTCCCCCGGGAATGGATAAAGCGGATGAAGGCGTCGATGCGTTCGATCGGCCAGAAGTTTTCCACGCATCGCATGCTCAAAGAATACTCTGAAATGTTCTATTTCCCCGCGCTCGAGAACGGCCGCAGACTTCGGGCGGAGGGCTTTGCATCGGCCAAGGATCTCGCGCTCTACCTCGAGAAGGCGAAACGGGCTTGGCCGTCGATCTCGATTTCCGATCTCAGGTCCGACGCGCAGCCGATCATGGATCGGGGGGATTCTGTCACCGTCACCGCCTATGTCGAACTCGGGGGCCTGGAGCCGGGCGAAGCCAGCGTCGAGCTCTATCACGGAGTCCTTTCCAGCCAAGGCGAGTTTTTGGAAGCATCACGTTCCCTCATGAACCCCGTCGAGAAGAAGGGCAAAGGCTGGGAGTATCGAGCCACGGTTGTTTGTGACAGCGCCGGCAAGCGCGGCTATGCGGTGCGCGTTCTACCGAAGCACCAAGCCTTGGTGACGCCCTTTGTGCCGGGCTTGGTGCGATGGGCCTAGGCTCCGAATCGCCCTGACGACTTGCTGTTCCAGCGTGCAACAAGGTTTGAGGAACTGTACAGAATTTTCGGCCTTGCAGTTTCGCCTCAGCGGGGGTATCTTATCGCCATAAAGCGGGCTTCCGCTTGTATGTAAAAACGCCCGAGAGAAAAACAGAGTGACACCGGCAGAAGTTTTATAAAACCGGTACGGGCTCCGGTATCATCCTCTCCTCTTAAAGGAGACGCCGCTCTGACTAGTAGGCTATGAGCGGTGGAACCTTAGAGCCGACGTCCGAATAACCGGAAAAAGTGGCGTATCGGCGTCGGATCGGAGCGTCGAAATGCCACATGAGAAAATTCTTATTGTCGAGGATGAGCCGATCGTCGCTCTTCAACTCAAAGAAAACCTCGAACGCCTTGGGTATTCAGTGCCCGGCGTCGTCGATTCGGGATCATCGGTCGTTCCGTCTGTCGTCCAATATAAGCCGGATCTTCTTCTTGTGGATGTCCACCTCCGAGACGACGATGACGGCATCGAGGCCGCGTACAGGGCGAAGGCGGAATTCGGTGTTCCGGTCATTTTCCTTACTGCATACTCTGATGCAGAGACTTTGCGACGCGCGGCCTGCATCTCGGCCGATGCATTCCTGCTCAAGCCGTATAACGAACAAGAGCTCGCTGCAAATGTCAAAATCGCGCTCGCCAAGGCTAAAAGCGATTTCGCACTGAAGCGCGAACTCCTGGGTGCAGTGTCCATTATCGGTATGTTCGACGAGCCCATTCTCATCCTCGATGTAAATGAAACAATCGTCGGCGCAAACCGCGCGGCCGCCGAGTATATCCAGTCCTCGGATCCTTCTCGTCTCAACGGCATACAGCTTTCGCGGCTTCTTTCGCCTGATCCGAAAGATTTTTTCATCGCCGGCGTGACCAGAAGAATCGGAGGAGCGAGTTCTTCCATTTCCATAGCGAAGCGGGAGAAGCTTATGCTCGCCGACGGCCGCATCTATGGAGAGCTTGTTATTCTGGGAGGCGTCGAGCGCCGCCATAAAAAAATCCTCGAGGCCTCGGCGGTTGAGGCGAATGCATATTTGCAGTCGCTTCTGCCCGATGCCGAGGCGGCCGGCCCTGATTATTTCGTCGCCGGTTTTCTCTGTCCTTGTCTGTCCGGTACCGGGGATTTTTACAATGTCATTCGGATCAATTCCACGACGGTCGCATTTTATGGGCTCGATGTCGTCGGGCGGGGTATCCTTGCGACGCTTTTGGCCTTTTCAGTGCACAACCTCGTTTCTGTAATGGCGCGGGCCGGCGATGGATCGGCTGCGCCGCCCGAGCAAGTTGTTTCGGCGCTGCAGACTAGGTACGCCAGAATCGGCTGCCCCTCGTTGTCGATGGTGTATGGCACGATCGATTCCGCAACCGGAGTCTATCGGATTTCCCGAGTGGGAAGGATGCCGACCTTACAGCTTACGGCGGAGGGCTCGAACTGCAAAATCGACTGCAGCGAGTCCTCTCCGGCTGATACTGAACAGCCCACAGCAGCAAGGGGAATTCTGGAACGGGGCGACCGCCTCATTGTCGCGTCCTGCGGCCTTATGGGTGTTTTCGGGCGGGAGTTCCAAACGGCGCTGAAGTCGTTTGAGGCGGTGCTCAAGGAGTGCTCGGGCGGTGCGACGGCGGGTCTCGTCGATACGATCCGCCGTCGTACCGAGAGAGAAGGCCCCCGGGCCGAGGATGCATGTCTCTTGATTATCGAGCGCAAGGCCTGATCGAAACTTTTCCACGGATCGTATTCACATCGGCTTGAGCGAGTGCTAGAGTCGGGGGTACGGCAGGAGTCGATGGATGAGAGCGGGCCAGCTCGGATCAGCCGAAACCTATGACGTTGCAATAATCGGCGCCGGTGTCTGCGGCGCCAACATCGCCCGCCGGCTTTCGGCCTACGAGCTCGATGTCGTCCTTATCGAGAAGGAGGCCGACGTCTCGTTCGGAGTATCGAAGGCGAATTCCGGCATCATTCACGGTGGGTTTCATCATCCTAAAAAACACCTGAAGACGACCCTCGAAATCCGCGGAGCGGCGATGTTCGACCGGCTCAAGGCCGAGCTCGGATTCCCCTTCGAGCGCTGCGGCATTATCGTCGTCGCCCTGCACGAGGACGAGATGCGCGTGATCGAGCAGCTCTATCTTCAAGGTGAGGAGAACGGGGCGATCGGACTCGAGATGTGCTCGCGCGAGCGCATGCTCGAGCTGGAGCCGAAGCTGAGCCCTGAAACCCTGGGCGGTTTGTACGCGCCCTGCGGCGGCATCGTCGAGCCCTATCGTTTCGTTTTTTCGCTTGTCGAATCGGCGCAGAAGAACGGCGTCCGCCTATTGACCGGGTGGAAGGTCGCGGCGGCTGAACGCTCAGGCGATTGTTGGCGTCTTGTATCGGCCGAGGGGGGAAGTCTATCCGCCCGGTATGTGGTCAACTGCGCCGGTCTGTACGCCGACGAGGTCTCGCGTATGTTCGGAGCCGAGGACTATACGGTCAAGGGACGCAAGGGCGAGTATTACCTCCTCGACAAGCTTGCGAAATCACGGCCCTCCCGCGTGGTGTTCCCCGTACCCAACGAGCTTTCAAAAGGCATGCTCATCGTGCCGACCGTCGAAGGCACGGTTCTCATCGGACCGACTGCGACCGCCACCGAGGACAAGGAGGATGACGCGACGACGCTCCCGGCGCTTGAATCTATTCTCAGGACGGCGCGCAGCATGATTCCTTCGGTGTCCGAGGCGGATGTGATCACCAGTTTCGCCGGCATCCGTTCGACGGTGGGCGAGGATTTTTATATCGATGTTTCTGCGAAGGTCCCCGCCTTCGTGCAGGTGGCGGGCGTTCAGTCCCCCGGCCTCACCGCGAGTCCCGCGATCGGCGAATATGTGAAGGACCTTCTCAAAAAAGCGGGACTCAGGCTGATCGAGAAATCCGAGTGGGACCCCTCTATCGAGGATACTCCGCGCGTCCGCGAACTCGATTCCTTCGAACTCGACAAGGTCGTGGCGGACGATCCTCGCGCGGGCGAGATCGTGTGCCGCTGCGAGTGCGTCTCAGAGGCCGAGATTGTGGCGGCGATACGCCGAGGGCATACGACGCTCGATGGGATCAAGTATTTCACCCGAGCTCAGATGGGCCGATGCCAGGGCGGTTTCTGCACCTACAAGATCATAAAAATCCTCATGCGGGAAACCGGGATGACTTACGATCAAATTACGAAGAACGGCGCGGGATCGGAAATTCTCCGGGGCGAATTATGAAGGAGATGAGCTTTGACGCGGTTGTCGTCGGCGGAGGCGCCGCAGGCATGGCGGCCGCCCTCGAACTCGACAGCCGCGGTAAAACAGTCGCCGTCATCGAACGTGAAAGCCGCCTCGGCGGCATTCTGGAGCAGTGCATCCACGCGGGATTCGGCCTTGTTCATTTCCAAGAGGAGCTCACCGGTCCCGAGTTCGCCGAACGGTTTGAGGAGAAAATCGCACAAAGCCGCGCAAGGGTTTTTTGCGGCTGCACGGTCCTCGATATAGAACCCGAGGGGGGCGTGCATTCGCTGCTCTGTGTGTCGTCCGGTTTCGGTGTTCTCAGGCTGAAGGCCCGGGCGGTCGTTCTGGCCATGGGATGCCGCGAGCGGAACCGCGGCAACGTCCGCATACCGGGCTCGCGGCCTGCGGGGGTGTATACGGCGGGACTCGCCCAACGCTTGGTCAATATCGAGGGTTATATCCCGGGAAAGGATGTCGTGATAATCGGTTCGGGCGACATCGGCCTCATCATGGCCAGGCGCATGAGCTGGATCGGCTGCAGAGTGCGCGCGGTCGTCGAGATTCTACCCTATCCTTCGGGTCTTGCGCGCAACATCGTGCAGTGTCTCGAAGACTTCTCGATACCCCTGTATCTCTCGCACCTGACCACGAACATCTACGGAACTCTCAGAGTCGAGGGCGTCGAGGCCGCGCCTATCGAGAACGGGGCGCTCATGGTGCAGAAAGCCTTCAAGATACCCTGCGACACAGTGCTTTTGTCGGTCGGACTTGTCCCCGAAAACGAGCTTTCGCGCAAAGCCGGTGTTGAAATCAACCCGATGACCAACGGAGCCTGGGTGGATTCCTTCCTGATGACCAGCGTGCCCGGCGTGTTTGCCTGCGGTAATGTGCTCCATGTTCACGATCTTGTGGATTATGTAGTCGAAGAAGCAGGCCGGGCGGGTCGCCTCGCCGCGGACTGGCTCGACGGCCGAAGGCCCCGGAACGAGATCCGCATCAAAGCGGGCGCGAATGTGCGCTACGTCGTGCCCTCGCGGGTCGAGCCGGGGCGGGACAATAAACTGTATCTCCGGTCGATGATAGTAAAAAACGACGCGGCACTCGAAATCCGGCTTGACGGCGAGCTTCTGCGTTCAAGCAAAAAGGCGCATGTTCAGCCTTCCGAGATGCTGTCGCTCACCCTGGGCTCCGAGGATCTCGCCCGCGCCGCATCCGGCTCGGCGCTCGAGATCGCAATTGTCTAGGGAGGTGCATGGTGGAAATGACCTGCGTCGTATGCCCCATGAGCTGCCGCCTCACGGTCGATCGAACAGGCGAGAACGATATATCCGTCTCCGGCAATCGCTGTCCGCGCGGGGCGGTCTATGCGCGGGAGGAACTTTTGGCCCCGAAGCGGGTTGTGACGGCGACCTGCAGGGCGATCAAGAATACGAGACCTCCGGAGAGACCGACGGCCGGCACGGCGGGACCTGCCCGCAGAATCCCCTGCCGGAGCGCGGCGCCCTTCCCGAAGGAACTGGTGGACCAGCTGTTAAGGGAGATATATGCCCTCGAGGTGCCTCTTCCCGTCCGCTGCGGTCAGGTGCTCATCGAAAATGCGCTTGGAACAGGCATTGACGTGATCGCCGCCAGAACGCTCGAATGAGGCGGGGCGATCGAGGGGCGATTTGCAACCGAAAACCGATGTATGAGTCTATCCTTAATGGAGCTCGGCATCGGACGCCTGAACAGGGAGACAGAGCATGGAAACGTCACAGGCCGCACAGGTGATCATCGCGCTTATACCGATTATCGGCATTGTCATGGGCTCGGTGGTTGTTTTCTTTTATCTATTGTGGACGCACAGGGAGAAGGTGAGGCTTATCGAACGAGGCTTGTACGAGCCGAAAAAGCTCGATCTCGAGACATTCTGCCTTCTGACCGGATTGCTGTTGTCCTGCGTCGGCCTCGTTCTCACGGCTATGTTCGCGTTGCTCGGCAGCGTGTCGTACGAGCTCCTCGGCGGGCTTATACCGCTGTCCGCGGGCGCCGCCTTGTTGGTTTTTTTCGCGACGCATAGGGGCCGGAACAGGGGATGACCGCAGCGCCCGGCGCCAGGGAGCCGAGCGATGAGGAAATCATAGGCCGGGTCCTCGACGGCGACACCGAAGCCTTCGCCGTCCTGGTCAGGCGTCATCGCCCGCGCGTCCGTCGACTCGGCATGAGCTTCTTCCACGACGAGGAGGAGGCCGATGATTTTACGCAGGATGTCCTGGTGAAAGCCTATACGGCGCTGGCCTCGTTCAAGGGAAGAAGCCTTTTTTCGACCTGGCTTCTTCGGATCGCGTACAACACCGCGATCAATTCGAAGAAACGCAGGCGGGAGGCGGTCGCGCTCGAGACGGAGATGGAGCTTGCAGGGGGGACGGAGGTTGAAGAGGATCATCTGCGCCGGGAGACCGCCCGCGTGGTGCGCGAGGCGATGGCCGAACTCCCTGATCGGCAGGCGCTCTGCATCGAGTTGTTTTTTTATTACGATTTGAAATATGCTGATATCAGCGAGATCACCGGATTCCCGGTGAATACGATCAAGTCGCACGTCTTCCGGGCGAAGCGGATGCTTCGGGAGCGCCTGGAAAACGTGCAGGAGGGAAGCTGTGCGCTGCGGAAAATTCCTTGACCGGCTCGATGCGCTCGACGCCGGGGCCGGCCTGAGCCTCGGCATGATATTCCATGCGCGACGCTGTCCCTCCTGCGCATCCCGCGCCGCGAAGCTCGACGCCGCCCTTCGAGCCTGCCGTTCCGAACCCGGCCTTGCGCGCGAAGCTGATGCCGAGGCCGAAGAGCGGATTATGGCGGCGATCCGTCTCCTCCCGCCGCCGCGCCACGATTTCGCGATACGGGATTGGGTGACCGCGGGTGTCGTGATCGCCGTGTCCACCCTTCTTTTGCCGCTTTCAAAGAACAGCGGATTCCTGCGGACTTTTTTCGGCCCGGGGTATGCGCTTTCGCTGGCGATCGTTCTGGGCGCCGCCGTGACGGTGTATTCGGCTTTCTTTATAGGGACGCACTTGGACGAGCTGCAGGATTTTCTGTCGAAGCGGGGGCTGAGAACACGCTGAGGCGCGTCCGCAGCCTTTATTCACCGTCCTTTAGTATCTCGATCTTAATGCCCTCAGGCGTTTCCATTTCGTCCTTAGGCGGAACCGAAACTTTGAGAATACCGTTCCTGAAAACCGCCTTGACTTTCTCTTGCGCGAATTTGTCGGCGGGGACGTAGTATTTCTGCTTTTCGACGTCCTTGAGCTTCAGCCGCCGCTTGAAATAGCGGACGCCGTCCTCCGGAAGCTCGTCGAGGTTGATTTTCGCCGAAAACACCATGTAATCGCCCTGGAATGTCAGGCTGATGTTTCTTTCGTCGAAGCCCGCGAGGGCGAATTCGAAAACCATTCCTCGTTCCTGGGTCAGGTAGATGTTCATGGGCGGATAGGAATAGGCGGGGTAATAATCGGCGTTTTCGTCTTGGTTCCCCTCGAACCACGATTTTGGCCCCGGCGGCGCCTCGGGACCGCCGCGGGCGAAATCAGGTCCGCCCATGTTCTGGAAATTTTCTCCGAATTTTTTCGCCGCTTCGAAAACCTCGTCGAGGATCGTGCCGATGTCGACGTACATCCTATTGCCCTTCATCTCTTCCTTCCAGTCGCGGGCCACGGCCCGCCGCCCGCCGCATAGAAGGTATTCTTCTTAATGCAGCAGGGCAAGCTCATCGAGGGCGGCCCTGAGGTACAGCGAAACAGGACGCCCTCGAAACGAAACCGAATGAAAGCTCTTTCAAAACTCAGAGAGTTTTGAAAGAGCCGCCTTGAAAACCGCGATTTGGCGAAATCGCAAAGCCAATTTCAAAAGTGGCCGACTCTTGAAATCGGCTCAGTTTCCTTCTTTTACTATTTCGATCTTGATCCCGCCGCTGAAATCCTTGGGCGGAATTTTCACCGTGAGTATGCCGTTCTTGAAGACCGCCTTGGCGCTTTCCTGGTCGTAATCCTCGGCGGGAACATAGTATTTCTGCCTGCGGATCTCGCGGGGCCTGAAGGATCTGCGCGTAAAGCGCGCGTTCTCGTATCCTGAGTCGGCGGGGGCCTTCGCATCGAGAACGAGATAATCGCCTTGGAAGGCGACCGATGCGTCCTTTTCCTCGATTCCGGCGAGCGCGAATTCCAATACTTTGTTCCCGGATGCATCGACGAAAATGTTGACCGGCGGATAGGCGTAATAGTCGTGGAATCCGAAGGCGCCGAAAAACTCTTCTTTTTTAGGACCCTCGCCCCTCTCTGACCAGAAACGATGCAGCTCGGGGCCCATCTCTTTCATCCGCTCGCCGAATTCGCGGGCGGCCGCGGCCAGATCATCGAAGGTGGCGTTGAAGGGGAAATCTTTCGGGAAGCACATAGGCTCCTCCTTTGCAGCGAGTCAGATCGCGTTCCGACGAAATCGTCGGTCGACGCGCTCCGTTTCGCGCCCTCCGTACGGAGCGACGCTGATTCCAAGCCCCGCCAGGGCGCTCGGTCTCTCAAACAAAGCTAACATCGGTTCAGTACGAGGGCAAGTAAAAAGCCCTCTCCGTATGCTCCAGCGTGTCTTCATTCAAGCACAGCCCAGCCGTAAGCGGGTATACGGCGGCCGAAGGCGAATTTCACTTTTGGAGTATGATTCAACACAACTTTCACTTTTTTCCCGTCTTCGGTGATACGCTCGACCGCCTCGATTCCCATGCCGAGAAAGCGCGGAGCGACGCCGGCTTGTTTTAGAATGCGGCGGTAAAGGAGGAATATTCCTATGGAATCGAGGCTGGTTCCGATGTACCAGACATATCCGGATCCATGCCGATTGACCGTAACGCAGGGCAGGCCGGAATAGAATTTACGTCTGTCGGCATAGCGCGCGGCCGCCTTTGCGGTCGTCGGTTCTATAATATCGGCCCAGACTTGTCCACGTGCCTTCACAATTCCGATCTTGATGCCGACCTCGCCTGTTCCCAGCGACTCGAAGCGCGGTACTCTGAGGCCCGCCATGTCCGCGAACAGAGCGGGGAGTCTATCACGTACGTTCCAATTCCGCATATCGCGGGCGCCGGCGCGATAGCCGAGCACGAGGCATCCTCCCGAGCGGACCCAGGATTCGAGCTTTTCGACGAAAACCGGATCGGCGATCTGGCAGAGCGGAAGACTGACGACGCGGTACTTGCCAAGATCGACCGACGATGTGCTCTTCACATCCGCGTTGACGTTGAAGACGACATAGGGCGCGAACCATTTGACCAGTTCCATGTCGATTCCGGCCTGGACCCAGTTCACGGGTTTGAGGTAGAGCCCTTTCGACAGATACTGATCACTCAGTACGCGGAGGCTGTCCTTCGAATACACGAGGCATGCGGGACTTTCGATGGGCGTGGAGGCGAAGCGCGAGAAGGCTTTTTTTGTCGCACGCACATTGTCCTGAAGAACGCGGGATCGTTCGGTTTCTTCGTCGTCGGTGTCGAAAAGGCCGTAGCAGAGCTGCTCCTGTCCGAAGGGCGCGGTCCGCCAGCGGAAATACACGATCCTGTCGGCGCCCCGCGCCACCGCCTGATTGGTCCACAGCGCGACCTGACGTTCGGAGGGCAGGTATCCGAGACAGTCATGCCCCTGGAAGCCGCAGAACGATTCGAGCACTGAGTAAGGTCCGGCGCCGCGGAGGCAGCGGACAAAGGACTCGGCGAGCGCCTGGGCGAAATACGGAAGAGGCGCTTCGGAATCGCCCCAGGTCGGATAATTGTTCCACGACGCGAAATCCATGCTCCGGACCAGCTCTTCGTAATCTATGTTGTT
>CAZINN010000011.1:0-57793 GCA_964540615.1 uncultured Treponemataceae bacterium | reverse complement strand
ACGCCGATGGTACTGCCCTCGGGCGGGAGAGTAGGTCGTCGCCAGGCTTTTTTTTCGAACTCGATTTTCTCTTACAGTATCCCGTCCAGATGCACCTCTGATCGCGTTCTTGTCGATGCCTGCGATTATGTATAGACTTATCACCTCATCGCCGCCTAGGTGAAAAAGGCGGACAAGAAGACTGGTTCGAGGGTCACAGGGAGACCTCCTCGCCTGATTGATCCATACAGCTGGTTTTCTGCAAACGGCCTGTTGCGGCCGTCTCGTCGCGCGCGGACCTGCCGCGTGCGGAAAGGGGTCCTTCATGGACATTCTCAAGAAGTGCTACGAATTCGACAGGGCGAAGAAGGCGATCGAATCCGGTCTGTATCCCTTCTTCCAGCCGCTCGAGAGCACGGAGGGAACCGAGGTCGTCATGAACGGCCGAAAGGTCATCATGCTCGGTTCAAACAACTATCTCGGACTGACCTTCCATCCGAAGGTAAAGGCCGCGGCGCAAAAGGCGATCGACGATTTCGGCACAAGTCCGACGGGCAGCCGCCTTATCAACGGGACGCTGAGCATTCATGTCGAGCTCGAGCGGCGCCTTGCAGAGTACATGGGGAAGCCGGCGGCGCTTGTGTTTTCGACGGGCATGCAGACCAATCTCGGTGCGATTTCGGCGCTTATCGGGAAGAACGACGTGGTCATTACGGATAAGGAGGATCACGCCAGCATCGTCGACGGCTGCAGGCTCGGAATCGGCGAGATAAAAAGGTTCGTCCACGGAGATCTCGATCAGCTCGACAGAATCCTCGCCAAGATTCCGGAAGACAAGGGCACACTTGTCGTGGTCGACGGCGTGTTTTCGATGGGCGGAGACATCGTCGATCTGCCGAAGCTCGTGGGTATCTGCAAGGCCCGCGGCGCGCGGCTCTATGTCGACGACGCGCACTCGGTCGGCGTCCTGGGCGGAGGGAGGGGGACGGCCGCGCATTTCAATCTGGTCGACGACGTCGATCTGACGATGGGGACATTCTCCAAGAGCTTCGCCTCTCTCGGCGGCTTCGTCGTAGGCGATACCGACGTCATCGACTATATCAAGCATTTCGCGCGGTCTTTCATTTTCTCCGCCTCGTTGCCCGCGCCTCTTGTTATGGCCGCGATGACCGCTCTGGAGATAATGCAGAACGAGCCGGAGCACATCGAGCGCCTCTGGGAGAACGCGCATTTCATGATGAAGGGCTATCGCGAACTCGGCTTCAATATCGGGAACACCCAAACGCCGATTATCCCGATCATCGTTCATGATGACGAGAAATGCTTCCGCTTGTGGAAGGAAGTGTACGAGGGAGGGGTGTACACCAATCCCGTCATCGCTCCGGCCGTCCCCGAGGGGCACGCCTTGCTCAGAACGAGCTACATGGCTTCGCATACCAAAAGCCAGCTGACCAAGGCCCTCGACGTGTTCGAAAAAGCCGGGAGAAAAGTCGGAGTCATTTGAGCCGGTCCTACGAGGCTGCTGACAAGCGTCGAGTTTGTCATCAGCCTGCTTGGGGATTTCGAGAGTCGCCCCTGCGATGCTGATCGCGCGGGCGGCTCTTTTTTTGTCGAGGCAGGGATTCACTCGGCGGGATTCGGGTCGAGGAGGCCGTGTTCGACAAAGCTGTAGTAGCCATCCTTCGAGAAAATCAGGTGATCGAGAAGAGCGATGCCGAGGGTGTCGGACGCCTCTTTCAGGCGGCTTGTTATTTCGCGGTCCTCGGGGCTGGGGTCGAGTCTTCCGGATGGATGATTGTGCGCGACGATGACGGCGCAGGCGCGGTCGGTGATCGGATCGGCGAACACTTCGCGCGGATGGACGACGGTGCGATTGACCAGGCCGATCGATACGATGCGCGCGGCGATGAGTTCGTGCGCGCCGTTCAGCGAGCAGCAGATGAACCTTTCCTGCTTGCGGTCCGACCAATGCGAGACGATCGACCATACGTCTTTCGGCGAGGTGATTCGATGATCCCGCGGCCCGTAGAGCCGCCTCCCGAGTTCGAGGGCGGCGTAGAGAGCGCAGGCCTTCGCCTCCCCGACGCCGGACAGACTGCCAAGGGCCTCGGCTGAAGGGAGGCATGTGGTGGAATCGATAAGGCCGAGGATTTCTTCCGACAGCTCCGTGACCTTTTTCCCCCTGGTTCCAGTGCCGATGAGCGCGGCGATGAGTTCGGCGTCTGATAGTGAGCCGACCCCCTCCCGTACAATCCGCTCACGGACATCGGGCCGATCTGTCGCGCGACAATAGGCAGCGTCATACAGCGAAACAGAACTCATATCACCCTCCGCCTGGTCAACGTCTTGCGGCGATGCCTGCGATTGAGGAATGCGGAGATGAGTGAAATCACCGGTTTGCGCCGAAGCCCGCCTTTGGCTATATTTAGCGGCACGACGCGTCATATTAATGCCGCGAATCCATAGCTGGGGAGGGGACAATGAAGAGCCTCAAAGGGACGAAGACCGAAAAGAACCTGATGACGGCCTTTGCCGGCGAGTCGCAGGCGAGGATGCGGTATACCTACTTCGCCTCGAAGGCGAAAGAAGAGGGGTACGTCCAGATTCAGCAGATTTTTGAGGAAACCGCCAATCAGGAAAAAGAGCACGCCAAGCGGATGTTCAAATTTCTCGAAGGAGGTGATGTTGAAATTCAGGCCGCCTTTCCGGCCGGCGTGATCGGCACGACACGCGATAATCTGCTGGCCGCGGCACGCGGCGAGAATCATGAATGGAAAGAGATGTACCCTGACATCGCAAAGACCGCCCGGGAAGAGGGCTTTGACGCGATCGCCGCGGTGTTTGATGCGATCGTCGTCGCCGAGCGTCAGCACGCGAAACGTTACGAGAAGCTCGCCGCGAACATCGATTCGGGGAAGGTCTTTAAGTCGGATAAGCCGACCGCGTGGCGTTGCTTGAACTGCGGCTATGTATACGAGGGCACGGAGCCGCCCAAGTCATGCCCGGCCTGCGCCCATCCCCAGGGATATTTCGAGCTTCTTGGAGAGAATTGGTGATTTCTCCTTGTCGATGATTCAAGACGAGGTAAGGAGGCTTTTATGAAGAAGTATGTGTGTGATGTGTGCGGCTATATCTACGATCCCGCCGTCGGCGATCCCGACAACGGCGTTCCCGCGGGGACTCCCTTCGAGAAGCTCCCCGACGATTGGGTCTGCCCGATGTGCGGGGCCTCGAAAGAGAGTTTTTCCCCGGCCTAGTTCGGCGCAAACGAAGGGCGGCGTGCTTGCGTGGAAGAAACGCCGCCCGCATTCCTCTGGAGGATAACCATGCTTTCGCGCGAGGATTTTGTCTTTACGATCGGTTATGACGGCGCGGCCGCAATCGTCGACGGCCGCGCCAAGCGGCAATACGGCGGGCTCTCGACGATGGAACTCGCCGAGACCGGCCTATATCGGGCTGCCTTCGCATCGGCTCTCTTCGAATTGAAATTCAAAAAAGACGAATCCCAGATGAAGTCGTTCATTTCTTTTTTCAATGCGAAGGCGGGGACTTCGTACGAAAACGCCGAACAGCTTCAGAGGCTGTTCGGCCTCACCGGCGAAGCGGCGACGCGCGTTATAGTACTATAATTCCAATCGCGGCGGTTCCGATCGGGAGGGGCGCCCTCTCATGCCACCTCGCAGATGATGCACTTCAAGTATTTAGATTCGCTGTAGCCGGTCACGATGGGATGATCGAGGTCCTGAGACCGTTCTTCCACGACCCTGAGCCGTCTCCCCGAGTCGAGGGCGGCCTCTTCCAACATCGACCAGAAAAGCAGAGGCGAGAACCAGTACGAGCACGAGCAGGTGACGAGGATTCCCCCCCGCTCGAGCATGCGAAGCGCCCTAAGGTTGATCTCTTTATAACCGCGGCGGGCGCCTTCGAGCGAGGCGCGATTCTTGGCGAAAGCGGGCGGATCGAGGATGATCATGTCGAAGCGTTCGTTTTTCCTTTCGAGATCGCGCAGATAATCGAAGGCGTTCGCCTGAACGCAGCGGACCTTGTTTTCGAGTCCGTTCAGGCGCGCGTTGGCTGATGCCGCGGCGACGGCCTCGGGCGAAGAATCGACGGCTATGACCTCCGAAGCCCCCGCCGCCGCGCAATTCATGGCAAAGCCGCCGGCGTTGCAGAAAGCGTCGAGAACCCGGGCGCCTTTCGCATACCGCGCTGCAGCGGCTCGGTTCGCCCTCTGGTCGAGGAACCAGCCCGTCTTTTGGCCTGACGCGAGATCGACGATAAAGCGCAAACCCCCCTCCTCCATGAGGATCCTGGGGGGTACCGAGCCGGAGATGATGCCCGAGGCGGACGGAAGTCCTTCGAGTGAGCGGACCGGAGCTTCGCTGCGCTCCATGACGCCGTCGCAGGGGAAGGCGCGGCCCAACGCGGCGAGGATCTCGTTTTTTTTCGACTCGACGCCGAGGGACAAGAACTGCGCCGAGAGCCAGCGGCCCCGCGCCGGCCTGGCGGAGCCGCCCTCGGCCTCCTCGCCGACGAAGGAATCGACGATGAGCCCCGGCAGACCGTCGGCCTCGCCGAAAACAAGACGCAGGCTCTGGCCTTCGAGATCGAAGAATCGTCTGCGCCAGGCTATCGCCTGTCTCAGGGCCTCGTCGAAGAACGTCGCGTCGGCTTTTCTCGATGTCCGGGAGTAGATGCGCGCCCTGATCTTCGACTTCGGGTTATAGAATGCGGAGCCCAGAAAGCGGCCGCGCGCGTCGAAGATGTCGATTTCATCCCCCGGCGAGGCCTGTCCCTCGACGCGGGATATCTCGTTATCGTAGACCCAGGGATGTCCCGCCTTAATGCGGAGTTCTTCCCTCGGCTTCAATATGATTTTCGCGTTTGCCATGCTTCGAGACTATCCGGGCGAGCTTCGTGCATCAAGCCGAGGTCATGGGCTCGGGCGATCTGCGCCGCCGGATCCGCTGCTTTACGTTTCGCTGCGCGAAGAAGGCTGCGGTTTTCACTGCGGGGATGTATTATACTGTCCCCATCCGAGGGGGTAGCCATGTCCATGCTCGATCGATGTCGCGCTCTGTGCCGAGTTCTCGTGATAGCGCTCGTCGTTGTTATCATGGGCGGAGCCTTGTCCTGCGCCGCTTCTCCGAAGTCTCCCGCGACAGCTTCGTCGGTTCCGGATGCACCCGCCGAAGGAATTCCAGACAGGGTCGTTCCGGCCGAGTCCGACTCGGAGCCTGGAAGCACAGCCGCCAAGCGCGAAAAAGACAGCGATATCGGCGGCCCTGTGTATGAGTATGCGGCGCCGACTGAGGTCTCGCCGAGCGCGGCCGCGCCGAAGCCCGCAATAAAAGGCTATAGCGATAGCCGCGCCGAAACACCGGCGCAGTCCGGGCTCAAGGCCGGCTATGCCGATGACAACAAGCAGTTTAATTACTTCGTGGATTTTCTGGCGAAGTACAAAGATGTGCCGCACTACGACCTGAAGATAGACGAACGGATACTCATTTCGATTCGTGATTCCGACGATCGCCCGGTCATGAACGCCCGCATAACGGTCAAGTCGGGGACAAAGACCATCGCGACAGGAACAAGCTACGCCGACGGCGGTTTCGCGCTGTATCCGCTCGAACTAGGCGGGGACGGAGCTTCGAAGTATCTGGTCGAAGCGAGCGCCGCTGCAGGGACGGCCGCGGTCGAGATCGATCGCTCGGGCCCGCGCTCGGTTACGGTACGGCTCCAGAAGTCGCGCCTCGTCCCGGAGCCGCTTCCGGTCGACGTCCTTTTCGTTCTTGATACGACAGGATCCATGGGGGAAGAGATCGAACGACTGAAGGCGACGATCGAGATAATCAACGCGAACATCGTCGCGCTCAAGCCGAAACCCGATCTGCGCTTCGGCATGGTGCTATATAAGGACAAAGGCGACGAATATGACACATCAGTCGTGCCGTTTACGAACGATTTGGACTTGTTTCAGCAAGAACTGAACGAGGTGTACGCAGAAGGGGGCGGAGACGACCCCGAGGATCTTCAGGCGGCTCTGGAGGCCGCGGTCAAGAACATGAAGTGGAACGCCGGCGGCGTTCGTGTCGGCTTTGTCATCACGGACGCGGCGACTCACCTCGATTACGGCCAGACCTACACCTATGCGGACGCGATCCGCGACGCCAAGGCCGCAGGCGTAAAGTTCCATTCGATCGGCGTCGGAGGGCTCCCCCTCGACGGAGAGTATATCCTGCGCCAGATCGCCCAATACACGCAGGGACGGTATATCTTTTTAACCTATGGCGAACAGGGCGAGAGCGAGGGCGGCCGGGAGTCCGCCGTTTCGCACCATACGGGTTCGAACTGGTCGAGCGACAAGCTCGAGTCGATAGTCATACGCTTTGTGAAGGAGGAGATCGCCTTGCAAAGCAGCCGGCCCTTGGAGGAGGACGAAAGCTATTACACGGCCAAGAAGGCCGGGGACGAAAGCGCCAAGGACATCCTCCACGAGCTGTTCAAGAAAGCGCTCGGCGATCTTTCGGATTATTCGAGCCTGCGGATCGATAAGAACACCCGCTGCGCGATCCTCCCCATCTCCGTCGCGGAGGGCTCGCCGCAGGCCCTGGCTGCCCAGGCCGAGTACTTCAGTTCGGAGTTGGCCTTGTCGGCGGCCGATGCAGGACTGTTCACCTTGGTCGAACGAAAGGATTTGCAGCGAATCCTCGCCGAACTCGAACTTCAGCTTTCGGGGCTCGCCGACGAGGAGAGCGCCGCGAAGGTCGGCGGGCTTTTGGGGGCGCAGGTTCTTGTGACGGGAACGCTCTTCGAGCGCGCCGATCGCTATGAGCTTTTTTTGAAACTTCTGCGCGTCGAGACGGCCGAGCTGCTCTCGGCCGTCAAGGCGCGCATCGATCCCGGGCTGGGGCTCTAGGGAGAGCTTAAAAACCCGGTTGGTTTTTAAGCTTTCCTTTACAATTCCCTCGCGGGAATTGCATTTTACAGGGTTGATCTCGAAAAACTGAAGTTTTTCGAGATCTCTTATAGGTACTTGCGGCCGACCAGCCAGAGCGAGACGAGAATGATGCAGTGCCAGGAGAGCCTGTAGAGCCAGGTCAGGAAATCCGGCTTGAGGAATTCATTGATGATGAAGACTACAACGACGTATACGCCCCAGAGCACGAAAAGTGCGAGGCCGAGTATGCGCGTCATTCCCGAAGGCACCGAGACGATGAGACCGAGGACGAGGATGGCGCCCATGACAAGTTCGAGGACGGCCATAATGAGGGAAAGGACCTGATTGTTCGCGAAGGCCCGGCTGCCCCCGAAGTCGTACTTTGAAAGGTCGCTGATGCCCAAGACGACGAAGAAGACGCCGAGGCAGAGCTGGAGGAGGAAGACGGAGGTGGACGAAAATTCAGCTTTCTTTGCCATGATCGCTCCTTAGAATGTGCGAGGACGGGGCCGCGCCAGGGCCCGCCTCTCGGTTGAATACCCTACCATTATAGCGAATTGTCCGGGGCACGACAGAGCGCCGCTCGGCACTTCAATCGAAAGTAAGCCTCGAGTACGATAGCTTGCATGGCTTCCTCAAAAAAAGGCGCTCTTGTCTACCGCTGCGTGAGCTGCGGGCATACCGAGCCCAAGTGGCTCGGCCGCTGCCCCGATTGCGGCCAGTGGAACAGTTTCCGCGAATCCTCGAAGGCCGAGCCCGGCCGCGACATCGCCGGCGAGACCTTCCCGCTTCCGCTTTCCGCGATCGATCCCGCCGCCGGAGCCCGTCTTTCGACGGGTTTCCCGGAGATGGATCGAGTCCTCGGCGGAGGACTTATGCGCGGTTCCTCCGTGCTCTTCGGCGGCGAGCCCGGGATCGGCAAGAGCACCCTTCTTTTGCAAATCTGCGCCGCATCCTCGGCCCCGGGCCGCATACTGTATGTCTCCGGAGAAGAGTCGCCCGCCCAGGTGCGTTCGCGGGCGGAGCGCCTCGGCGCGTTATCCGACAGCATAGAGGTGTTCTGTTCGAGCGACCTCGGCCTGGTGCGCGCGGCGCTCGATACCTTGAAGCCGTCGCTGGTCATCGTGGACTCGGTCCAGACGCTCAGGGCCGAGGAGGCGGGCTCGGTGCCGGGAACCGCGAATCAGGTGAAGTACTGCGCGCAGGAACTTTCGTCCTGGGCGAAAACGCGCGGCGCCGCCATGATCATGGTCGCCCATGTCACGAAGGACGGACTCATCGCCGGCCCCAAGGCGGCCGAGCATCTTGTCGATGTCGTGCTCGGCTTCGAGCAGGGCGACGGCGAGCTTCGCATAGTCCGAGCGCTGAAAAACAGGTTCGGTTCGAGCGAGGAAGTGGGCCTGTTCAGGATGGGCGAGGCCGGCCTTTCGGAAGTCGTCGATTCTTCGGGACTTTTCCTCGTGCGGCGCGAGGGGGGCTTGCCGCCGGGTACGGCCGTCGCGGCCGTCCACGAGGGCTCGCGCGTCATACTCGTCGAGATACAAGCCTTGACCGTCCCCGCAAAGGCCGGGCTGACGCGCATATATTCCGAACGCATCGACTCCGCGCGCGTGAGCCGCGTCGCCGCAGTGCTCGAGAAACACACGGGCCTGCGTTTTTCCGATCAGGATGTCTATGTCAATGTCGCGGGCGGCATACGACTCGATGAACCGGGCGTCGATCTCGCCCTCGCCTGCGCCCTGTACTCCGCGCGCACAGGAACTGCACTGCCCGCGGATTCGGTTCTTGCGGGCGAGCTTTCTCTGGCGGGCGAGGTGCGGCCGGTGCGGCAGATGCGGCGCCGCGCGAAAGCCGCCGCGGCCCTGGGCTTCAAGCGCATGCTCGGCCCCCTCGGCGAAGTGGAATCGGCCAACGCGCAGGGGCGGGGGGATGCCTCGTGGCTCGGTGCCGCCGATATCAAAGCGGCTCTGTCCGCGCTTTTCGGGTGAGGGACCCTCGGTATGCCTTCGGATCGAGCCGGCGTGCTTTGAAGCGCCCCGCGTCGGAAGTCTGTACTCCCGGCCGTCCTTAGCCTATAGTCTAGGTATGAGGTTCTGCAATGAAGTTCTCGGCTGAAGACCGCCGCCTATCGGGTCTCGTCGTTCCGCTTTCGGCCCTCCGCAGCGGATCGTCCCCGGGGTGTGGTGAATTCCCCGACCTGATCGAGGCGGCAGAACTCGCCGCGTCGTGGGACTTCGATCTTATCCAGCTTCTTCCGGTAAACGAATCCGGCTTTCAGGAATCTCCGTATTCCGCGCTGTCGGCCTTTGCGCTCAATCCGATTTATCTGAGGATAGGCGAGCTGCCTGAACTGATGCAGGGGGCGCAGTCGGATCTTCGCAGAGAGGCTAGCGCGCTGGTGGACAGGTTTGCGCGATCCGAGCGCGTACCCTACGGCCCCCTGCTCGCCGCAAAACTCGAGCTTCTCAGGATGATATGGGATCGCATCCGCGGCGCCGAGACGAAGGCCGCACTCGATACATGGATCGAAGCGAATTCGTGGGCAAAAGCCTACGCCGTTTTCACCGCGTTGAAGAAGGAAAACGCCGAGCTGCCGTGGTGGGAGTGGAAGGCGCAGCGGAATCCTTCGGCCGACGAGATCGAGCGGCTCTGGAATGACGCATCGCTCGGCGACGAGTGCCGCTTCAGAGCTTGGATACAGATGCGCGCCGAGGAGCAGCTCGCGTCCGCAGCGGGGCGTCTTGCGGCGAAGGGCGTCGACTTGATGGGCGATATCCCTATTCTCATGAACGCCGACTCGGCTGATGTCTGGTCGCAGAGGCGCTTTTTCAGAATGGAACTCGCCGCTGGAGCCCCGCCTGACATGTATTCGCAGCTCGGCCAGAACTGGGGATTCCCGATATACAACTGGGAGACCTTGGAGCGCGACGGCTACGCGTTTTGGCGCGGGCGTCTCCTCGAGGCGGATAAGTTCTACTCGGCCTTCCGCATCGACCATGTCCTCGGTTTCTTCCGCATCTGGGCGCTCTCCGATCGTGAGAATACGGGGTTCATGGGGCGCTTCGTGCCGAGCGTCCCCATCAGGCGGAGCGAACTCGAGGATCTGGGGTTTTCGGCCGAACGCATCAGATGGCTCTCCCGGCCGCATATCCCCTCATCGCGCCTGGTGCAGGCGGCAGGCGAGTCGGCCGCCAAGGCCGCGGCCTTCGCCGCGCTTGCGCGCATCGGCGACGAGGATTTGTACCTGTTCAAGGACTCGATCCGGGGCGAAAAGGATATCGAGGCGCTTCCGTCCATTTCTCCGGCGGCCCGCGATTTTCTTCTCGGCGCCTGGCGCGACCGGGCGCTTTTTGAATTCGACGACGGCGTTTTCGCTCCGGCCTGGACCTTCCGCAACGCGAGCTCCTGGCCGACGCTCTCGTGCGAGGAGCAGGGGAAGCTGGAGTCGCTCATCGCGCGCAAAAACCATGAGTCCGAGGCGCTCTGGGCCGAGACGGGGCGCAGGGTGCTCGGCGCGCTCGCCTCCTTCACCGGCATGCTGCCCTGCGCCGAGGACCTCGGCGCGGTGCCCGACTGCGTCCCCCTCGTGCTCGGCGAACTCGGCATTTTCGGCCTCAGGGTTCTGCGCTGGGCGAGGAGGTGGAACGAGCCGGGACAGCCCTACGTCCCTGTTTCGGAGTACCCGGAGCTTTCGGTCGCCTGTCCCTCGGTCCATGATTCGAGTTCGCTCAGACAGTGGTGGGAATGCGAGGCCGAGCGGGAGCTTGTGTGGCGATTCGCTTCCGATACGCTCGGCCGCGACCTCGGTCCCTGCCCCCTCCGGCTCGGCGCCGAGGAGGCGGCTGCCCTGCTCGAAGTGGTCGCGCGTTCCGCTTCGCGCGTCGCGGTCTATCCGATTCAGGATATACTCGGCATGAGCGAGGCTCTTCGTCCCGGGGATCCATCGCTCGAGCGGATCAACGTTCCAGGCACGGTCGGCGCAGGGAACTGGTCGTATCGAATGCCTGTTCTTCTTTCCGAGGTTGCAGGCGAGGAGAATTTAACAAGACGCGTCCGCTCCCTCGCTCATGCGCGGGATGGGCGTCGCAGAAGGGGAGAGTGATGTCGCTGAGTGTCCGCGCCGCGGGCATGGTGCTCGGCGGCGTACCGATCGATGAGGCCGAGGCCGGCGATGTCGTATCCTCGTACCTCCGCGCCGGCATCCGGGCGTATCTTCTGCCGGGCGCCCTTCTGGGCGATGGCGGACGAGCCCGAGCTCTGACGACGCGTATACGCCAGATGGCTCTAGAGCTCGGACTGGGGCCTGTTTTGATCGCGATGGGCGGAGGCGAGACCGCCCGATTCGAGCTGCCGTATACGCCGCTTGCGCCCAGCCCCTTGTGCATCGCCGCTTCGGGTTCCGTGGGCGCGGCGAGGCGGGCCGGGCGGATACTCGGCGCGCTCGTCGCTCAATGCGGCGTCGACCTCGTGCTCGCGCCGAGACTTGATCTCGCCGCCGATCCCAAAGACAGCTCAGGAGCTCTCGACCTTTTCGGGATCGACCCCCGAACGACCGCGGCCTTTGGATCGGCCTATGTGCGGGGTCTCGCCGATAGCGGTACCGCTTCCTGCGTCGGCCGCTTCCCCGGACTCGGATCCACCTGTCGCGCGGAAAACTGCGAAGGGCTCCCCCTCGTCGATTATCCTGTCGACCGTCTGGAACGCTTCGAGATGCGTCCCTTTTCCCGCGCGATCAAAAAAGGAGTCGCCGCGGTTCTTGTGGGTAAGGCCTTTGTCCCAGCCTTGGAACCTGAACGAATTCCCGCGTCCCGCAGCGCGCGGGTGATCGAGGGGAGACTCAGGACCGAACTCGGATTCCGCGGAATTGTGATCGGCGACGACGCGGGCGGGGATTCCGATCCGGGACGGTCGGCCGTGCTCGGGGCCCTCGCGGGCTGTGATCTCGGTCTTTTCTCGAGGCCCGACGCCGCCCTCGCGGCCGCATGGGCGCTCGAGCATGCTGCGGAGACCGGCGAGCTGCCTGCGCCGCGGATCGAGTTCTCAAAAAGGCGGCTCGAGGAATTTCTGCGGAGAAATTCGCGAATGCATGAACGGGGATCGCGGAGTATCCCGGCGGCGCTTGTCGCCGAGGCGGCGAAGGACCGTGAAGCCGGATTCTGTCGCCTTTCCGGAAGTCTGGTCCTGAATGCGGCCGCGCGGGGATCGTACAAGGGCGTCATCGTCGTTCTGTTCTCGCCGCCTCCGCACTCGCCCCAGGCCGGCGAAGCGAAGGCGGCGGCCGAGGTCCTGCGCTCGGGACTGCCCGGCGCGCACATCGCGCTGCTCAGATCAGACCCCGAGCGCGGGGACGCCGAGGCTCTGACGCGGACACTCGAACGCGCAGGGGGGTACAACGAGGCGGTGATTCTGAGCTTCGACGCACATCTGCGGCCGGCGCAGGAAAGTCTCGCCCGCTTCGTCGAGGAATCGGTGCCGCGTTTCGTCCTTATCGCTATGCGAAATCCCTATGCCGCGGCTTTCTTCCCCAAAGCGGCCGGACTCGGGGCCGCCCTCGGTTTCTCGGCCGCAGCCGCCGAGACGATTGTCCGTCATCTTTCCGGCAGGGCTGTCGCTCGAGGACGCTGCCCGGTTCCGGTGCTCGGTATCGAGGTTTAGGCGCTTTCGCCTTCGTCGGCAGCCTGTTGGCCCTCGCTGTCTTTGTTGACAGATGTATCTCCAGCCGGTACAGTCGCTTCTGCATGACAGACACCGAGCCCGATCAGGGGAGTACATCGGCTTCAGACGGAACGGCGCAGAGTCTGGGCGCGGCGGCGCGCGTTTTTCGCGCGGTCGCCCAGGGCTGTCGAATTTCGATCGGCACCATCTGGTTCCTTCTGAAGGTGATCGTGCCGGTCAGTCTCGCCGTCGCCCTTCTCGACTGGTTCGGCGTCCTCGCACGGCTTTCGCAGCTGCTCGAACCGCTCATGACCTTCGTCGGATTGCCCGGAGAGGCGGCGTTTTCCTTCATTTCTTCGATCTTCTTGAATATCTATGCGGCCATCGCCGTCGCAGCTTCGTTGAGTCTCGACCTCAGGGCCGCCACTATCCTCGCCGTCATGTGCCTGACGGCGCATAACATGATCGTCGAGACGGCCGTCATGAAGAAGACCGGTTCCTCGGCGTTAAAAATGCCTGCGCTCAGGATCCTTGTTGCGATCGTTGTCGCTTTTCTCCTCAATCTGATTCTGCCTGCGGCGATGATCGGCGAGCCGTACGCCTCGGCGGCCGCCGACGAGACGCGTGCTTCATTCGTCGGAATGATCGGCGCCTGGGCGGTCTCGACAGGGCTTCTTTCGGTAAAGATCGTCGTCATCGTTCTGGCGGTCATGATCGTCCAGAAGTTGTTGCGGGAGTTCCGCGTGCTCGATGCGCTCGCGCGGATTTTCGCGCCGCTTATGCGGGTTTTCGGACTGTCCCGCGACGCCGCCTACCTTTGGCTTGTCGCCAATGTCGTGGGATATTCCTACGGCGCAGGCGTGATCGCGGAGCAGGTTTCCTCGGGCGGCATGAAGCGCCAGGACGCGGATCTTTTCAACCATCACGCGGCGGTCTGCCATTCCCTCGTCGAGGACAGCGCGCTCTACGCTATGGTCGGGATCCCGCTCGTCTGGATCACCCTGCCCAGGCTGGCGCTCGCCGTCGCCGTGACCTGGCTCGAGCGTCTGCGGCGCCGCATCGTGCTCCATTCATTCAAGGCTGGAACTTTGTAGGAACACGGCCGAGCGCTTCGGCGGGGCTTCCGGCCCTGTGGCCTCATACCCCCTCTCTGTTGTATATTCCTCCCAGCAGAACGCAAGGAGAAGTCATGGGCATTACCAGCGTTTACAGGCTTGGTGAGGAGGACGACGAGTCTCAGCCTCCGGCTCGGAAGCAAGACGACGCTCTCGCCGAGCGCTTTCTAAAAACGAGGACCATCCTCCTCTCAGGGGAGATCGATAAAGAGTCGGCCGAGCGCTTCGTGCGGCACCTTTTACTTCTCGAAAGCCTGTCGGAGGAGCCGATCACGGTGCTCATCGATTCTCCCGGCGGGGACGCGGACGCGGGATTCGCGATGTATGACATGATCCGATTCGTAAAGCCCGAGGTTAGGTTGGTCGGTATGGGCCTTGTGGCGAGCGCCGCCGCCCTCGTCCTCCTCGCGGTGCCGAAGGAACGGCGTCTCGGTCTGCCCAATTCGCACTACTTGATCCACCAGCCCCTGTCGGGCATCCGCGGCGTTGCGACCGAGATCGAGATTCATGCGCGCGAGCTCGACAAGACGAAGGACCGCATAAACAAGGTGATCGCCGACGCGACAGGACAGAGTCTCGAGCGCGTCAAGAAGGACACGGATCGGGATTTCTGGATGAACGCCGAGGAGGCCGCGGCCTACGGCCTCATATCGAAGATCGCCGCCTCGCGCGAGGAACTCGGCCTATGACCAGGGAAGCCGTCGCGGCCGCTCTTCCCGCGGCCGTCGATCATCTGCCCGAATCGGCGGCCGCGGGCAGGCCGGTGTATCACGGCAAGGTGCGGGATGTCGTCAAAGGGGATCATACGCTCCTCTTGGTGGCGAGCGACCGCATTTCGGCCTACGACCGCGTGCTCGCCACGGTGCCCTTCAAGGGCGAGGTGCTGTCCCGCATCTCGGCCTGGTGGTTCGAGCGCTGTTCCGACATCATCCCCAACCATATTGTGCAAGGCGGCGATCCGCTCTCGCTCGGCCTGGGGCGTGCCACCCTTGCCCGCAAGGCCGAGATGCTGAGCGTCGAGGTCGTCGTCCGCGGATACCTGGCGGGTTCAGCCTGGCGCGACTACAAGGCGGGCAGGGATATTTCGGGCATCCGACTTCCACCAGGTCTTTCGCGCAACGAGCGTTTCCCCTCGCCCCTCATCACGCCGAGCACCAAAGAAGAGGGCGGCCACGATCAGCCGATCTCGAGCGAGCGGGTCGTCGCATCGGGGCTCGTCGAGGCTGATGTGTGGGCCCAGGTCGAGCGCGCCGCTCTTGCGCTGTTCCGGCGCGGCCAGGAACTCGCCGCGCAGGTGGGGCTTATCCTGGTGGACACCAAGTACGAGTTCGGCCTTGTCGACGGCAAACTGGTGCTCGCCGACGAACTGCACAGTCCGGATTCGAGCCGGTACTGGTGGGCGGACAGCTACGCGAGCCTCTTCCGCTCGGACGAGGACCAGCGCGAGCTCGACAAGGAGCCCTTCAGGCGCTGGCTGGCCGAGCGCGGCTACACGGGCGACGGTCTGCCGCCTCTTATTCCCGATGATCTGAGAATCGAAACCTCGCTTCGATACATCAGGGCCTTTGAGACGATTACGGGCCAGGCATTTTCGAGTATTTCGCCCGCGGGGCGGTCGGAACTCGAGGCGATACAGCGGATCATTCGCGAGAAACTGTCGTAATAGAGCGCTATCACTCGGAACCTGGGCGCGGCCTGCCTCCCCCGACCAGCCTAGATGGACAGCGGAGTAACGGGAAGATGAACAGATGGGCCTGTGTGTCCAACTGTCTTCGCCGGGCGAGACAAAAGGGGACCTCAAAAACCCGGTTGGTTTTTAAGGTTCCCTTGCAATTCCCTTACGGGAATTGCATTTATATAAGGTTGACCTCGAAAAACTGAAGTTTTTCGAGGTCCCCAAAATTCAATCGCAGGATCGCGTCTTAGGCGTGTTGACAGAGATCGGAGCCGGTGCATCTCTCGGTAAAGCTCTGCTTTTGCGTCGACGCGCCGGACCCTTCCCGGAGGTCTGCATGCGATCCTTGCGTAGTGCCTCGCTCGCTCTCTGCGCGGCCGTATTCTGGTTCGGATGCGGCGGCGCGGCCGGCCCTGGACCGCGGCTTGAAAGTCGAATCAGCATCATGGCCTACAATGTCATGACGCTCTTCGACGCCAAGGACGACGGGGGCGAGTACGAGGATTTTTCCGTCGCCCGCGGACTGTGGGACGAGACGAGGTACAAGGCCAGGCTCGATTCAGTCGCGGAGGCTGTGTTCGCTTTCGACTCAGGCTCATCGCCTCCCGGCCCCGACGTGCTCTGTCTCGAAGAGACGGAGGGCGCGGCCGTGCTCGAGGATTTACGGACAGGCGCTCTCGCAAGGGCGCGCTACCGCTATTCTGCAGCCGCAGACAAAGAGGGCGGCCCCTTCGCCAACTGCGTTCTGTCGCGTCTGCCTATACGCTCCGCCGCGGCGCACTCGGCCACCGTAGGCGGAGAAAAGGCGGGCCGGGATGTTCTCGAGGTCGAGCTGGACGCAGGCGGCGCTCGGCTTGTTGTTTTTATATGCCACTGGAAGTCAAAGGTCGGCGGCGCCGAGGCGACGGAGGAGGCCCGGCGCGAGGCGGCTGCCCTGGTCAGGGGGAGGGTCGCCGCGCGGCTCAAGGCCGATCCGAACGCGGCGGTCGTCGTCTGCGGGGATTTCAACGAGAGTCCGGACGAGTATCGCCGGATCGGCAATGCCTATCCGACCGCCTTTGTCATGACGGAAGATCTGGCGCAGGTGGATGGAACGAGAAGTCGTCTTCTTGTCGCGGCGGATTTCAAGGACGCACAAAGCGGGGATGAGCCGGCGCTTTTCACCCCCTGGTGCGAGCATGGGGGCTATAGCTACTCCTACAAGGGATCGCGTGAACAGATCGACGGTTTTCTGCTCAGCCCGGGCCTCGACGGCCTTCGATCCGCCGCGCTGGCCTTTTCGGGATTTGCGGTGATCGACGCGCCCTTTCTGATCGACGAGGGCGGCGACCCGCGTGCGTGGAATTCGACGACGAGGACGGGATACTCGGATCACCTTCCGATCGTGCTCGAGCTTTGTGCCGCGGGCGACGGGGAAAACTGAGTTTTCTCGAAATACCAGCCATTCGGCGTGCTTTGTCTTCGGCGGATTGAGCGGGCCTTGCCGCTTGGCTTCCGCCGCCGATCGGGGCTATGCTTACCCGAATATGGCCGATGGAGCGCCGCTGATCGTTCAGAGCGATTTATCCCTCCTCCTCGATGTGCACGATCCCGGTTTCGAAGAGGCGCGCGAAGCAGTCGGCGCATTCGCCGCGCTCGAAAAAAGCCCCGAGCATCTTCACAGCTATCGGATCACGCCGCTGTCGCTGTGGAACGCGGCGAGCGCCGGTCTTTCGCCGGAGGATGTAGCGGCGACTCTGTCGAGGTGGAGCCGCTACGAGCTGCCGCGCGATGTCCTCTTCATCGTGCGCGATACCATGTCGCGCTTCGGCCGCCTGGTGCTGCGGGCCTCCTTCGATGGAGAAGTTCCTTCGCGGCTCATGCTTGTCTGCGTGGATGCCGACGCCGCGCGCGAGATCGGCGCGGCAAAAAAGCTCGCGAAGTATCTTCATCCCGCGGAGGGCGGCTTCGAGCTCGCGGCCGTGGACCGCGGGACGGTCAAGCGCGAGCTTCTGCGTCTCGGATGGCCTGTCAAGGACGAGGCGCCCCTTCTGCCGGGCGATCCGCTCGACATTCACCTCCGCGACATGCGGGCCTCGGGAGGCGCTTTCACGCTGAGGCCGTACCAGAGGGACGCGGCGGCCGCCTTCGTCGGCGGAGGCAGGCCCGGCTCGGGCTACGGCGTCGTCGTCATGCCCTGCGGCTCGGGCAAGACAATCGTCGCCATGGCCGTGATGGCGGCGATCGGCCGCAAGACCCTGATCGTGACGACCAATGTCGCCGCGGTGCACCAATGGATGGACGAACTCGCGGACAAGACCGATCTCGGGCCGGACATGATCGGCGAGTATACCGGCGCGGCGAAGTCGGTGAGGCCGGTGACCGTCGCCACCTACCAGATACTGACCTGGCGGCCGGACAAGACTTCGGACTTCCCGCATTTCGAGCTTTTCCGCCGCGAAAAGTGGGGCCTTGTGATCTACGACGAAGTGCATCTTCTGCCGGCCCCTGTTTTCAAGGTCGTCGCCGAGATACAGGCGGTGAAGCGGCTCGGCCTTACCGCGACGCTCGTGCGGGAAGACGGCTGTGAGGACGATGTGTTCAGTCTCATCGGCCCCAAGCGCTACGATGTCCCCTGGAAGGACCTCGAGCGGCTCGGCTTCATCGCCGAAGCCTACTGCCGCGAAATCCGCATCCCCCTGCCCGAGGACGAGCGCTTCCGCTATTCCGTCGCCGAGCCGCGCGAAAAGCACCGTCTCGCCGCGGAGAACGAGGCGAAGTGCGAGGCCGTGCGTCAGCTCGTCGCGAATCACGAGGGCGAAAGCATTCTGGTCATCGGACAGTTCCTCGACCAGCTCGGCAGAATGGCGGGGGAATTAAAGGCCCCCCTCATCACGGGACGGACGCCGAATCCCGAGCGCGAACGCATCTACGCGGACTTCAGGGCGGGGAGGGAAAAACTCATCGTCGTATCGAAGGTGGCGAATTTCGCGATCGACCTTCCCGACGCTTCGGTGGCGATACAGGTTTCGGGCTCCTTCGGCTCGAGGCAGGAGGAGGCGCAAAGACTGGGCCGCATACTCAGGCCGAAATCGCGCAACTCGTATTTCTACTCGCTTGTCTCGCGTTTCACCGTCGAAGAGGAGTACGCGTCCAATAGGCGGAAGTTTCTCACCGAGCAGGGCTACCGTTATTATATAGAGGCATGGGATTGAAAGCAGGCGATTGGACGGACGCGCTCCTGACGGCGAGCACCGAAACCCTCCTTGGGGCCGTGCGCAACTACCTGGGGCCCGTCAAGACGCCCTACGACAAGCGCTCGCTCGCAGCGAAACTCGAGGCCTTTCTTCGACGGGAAGAAAGCCGCGCGGCAATTGTCTCGCTTCTCGACGAGCTCGACGCGAAGATACTCGGATCGGCTCTGCTGACCGGCCCCTGCCCCGAGTACGTCCTCCGCGGCTTCTTTGAGGGCGAGCTGCCGCTCTTCGATCTCGGCCTCCGCATCGATAATCTTTTCGACCGGCTTCTTCTTTTTCGGATGCAGTCGGGGACCGAACGGCTTGTCGCGGTGAATCCGCTTCTCGAGAAGGAACTGCGCGGGCTTGTCCTCGCTCCCGATCTGCTCCTCCGCCGCGCCTCTGCGGCCGAAGCGGTGGACACGCGGTCCGCGGTGGATGCCGAGCGCGCGCTTGCGTTCTTCTTTTTCGTCTTCCATTCCCCCGCCGTGCTGCGGAAATCAGGGGATTTGACGAAAAAAGGCAGGGAGCGTGCTTCGGCTCTCTTTCTTTGTTTTGCCGATACCGGACGTCTTGACGCCGCGGCGCGGGCTTTTTCCGCGGCCGGTTTTTTCAAGGCGGACGGCGATACCCCTGTCCCCGACCGGGAGGCATTCGCCCGAGTGTTGGCCGCGTGGGGGCCTTCCTTGCCGTTTTACCTTGCCGGAGCTTTGACGGCCGATTCCGAGACGGAGGACGGCGGCGAAGCTTCGGCTGATGCGCCTGAAACGGCCGCGGCGAAAAGAGCGGACGAGATCGGCGGAGTTCTCGCGGCCGCGATGAAGGCCCTGCCTGCGGGTTTTGTCCCCGATCAGCGGACTCTGCCCCGCTGGATACGGATTACGTCGAGGATTCTCGGCCGGGAGATCGATGCATCGGCCGCCGCCCGAGCCCTCGACTCCCTCGGCCTTGCCGGCTGGGCAGCGCGCGGTGCGGCCGAAGTAAAACGGGATGTGGCTCAACGAGGTCCCGTCCTCGTCGCCGAGGCTTCCCACGCCCTGCACCTCATGCCCGAGGCGGATTTGAACGAGCGGCTCGCCGCGCTGTCGGTCGCGCGGCCCGTCTCGCTCGAAAAAGTTTGGAATCTCGAGGTCGACCGCGAGAGCGCGCGCCGCGCCTTCGCTTCGGGTCTTGACGCGAAGAGCCTGTGCGCATCGCTCGAGGCGATGGCCTGCGCGCCATTGCCCCAGAGTCTGTCATTTTCGCTCGCCGGATGGGAAGAGGAGTACCGCTCGCTCCGGCTCTACCGGGGTTTTGTCCTTGTGGCGGACGATCGTCAGCGGCCCCTTGTGGATCGATCGCTGGATGCGGGATTGATTGCAGCCGAGCGGCTCGCCCCCGGTGTATACTTTCTTTCGGCGCCGACGCAGGATGCCGCGGCCGAAGTTCTGGCCGCGGCCGGGCTCGAGGCGCCGCCCAGCGTCGAGTTTCTCCCTTCGATTCGAGCGGGTTCCGCAAGGGACTCGACCGGGGAAAGCCGTGCCTCCGAGGCGGCGCCCTGCATCGATTCTTCGATCTGGCCGACGGCCGCGCCCGCTTCTCCGCTCGATCCCGGGAGGCGGCTCGCCGAATTACACGCGGCCGTCGATGCGTCGGGGCGGAGCGATGAGGAACTCCGCGAGCTTCACGAGCGCGTCGAGCGCAGGCTCGTTCTCACTCCCAGGCAGATCGCCGAGTCAGATCCCCGCTGCGAGCGGCTCGAAGCCGGCGGCCTGGATTACCTCGGCAAGGTCCGCGTCGTCGAGCGTGCGCTTCGGGGCCGCGGCGACAGGCTCGATCTGCTTTATCGTCTGCCGGGGGCCGAGCCGGTCCGCGCTCTGTTGCGGCCCGTGCGTCTCGAGCGGGGGGATAAGGGGCTCGTTCTCGAGGCCGAGGATCTCGGTACGGGCGGGCCCGTACGCGTGCCGCTGGGGGCCGTCAGCTCGGTCCGCCGCGTCCGCGCATCTTTATTTGGAGAAGGATGATGAAGAATAGACAAGACCAAGAGTACCAAGCATTACAGGGACAATTGAAGTTGGCCGTCCTCATCGACGCCGACAACACCCAGGCTTCCATAATCGACGGCCTGCTTGCGGAGGTCGCCAAGTACGGCGTCGCGAGCGTCAAGCGCATTTACGGCGACTGGACGAGCACGAACCTGCGGAGCTGGAAGGACAAGCTCTTGGAGTACGCGATCCAGCCCGTCCAGCAGTTTTCGTACACCACCGGCAAGAACTCGACGGACAGCGCGATGATCATCGACGCGATGGACCTGCTCTACACCGAGAATCTCGACGGGTTCTGCATCGTTTCCAGCGACTCGGACTTTACGCGGATCGCGATGCGCCTGCGCGAGGACGGCAAGCTCGTGCTCGGTTTCGGCCAGCGCAAGACGCCGAAACCCTTTGTCGCCGCCTGCGACAAGTTCATCTACACCGAGATTCTGCGCGAAAGCGAGGATGAGCGCGAGAGCGCGGGAGGACGGGAGCGGCCGAAGATCGCGGCCGATATCAAGTTGGACAGGAAGGCCGCCAATCTCCTCCGCGCCGCGGTCGAAGACGCGGCCGACGAGTTCGGCTACGCCTATCTCGGTTCCGTGGGGACCTATATCATGAACCGGCAGCCCGAGTTCGATCCGCGCAATTACGGATTCCGCAAGCTCGGCGAGCTCATCAAGGCATCGGGACTCTTCGACATCGACGAGCGCGCGAGTCCCACGGACCAGGGGAAGCAGATTTACATCAGGACCAAGGTGAAGGGAAGGTAGTGTCGACATGTCGAGTGTGGCTGTACCGAATCAAGACTGTGTGTCGGTCAGGCGCGCGCGGCCCGCCGATCTCGATTCGATCGTCGATCTCAGGCTTGAGTTCGAGCGCATAACGCGGAATTCGGGATCGATCGACGAGAGCCGCCGTTTCGAATTGCGTTCGATGCTCGGGCGCGACTTGAGGTCCGGAAGGCTCATAGCCTGGATGGCCGAGGTCGACGGTCGCACGGTCGGTCAAGCGGCGCTGAGAATCAAGGCCGCGGCCGGTTTCAGCCCCGCACGGAGCGGCGATATCGAGGGAGAACTTGTGAACGTTTTCGTGCTCCCCGAATTCAGGCGGCGCGGAACCGGCGCGGCGCTCCTGCGCGCGGCGATAAACGAAGGCCGCGGGCTCGGTTTGGATCGCATAACGCTTCAGCCGACCGACGAATCGCGGCGCATGTACGAGCGATCGGGCTTCGCCGGTTCGCGGCGAAGGATGATCCTCGTTTTTTCGCGGTGCGCCGGGCTCTAGGAGGGCGGGGCTATGAGCGAAGAAAGCGGCAATTATGTCGCGGACATCCATGACACCACATACGAGGCCGCATATCTTGAAAAACGGCTTGACAGTTCGACCTGTGTTTCAACGGCCGGAAGGCCCGCCGAATCCCTGAACGGCGGATGGAATTTCGCCGCCGACTGGTACGACAGCTGTCGGCGGGCGAAGTGGTTTTTAGAGCGCAGGACCGACGATCAGGGCAGACCCGCACCCCTCGATTGGGACTGGGAGGCCTGGGAAACGACGGTTGTGCCCTCGTGTTGGAACCTTCAAAGGCCCGAGCTTATGTACTTCGAGGGATCGGGCGTGTATACGCGGAACTTCCGCTATCTGCCGAAGGCGCCCGGCGAGCGCGCTTTTCTGCGCTTCGAGGGCGCACAGTACAGGACTTCTGTCTTCCTCAACGGCGAGCACCTCGGCACCCACGACGGCGGCTCGACCCCCTTCTCGGTCGAGATAACGAATTTCGCGCGCGAGGACAACCGCATCATCGTGGTCGTCGAGGCCGGACGGAGATCCGACCGGATTCCGCCAGAGAACACCGACTGGTTCAATTACGGAGGTCTCTACCGCGATGTGCTTCTTCTGAGAACGCCGCGGATCTTCATCAAAGACTGGTTCCTCAGGCTGATTCCGGACGGAACGTTCGGGACGATCGCGCTCGATGTTGAGGTTTCTTCGCCTGAAGGATCGAAGGCCGAGGGCTCGGCCCGGCTCACGATCGAGGAACTCGGCGTCGATGTCGAGCTGCCTGTCCGGGGCGGCCGCGGCTCGGCGCGGATCAAGGCCGGCCCGAAGCTCTGGTCGCCCTCCGATCCCAAGCTCTACGACATCGAACTGTCGTTCCATGGAAGCGGCGATGAGGCTCATGACGCGATATGCGACCGTGTCGGTTTCCGCGAGATCCGTGTCGCGGGCGGGGACATTCTTCTGAACGGAAAGCCCCTCTTCCTCAAGGGCGTGAGCGTCCACGAGGATCACCTTAAGCTGGGCAAGGCGACCGACGAGGCGACGATCCGCGCGACCATCGCCCATCTTAAGGAGCTCCACGGCGACTACCTCAGACTTTCGCACTACCCGCACGACGGTCGATTCGCGCGGATCGCCGACGAAGAGGGCGTCCTCCTGTGGGAGGAGATTCCGGTCTACTGGGCGGTCGATTTTTCGAATCCCAGGACCTACGCGGACGCCGAGAACCAGCTTTCCGAGCTTGTGCTGCGCGACCGCAACCGAGCGAGCGTCATTATCTGGTCGGTCGGCAACGAGAACGACGACTCGGATGAGCGGCTCTCGTTCATGTCGCGCCTCGCGGCGAGGGCGCGCGTGCTGGACGGCACCCGTCCTGTCTCGGCCGCCTGCCTTGTCGACCACGTGCGTCTGGCGATCGCGGACCGCCTGGCCGAAGAGCTCGATATCATCGGCGTCAACGAGTACTATGGCTGGTACGATCCCGACTTTTCAAAGCTCGCGCGCATTCTCGATAACACGCGGCCCTCGAAGCCGGTCATCATTTGCGAGTTCGGGGCGGACGCGAGGCTCGGTCACCGCGGCAGCGTCGACGATCTCTTCACCGAGGACAAGCAGGCGCGGCTGTACGAGGAGCAGATCGCGGTCATCGCCTCCTGTCCCTACATCAAGGGCATGAGCCCTTGGATTCTCTACGACTTCCGCTGCCCCCGCAGGCTCAACCGCTGGCAGGAAGGCTTCAATCGCAAGGGCCTTGTGGACGCCGACCGGGTTTCGAAGAAAATGGCATTCGGGGTGCTGGCGAGGTTTTATACTTCTTTCTCGAGAAACGCATAGAGGCTGATGCCTTTCTGGTAAAAAAACACTTTGTATTTCGATCTCGATGTCCTGAATTATAGACTGGAACGATTCGCTCGTTTGCCGGGGATACGATGGGGGAATCCATAAGGAGGATTCCATGGTCCAATGTAAAAGAGCGCTTCCCGGTCATTTCTCCCCTGTTGCAGCGCTTGTGCGGATTCTGCCGTCTGTGGCTTGCATTTTCGCTCTCTGTGCCTGTCCCCCGGTCGCCGGTGGTTCGGGCGATTCAAATTCAGCCACCGCGACGGAAATTCTGCGCGCCTTGAACGTCAATGAGGTCGACAACCCGCCGACCCTCACCACGACAGCGACTACCGGCGAAACGGTGACTATCAGCGACCCCGACACGTGGCAACCCCTTAAGAAATCCTACACAGTGTTCAATCCAACCGCGCAAGTGTTCCTTTTAGGGGTGCCCGTGTACAATAGCTATAGTGCACTATGGGCTGACAGTCGTGAAAATCCGCCAAAAACCCCTATCAGCGGCAGCGGCACAAGCAGCTGGGCGAATACGTCTGCAAAAAAGAGCGTCGCCGCTGATCTCGATGGAGATGGACTCGTCGAGTGGGTGGTCTTCTATATTCCAGAAGTCAACGGAAAGGCTCTCTGGATGACCGTCGGTCGCCTCGAAAACGGCTCCATAAGCTTCTCTTCTTCCAAGGAGGTCAGTGGGGTAAGCGCATCACCGTATCTCCATTCAAACTTTGAGGTTGCCCCGTTCGTGATAAAGGGAGTTTATCGCAATATCCGCTACAACTATTTTCAATTGTCAGCCGCTGATGTCGATGGAGACGGCAAGCAAGAAATCCTCTTCGCGAATTACAAACAGGCGATCGTGCTGAAAGTATCAAAAGATGGATCGAGCGCCTCTGTTATCGATTCAAAAACCTATAATAATCCCATAAGCTCTTTTGTGGGCGGTGACTATGACGGGGATGGAAAGGATGAGTTTGTGGTGTGCGTGCAGAGCGAGGGCTTCGCGCTCTACGATTCTTCCTTTTCTTCTAACTTCACCAATCCTGAAATGAGCACGAGCGGGTTTAAGGATTATTCATGGTCATGGTCCGATGTGGCGGCCCAGGCCTGCTTCGGCGATTTCAACGGGGATAACATCGACGATCTTGCGATAAAAGTCGCGGGAACCTTCGGGTGGATCACGAGAACCTATCAGGTTATTGGGAGGAGTCTGGAAGCTAAGCATACAATGAGTAATACGGACAGTTTTTCTGATTCTCAGTCCAACATCGCGGGAATGCCTGTGGCGGTCGACATCGATGGTGATGGTCGGGATGAATTATTTATGCATCCATATCTTTGTTCCAATGTTCTCAATGATAAACCCCAGGAATCCCTTCGTATATCAGATTTAGATAATGTAGAGTATCTTTTGGATGTGTACGCCGGTGATGTGGACGGTGATATAGACGGTGATGTGAACGGGGACGATAAGGGGAAAGAAGACTTGATCTATTATTCTTCCGTTGGAGATATAGGTAAATTATCGTCAGTTGGCATGACTGCCGCCGGGACCACATGGAAAGACCTGGAGAATAAAAGACTGTTTTCTTATATCCCTACCGCTAGTAAAGATCATGTGTGGTTTGAAACCTGTATGGCGGTCGGGCATTTTTACGACAATTCTCCGCGGGTTCAGTATGTAGGCCACGAACTACAGTTTTCTGAGCCTATTGTAATCGCGGCCCTGGCTTCACCTCCCTATTATACGGACATCGCGGCGGTGGATGCGTCATATTCCTATACCGACTGGGTGACAACTTTCGGAACAAAGACCACTCAATCTTCTTCCAATTCCGCAAAGGTCGGTTTCAGTATAGGGGCTTCTGTAGAACTGGAGCAGGAGGCTTCCATTTTCGGGATAAAGCTCGCCACGTTTAGGGCGTCCGCGTCTTTTGAAGTTTCGACGAATTGTCAGTGGACGACTTCCCATAGTATTTCGAAAAGCATCACCTACACCTGCAATGGGGGCGAGGACCGGGTGATTTTCACCGCCGTACCGATTGATGTGTATTCATACAAAATCCTTGCCTCTCCTGAGTCGAATGATGTAGGCCGCGTCATGACAATCAACATTCCCCGCGATTACGCCACCTATACCGTGACACGCGAGTACTTTAACGCTCATAACGGCGAACTGGCGGATATCGGTGCAACCGTATTCCCTCATACGCTTGGCCAGGTGAAAACCTATCCAACCGCGGCTGCGAAAGATAGTCTCTTAACAACCTATGGAGGCTATTCCATCGATGCCCAGCCTGCGGGACAGGCTTCTATTTCAAACAGCGGAACGGCTCTCGAAATCGAGGTCGAGAAAGGGCAGGAAAAGACTTTTTCGGTTGATTTACAGAGTCGTTTTTCTATCGGGGGTGGGGTCGGCGGAGTCGTTGTCTCGGTGGAGGCGGGCTTCAATGTCGGCTATGAGTACACGTCCAGTACATCCGAGGGGACTTCGTTCGGAGGAACGGTAGGCTATCTCCCCACCGCCTATTTCAACAACCCAACCTATGCGTATTCTTCGGGACTCTTTGTGTATCCATATGAAGATCCCAATATGCTCCAGGAGTACTGGGTGGTGAATTACTGGGTGGAGTGACCGTCTCTGCTCTGAGTTTGGATCGGCCTGTTTGTTTTTGTTAGGGGGCGGCGTCCGGCGCCGTCCCCTCTTTTTTCGCCGCGGCGCGGCGGTACTCGCTCGGCGTGATCCCGGTCTCTTCCTTGAATAATGTATTGAAGGCCGATTTCGAGCGGAATCCGCAGTCGAGCGCGATGTCGATGATGGATGTGTCGGGCTTGTCGTGCAGGATTCGTCGGGCTTCCTGCACGCGGTACCGGTTTATGTAGGATTTAAAGGGAATCCCCATCTTCTGGTTGAGGAGCTCGGACAGTTGATGCGGACTTAAGCCGACTTTGTCGGCGAGAGCGGGGAGCGAAAGATCTTCGTCGAGGTAGGGCTTGTCATGCTCCATCGTCCGGTTCAATCGATCGATGGTTTTTTCGATGTCGATGTCGGACAGTTTCGATTTGCCCTGGCGCCGCGCCGGAGCGGCCGCCGTCAGTTCCGCCGAGAAAAGCTCGGGATGACGGAAGTGATAGAAGTATACCGCGAGAATGAAGAGCGTTGAGCCGTAGACGAGGGGGATCGTATCCATGGAGACCTGTGCGCTTATGAAAAGCAGACTTCCAAAAACAACGACGCCGCTTGTGATCACTTTGATAAATCCCAGACGATGTGCTTCATCCCGCCGCTTTTTTCTTGATTCTCTCGACAGCCGCGCAAGGAAAAAAACACAGCAGAAGATCACCCAGAGAATCGATACGTTCGAAGCGTGCTCCGCCAGATAAGCGCAGACAGCGGAGGGCAGCGCGCAGACAAGCGGCGTAAGCGCCAGGCTGAGCACGGTGGGTGCGAAAAGCCATTGTTCCCGCCACGCGAAACGGTAGTCGGGATCTGCCAGTCGGGAGAAGTAGAAGAAAAAAAGGGGGCCTGTCAGCGACAGGACGGGGAAATCCAGCCAAATGAGCAGGGTTGGTAAAGATGAGGGCATGGATCTGACGGCGGCGGTATAAATGAATACAGCAGCCGAATAGGTGAAGAACGCGAAACTCCAGTAATTGACCGACCTCTTGCCTTTAATGAGCAATTGTCCGATTCCGAAGGCCAGGAGGGCGAAGCCGTTTCCGGCGATGGATATTTTTACTAAAGAATTCCATATCATCATTGTAACCTTGGTTGTGAATCCCCTTTCCGCGGCGATTATACACCAAATACGCGCTTTCGATTTTCCGCTCCGACGCGGGCGAGCGTTTCGACGAGCGATTCGCCCCTTCGCGCCTTTCGTTTGAGCTCGATGGAAAACTGGTTCATCGAAAAATGATTGAAGGCCCAGACCGAGGCGAGGACCTGTTCCGGGGCGCGCGCCAGGCGCCGGGCGAGTTCGTCGCGATACGGTTCGAAGAGACCTCCGTCCTTGAGCTCGCCGAGCCCGGAAATCCAGAGAACGCATTGCGTTTCGCGTCCTATATCAGGATGCAGGCCTCGCGGCTCATCAGTCTTCCACAACGCGAGGAACAGCCTCCAGGCGAGATCGGCCATCGCGGCCTGCGACCCGACGAGGAGGGATTCGAGGCGTTCTCTGCGTATGCCCGCTGTTCTGACGAGCTCCGCGAGCTCGGCGGTCTTCGGGCTGTGGATGGGGGTTTTATTCAGAATCGCGGCCTCGCTTCGGAAATCTATGCCGAGTTCGCGTTCGAACCAGCCTTCGGCCAGTTTCCCGGACTGCCCGACGAGATATCGATTGTTCTCGGCGAGCTGCTCGTTTTTGCCTGGATTGTCGGCGACCATGATGATTTTGATCGTGGAATCAGGGCCGATCTCGTCCAGCGAGCGATTGTACACAATCGGTGTTTCGACCCGATAGTCATTGTAACCGAGCGATCTGCGAAGGCGTTCTTGAAGCTGAAAAAGGTAGGAATGTTCGTCCGACCAGGTCTCGACCAGTTTCTTGAATTCGTTCCGGATCGCGACCAGAGTCTCGTAGGCGTCCTTATCCATGCCTGCATTGTAGTACGCCGATACGCCGCGCGCATATCACCGCCGAGGCGCGATGCAGCGTTGAGTATGCGGCGGATGATCCGATATCATACGTGTATGAGGAACACGAGGGGAAGGTTGCTGGCCGCGCTTGTCGCCGCATCGATCATTTCGTGCCAGGGACGGGGCGGAAGCGGCGGCGCTCCCGCGTCCACGGCGAAGGAAGGAGCTTCCACTTCGAGCTCCGTCCCCGATTCAGTCGCCCGGGCCTTGTCGAGCGCTCTGCCTCCCGACATCGCGCAGGAGGTCCGCGCGAGAATCGAGGCGGCCCCGCTTCGGTTCCCGAAGCTCCTCGCCGCTGCTGCGGCGGAGCGCGCGGCCGATCCGATCATGTTTACGCCGGTCGACAGGAGCCGCGCCCTGCCCGAAGGATACGCTCCGCAGGACCTTGTCGATCTCGACTCCACGGGGCTCTCGGTATCGCGTCCGGGGCATAGGCTGCGCCGCCCGGCCTTCGAGGCCATGAAGGCGATGGACGCCGCCGCGCGCGCGGACGGCGTCGTGCTCCTCGTTTCTTCGGCCTACCGATCCTACGAATATCAAGTCGAGGTCTTCGACCGTCATGCGCGCGAGATGGGCCGCGAGGCTGCGCTCACGGTGTCGGCCGAGCCGGGCCACTCCCAGCATCAGCTCGGCACCGCGGTCGATTTCGGCTCGATCTCGGACGAATTCGCCGAGACCGCGGCCTCTCGATGGCTCGCCGCCGAGGCCCGCCGCTTCGGTTTTTCGCTGTCCTTCCCGAAGGGCATGACGGAGGTGACGGGGTATGCATGGGAGAGTTGGCACTACCGCTACATCGGGAAGGCCGCCGCGGCCCTGGAGGCGGAGTATTTCGGCGGAGTGCAGCTCTATGCGCTGAGATTTCTCGAAGCGTATCGGCCTTAACGCCTGATTATCGAGTCGCGCGCGATGCGGCTGGACTCGATGCGGAAACCCTCGGACATTTTCTCCACGACCGTCTTAAAGTGCTTTTCGCTGGTGAAGCCGTAGTCCTGAAGGACCGAGGGCTCGATCTGCTCGTAGGCCATATTCCCCGCCTCGTATTCGCAGAAGACGTTGGCCAGGTAGACGGCGTTGACTACGTCGCGGAAGTCGCCGGATTCGAGGCTGGGTTCGTGGTGGAAGCGGATGGCGGCCACAAGGCAGTCCGGGAAGTTCCACTTTTCGGCGATGCGCGCGCCTATCTCCGCATGGTTCATACCGCCCGCGATGCCCTCGAATGTCTCCGGGGGTATCCCCTTGTCCTTGCAGAATGATCGTATCCGTTCGAGCAGCTCGGGATGAACCGCGGAAAAGATGATCTTGCCCATATCGTGGAGCATGCCGCCGACATAGGCGTCGTCGAGGAGCCCCTTGATATTCGGCTTGAAATTCTTCGCGAGATTGTAGGCGTAGTACGCGGTGCGGTACGAGTGGTCCCAGAGCTTGCGCTTGTCCGCCGCCCCGTCGTCGAGGATCTTCAGCGTACCGTAGGAGTAGAGAAGGTTTTTTATCCCCCTCAGGCCGACTAGTTTTACGGCGTCGGCGATGTTGTCGACGCGCTTCGACATCATGTAGGCGGCCGAATTGACCAGTTTGAGCAGGTCGGCGGTCATCGCGGGATCGGTCGATATGTAGCGGGCGATATCGACGATCTGGCTGTTCGGGTCGGCGATGAGGTGTTGTATGTGAACGATGTTCTCGGGAAACTGGGGCAGGCTGGTGATCGACTTGACGATCTCGTCGGTCAGGACCGACATGGACTCGATGCGCGTGGCGGCGACGGGGACGGTGATGCGCGCCACGGTTTCGCCCGACTCGGCCCAGATGTCGAAGCAGCCCTCGTCGAGTCCGATCTTTCTGAGCATGAGGGCCAGAATGACAAGGCCGAGCCCGGCGCCCTCAGATGGATCGATGACCTGGGCCAGGGCCTCTTCGAGCGTCGTGTACTTGCGCGAGCGGGCGAGCTTGTCGTGGATTCGCAGATACTCTTTTTTCGTGATTTCGACGTTGTTGCGCACCTCGAGGATGATGTTCGAGCCCTTCGCCTGGAAAATTATCTTGACGTAATATCCTTTTTCCTTCTGCCGCTGCAGGTACCAGGCTATGTTTTCCATCGTGTCCTGCTTGAAGCTCTTCATCCCCTCTTCGTACTGGTCGGGATCGTTTATGTCGAGGCCGCGCGAATCGAAATACACGCGCTTGGTGTTCGCCTTCTTTGCGTTGACGGCGAGCTCTCTGAGGCAATAGATGAGGTAGTCTTTCAGCCTCTTCTGGCCGAGCTCGGAAAGAAATACGTCCAGGACCTCCTCCATGTAGACTTCGATATCGTGGGGGAGGGTGTAGGTCAGGATATTGAGCGCGATCGCGTTATGGGCAGCCCGTTTTATTTTAGCTACGTCAACGACCAGCTCGCTTGCAGGCATCGAGGCCACCTTTCCACTTTCCATAATGAAAGCGCTTCAAAACAGCCTGATGAACGAAGCGCCTTATTCTCATCATCGGCGAAAACACCGCTATAATAATGTTAATCCGCGCTGTTTTCAACCTCGATTCCGCCCGGCCGCTCAGCCCGTGTAATTCTTGACCGTTTTCGCCATCCGCAGGAGTTCGCGGCGGACTCGGGCGTTGAATGAGTCGGATGGGAAGTCGCCCCGCGCATCCGCGATACCCGCGCTCATGCCCGTCAGCACTTCGATGCCTTCGTCGATCGTGGATACGGCCCAAATGTGGAACGATCCTGCGGCGACCGCCTCTTGAACCTCCCGTGACAGAGTCAAGTTGACGACGTTCCTGCGCGGTATCATGACGCCTTGGCCCCCCGTCAGACCGGCGTGACGGCAGACTCGGAAAAATCCTTCGATTTTCTCGTTGACGCCGCCGACGGGTTGCACCTGGCCGATCTGGTTCAGCGAGCCGGTTACGGCGATGTCCTGCCGCAGGGGGACGTCGGCGATCGCCGAAAGAAGGGCGTAGACGGCTGTCGATGACGCCGAATCCCCTTCGACGGCGGTGTAGGACTGCTCGAAGCAGATGCTCGCCGTTACGGCCAGGGGGAAGTCCCGGGCGTAGCGGCTGCGCAAAAAGCCTTCGACGATGAGGACGGCCTTGTCGTATATTTCGCCGGAAAGGCCGGACTCGCCCTCGATATTGATGACTCCGCCTTCCCCCGGGCTCACCTGGGCCGATATGACAGCCGGCATGCCGAAGGCGAAATACCCTCGATCGTGGACGGCGAGCCCGTTCACCCGTCCCACGGCCCTGCCGCTCGCCTGAAGAATGATCTCGCCCGATGCGATCATGTTCTCGAGTTTCTCTTCGGGCAAATTCGAAAGCCTTGAGCGCGCTTCGACGGCGGCCTGCACCGAGCCTTCGCTGATCGCGGTCTCATGCGCGGCTCTCGCCTGATAATCGGCCTCGCGCAGAATGTCCGCGATGGCTCCGAAGCGGGTGGAGAGACGGCTCCGATACTCGGCTATGCGGACGCCCTGTTCGATGACCGCCGCGAGTCCCCCCGGATCGAGGCCGAGGAGCGCTTCGTCTTCGACCACCTTCCGAACGAAGGAGGCATAGTCCCTGAGCGACTCCTCGCTCAGGGGCATCGAAGAATCGAACTCGGCGTGTATCTTGAAGAGTTTCTGGAAATCGGGGTCGGTTTGATAGAGCACATCATAGCTCGACTCTCCGCCGATCATGATGACTTTGACGTCGATCTCAGGCGCTTCGGGCTTGAGCCATCCGCCGGGACTCATCGGACTTTCGCGGCACAGGATGTCGGCCTTGCCTTCCTGAAGCGAGCGCTTGAGCCTGACCCATGTCTCCTCGTCCGAGAGGACGTCCTCGGCCCTCACTACGAGAAAGCCGCCCGAGGCTTTGTGAAACGACCCCGCGCGTATTCGGAGATACGATGCGCGCGCGTCGATTTCGTCTTCGGGCCGCGCTTCGATCGAGCCGAAGAGATTCGCCGGCGTCGGATGATTTTCGATGATGACCGGGGTCCTGGCTTTTGTATCGTGTGCGACGATGATGTTGACCCCGTAGCGCGCGAGGGCGGGGCTTCGACGCCTTCGGCGCTCGTCGACCGGCTCTTCGGCCTTGAAAAAGAACAGATGGGACATGATGTCCTTCTGCAGCTCGGCGATCCACGCCGCAACGCGTTCGTCGGGCCACTTCTGGAAGAGGAGCGACGCCTCGGCCTCGACATGGGGGGCTATGGCGTTCTCGCGGAGCTCTTCGATGCGCTCTTCGAGTTCTATTCTCGCGAGACGCAGATCGGCGAAAAGCCGCTTCATGCGGTCCATGTGACCGTACCAGCGTCTGCGCAGATCGTCGTACCGGGCCGCGGATATCTCGCCCGAGGAGACTCCGGCCTGGATCGATTCGAAGCAGGCGCTTGAATCGCTGAAGCCGCCCTCCGCCGGCACGATGTCCATGACGGCGGCGCCGCCCGATTCAACCTGCACCGGCCTGAATCCGTCGGCGGCGAGCTCGGCCTCGAATGACGAAAGCAGTGCGTTCTCGCGTGCCTCGATCTTCGCGGTCAGTGCGGCTTCGGCTTCGCGCGCCGAGGGGCTCTCGGCCTGGAGCCGCACGACTTCTTTGACCGCCTCGACCATGCGGTGAAGATCCCGCTTGAACTCTTCGCCTCTGCCTGCGGGAAGCATGAGCACGCGCGGCTCGAGCGGCGAGGTGAAGTTGTAGACATACGCGATGTCCCGCAGCCTGTCGGATGTATCCGGTCCTTCTGCGATCACGCGCAGAACGGCGGTCCGCCGTCCGGTCCCCGGAGCTCCCGAGACGTATATATTGTATCCGCGGGCGCGGATATGCGTCCCCATTCTCAAGGCTTCGAGCGCCCTCGGTTGGCCGATGACGGCCGATCCCCAGGGCCGGGCGCCCGATTCAGGCGCGGCGGCTCGGTCGGCTGCCGAGGCTCGGTCGGCGCCGATCCTAAAGCGCACATCATCCGCAGAGAGTTCGAGTCTTCGAGGCGCAGCCGTCGTATCCAGTCGAGCGGATGTCATTTCGCGTGCTCGATCAGGGCGGATATCGGCACGATCTCGTAGCCTCGGCCGATGAGCGCGTCGATGAGGAGGGCGAGGTCGCGGTAGAGATAGTCGTCCCTGCCGCCTTCCGGTATTCCGAGTCGGATCGGAATGATGGATCCAGGTTTGACTTCCTTGACAATGCGCTCGATGATCTCGTGCGAGGAGGCGTAGGCCCCGGGCAGCCGCGCCGCATCCGCGCGCGTCACCCAGTCCATGGGATCGATATCGCGGCCGACATAGGTGTAGCTCATGGTCTGCGCCGCTTCAATGATGTCCGAGCTGACGGTGTAATAGGGCGTATGCCACAGCAGTGACAATTCTTTCCCGGTGGCTGCGAACCATTCGTCCTCGGCCCGCGCCAGACCGCGGCGGACGTAGTCCTTGTCGATCTTGAACCGCGAGTCTGTGGTGTCGACCGCCGCGAAGAACATCGAGCCGATCTCATGCCCTGATCCCGCCAGGAGCCGCGCCGCGCCGGGGCTCTGCCGGACGAATTCGCCGTTCACGAAAAACGTTGATGTGACGCCGTAGGACCTCAGCGTGTCGAGCACCGAGGCGAGCCCTTCCGAGGAGTCGATCGCATCGAATGTCAGGGCGACCTCCCGCCGTCTGATCCGCGAACCGTGGTCGAAGGCGAGTCCCGTGCGGATCTCGTCGCGCTCGGGGAAGGCTGCGTAGGCGGTTTCGGGCGCGGGGAAGAGCGGACGTGTCCCCATAGCCTTGATCGACCGGATCATGAGGTTGTTCCGATAGGCGCCTGCGGCCAGGGCATCGAGGTATACGCGATACGAGGCGGATACAGTCATCGCAGGAAGCGGGTCGAAGGTGGAGGCCGGCGCCCATGAGCCGGTGGCTGCGCCCGAGGCCGCGGCCTTTCCGATCGCGTTCCCCGACAGAGCCGGCGTCCGGTAGATCGAGGATCCCACGCGTGCGAGGATCGAGCCGTCTGCGGATCGTCCGAAGGCGTCGACGCGCGATAAGGCGATCAGTCTTCGTTCCCCCGTCGACAGCTTCACCGTCTCGATGAGCGACGAGCCGGCGACTACAAGTGAGTCATCCGAGGTCCACAGCGCCCTCAGCGTCCCCGGAGACTTGACCTCGGTCTTCTGCGACCAGTCGAGATAGGAGCGGACCGTCACTCCGGCGTCGGTGACGACCGCCACCTTTGATTCGTCCGGAGAGAGTACGAGCTCGATGGCGTCCTTGGCGTCGAGTTGTTTGACCGCCGGGGCGAGGCCGAGCAGCGAGGGGTCGGACGGCGCCGAGATGCGGTACGCTCCCGAGCTGCGTCCACCCTCGCGAAGCGAGCCGGTGAACACCGTGACCGCTCCTCCCGCGGGCCAGATCACGCTCCGAACAATCGTGTCGCCCTGCAGAAAAAGATAGGGCAGGGCCGTGACGCGGGGATCGGATCCGTAGTCGTCGGGGTCGAGGTAGATGAGGAAGAGACTGCGGCCGCCTTTGGAAAATATGATGCGCGAGCCGTCGCCCGAAACCCAAAAGTCGTCGAAGTTCGGATCGAATGGAAAAGGCGTTTTCCCCGCCAGCACGCCCATGCCGGCGATCCCTCGGTACAGCGCCTGAGTGAAGAACTCGGCGGGGAGAATTCTGAAAAGAGAGCGGCCGTTCAGGTAAAAGAGGGAGCCGTCCGCCCCCCAGCGGACGCATCGGATCTTGCCCGGACCGATGCGGCGGTATTCTTCGTCCAGCATCCGGTCGTTCGCGAGCTGGCTTGTGCTGAAATAGTAGATCGCCCCGTCCTTTTCATAGACGAAGTTCCGCGAATCCGGCGACCAGCGCGCCGGGAATTCCTCGACCGAGTATTCGACCTTGGTCGCGACCGTGGATTCCACGCCCTTCGCGACACTGAAGAGTACGAGCCGGGCGTACGCCGCCGAGCTCGGCGTCGCCGAGAGCACATAGGCGCCGTCGGGACTGGCCGCGCTCGGAAGCAGCTTGCCCTGCCGCACCGAGGAGCCGCGGGCGAAGGCGGGATAGCCCTGTACCGGCGCGAGCGAAGAAAACGAATTTCCGGTCCTGAAAAGGCCGAATCGGTTCTGCACTTGAAGCCTCGAGCCGCCTTCGATAAGGCAGAGATTCTCGGGGTACACCGTGAGCTGGGCTGTGCCGCCGCCTTCGAGATCTGACAGGAAGAGGCTGTCGATTGTCTGTCCGCCGGGGAGTTCGATCTGGGCCGCGAAGAGAAGGCTGTTGTCCCGGCCGAGATCAGGACCTTTGTATTCGAGTTCAGCCAGCACAGTCGCACCGAGCGTGAAAAGGAATACCAGGATCGCAATGCTTCGCTTCATGTGTATACCGTCCCGATTCATTTTCGGCCATCGGAGCCGGGATGTAAACCGCATACCGCGGTCGGGACTTGACGTCCGTCACTTTGATCGGATAACTTCATACAACTTCGCACCTGACAGGGCGTGAAGTTGTTTGTCGAAAAACAGTTTCCGCACGGAAATTGAACTGCGGACGCAAAACCGCCCGGTTTTGTCCCGCCGAGACTCGTTGAGCCGAAGGAGGGCCTGATATGGTTTTTATTCACATGATACCGGCTGCCCGGTCCTTCGCGTCGAACGCAGTCCGTTGACGCTCGCGAGGATATAGGCCCTCCCAGGGCCCTCCCTTCGGGGACCTCGCCCGCGCATCGGTCCTTCGCCGCGATAATCGCCTGCGGAGGCCCGCGCGCCATACGAGCTTGTTTCCCGGATAACGAGCCGGTCGTTTCCCCTAACCGGCGCTCAAAGCATGATGATGTGACAGCGCAGGGCCTTGTGAAGGCTTGTGTTGTCGTACGTATAAGGCGGTTATTATGCCTTCGCGGCCGCTCCATACACTGTGGCGGGCGATGGCGGGCGCACGCGCCGCGTTTGTCGGCGCCTTGGTCTTTGTCGCGCTCGCCGCTCTCAGCTCGCTTGTCGATCCGCTTATCCTGCGGTTCACGCTCGACTCGGTCCTCGCGGGAACCGAAACCGATCTGCCGCCGGTCTTGTCTTCATTGCTCGACCGACTCGGCGGCATGTCGTTTCTCGCGCGGAATCTCTGGCTCTGCGCGCTCGCCCTGCTCGCGGCGAGTCTTTTGAATGCGCTGTTTTCGTTTCTGCGGGGCGCGTTGTCATCGGTCGCCGCCGAGCGGACCGCGAAAAATCTGCGGGACCGCCTGGCCGCGCATCTCGACGCCCTCCCCGCGGCGTATTTCGGAAAAACGAGCGCCGGCGATCTTGTGCAGCGCTCGACGAGCGACATGGACACCGTCCGCCGTTTTCTCGCCACCCAGATCGAGGAAGTGGGAAGGGCGGTCGCCCTCCTCCTCTTCACCGTCGTGATGATGGCCTCGATCGACGGGTACATGACGCTCGTCTCCCTGCCCATCATTCCCGCGGTGTTCGGCTTTTCGTACTTCTTTTTCAAGAAGATACAGAAGGCCTTCACCGCCTCGGACGAAGCCGAGGCCGAACTCACCAAGGTGCTCGAGGAAAACCTGCACGGCATCAGGGTGATCAGGGCCTTCGCCCGCGAGGATTACGAGATCGAGCGCTTCGACGCGCGCAACCGCCGCTATACGGAATTGACACGCCGCCTCATCGTGCTGTTCGGCTGGTACTGGGGCGTTTCGGTGCTTCTTTGCGCGGCCCAGGAGGTCGTGACGATCGCCGTCGGGGCGGGCCGCGTCGCGTCGGGGGCGCTCTCGGCCGGAACCTTTCTCGCGTTTGTCGCCTATGTCGGCCGCGTGCTGTGGCCCGTCCGCCAGCTCGGCCGCACCCTGACCGAGGTCGGCAAGGCGATGGTGTCGATGAGACGCATATCGGCGGTCCTCGACGAGCCCGACGAGTTCGCCGCCGACGAAATCGTGCCGCCGGCCGCTTCGGTGACGATGTGCGACGCCGCGCCCGCTTTGAGTCTCGGCCCGCCGCAGAGAGGAGGAGGGCGGATCGACATCGAGGACCTCACGGTCGAGTACGAGGCCGGAAAGCCCGTGCTCAAGGATGTCAGCTTCCATGTGGAAAGCGGCGAGACCGTCGCCGTTCTCGGCCGTACCGGATCGGGGAAATCGACGATCGCGGCCGCCCTCGTCCGGCTCGTCGAGCCTGTATCGGGGTCGATCAAGCTTGACGGCGTCGATATCCGAAGCATCGACCGCAGGCGCCTGCGCGAGCTCGTCGGTCTGGTGCTCCAGGAGCCCTACCTTTTCTCGCGCACGATGCGCGAGAACGTCGAGCTCGGCACGGGTGAACTTCCCGGTGAGGAGCTCGATCGCGCTGCGAGACTCTCGGGGTTCGCATCGGTCGTTCAATCCTTCGATACCGGCTGGTCGACCGCCGTTGGTGAAGAAGGTGTAACACTTTCGGGAGGCCAGAGACAGAGGCTCGCGCTGGCACGCGTTCTGGCGAAGCGCCCCCGCGTCCTCGTGCTGGACGACACGCTTTCTGCGCTCGACGCGGAAACAGACGCCGCGGTCCGCCGCGCCCTGCGCTCCGAATCGGACGCGGGGGCGCGCGAGGGGAAGGCGCCGACGACGATTATTGTGGCCCATAGGATCGCCACGCTTATGGGTGCGGACAGGATTGTGGTGCTCGAAAACGGGCGCGTCGCGGACATCGGAACGCACGCGGAACTCGTATCCAGGCCCGGGCTGTATCGCCGGGTCTGGGAAATTCAAGGAATGTCATCATGGAAGAGATAGACGAACGACAAACACTCAAGCTTTCGCTTTGGCGCTCGCTCCTGCGCTTCGCCGCGCCGTACAGGAGACGCTTCGCCATCCTTGTCCTGCTCATGATCCTCGTCGCCGCGATCGACGCCGTTCAGCCCTTTTTGACGGGCTGGGCCGTGGACAATGTGGCGATCGCCGGACGCCTCGACCGTCTGCCCGCCTTCGCGGCCGTGTTCGGCCTGCTCATGGCTGTTCAGGCGGCCGTGGTCCGCATTTTCATCGGCCAGGGCGGCAGGGTCGAAATGGGAATGAACTACGATATCCGCGCGGCCGCCTTCGAAAAGCTGCAAAAACTTTCGTTTTCGTATTTCGACCGCACGAGCGCCGGCTGGATCACGGCGCGGCTCACGAGCGACATAGGACGACTCGCCGATATCATCGCCTGGGGAGTGATCGACATGGTCTGGGGCCTGTCGATGATGCTCATATCCGCCGTTCTCATGCTTGTCATGGACTGGCGCCTCGCTCTTTGCGCCTTGTCGGCCCTCCCCCTTCTTGTGGTCATCTCCGTTTTCTTCGAGCGCGGAATACTCGAGCGCTCCCGTGTCGTCCGCAGGACCAATTCCCGGCTCACCGCGGCCTTCTCGGAGAATATCCGGGGCGTGCGCGCGGTGAAGACGCTCGTCGCCGAAGAGCGGCAGGGTCTCTCGTTCCGGCGCCTCACCGAGACGATGAGAAAGGCATCGGTCCGCCAAGCCATGCTCGGCGCGCTGTATCTCCCTCTCGTCATCTTCCTCGGCTATGTAGGTATGGCCCTCTCGCTCTGGCAGGGAGGAGAGCGCGTCATCGCGGGCGGCGTCACGGTCGGCATGCTCGCGTCCTTTATTTTCAGCGCTTCCCGCTTTTTCGACCCGGCGACGGATCTCGCGCGGGTGCTCGCCGATCTCCAGTACGCCCAGGCCTCGGCCGAGCGCGTCATCGGGCTCATCGACACCGAGCCCGAGATCGTTGATACGCCCGAGGCGCTCGCGCGCGGTGTCGAGCTTGCGAAGGGCGTCGAGTCAGCCCGAACGTCAAGAAGAGGGCCGCGGCTCTCGGGCCTCATCGTATTCGAGCATGTGTCGTTTGCGTATGACCGCGGGCGCGAGGTGCTTTCGGACTTCACGCTCAGGGTCGAGCCGGGATCGACGATCGCCTTGGTGGGCGAGACAGGCTCGGGGAAGAGTACGATCGTGAACCTGGCGTGCAGGTTCTACGAACCGACCTCCGGCCGAATTCTCATTGACGGCGTCGATTACCGTGAGCTGCCGATACGCTACCTCCACGCCAACCTCGGCTATGTGCTGCAGCAGCCCTATCTGTTTTCGGGCACGGTCCGGGAGAATATCCGCTACGGCAGGCTCGACGCGAGCGACGATGAGGTCGTCGAAGCGGCCCGTACGGCGCGGGCTCATGATTTCATAGCGGGAGGGTCCGAGCGGCCGGGCCTCGAAGGTGGCTACGGCGCACAGGTGGGGGAGGGCGGTCTTCTTCTTTCGACCGGCCAGAAACAGCTCATCTCACTGGCTCGGGCTGTATTAGCCGATCCTGCGATTCTCGTTCTCGACGAGGCGACGAGTTCGGTCGACACCGAGACCGAGCGCTTGATTCAGGACGCGATCGCCGCCGTGCTCAAGGGCAGGACCAGCTTTGTGATCGCCCACCGGCTTTCCACCATCGTCGATGCCGACCTTATTTTGGTGCTGAAAGACGGGAGGGTCGTGGAGCAGGGCCGGCACCAAGAGCTTCTCGCCAAGGGCGGCGCCTATGCTCGGCTTTACGAGGCGCAGTTCATCGTCGAAGAGGAGCGGATCGAGCTGGGAATCGTTGCGGATGAGGATATGGAAGCTGTTTAGCCGGCTGGCGGTGATACGGCCCCGCGGGGTCGTATCACTCGTCCGCTCATCCCCTGAGTCCGTGGATAAGCGTCGCCCGACTACTTCAGCGGAAAATACTGATCGCAGAACGAGGAACCCTTGACCATGCTGCGCTTGATGCGGCAGTTCCCTTCCGTATTGGGATCGACTTTGATGATATCGCGCTCAGGGTGGTAGGTTCTCTTGCCGTCCCACTGGATGCAAGCGTAACAATGGCGGGCGCCACTCGGGAGAAGATCTTGCATCGCAGGCCTCCATCGATAACACGTGATGCTCCCGCTTTCTGCGGGGTCGCTCCTCGATTACAAAACCGGGACGACTGCGTTACCATTTTGTTATCGGTACAGCCGTGCGTTCTCTTGAACGATCGATCGGTACATCGACAGTGTGCCGTAGAACGGGCCTTCAGCGCAAGAGGGCGACGCGACGCACCAGATCGGCGACGGCGTTTTCCTCATTGCTCAGCCGACTAGTATAGCGCGCCGCTGATAAAACCTCAGGGATTGCGTTCGAAGGAGCGCAGCCGTAGCCTGCGGCTCTCACCATACCCAGATCATTCATCGCGTCGCCTATGGCCATGACTCTTTTCATGTCGATTCCGAGCATGGACGCGAGCCGCTTGAGCGCCTCCCCTTTGTCCGCGCCGAGCGGCAGCACCTCGAGGAAGCAGGGTTTCGAGGTCAAAACATGAGCTTCTTCCCCGAAGGCGGCGCGCAGCCTGGGCAGGAGGGCGGCGATCCGTTCCGGCTCCCCCGGCACGACGAATTTCAAAAGCCCCCGTGAGAAGAACTCCTCCTCGTTCTCGATCAAAATGGCCGGCTGGCCGGTGAGCTTCGAATCCGTGTACGCCCAGTCGTTGGGTCTGCTGACATGGATGATGCCTTCTTCGTAGATCTGCCACGGGAAAGCTTCTGCTTCGATAGTCCTCGCGATACGGGCGCAGAGCTCCGGGGGAAGCCGTATCTCCTCGACCAGGCGTCCGGTGGAGGCGGCGATGATTTCCGCGCCGTTCGAGCAGATGAGGTAGTCTTCGGGGCCGTCCAGCCCAAGCTCGTCGGCGTAAGCTTTCATCGAATGGATGTTTCTTCCGGAAGCGAGAACGATGCGGATGCCTTGCGCCTCTGCTTCGGCGAGGGCGCGCTTGTTTTCGTCGGATATCGTGAGATCGCTGCGCAGAAGCGTATCGTCGAGATCGAGCGCGATGAGATCGACGGTCATAGTCGAAAAGGTAGCCCGAAGAGCCGAAGAGGGTCGAGGGGAGGGCGGAGCATGCCGCGCCCTATTGTTTGATGCGGAACTTTCCCGTATTCTCGCTCCATGTCCGACGACGGGAGCTCCGCAACCGCGCTCCGCGACGACTCCTCTTCGCGCATGATGCGCGAGGGCGGCAAGCTGTCCCTCCTGACCATGTGCTCGCGTGTTCTCGGTCTTCTGCGCGAAATGACGAAGGCTGCGTTCCTGGGCACGGGCTGGCTTGCCGAAGCCTTCGCGGTCTCGTTCACCGTGCCGAATTTCCTCCGCCGTCTTTTCGCCGAGGGCTCCATGGCGGTTGCCTTTATTCCGACCTTCTCCGGCTACCTGAAGGAGGGCGACGAGGACGCGACGCGGGAATTCCTTTCGGCTTCGCTCACGGTCCTGACTGTTTTCGTCCTGGCGGCGGTGGCGCTCGGTATAGCCTGTATGCCCCTCGTGTCGTTTCTTTTCAGTTCAGACCGAGCCGAGACTATTGTGTTGACGAGGATGATGTTCCCCTTCCTCGCATTTGTCTCTATCGCAGCGCTCTTCCAGGGAATTTTGAATTCCATCGGCGTCTTCGTGCCCTCGGCGCTGGGACCCATCCTGTTCAACGTCTGCTTTATCGTCGTGCCTTCGCTCTTCGGCGGCTGGACCGACAACCCCGCGCGGGCGATGGCCGTCGGGGTGCTCGCCGGCGGAATGGCTCAGGCGCTCTGCCAGCTTCCTGCCGTTTTGCGCGCGGGCTTTCGATTCGGCTTCATCGACCTTGGGCGGGCGCTCCGAAATCCCGGCATTCGAAAAGTGGGGGCGCTTATCGCACCGACCATACTCGGCATGGCCGCCTACAACCTCAATGATCTTGTCTGTACATCCTTGGCGTCGAGCGTGCAGGCCGCTGCGGGCATTCAGTACTCGATCCGCCTGCAGGAACTCCTCCTCGGCATTTTCGCGGTATCGGCTGGAACGGTTCTCCTTCCCCAGCTTTCGGCCTCGGCAGGAAGAGAAGATTGGACAGCCTTCGCCTTGGATCTGAAAAACGTCGCTCGGACCATCATTCTTCTGACCCTTCCCGTCGCTGTATTTTCGATGATCGCCGGACGGGAGATCATTATCCTTCTCTTCAAGGCTCGGGCCTTCGATGAATCTTCGGTCGATCTCACTGCGTCGGTGTTTTTCTTCCATATGATGGGCTTGGTGTTCATTGCGCTCAATCGCGTGCTTGCGCCCGCATTTTACGCTCGATCGGATACCAAAACACCGACCGTCGGCGGCCTTATGTCGTTTATACTGAATATTATCCTGGCCTTTGTCCTGGTTCGGCCTTTCAGGGGCCCCGGTATCGCGATCGCCCTTTCCCTGGCGAGCGCGCTCAATACGGGCTTCCTTTTGATCAAACTCGGGTGCATTGACTTGCCGGGCTTCAGAGAGAGTGTCCGTTCGCTCTTCCGCTATTTGCTGAAGATTCTTGTCTTTTCGCTTATAGCTGGGACGCCGCTCTATTTCATTCGACCATATATACTTAATGCCTTTGCCGAGGGCGGTCGCTTGATTTCGAGCGGAATTCCGATTCTCATCGAAACAACAATCTTCGCGATCCTGGGCATCGCCCTGCTGGCCTTGACCCGCGATGAAGTAGCTTCTTCTCTCATAAGGCGTTTTATCCGCCGCAAATAGTGTAAGCAAATCTCGTGCCTCGCCGCGGGCGAAACCGAGGCTCCGCTTGACATGAGTACTGTCTAGGTGCTAGTGTTCGCCGTCTTTGTATGCCCTTGTAGCTCAGTTGGCAGAGCATATCCATGGTAAGGATAAGGTCAACGGTTCGATTCCGTTCGAGGGCTTTGTGCCTAAAAGGTTTATGGACCAGGCGATAAGGTCTATAGGCCGGACGCGACAAGACGGAAATGCTTCGAATTGTCCGTCTGAGGGTTTTTATTCGCGGTCTGGCTTGTCCTGCCGCGGCGAAAGGAATTGGGTATGGCTGCCAAGAAACAGACCGTAGAAATCATCGCGCTCGCCTGCTCGGAGTGCAAGCGGCGCAACTACACAACCAAGAAAAACCGCAAGACCCAGCAGGAAAAGCTTGAGCTCATGAAGTACTGCAAGTGGGATCGGAAGCATACCCTGCATAAAGAGACCAAGGTTAAGTGACATCGTCAATCGACCGAACTCGAAGAGTTCGGGTGTAAAGGGAAGCAAGAACGCGAATCGCGACAAGCGATTCGCGACGTCATTCGAGCGAACTCGAAGAGTTCGGGTGTAAAGGCAAGCAAGAACGCGAATCGCGACAAGCGATTCGCGACGTTAATCGACCGAACTCGAAGAGTTCGGTCGATTAACGAAGGCCAGTAGCTCTAATGGTAGAGCGCCGGTCTCCAAAACCGGATGTTGAGGGTTCGAGTCCTTCCTGGCCTGGCGCGAAATCGGGGGAATCCTACCTTTCCCGATTCCGTGGCGCGATTCCCGTAAGGAGTCGCGGAGGATATGAGCGGAGCTGCCGGAGCGCTTAGCCTCCCCTCCGCGGCGAAGGAGCCGAGATGAAGAAGATCATTCAATTCTTCAAGGACAGCTACGCCGAGCTCAGGAAGGTTGTGTGGCCGAGCAGGGAGGATGTCATCGCCTCGACGAAGGTTGTCCTTGTCTCGACCCTCATCATGGCCTGCGTGCTCGGATTCATCGATTACCTTCTCGTCGTCGGCATCGACGTCGTTTTCAAATAGGCGGCGGGCTCGGGCATGGCTAAGTCCTGGTATGTTCTCCATGTCTATTCCGGCTATGAGAACAAGATAGAGCGAACGATCCGCATGCTGATCGAAAACGGAGATCTCAGCCGCGATGTCGTCACCGATATCAGGGTGCCGAGCGAGGATGTCGTCGATATAAAAGACGGCAAAAAGCGCTCGACCTCGAAGAAGATGCTGCCCGGCTATATTCTGGTCGAGATGGACCTGCCCGAAACCGACTGGAAGGCCACCTGCGCGACCATTCGGAAGATCACGGGGGTCACCGGTTTTGTCGGCGCGCTCCAGCATCGCAAGCCTCAGCCGATCTCGGCCGAGGAGGCCCGCGCGGTGCTTCAGCGGGCCGGCGAGATAAAGGGCGATCGGACCACGCGGGCGCGACAGACCTTCTCGGCGGGCGAGCAGGTCAAGATCATCGACGGCCCCTTCGAGTCCTTCACCGGCACCATCGAAGAGGTGATTCTCGAGAAATCGAAGCTCAAGGTCATGGTCGGCATCTTCGGGCGCGCCACGCCCGTCGAGGTCGATATGATGCAGGTTGAGAAGGTATAAAGCGGCCAAAAGCCGCAGATGTTCTTTGTGAAAGCGGCGGCGTGTGGCCGGACGGTCACGCGGCGCTTCTCATAGGGGTTGAAGCTCCGTAGATGGGAGTGCGCGAATCGCGTTGCGATTCGCGTCGCGATTGCCGAAGGCAATCGCGGGCGATCGACTCGATCGTTGCGCACGCTACCCCGGCCCTTCCGGCGGGCTTTGTCCGCCGCGGCGCCGGGTACACCACGAAAGGAGAAAGGCAATGGCAAAGAAGAAGGTTACTGCGATTATCAAGTTGCAGTGCCCGGCCGGGAAGGCGACTCCCGCGCCGCCGGTCGGACCGGCTCTCGGTCCGCACGGCGTATCGGCTCCGCAGTTCTGTCAGCAGTTCAACGACAGGACGAAGGGCATGGAGGCGGGTCTTGTCATCCCCGCCGTCATCACCGTATACGCCGACAAGACCTTCACCTTTGTGCTCAAGACGCCGCCCGCGTCGGTCCTCATCAAGAAAGCGGTGGGGATCGAGAAGGGCTCGGGCGTTCCGCACAAGCAGAAAGTCGGAAAGCTCGCAAAGGACAAGCTCGAGGCGATCGCGAAGCAGAAGATGCCCGATCTCAACGCCAACGACCTCGAGGCCGCGAAGCGCATCATCGCCGGTACCGCCCGTTCTATGGGCGTCGAGACGGAGTATTCGAAATGAAGCGAGGGAAGAAATACATCGAGGCGGTCAAGAAGTACGACGCCGAGAAGGAATACGAGCCCGCCGCGGCCTGCGCCCTGGTCAAGGAGCTGCATTACGCTAAATTCGACGAGACCGTCGAAGTACACATCAGGCTCAACCTTAAAAAGAGCCAATCCGTACGCGACACCGTCGTTCTGCCCAATCAGTTCCGCGGCGAGAAGAAGATACTTGTTTTCTGCAAGCCCGAAAAAGAGAAGGAAGCCCTCGACGCCGGCGCGGCCTACGCCGGTTCCGACGAGCTCATCGAGAAGGTCAAGGGAGGATGGCTCGATTTCGACGTGGCCGTCGCGACGCCCGACATGATGAAGGACGTCGGAAAGCTCGGAATGGTCCTCGGCCGGAAGGGCCTCATGCCCAACCCCAAGACCGGCACCGTCACCTTCGATCTCAAGGCGGCCGTCGCCGAGCTTCGCAAGGGCCGGACCGAGTTCCGCACTGACAAGTCGAATATCATTCACCTGGCGATCGGCAAGGTATCCATGGAAGGCGACAAGATCTCCGAGAATCTTACGACCCTCCTCGAAGAGATCGCGCGCAAGCGCCCCTCCGACGCGAAGGGCGACTTCGTGGGTTCTGTGTACTTGACGTCGACCATGGGGCCGAGCGTCCGCGTGGCCCAGGCAAAGAGCGAAAAGAGGTAAGCGCCATGGCAATGCGAGCTACCAAGATACAATCGGTCAAGGCCGACGCCATCGTCGAGCTTAAGAACAAGATCGGCGGGGCCAAGGATTTTATTTTCGCCGAGTACCGCGGTCTTACGGTCGAGCAGATATCAGCGCTTCGCAGGCAGCTGCGCGAGAAGAACGCGACCTTCCACGTCGTCAAGAACAACTTCGCGCGCATCGCGTTCGAAGAGCTCGGCTACACCAAGGAAGTCGAGCCCGTCCTGGTCGGGCCGACGGCGGTCGCCTTCTCGACGACGGACCCGAACGAGGTCGCGAAGATCCTCGTGGAATTCGCGAAGGAAGTCCCGGCCCTCAAAGTCAAGGCGGGGATAGTCGACAAGGGCTTTATGGGAAGCGCCGATATCGAGGCCTTCTCCAAGCTCCCCGGCCGCAACCAGCTCATCGCCATGTTCATGGCGGGGCTGCGCAGCCCGGTCCAGAAGCTGGCCTACACTCTTGTCGCGCTCAAAGAGAAAAAAGAAAAAGAGGGCGGTGCTTCTGCAAGCGCGGCTTCCGCCGCGCCCGCGGCACCCGCCGCGGAGGCGCCCGCGCAGGCCTAAGACCGGCCCTGCGGCGCATGATCTGAGTGTTTTCGGCATTCAGGCTTCGGTAGCTGCCGTTCCTGTGTGCCGTCGGCGGCGCTCGACGCGGCCGCCTCCGCCGCCCGTATGGGCCGGTGAGTTTGTGTAAGGAGAAGATAATATGGCAGCGCTTACGAACGAGCAGATCCTGGACGCGATCGCGGAAATGAAGATCACCGAGATCGCCGATCTCATCAAGGCGATGGAAGAGCGCTTCGGCGTCACCGCCGCGGCTCCCGTGGCCGTCGCCGCCGCCGGTCCCGCCGCCGCAGCCGCCGAGGAGCAGACCGAGTTCACGGTCATTCTCAAGGCGGGCGTCCCGGCCGACAAGAAGATCGCGGTCATCAAAGAAGTCCGCGCCATCACCGGTCTCGGCCTCAAGGAGGCCAAGGACCTCGTCGAGGCCGGCGACAAGCCGATCAAGGAGAATGTCTCGAAGGACGAGGCTGAGAAGATCAAGAAGCAGATCACCGACGCCGGCGGCGCCGTCGAGGTGAAGTGATACGTTCTTCGTTTTCTTTGTGTACGAATTCTCATATCGGGCGCAGAGGGTGTCGTCTTGCCGGACGGGGCGACGCCCCCGGCGCCGTTATTGCGCTGTTCGGTTTCTGTAGCGTCGGGGGGTGACGATGGCATATTCCCAGAAGAAGATCGTTCGCGAGTATATCGGCAAAGATTATCAGGAAGTCATGGAGCTTCCCGACCTCATCGACATCCAGCTTTCATCGTACGAGCGGTTTCTTCAGCGCGAGAAGTCCCGCGCGGGGCAGCCGCTCAACAACCAAGGGCTCGAGGAGGTTTTCCGCGCGACCTTCCCCATCGAGAGCCCCAACGGCGACATGCTCCTCGAGTACGAAAGGTACAATCTCGACGAAGACGCGATGAAGTATTCGGAGCTCGAGTGCAAGATGAAGGGCCTGACCTATGCGGTCCCGCTCAAGGCGAAGATAAACCTCGTGTTCCAGAGGACCGGCGAGATCAGGCAGAAGGAGATCTACCTCGGCGACATCCCGCTCATGACCGACCGGGGCACCTTCATCATAAACGGCGCCGAGCGGGTCGTCGTTTCGCAGATTCACCGCTCCCCGGGCGTCATTTTCTGCCATGAGAAGGGCGTTTACTCCGCCCGCATCATCCCCTACCGCGGCAGCTGGCTCGAATTCGAGATCGACCAGAAGAAAGAGCTCATCTTCGCGAAGATCGACCGCAAGAAGCGCATCCTCGGCACAATGTTCCTCAGGGCCCTCGGCTTCGAGACCAGGGAGGACATCGTCCAGGCCTTCTACAAGTCCGAAACGGTGTCGATCGGCGCCGAACGCTCGCAGAAGGACAAGGCGGTCAACCGCGTTCTCGCCAAGGCGGTGAAGGCCGAGGTGAACGGCGAAGAGAAGAAATTATACCGAGCCGGCGACAAGCTGCACCTTCACGACGTCGACGAGCTCGTCAACCTCGGCGTCAAGGAGATCGAGGTTATCGACTTCGAGCACCCGGACAGTCTTCACTTCGATATGATCCTCAACTGCTTCGAGCGCGAGGACATAAAGCTGGTGAAAGAGGATCCGAATCAGGACGAGCCCTCGCGGGCCGACGCCCTGGCGGCCGTGTACTCGACCCTCATGCCCGGCGAGCCCATCACCGTCGAGAACGCCGAGCGCGATCTCGCCAACATGTTCTTCTCGAGCCGGCGCTACGACCTCGGGAGGGTCGGCCGCTACAAGCTGAACAAGAAGTTCGACTACGCAGTGCCCGTCAAGGACTTCACGCTCGTCCGCGAGGACATCATCGCGACGATGAAGTACCTCATGAGCGTGTACTACGGCGAATCGAACGTTGACGACATCGACCATCTGGGCAACCGGCGCGTCCGCTCGGTCGGCGAGCTGCTCGCGAACGTGATGAAGAGCGCCTTCAGCCGCATGGAGCGGATCGCCAAGGAGCGCATGAGTCTCAAGGAGACGGACACTATACGTCCGCAGGACCTCGTTTCGATCAAGCCCATCGTCGCGGCCATCAAGGAGTTCTTCGGCTCCTCTCAGCTGTCGCAGTTCATGGACCAGGTCAATCCCCTCGCCGAGCTCACGCATAAGCGCAGGCTGAACGCCCTCGGCCCCGGCGGCCTGTCGCGGGACCGCGCAAGCTTCGAGGTCCGCGATGTCCACTACACGCATTACGGCCGCATGTGCCCGATAGAGACGCCCGAAGGCCCGAACATCGGTCTCATCGTCTCGCTCGCGACCTACACGACGGTCAACGAGTACGGCTTCCTCGAGACGCCCTTCCGCAAGGTCGAGGGCGGCAAGGCGACGAAGCGCATCGAGTATCTGTCGGCTATGGACGAGGACAAGTACTACGTCGCGCAGGCCAGCGCGAAGATCGACAAGCAGGGCAACTTCCTCGAAGAGTCGATCTCCTGCCGTCACCAGGGCGACTACACCACGCGTCCGGCGGGCGAGATCCAGTACATGGACGTTTCGCCCAAGCAGATCATTTCAGTCTCCGCGGCGCTCGTGCCCTTCCTCGAGCACGACGACGCGAACCGCGCCCTCATGGGTTCGAACATGCAGCGTCAGGCGGTGCCGCTTGTCTTCACCGAGCCGCCCCGCGTCGGGACGGGTATGGAGCAGAAGACGGCCTACGACTCGGGCGTCCTTGTAAAGGCCCGGCGCGACGGCGTGGTCGATTACGTCGACGCCTTCCGAATACTCGTAAAACCCGACGAGGACAAAAAGGCGCGCGACGAGTATGTGCTCGTGAAATACCAAAGGACGAACCAGGACACCTGCTACACGCAGAGGCCCATCGTCCGCAAGGGCGAGAAGGTGCTTAAGGGCCAGGTTATCGCAGACGGCCCCGCCACCAAGGACGGCGAACTCGCCCTCGGCCGCAACATCCTCGCGGGCTTCGTCCCCTGGAACGGCTACAACTACGAGGACGCGATCCTCATCTCCGAGCGCGTGGTCAAGGAGGACATGTTCACCTCCATCCACATCAAGGAGTTCCAGACCGAGGTTCGAGAAACCAAGCTCGGGCCCGAGCGCATAACGCGCGACATCCCCAACACCAGCGAAAAGAGCCTGGACAGCCTCGATATAGAAGGCATCATCCGCATAGGCGCGAAGGTCAAGGCCGGCGACATCCTTGTGGGCAAGGTGACGCCCAAGAGCGAGACCGAGACGACGCCGGAATTTAAACTTCTTAACTCCATCTTCGGCGAAAAGGCCAAGGACGTCCGCGACAGTTCTCTGCGGGTGCCCCACGGCATCGAAGGCACGGTCATCGATGTTCAGCGGCTCAAGCGGTCGGCGAACGACGATCTGTCGCCGGGGGTCGAGGAGGTCGTCAAGGTCCTCATCGCAGCCAAGCGCAAGCTCAAGGAAGGCGATAAGATGGCGGGTCGCCACGGCAACAAGGGCGTCGTCGCCCGCGTTCTGCCGGTCGAGGACATGCCCTACCTCGACGACGGCACGCCGCTCGACATCTGCTTGAATCCGCTCGGCGTGCCTTCGCGCATGAATATCGGTCAGATCATGGAGACCGAGCTGGGCTGGGCCGCTTCCACCCTGGATGAGTGGTATTCCTGCCATGTGTTCCAGTCTCCGAGCCAGGAGCAGATCGAGCAGAAACTGAAGGACGCGGGGCTTCCGGTCAATTCGAAGACGCTGGTGCGCGACGGAAGGTCGGGCGAGTATTTCCAGAACCCGGTCACCGTCGGCGTGATCTACTTCATGAAACTGCACCACCTCGTCGACGACAAGATGCACGCGCGTTCGACCGGCCCCTATTCGCTGGTCACGCAGCAGCCTTTGGGCGGCAAGGCCCAGTTCGGAGGCCAGAGGCTCGGCGAGATGGAAGTCTGGGCGCTCGAGGCCTACGGTGCGGCCAACACGCTCCAGGAGCTTCTGACGATCAAATCGGATGACATGACCGGCCGCGCCAAGGTGTACGAGGCGATCGTAAAGGGCGAGCCGCACACCGCCGCCGGCATTCCCGAAGCTTTCAACGTCATGGTTCAGGAGCTGCGCGGGCTCGCGCTGGATATCCGCGTCTTCGACGCCAAGGGCAAGCAGATAGCTCTCACCGAACGTGATGAGGATATCATCAACAAGCAGGGTGCGTTTTAGCGACCGGACGCAGGCATGGGAAGAGAGAGCCCTAATCGATGAGATGGGGAGGGAATAGAGCATGAGAGACATCCAGGATTTCGATAGTATAATGATCCGCCTCGCCAGTCCGGACATGGTCAGGGCCTGGTCATACGGCGAGGTGAAGAAGCCCGAGACGATCAACTACCGAACGCTCAGACCCGAGAAAGACGGCCTCTTCTGCGAGCGCATCTTCGGCACGACCAAGGAGTGGGAGTGCTACTGCGGCAAGTTCAAGTCCATACGTTATAAAGGAGTAATCTGCGACCGCTGCGGCGTCGAGGTCACGCACTTCAAGGTCCGCCGCGAGCGGATGGGCCACATCGAGCTCGCGAGCCCCGTTTCGCACATCTGGTTCTACCGCTCGGTGCCGAGCCGCATGGGCCTTCTGCTCGATCTGCCCGTCGCCTCGCTTCGATCGGTTCTCTACTACGAGAAGTACATCGTCATCGATCCGGGCGACACCGACCTCAAGAAGATGCAGCTCCTGTCGGAAGAGGAATGGTACGAGGCCCAGGACCGCTACGGAGGAGCCTTCACCGCCGGCATGGGCGCCGAAGCGATACGCTCACTGCTTGAGCAGATCAACCTCGACGAACTCGCGGCCGAACTCCGGGCCAAGATGATCGAGAAGGGCCCGAAATCGGACAAACGCCTTTTGAAGCGCATCGAGATCGTCGAATCGTTCCGGAACTCCGAAAACAAGCCCGAGTGGATGGTCCTCGACGTTATTCCGGTCATTCCGCCCGAACTCCGGCCCATGGTCCAGCTCGACGGCGGAAGATTCGCGACGAGCGACCTCAACGACCTCTACCGCCGCGTAATTAACCGCAACAACCGCCTCAAGCGGCTTCAGGCGCTCAACGCGCCCGATATCATCATCCGCAACGAAAAACGCATGCTCCAGGAGGCGGTCGACGCCCTCTTCGACAACTCGAAGAAGAAGCGCGTCGTCAAGGGCGCCTCGAACCGGCCGCTCAAGTCCCTGTCGGACATGCTCAAGGGCAAGCAGGGTCGGTTCCGCCAGAACCTCCTCGGCAAGCGCGTCGATTACTCGGGCCGCTCGGTCATCGTCGTCGGTCCCGAGCTCAAGATGTGGCAGTGCGGTCTGCCCACCAAGATGGCGCTCGAACTTTTCAAGCCCTTCATCATGAAGAAACTCGTCGAGAAGGACGTCGTCTACAATATCAAGAAGGCGAAGATGCTCGTCGAGTCCGAGACTCCCGAGGTTTTCGCGGTCCTCGACGAGGTGGTCAAGGAGCATCCCGTCCTCCTCAACCGCGCGCCGACCCTGCACCGGCTCGGTATCCAGGCCTTCGAGCCTCTGCTCGTCGAGGGCAAGGCGATAAAGCTTCACCCCCTCGTCTGTAAGGCGTATAACGCGGACTTCGACGGCGACCAGATGGCCGTCCACGTACCCTTGACCAGCGCGGCCCAGGCCGAGTGCTGGTCGCTCATGCTCTCGAGCCGCAACCTCCTCGACCCCGCGAACGGCAAGACCATCGTCTACCCCTCGCAGGACATGGTCCTCGGCATCAACTTCCTGACCCGCAGCAAGGCGGGCGTCAAGGGCGAGGGACGGCGTTATTCCTCCCCCGAGGAACTTCTCATGGCCTGCGAGGCCAAGGCCTGCGACTACGAGGCCCTGGTCAAGGTGCCGGTGCCCAAGAGGCCGATCTGGTCGAAGGCCGGCGTCGAAGTCGAGGTGCCCGAAGGCGGGGCCATCGAGACCACCGCGGGCCGCTATATCTTCAACGAAGCGATGCCCGAGGGCGTCCCCTATGTGAATTACGCGCTCGGCGAAAAGGACATCCGCGCCCTCATCGAGCGTGTGTACAAGGCGAAGGGCCCCTACGTCACCGTACGGATGCTCGACGCGATTAAAGATTCGGGCTTCCGCTACGCGACCTTCTTCGGCGCGACGATCGGCATGGACGATATCGTGGTTCCGAGCGAGAAATCCGAGATGATCGACGCCGCGAACAAGCAGGTCGAGGCCATCCAGAGCCAGTATCTGGCAGGCCATATCACCCAGGAAGAGCGCTACAACCGCGTCGTCGAGGTGTGGTCGAAGACGAACGAGGAACTCACCGCGGTGATGATGAAGACGCTCGAGCGCGACCGGGCTGGGTTCAACAATATTTACATGATGGCGAACTCGGGCGCGCGGGGAAGCCGCAACCAGATCCGCCAGCTGGCGGGCATGCGCGGCCTTATGGCCAAGCCCTCGGGCGACATCATCGAGCTGCCGATCCGCTCGAACTTCCGCGAGGGATTGTCGGTCATCGAGTTCTTCATTTCGACGAACGGCGCCCGCAAGGGTCTCGCGGATACGGCGCTCAAGACCGCCGACGCGGGTTACCTCACCCGCAGGCTCGTCGACATCTCGCAGGACGTGGTCATCAACGAAGACGACTGCGGCACGATCAACGGCGTGCTGCACACGCCCATCAAAGACGGCGAGGAGATCGTCGAGGCTCTGCGCGAGCGTATCGTCGGCCGTTATTCGCTCGACCCCATCCGCCATCCCATCACCGGCGATCTCATCGTCGGCGCGAACGAGGAGATCACCGAGGAGATCGCCGACAAGATCGACGAGGCAGGCATCGAAGAGGTGACGATCCGCACGGTTCTGACCTGCGAGGCGCGCCACGGCGTCTGTCGCAAGTGCTACGGCCGCAATCTGGCCACGGGGCGGACGGTCGATATCGGCGAGGCCGTGGGTATCATCGCGGCGCAGTCGATCGGACAGCCGGGAACTCAGCTCACGATGCGTACCTTCCATATCGGAGGCGCGGCGACCAAGGTCTCGGAGGAGAACCGCATCTACTTGAAGTACCCCGTCCTGGTTACGGATGTGGTCGGATCCTTTGTAACGACCTCGGACGGCCGCTTCCTGTTTACGCGCAAGGGCGCGCTCCACGCCTGCAAGATTTTCGCGAACATAGAACTTGCGAAGGGCGACAAGGTGCTCGTCCAGGACGGACAGCGTATTCTCAAGGGAGACGAAATCGTCCTCAAAGCCGACAAGACCGTGATAAAGGCCTCCGACATCTCCTACGCGAAAATCGTCCCCGAATCCAAGGCCGGCCCGGGCCGCGTGCTTCTCATCGCGCAGGATCAGAAAATCGAGGTCCGCAACGGCTCGGAAGTCGTCGTGAAACCGGGCGATATCGTCGCCGCGAACGGTACGATCGCGACCTTCGACCCCTTCTCCGATCCCATCATCTCGGAGCACGACGGCTATGTCAGATTCGAGGACATAATCCCCGGCTCGACGATGAAGGAGGAGATCAACGAGGAGACGGGCAACGTCGAAAAGAAGATAACCGAATTCGCCGTCGAGCGCGACGCCAAGCAGCCCCGTATCATCATCACGGACGAGGCGGGTAACGAAATTGTAACCTACTTCCTGCCGGGCGGCGCGTATCTCAATGTCGAGGACGGCGAGCTCGTCAAGGCAGGCCGTACGCTGGCGAAGACGCTCAAGGAGAGCGCGAAGGCCATGGACATCACCGGCGGCCTGCCGCGCGTATCCGAGCTCTTCGAAGCCCGCAAGCCGAAGACCCCGACCGTCATGGCGATGGTTTCGGGCACGGTCTCCTTCCGCGGCATCGTCAAGGGCAAGCGCGTCATCGTGGTCAAGGATATCTTCAACAAGGAGTACAAGCACCTCGTTCCGATGGGAAGAAGGCTTCTTGTGCGCGACGGCGACACCGTCGAGGCGGGCGACATGCTCTGCGACGGCAGCAAGAACCCCCACGACCTCCTGTCGATTCTCGGCGAGGGCTACTGCCAGAGATTCCTGATGGACGAGGTGCAGCAGGTCTACCGGCTCCAGGGCGTCACCATCAACGACAAGCACATCGGCGTCATCATCAGGCAGATGATGAAGAAGGTCGAAATTGTCTCGCCGGGTGATACGAAGTTCATCTACGGACAGCAGGTCGACAAGTACCGCTTCCACGAGGAGAACGCACGCGTCGTTCAGGAAGGCGGACAGCCCGCAGTGGCTCGTCCCCTCCTCCTCGGCATCACTCGGGCCTCGCTCAAGATCGATTCCTTCTTCGCCGCCGCCTCGTTCCAGGAGACCACGCGCGTCCTCACCGACGCGGCGATCGCGGGCGCCACCGACGGTCTGCGCGGCCTCAAGGAGAACGTCATCATCGGCCACCTCATCCCGGCCGGTACCGGCATGAGGCAGTACCGTAACATCAAGCTTTCCGATTCCGAGAACGACGACCTCGACGCCTTTGTCGAGGAGATTCTCGAGAAGCGGCGCCGCGAGAAAGAGCTCATGCCCCTGCCCGCGCTCGAAGACAGGGTCGAGAACGGAGCGGCCTTCGAGGAGGACGAGATCTTCGAGAACGACGAAGGCTTCGAGGCGGTTGATACGGATTCCGATGAGGATTGAGATCTGAGGCGGTCGTTTTTCGAGCATATTGACAGAGCCTTTCGGCCGGGATTATTCTTTTGGCCTCGCCGGCTGCGCGCCGGCCTTTGATGTGCGGTTTTTTGCGTACCATATAAACCACCGGGTCATGCTGAGACCCGGTACACAAGGGAGTCGAGAGCATACAATGCCGACGATCAACCAACTTATTCGAAACGGCCGCAAGGCCTCGAAGTGGCGGACTAAGGCGCCCGCGCTCGAGGAGTGCCCTCAGAAGCGCGGCACCTGCACTCGCGTCATGACTGTCACGCCGAAGAAGCCCAATTCAGCGCTCCGTAAGGTCGCCCGCGTTCGTCTGAGCCACGGGACGGAAGTTACCGCGTACATTCCCGGTATCGGCCACAACCTCCAGGAGCATTCGGTCGTGCTTATCCGCGGCGGCCGCGTCAAGGACCTTCCCGGCGTCCGCTATCACATCATCCGCGGCGCGAAGGACACCCTCGGCGTTGAAGACCGCAAGAAGGGCCGCTCCAAGTACGGCGCCAAGCGGCCTAAGGCGTAAGGGGATCAGCTATGGGCCGAAAGAAGAAATCAATCGACCGCGGGCATTTGCCCGATACGAAGTACAATTCGGTCGTTGTGACTAAGTTCGTGTGCCGCATGATGTGGCAGGGCAAGAAGTCGATCAACACCAGAATAATGTACGACGCGATGGACGCCATCCAGAAAAAGGCGAACGCTCCGGCGCTCGAGGTCTTCCTCAAGGCGCTCGAGAACGCCAAGCCGCTCGTCGAAGTCAAATCGAGGCGCGTCGGCGGCGCAACCTACCAGGTGCCCGTCGAGATCCGCGATTCCCGCCGCGAAGCCCTCGCCATGCGCTGGCTCATAACCGCGGCCCGCGCGCGTTCAGGCAAGTCGATGGCCGACAGGCTCGCCGACGAACTCATGGACGCCTTCAACAACACCGGCACGGCGGTCAAAAAGAAAGAAGACACCCACAAAATGGCTGAGGCAAATAAGGCCTTTGCGCATTATCGCTGGTAGTTGGTTTTTTTACTATCATAGCGAGGCAGGTTATACCTGCCTCGTTTTTTTTTTGTTATGCACAAAGGCATCCGAGCCATAGCGGAGTCCGAAGGACGGAGCGTTTTGCCAACAAGGCTTTCGCCCATTACAGATGGTAACAAGGCGAAAGCCTTGTTGGCTCTCCGGCCCGCGTTCGCGGGCCGGCTGCGTTTGAGAGGCTTTCGCATCTTAAGGAAGGAATGTTTTCGTCCGCAAACAAGCCGCTTGATCTTGGCGCGGCGTATTGAACGAAAAAGGATTCAATTGATTTGCTGAAAAATAGCCTGAGAACACTTGACAATTACGAATGATATATAGCAAATATAGCAAATATGCTAAAATCAAACGAGATTGTGACAACACTTCGGGCGATCAGGTCAAAGCTGAACCTCACGCAGGAGCAGCTCGCAGAGCGCCTCGGGGTGTCCTTCGCCACCGTGAACCGCTGGGAGGGGGGGACGAACATGCCGCAGAAGGCTGCTCGCGAAGTCATCGCCGCGCTCGCTCGGGAGGCCGGTGTCGATGAGACGGATGCCGAGGCGCCGGAGGCTCATGCGGCCGGGGTCACCCGGCGGCGCCGAGGCCGTGCGGTCACCGCTGCCCCCACCACGAAGCCCATGGAACAGATGCTCTGGGACGCGGCCTGCTCGATCCGCGGCGAGAAGGACGCGGCCAAGTTCAAGGACTACCTTCTGCCCCTCCTCTTCCTCAAGCGCCTCTCGGACGTGTTCGACGACGAGATCGCCCGCCTGGCCGAGGACTACGGCGACCGGGCGACCGCCCTGGAGATCGCCGAGTCCGACCACTCGCTCTTGCGCTTCTACCTGCCGCCTGAGGCGCGCTGGGCCGTCATCAACGGCCGCGAATCCTTCGACTGGCCGCCAAAGGAACGGCCGCGCGACATCGGCGAGCACCTGACCAAGGCCGTGCGCGCCGTGGTCAAGCACAACCCCTCGCTCTCGGGCGTCATCGACGTGGTGGACTTCGCGGCCGAGCGCTCAGGCGAGCGCGACGTGAACCCGGCCAAGCTGCGCGACGTGGTCGAGACCTTCTCTGACCCGCGCTACAGGTTGGGACTCGCTGACGTGCAGCCCGACTTCCTGGGCAGGGCCTACGAGTACCTCTTGCGGAAGTTCGCCGAAGGCTCGGGCCAGAGCGCGGGCGAGTTCTTCACGCCGACCGAGGTGGGCTTTCTCATGGCCCACATCCTGCGGCCCAAGCCGGGCCAGGAGTGCCATGACTACGCCTGCGGCTCGGCCGGGCTGCTCATCAAGCTCCAACTCGTGGCGCGCGAGCTCGACCCGACCAGCAAGGTGCCGCTCAAGCTCTCGGGCCAGGAGCTCCAGGCCGAGAGCTACGCCATCGCCCGCATGAACGCCATCATCCACGACATGGAGGTGGACCTGCAGCGCGGCGACACGATGATCAACCCCAAGTTCCGCTCGGCGGATGGCCGCATCAAGACCTTCGACCTCGTGGTCGCCAATCCGATGTGGAACCAGCCCTTCTCGACGGAGATCTTCGCGAGCGACCCCTTCGACCGGTTCCGGCCCGCGGGCGGCATCACCACCGGCAAGGGCGACTGGGCATGGCTCCAGCACACGCTCGCCTGCCTCAACGACAGCGGCCGCGCCGCCGTTGTGCTCGACACCGGCGCGGTCACGCGCGGCTCGGGTTCGAAGAACGAGGACAAGGAGCGCAACATCCGCAAGTGGTTCGTGGACAACGACCTCATCGAGGGCGTGGTGCTGCTCCC
>CAZINN010000010.1:0-60694 GCA_964540615.1 uncultured Treponemataceae bacterium | reverse complement strand
ATCATAAACTCTTTGTAGATATGCTGTTATATGTTTTTTCAGGAAGCCCGATGTACATGTGCCGAGAGCCTGGTAAGAATACCGTCAGCACGAAGCCGATATACATAATGATGATAAAAAAGCCCGTAAGGACGGTGGAGGGTGCGAAGCGTGCAGAAAGACATGCGAGCACGAGGAGCGCGAGGAAGGCAGCAATATACCTTGCAAGAGGCGGCGGGGTCCCAGCGGCCACATCCCAGGCGAGACATATAATAGGGAAGAGACTCGCAACCAGGGCGGACACAACCTCGACGCGGCGGATATACGCCGCACCGTATCCGATCCGCAGCCCCGCGATCCCGGCGGCGACGTCCCTGTCCGCCGGTTTCGGAAATGCATTCGTCGTATCCATGACGCTTTTACAAGTTTAGCATATCAGTCAAGCGACGTCTTCAAAAATCGCACAACGTCTTGGAAAGTTTACCGGTTCTATCGATTATGTGGTGCGCGGCGCATTCCCCGTCGCCAGGAAATAAACGGCTCGAACAAGATTGTACATGCCGCTCAAAAACATAAAGAGCCCCAGCAGACCGAAGAGACCGAAGAAACCGCCCCCTCGCAGCATAAGAAAGCCGAAGAGTCCCGACAGGACCGAGCGTACTAAATAAGGACGAGCCGTCTGTCTGATCGCCGCCTTGCGCCGCTGTTCGATCTGGAGCGCGATCCGCGACGCGACATCAACGGGACAACCCCGGCGTTCAAGCTCGGCCGCAATCTCACGCCAATCGACATTCCGCATCGTCAGCTCGCTCGCAAGCTCCAGCATCTCGCGCATGAACATCGACGAGGCTTCCTCTTTAGTGAAAAACGAGAACCCCGAAAACCCGGCGAAGCCCCAGCCGTCTTGGAACGCTTCGGCGCCGAAGGAAGCATCTGAGGAGGGCCCGAAACCGCTGTATCCATAGGCGGCTTCCTCTTCGTAGCCGGGAGATGCATACCTTCCGCCATCGAGGTACTCGTCGTACTGACGGCGCTTTGTCTCGTCCGAAAGAACTGCGTATGCCTCGGAAATCAGCTTAAAGCGCTCCTCGGCCTCGTGGGAGCCCGCATTTCGGTCGGGATGCCACTTCATCGCCAGGCGGCGATAGCTTGCCTTGATCTCTTCCGGGGAAGCGTCGCGGTTCAGCTCGAGAACCTCGTATAAATCCTTCATGCAGGAGTAATAGTACTGAGCTGCGGCCTTCTGGTGAATAACCCGATCGTGATATTACATAGTTTACAGAGACGAGGTATCCCCGCTACGATCGCGCGATACCGAGCGACGGTCCTTCCCCTCATGTCCGCCGCTCCCCCGCGGAAGACAGCGCGCCGCAAGCGTCGCCACAAGCGCGAGAAGCACGGCGAAAGGAGCAAGGCACATCGTACCAAAACCAGGAAGAAATCTATGCACGAGATAATCGAATACAAGAATCCCCGCCGCAGCTGCAAGCGAAAGCTCAAACAGCAATGACAATCGAGCATCGTCCTTGTCACCGTCCGATATCATCATCCCCTCCTCGGCATGCGCCGGGGGAAAGACCGCCGATTCCCGATTATAGCCTATAAGCCGCGCAAGTCAACATCTTTTAGGAGATTGAGGATTCACTGTCCACAAATGACACTCAAGCAGCGCGCAGGGAGGCGCGCATATCAATGGCCGATGTCCGAAGACTCCTCGCGTATAACATGAAACGATGCCGCCGGATTCTTGGCCTATCGCAGATGGCCCTCGCCGAGCGGGTCGGGTGCTCGACCACGCTTATCGGCAATATCGAGACCATGAAACGATTCCCCTCGGCGGACAACCTCGACCGCATCGCGGAAGCGCTCGAAATACCCCCCTCCGAACTATTCGCCGAAGAATCGCCGGCGATCGAACAACTGCGCTCTTCGTATGAGGTGCGGGAACGAATAGAGAGCAAAGTGCTGAAAGCCATCGGGGAGGCATTCGCCGAAACACGAGCCTCCGTCTCGAAGGCGGGGCGGCCCGGGCGGAAAAACAAAAAAACGACCCCGCGGCCGCCCTGATTCCGGCGCCGCCGCCGGAATTTCATTCATCGCGTCTGTCAGCCGGAATCACACTATTCGACAACAAATCCCTTTCTGATTATTACATCGGCATAGAGCCGAGTATCCTTTGTTTGTATTGTTGCGTATGCGGCTCTCGCCCGTTCATAGAAATCACATCGTGGTATTTTGCTCAGTTTCATATTCTCCGAATACTCATTTTTTTCGAGCACTCTTTTATAATCACTCCAAATTTCAGGATCATGATCATACCCATGATCCGGCGTCATGACGTTTATCGCATTATCTTCATCTTCATCCAGCGGAAAATACTTTAGCACCGCGTCCAGCAGCTCGTCGTTTTTTTCGACTCCGCAATGAATAATCCTGGAACTCATAGCCGATGCCTTATAATTGGCATCGGCTATGACTAATTCGTCAAAGTGCCCCATACGATAGATCGCTTCGAAGATTTCAGGAGTAATAAGCGGTGATATCCCCATCAACATGCCATGCTCCTGTAAACGACTTCAAAGGCAGCGTCGGCGCGACAGTATCATGTTGTTCGAGAATACTATAGACGAGCTTTCGCGGCAAGTTATAAGAACTTCATTATCCGCAAACGATCGCGCCGCTAATCCGTTTTTCTATACCGCGCCGCGAGCGCCTCCTTCACGCGGCGCGCAACTTTTCCATCCATGCCGCCGGCCCGGGCGATACCTTCCTCCGAAGCTGCGGCGATCATTTCGAGCGAACCGAACTCCCTCATGAGCCGGCGCGCGCGCGCGGCTCCGACGCCCTCGATGTTTTCCAAGACACCGAAGCGCAGATCGGCCGAACGCAGACGCTGATTGAGACCGGTGGCGAAGCGGTGCGTCTCGTCGCGGACAGCCACCAAAACCCGGAGCGCTGGCGAGTCCAATGGCAGGATCAGTGGCTCGGATTTCCCCGGCAGGTAGACTTCTTCGTGCCGCTTCGCCAGTCCCGCGAGGTCCGAGTCCACGCCGAGGGCGTCCAGTATCTCTTTTGCGGCCGACACCTGCCCCGGCCCGCCGTCGATAAGAATGAGATCGGGCAGGTCTATTCCCTCATTGACAAGCCGGGTATAGCGGCGGGCCACCGCCTCACGGATCGCCGCGAAGTCGTCGATCGCGCCGTCGAGGCTTTTTATCTTGAAATAACGGTAGTTCTTCTTGTCGGGGACGCCGTTTCGGAAACTCACCAGCGAGGCGACAGTATGCCTCCCGCCGAGCTGGGCGATATCGAAGCCTTCGATGGTCACAGGGAGAGACGACAGGCCGAGGGCCGAGCGCAGTTCATCGAGGGCGGCCATGTCTCCAATCTCGCGGCGCCGCTTGGCGAGGTCCTCGGCCGCATTCTGCGCCGCCAAGGCCATCGCGGCCTCGTGTCGCTTCTCGGAGGGGGTGGAAAAAACGACCGTGTCGCCCAACTCGCGCTGAAAGTATTCGGCTATGAGTGCGAGTTCGGCGGGGCGTTGAATGAAAACTTTCGGCGGAGGTCTGCGGTCCTGGCTGTAATAGCTCACAAGAAAGCTCTGAAGAGCCTCTTCCTCCGTGCCGTACAGCTTTCCTCGCAAGAGGTCGCGGCCGGAAAGCCTGCCGTCGCGCATCTGAAAAACGACGAAACTGACGATCTCCCCATCGGCCGCCCAGGCGATATAGTCGCGTGATTCAGGGTCGAAATCCACGGCGCTCGATCGTCCGACGAAGAGCTCGATCGCCTGGATCGCGTCGCGGAGACGCGCCGCTTCTTCGAAGTGCAAATTCCGCGCGGCCGAGTCCATCTCGCTGCGTAATTCGGCAAGCAGAGAGTCGGTCTCGCCGGACAGCAGTTTTTTTATTTCATCAATGTATACCGAATACGCTTCTTTGGTGATCCGACCGGCGCAGGGTCCCGAACAGCGACCGATATGATAGTACATGCAGGGGTGCTCCCGAGGCCGCATCACGGCGCAGCGCCGCAGGGGAAAAATCTTTTTGATCATGTCGAGGTAGAGGTCGATGGTCTCGGCGCTGGGGAAGGGGCCGAAATACAGACTGCCGTCCCTGATGATCCGTCGTGTCCTGAAAACTCGGGGGAAATCCTCGTTCGTTATCCGCACGCTGGGGTAGGTTTTCCCGTCTTTGAGGTTGATGTTGTATTTGGGAGTATGCTGCTTGATGAGTGTGTTTTCGAGGAGGAGGGCCTCGTATTCGCTCGCCGCGATGATCCACTCGATCGAATCAATCTTCGAGACGAGATGCCGGGTTTTTACGTCTTTTCGGCCTGAAAAATAAGAGATAAGCCGATTGCGAAGCACTTTGGCCTTGCCGATATAGATGACCTCGCCTTCCGCCGAGCGCATGAGGTAGACGCCGGAGGATTGGGGGGCCGCACGGACTAAGGCTTTGAGGCGTGCAAGTCTGGCGTCACGGGGCTTCCCGGCCGCTTTAGTATTATCCATACTGTACGATAATCAATGTACGGAAGAATGCGCCGCAAGGGAATATGGGTTTTCGCCGCAAGCCTGCTCGCAGCCGTCCCGGCCGCGGCTCTGGAAGAACGTCTTACGCTGGAAGCGGGCTCCGCGCAGCCTTCCGGCGGCGATTCGCGCATCCTCGGCGCATGGTCGTCCGAGGGAGGGGTTCTCGGAATAGGCTTCAAAGCGAAACCGGATTACCGGATCGAAGACGATGCATACGCCGCGACGGAGGATGTCGATCTTCTCGTCCACTTTGACGACGGAGTCCCGGTCGACGCGTGTGGGAATTGGAAGGCGGAGGCCGGCCGCGCCTTCGCGGCGGATTCCTCGCGGGCGGTTTTCGGGTCAGGATCGGGTTCATTTCGAGGCGGGACTTCCGCTTTGACACTGTCCCCGGGCCCGCGTTCGCAGTTTTCGGCGAAATCCACATTCCGCGACTTTTCGATCGAGTTCTGGCTCTATCCCGCGAACGCCGAAAACGGCGAGACGATACTTCTCTGGCAGTCCATCCGTACTGTCTCCTCGCGCGTCGCGACGCAGCGCATTTCCTGCGGCATCGCCGCCGGGAGACTGGCGTGGAATTTCGTCGGCTTTTTCTGCGCCCCCGACGGATCAAACAGCTCTGTACCGGTCGAACTGAGAGCACGCAGCCCCCTCGTCCCCCGGACCTGGTCGCACCATCTCGTCCGTTTCGACAGCGACACCGGCCTGGTCGAGTACCTTGTCAACGGCCTTCCGGAAGCGACAGCTTACGCGACCCGCTCGGGAGGGGAGGGCGGCGCCGTTTACGTCCCCATGATCGGGACGGCCTCGCCGCTTCAGTTCTGCCCCGGGTACACCGGACTCGCGGACGAACTGCGGATCAGTCGGACAATCGTCGAAACGCCCGCCCTCCTGCCCTATGGAGGCCGCTCGGCCTTCATCACTTCGCCTGTAGCCGATCTCGGGTACGGCAACTCACATCTTGTCGCAATCGAGGCCGAAGCAAAGATCCCGGGCGCGACGAGCATCGAGTTCGCCTATCGCATCGCGGATTCGTGGGTCGGATGGAAAAAAGACAAGCCCGCATGGATTCCGCTCAAGCCGGGAGAAAAACTGCCCGACTCGGCGCGGGGCCGCTTTGTGCAGGTCAGAGCGGTGCTCTACCCCGATGGGACGGGACGCCTGACTCCGACCTTGTCCTCGATCACGCTCCGCTATGAACCCGACCCTCCCCCGCCGGCCCCCGCCAAGCTCCTGGCGGCCCCGCGGGACGGCGCTGTAGAACTGCGATGGACGATGGTTCCGGAGGCCGACATCGCGGGATATCTTATATATTACGGCGAGAGACCCGGCGAGTACTCGGGTACAGGCGCGGACCAGGGTCCCAGCCCTATCGATGCGGGGCTCGCGACTTCGATCACGATCACCGGCGTTCCGAACGGGAAACTTTTTTATTTCGCCGTCGCCGCGTATGATTCCGCGCCGGCCCTGTCCGCCGCGGGCGCCGCCCTCGCGCCGCGTCAACGGGCGATAGCGCGGGCCGGCGAATTCTCGCCCGAGACATCGGCGCGTCCCACCAAGAAGGCAGATCGATGAGCGTTCAATCAAAATCGCAGCCGTCATCGCTCGAGCGGGCCAAGGCCGCGCTGAGGCTTCGAGATTTCGAGACCGCCGAAAAGCTCGCGCGACAGTATCTCGTCGAGCGCCCCGAGTCCGACGAGGCGCGGTTGACGCTGGGAATGAGCTACCTGCGCACCGACCGGCCCGCCGAGGCGCTCGCCGCGTTTTCCAGCGTCCTTGCCAGAAACCCGAGGCACGTCGAGGCTCTGCTCGACGCGGGAGCCGCCTATCTCAGGCTTGGAAAACCGAAAGACGCGACAGCCGCGCTCGAACGGGCGCTCGAGGCCGATCCGGACAACGCCGAGGCGTTTTTCATGCTCGGCAACGCGCACAGACAGATGGGAAGCCTTTCGATGGCCGAGATGGCCTATACCAAAGCGATCGAACACGATCATGAACATGTCCTCGCATATAACAACTTAGGCGGCATATACTCAGCGATGGGCGATGCCGAGAAGGCCGTGCGGGTTTTCTGGAAGGGGCTCCAGGTCGACCCGAACTATCCCTCGTTCCACTACAATCTGGGGAATGTCTACGATTCGCTGGGGAAACACGAAGAGTCTCTGAAAGAATTCGAGCAGGCGGTCAAGGCCCGGCCGGGATGGGTCGAGGCCATGGCGAAGTACGGTCTCGCGCTCTTGAAGAACGGGAACCACCGCAAGGCGCTCGAGCTGTTCCAGCAGATTCTCGCCGTCGATCCGCTCAACGCCGAAGCCCGCAACAACATCGGTCTCGTATACGCCGACCAGGACAAGATCGATGACGCGATTATGTGGTTCCGCCAGGCACTCGAGGCGGATCCTTCGTACAATCGCGCCGCCGTCAATATCGAACAGACGCTTGAAAAAGCGGGCAGATGGGACGCAGCCCTCCAAGAGGTCACTCGTCTGGTCGAGGTGATGCCTGAGAACGACGACCTCCGCATTCGGCTCGCTTCGCTGTATGCGAACATGGGAAGACTCGGCGACGCGCGCTCGACCCTGGAAGCGGTGCTGCGACGGAAACCCGATACACTCGGCGCGCTCAAGTTGTACGCCGAAGTGTCGGAGCGACTCGGCCTCCCGGATAGAGCGAAGGCGGCGTACGAGAAGATACTCAGGCTCGACCGGCGCGAGGTCGGCTTCCGCATCGATCTCGCGCGGCTCGCCGCGGGTAGAGGCGATTACGATCGAGCGGAGGCCGAGCTTCTCGAGTACCTCCGCTCGCGGCCGGGGGACAGGCGCGCGCGGCTTGAACTCGCCAGAGCCCGCTCGGGGAAGGGCGACTGGGAAGGAGCGAAGACGACACTGGTCGAGTTGGCCCATGACTCGCCTGACGATCCGGAGATCCAGCTCGAACTTTCCGCGGTCTATCGAGTCCTCGGCGAAAAAGAAAAGTCGGTCGAGGCCGCCGAACGCCTGGTGACCCTGCGCGGAGTCTCAGGCTCCGAGGACCCCAACGCCCTGCTCGCGGGACTCGACGTTCTCGAAAACGCCGTGAAAAGCTATTCGGTCGATGTGCGGGACGCCTGGGACAAGAACATCCGCGTTCTGCGCGAAGCCCTCGCCGGCGGCGCCGCGCCCGCGGCCGCCGAAGGCGCGCCCGAACCCGCGGCCGCCGATATAGTGCAGAACTTCTCACCCGTGACCGCGCCCGAGCCGATCCCGGTCGATGAGCAGGAGGAGATACTCTTCCTGGATGAGCGCGACGAGACGTTCATGGACGAGCCTCTCGACGAGGTGGAAGAGCCGTCCTTCGCCGTCGATGAGGAGGATGTCGGACCGGGACGCAAGGAGTTCGCCGATCTCGTGGACGCCAAGGACCGACGCGGCGAAGAGGCCTACAGGCCTCAGCTTCCGCCCGAAGCCCCACGATATGCGCAGCCGCAGCAGGCGCCGCAGATTCAGGTGATACCCATACAGACGCCGCCGATTCAGATGCCTCCCATACACATGCCCCCCATTCAAGTGCCGCCGATCACGTACGCGCCGCCGCAGTTCGCCCCCCCACCTGAACAGCCATCGCAGTACACGCCACCCTCCAACCAGCCCGGCCGGCGCCCCCCTGTCGATACTTCAGACAGGGAATCCCCCGCCGCGCCGGAAGAACAGCCTGACGCGATGGATCTCGAAGATCAAATCGAGGAACTCGAAGAGCTGCCTCCCGAATGGAGCCCTCCCGAGTCCGAGGACCTTGCGGAGCCCGCTCCTGTCGAAGAACCCAACGCGGCCGATCAGCCCGCGGAACCGGAGGAGACTCAGGAAGCCGCGGACACGCAGGAGCCCGAGGAAAGCGAAGCCGCTATGGCGCTCGAAGAGTCGGACGAAAACATCTGGAGTCCTGAGACCGAATCCGAAGAAGAAACTCCGGCAGAATTTCCGGAGGAGGCGGCGGAGCTCATCCCCCTCGAAACTCCGACTGAGGCCTGCGCTGATGCGAACGAACTGCAAACCGAGCCGCTCGGTTCAGAAGCAGGACCGGAGGCCGAAACAGAAAACGCGCCGGCCGGACAAGCGGATACCCCCGCCGAGACTGCGGAAGACTCCGAAACTCGAATCCGCAAGCTGCTCGGAGAACCGACCGCGAAATTGCTCGCCTATCTCAAGTCGCTCTCCGAAGAACTTCCCCCTGCGAAGAAGGAGGAATTCACGGCATCGGGACTTCGGGATAAAATTGACGAGCTTATCGGCAAGCTGTCGGCGGCCTCGCGGGCCGAACGCGGCATGACGGAGGCATTGACTGCGGATGAGGGCGGATCTGATTCGGGCGGCGGAAGAATCGCAGATCCACGGCGCGCGGCGGACAGAAGACATCCCGGCGAGGACCGGCGGTGGCTGCGCGAGCGCCGCAGCGGTGAACGCCGATCCGGGCTCGATCGGCGCGTCGAGGGATCCCGGCGCGAAGGCGACCGCCGCGGCGGCGAGCGCAGGACGAGCGCGCCGACGATCGACCTTTCCGAGTCCATCACGCCTGAATCGGCCTCGGTGAAGAGGGCGCCGGACGGAACGCCGACCGAGATCGCGGGTTTCAAGATATCGCCCCGGCTCGCGAAGTTTATAGGAATCATCAAGCGGAGTAAGCGTCATGAATGACGGCGAAGCCGCGAGGCGCGTCCTCGCCTACGTCGGCGGCATGCCGAGCCTTCCCACGACGGTGTCGAAGGTGCTCGAAGTGTGCAACAACCCCAAGACCAGCCCCATCGATCTCGATCATGTCATTCAGCTCGATCCGGTGCTGATGGGCCGCGTCCTCAAACTTATCAACTCGGCGTATTACGGACTCGGGACGCAGATAACGAGCCTCGTGCGCGCAATAATCATGCTCGGTGTCAATACCGTCAAAAACCTCGCGCTTTCGAGCGCGGTCCTCGACAGGGTCTCGAGCAAGAAGGATTTCCGGGCGCTCGGCATGGAAGGCTTTTGGCGGCATTCGCTCTGCGTCGGCGTCACGGCCAAGCTCATCGCCAAAAAACGCGGCGTCGATCCGAAAAATCTCGAGGAGTATTTCGCCGCGGGACTCTTGCACGATATAGGCAAGATTCCTCTGAACAACGCCCTCGCCGAAGGCTATGTCGCGGCCATGTCCATGGCCGACCGCGAGCGGCTGCCCCTCAGGGAGGCGGAGCTGCGGGTCCTCGGCATAGACCATTGCGAGGCCGGGGGCATCGTGTCCGACAACTGGCGCCTGACCGGCGCGATAGCCGACACGGTTCGATGGCATCACAGTCTTTCGGAGTACGAGGGCGAGTATTCCGACGTGCTCCGCTCCGTCGCGGTGGCGGATTACTTCGCCAACCGCGAGGAAATAGGATTTTCCGGCAATCGATACCCCGAGAAAATCGACCCCGAGACCTATGCGCTTCTCGGGATCGACAAGTCCCTCCTCGAAGAACTCGACGAACCGGTCAACGCCGAGATCGAGAAGGCGAAAGTCTTTCTGAGGCTCAGCTGATGCCGCTCAATCCGCAGTTTACGATGAGAATATGGGGCGACCGAGGATCGATGCCCACGCCCGGCCACGATACGGTTCTCTTCGGCGGCAACACCGCATGCCTGGAGCTCCGCTGCGGCGACAGGCTCATCATCGTCGATGCGGGGTCGGGCATCCGCAGGCTGGGCGACAAACTCATGGCCGAGGACATCAAAAAAGGGCCGATCAGGGCTGATATTTTTATAACTCACACGCATTGGGATCACATCATGGGATTCCCGATGTTCACGCCGATCTATGTTCCCGGCACGAAACTCAAAATCCGGGGCCCGATAAGCTACGAGGACGACAGTCTCGAGCAGATAATCGGCTCGCAGCTCTCCTACCGCTACTGGCCCGTCAGGCAGGAAGAGCTGTCGGCGAAAATCGAGTACGAGCAGATCAAGGAGGCGACGATCGATCTCGGCGACGGCGTTCATGTCACCACCAAGTATCTCAATCACCCCATCTTGTGTCTCGGGTATCGGTTCGAGTACGCGGGCAAGTCGCTGGTCACCGCATACGACACGGAGCCCTTCCGCAACGTCTTCCCGAGCGACCCGGCGGATCCGAACTATGACGAGTACGCGGCCAAGGAAGGCGAAGAGGCGGCCGCCGAGGAGAACGCGAAAATCCTCAGGTTTTTCGAGGGCGCGGACCTTCTCGTGCACGATACTCAGTACACGGCGAAGGAGTACCGCGCGTCCAAGATCGGATGGGGTCATTCGTCCTACGAACACGCGATCAACGCCGCCCATGCGGCGAAGGTGAAGCGTCTCGTTCTGTTCCATCACGATCCCAATCGAACCGACGCCGAACTTCAGGAACTCGAACTTTTTTACCAAGGCAAAATCAGGGGCAGAACGCGCATGCAGGTCGAGATGGCCCGCGAGGGCAGCACCTTCATGCTGTAAAAGCCCGCTTGACCTGAATACCCCTGCATATCGATACTTCCCCAATGAGCACCAATATGAACAAACAGCCCGCATCGGAGCGCGGGGAGGCTGCTGTTGCGGCGGCCGAAGCGTTCGGATCGCGGGCCCGGTACCTGCCCGTCATGGCTCTTGCGTGGGCCGGCCTCGTCGTGGTTACGGCCGCCGCGGTCCTCTGCCCTCGATTCACTGTTTTCTACGCCGTCTTCATCCTCGTGAGCCTCGCGCTCGGCGCTCTGACGCTGGTATTCTTGAACGGAATTTTTCGTAAGCGGCAAGCGCATCTTCTCCCGGCGTTCAAGAAATTCCTCGGATACGGTCTCGTGGTCCACTACGCCGCGGCCGCTCTGCCGCGTGTGGATTGGGCCAACGCCGGACTCGTCGATTCCGGCCGCGTCGTGTACATGTTCGTTCTTTCGCTGGTCTGCCTCGCCGCCGGCTCGGCGCTGTTCATCGCCTGCGGACGGCCTGCGACCTATGCGGCGCTCGGCCTCCTCACGGACGCCGAAGCAAAAGACCGCAGGCTCCGCAAGAAGCGGCTCGCCGCGGACAGGAAGAAAGGCTTCGTGCACGGCGCCCTCGAATGGATCGACGCCCTCGGTTTCGCCGCGATTCTCGTCATCCTCATCAACACCTTTGTCTTCCAGTTGTACGAAATCCCCTCAGAGTCGATGGTGCCGACCTTCCTCAACAAGGATCGCCCGTTCACCGTGAAATACCCTGCCGGACCGCGGATTCCGCTGACCGACTGGAGGCTTCCATTCTTGAAGCTCCCTCAGCGCGGCGACGTGATCACGCTTTCCAATCCGCGCTACCCGGAAAACAACGGTGTCAATCTGAAAAAGTATCTTTCGCAGCTTGTTTCCATGATCACGTTCACCGCGGTGAATATCGACAGATACCTTCCCGACGGGACGCAGAAGGCCGACCCGCTCGTCAAGCGGATCGTCGGTCTGCCCGGGGAAAAACTCATGATGGTGGATGATGTACTGTACGCCAAGCGCGCAGGCGATGAGTCCTTCCATCCGGTGAAGGAGGACGCGGAGTGGGCCCATGTCGATCTCTGGAAGGAAAGCGCCGACCTGAGATCGCGCATCGACGATATCCCGATGAGCGCCCAGGGGCGCGAAATTCTGTCGGCCTGGGACGCGCGCAAACGCGACGCCGATCCGGCCCTTCTTGCCGATTCGATCAAACGGAGGGCCTCCGCGCTCGGTTCCGGGGCGCCGGCTTCGAGGATCGACGCGCTCACCGCGGAAATCAAAAAAACAAAGCCGGCCGTGTATGCATCCCTCGTCGCCGACCGCAGGGAGTTTGAGTCCTATACCGAAGGCGCGGCGAATCCGATCGCCGCGATGGGGACCCGGCTCGACGACGTCGCCGCGCTCTCGCTCGCGCTCTCGCTCGGAACGTCGAAGGCCGCCCGGAACGCCTTCGCCGGCTATGCGCGGGCGGAGGCCGCCGCGATCCCGGCCGCGAACGCCTTCGAACGGGGATCGCGCGTGCTCAATCTGCTCATCAAGACGAACGTGGTCGACCGTGTCTCCCGCTATTCCGCGCTGATCGCCGCCGGAATGGGTATCGGCGCCGTTACCGAGGACGCCGAACTGCAGCGCTTGGAAAAGGAACGCCTCGAACTCGATTTCTATGTCAACGGACGGGGCGGCGGGTTATATGACGCCCGTAATTTCGCACCCTTCCCCGCCGGCGACAGCTATCTCGGGCCGACGCAGTACTTCGCGATGGGCGATAATCGCTACAACTCGGTCGACTTCAGACACAGAACGTTCAGCCTCAAACAGCGGCCGCTCGATCCCGCCGACCCTTCGTCGGTCATGTACTGGTCGAACATCGACCCCTTCGCACTGGATCTGAAATTCATCGAGGGCTACGCGCTGTTCAGAATATGGCCGCCTTCGCGGATGGGCGCCCTGAAGTAAGTACCGATTCCTGCGGCGGGCCGCGCCCCCGCAGGCGGCAGGTTGACTATTTCGCGCCATAGGATAGGCTTTCGCACATGAACAAAAACGGCGCCTGCACTGTGCTCATAGACACCGCTCATGCGGCCGATGCCGAGTCGCTCGTTCTGGCCCTGGAAGAGGCGGGATTCCGGGCGCTGCTTTATGAACATGATGAGGATGAGGGGCTCGTCGCGGCCGATGCGTCGCTCAATTCCGAGGGAGGAGGGGCGGACGAGGAACTCAGGCGCGTGAATGCTGATTTTTTCCTCGTCGACGCCGAACGTTGGAGCGTCATCTATGAAGCCCTCCCCCTCCCCCCCCGACCCTATATCGTCGTGCTTCTCATCACGCCCGAACGAGAATCCTCGGTTTCGGTCCTGCTCGATACGGGGGCCTTCGATTATGTTCTGCGCGGCGGCGAGCATTGGCAAGCCCGCGTCGCTTCCTATTTCAGGGCCCTAGCCGCCCTCAGGCGCCGATTCGCGGGCGGGTTCTCGGCCCTCGACCGCCGGTACGAGGAACTGGTTCATTCGCTGCCCGATATCGTGTACGAGCTCGATTCGGAGGGCCGCTTCACCTTCATCAACAATTCCGTCCGCCTTCTCGGCTATGATCCCGAGGAACTGATCGGCCGCCACTTCTCCACGCTGTTAAGCGAGGAGGACGCCCCGGCCGTCGATCGGGAAACAGTGCTCGAAACGCTGCGCGGCGTAACGACGGGCTCCGCGCTCAGTCCGAAGCTCTTCAATGAACGCCGAGGCATAGAACGCAGAACCGAAAATCTCGAGGTCAAGCTCAAGCGCAAGCCGGGCCGTGACGGCAACGAAGATATGATCGTGACCGTCGTCTCGTACGGCGAAGTCTCCGCCGCCGGGGAATACGCCCGACGCGGCGATGCTCAGGATTTCATCGGCTCGGTGGGCATAATCAGGGATATCACGCTGAGGCGTAAATCCGAGGAGATGCTCAAAAAGCTCTATCACGCGGTGGATCAGCTCTCCGCCGGAGTGCTCATCGCCGACAGATCGTTCAAGGTCGAGTATGTGAATCCCGGCTTTTTCAGGATGGCGGGAGCGACGCCGCAGGATGTCATCGGCTCCGAGCTTCTGTCTCATTTCGACATTACGCCCGAAAAGGCCGAAGAGATGCGAGCCCTGGTGCGCGAGGGTTTCGACGCGAACATCGAGGCCCGCCTCCTCGGCCGGCCCGGCCTTCAGCCCTCCGCCGCCCCGTCCATCGAGGGACGCTGGACCGCGCTGCACGTGTCTCCGGTCCGCTCGCCGGCGGGACTCGTCACTCATGCCATTCTGATCTGCGAGGACATCAGCCAGAGGAAGGCGATGGAAGAACTCGTGCGGCTCGCGAAAGAAGAGGCCGAGCGCGCCGACAAAGCCAAGAGTCATTTCCTGGCGTCGATGAGCCACGATCTCAGAAGCCCCGTCGCCGGCATTCTCGCCGCGGCTCGTCTCATCGAGATGGGCGGCGGCGAACCCGAGCGCCGCGCCGCATCGATCATCGCCGGCGCCCAGGGACTGCTCGATATGCTCGGAGATATTCTGGATTTCGTCCGCTTCGAGTCCGGAACCGGAACGGTACGCACGGTACCCTTCGGACTCGCGGCATTTATCGCGCGCGTCTGCGATCCTTACCGGAAAAAAGCCGAAGAAAAAGGGCTCGGCTTCGATATCGGCCCTGTGCCCGACGAAACACTCCGTTCCGACCCTGACAAGCTCGGCCGCGCCTTCGCCGCGCTGCTCGCGAACGCGGTCACATTCACGGATCGAGGAAGGATCACGGTGACAGCGTCGATCGAACGACGTTCGGGCAATGTCCCGCACCTTTCTCTTTCCGTATCCGATACGGGAGCGGGGATAGCGCCCGAGGACCAGAGCAGGGTTTTCACGCCTTTTGTCCAGCTGACTTCGCCGTATTCCAAGCCCGGCGGCGCCGGTATCGGCCTTTCGTTGGCCCGCAATATCGTTCGGGCGCTCGGAGGTGAAATACGGCTGCAGAGCGAAGGCGGCCGCGGCTCACTGTTTACCATTCTCATTCCGACAGGAGAACCCTCCGAGGCCGGAATTGAAGGACACGCACCTTCAAAATGCGCGTACCGCCTTCTGATCGTCGACGACAACGAAGTCAATCTCGATTACATGGCCGCGATCCTCGAGAACGCCGGCCATTATACGACGACGGCCTCCTCCGGAGCTGAGGCCTTGCGCCGTCTCGAGGAGCGGACATACGACGCCGCCATACTCGACGTGCAAATGCCCGGAATGAACGGGATCGAGCTGGGGCGCAGGATACGCGCGTATACCGGAACGCATTATGATCCGGACATTCCGCTCGCCGCGCTCACCGCCTTCGGACCCGACGAGATGGCGGGCGTCGATTCCAGTTTCGACGGCGTATTCGAAAAGCCCGTAGACGTCCCCAAACTGCTCAGATTCTTGAATTCAGCGATAGACAGACGGGAAGCGCCGCCCCTGGACATAGTACGCGGGCGTTGGACCGGCAAAGGATCCGATGCCCGGCCTGTTCTCGAGGAGCTGAAGAAAGATGGAGCGCGAGCGATCGCCGTGCTGCGCGAATCGACCGTTTCCCAAAACATCGCCATGCTCAAACCGGCGGCGCGGACGCTCGGCGCGCTCTTCTCCCGGCTCGGCTGCGAGAAGTGCGCGTCCGCCGTGCGTCGTCTTTCGCTCGCCCTGCCCGATGAAGAGCCGCCTGTTCTCATGGGAAGGATCGAGCGGCTTGCGCGTGCCTGGGAAAGCGCCGCCGATGCGGCGTTTCAGGCGGTCTGTGGCGATGCGCCCGACCGCACGAAGGCATGAACGCCGCCGATGGAAAGGGCGGTTCAGTCGCGCAGGCGTATCGTGAAGACACTGCCCGACCCCGCCGCGCTCGACGCTTCGATGCTCCCTCCGTGCCGCTCGATGATGTCCTTGCAGAGCGCAAGCCCCAGGCCCGAACCTTTCTCGTTGGCCGTTCCGGCGCGGCTCACCGCCGATGCGGACGAGAAGAGGCCGGCCAGGGTTTCGGCGCTCATACCCACGCCGTCGTCCCGAACCGTCAGAACCACGACCCCGCCGCTGCGATTTGATGATATTTCTATTACTCCATTCTGCTTCGAGAATTTCACGGCGTTGGAGACAAGATTGCGCAGAACCACCTTGAAAAGATCGGGGTCGAAACGAGCTTCAAAACCGGGATCGACGTCAATAAGTGTCGACAGCCCTTTTTCCTCGATCCACAATGAATAAAGATTCACACACTCCTCAACCACGGGCCGGAGGCGCGTCGGAACGAGTCTCGGCGGTTTGTCGCCGCGTTTCGATTTCGCCCAGGCCAGGATGTTCTCCAGAAGCTGATAGGTGTTCCTGGCGCTCTTCCTGAGCGCCAAGATGCATTGCATGAGCTCATCTCGATCGATTCCATCAGGATCGCAGGCCATCGTGTCGAGCAGATTGCAGATTCCGCCGACGGGCCCCCGGAGGTCGTGACCGAGTATCGAAAGAAGCCTGTCCTTGGTCGAGTCGCTCTCCCGCAGCCGCTCGATACTTGTCGCGAGTTCTGCTTTCGCGGTGTTCAGCTTTTTCAAGACAATAAGCAGACGGATCAAGACAATCGAGATTGCGGCTATCAATCCCAGGGCAAGAGCGGCTCGGGCGATCAGATTCTTCCTCCAGATCGCGAGCACGTCATCAGCTTTTGCCGTCACATTCAAAGCAAGACCATAGTCATCGATGTGCTTTGTCGCGATGATTCTTTCGGCGCTGTCCGTGGCAGTCGCTTTCATGACAACAACCTCGGTTTCGGCGGTGCCGCGCCACCATGCATCGGCGTCGTCGGCGATGGATTTCCCTATGTATGAGGCGTTGAAAGGGACACGGGCGAGAATGCGTCCATCCCTCCGGACCAAGGATACCGTCCCGCCCGGCTTCGGACGGACCTTGTCGTAAAGCTCCTCGATCGCAGGCATTCCCCAGGCGGCGAAAATGACCGACACGCCCGAATTCGCGGAGGAGAGAGGATAGGAGATGGGAATACTCCATTCCCCTGTAATGCGGCTCATCACCGTCTCGGCGATGAAAAAACCCCTGGTATCCGGTTCCGCCTGGGCGGCGAAATAGGAACGATCTTTGACGTTATTCGCCGGAACGACGCTCTCCGACGGGATGTAGTACAGATCCCCGGATTCTGAAACGAGACGGATCTCGATTCTGTCCTTCATCGTCGAACGGAATTCGTCGACGAGTGCGGCGAAATTCGCGTCGAACCGGGGATCCGCCCGCGGGTGGGTCGACAGCCAGTGATCGGCGGCTCTGAAGAAGAACCGTATCTGATCGAGCATGTCCCGCATCTCGATGGCGGCGAGCTCGGCCGTCCGCAAAAGCGAGTCCTTCTCGCCTGAGAGTACGGTCGAGCGTTCCTCGAACAGCTGTACGACCGTAAAGCCGACCACGAGGAGCGATGCGAGTATCCCGAGACCCACGGCGCCGCTGCGGGCGTCGCTTTCGAGTCTGGTCTTGTCTGCGGCGGTCCCGGCCTTGATCTCGGACATAGGGTAAGTATTACGGAAACGCGGCCGCTCATCAAATTTCGACTCTTCGCTGTCAGCGCATTGTTCTGAGCGAATTGCCTATGGCCAGCAAAGCCACACCGACGTCGGCGAAGACGGCCGCCCACATGCCCGCGATTCCCGCCGCGCCGAGCGCGAAAATCGCCGCTTTGACCCCGAGGGACAAGACTATGTTCTGGGCCGCTATCGCCCGCGTCGTCCTCGAGCGCTGCACCGCTTCGACGAGAAGTCCAAGATCACCGGACAACAAAACAGCGTCGGCGCGCTCGACGGCGGCGTCCGTCCCCCCTCCCATCGCGACGCCCGCGTCCGCGAGCGCAAGCGCGGGCGCGTCGTTCACGCCGTCGCCCACAAAAACTGTAGATCGCCCTGTGGATGCGGTCTCTCCGACGATCTGTTCCAGCCTGCGGAGCTTGCCCTCCGGCGTGAGCGCCGACGCCACCTCGGAAATGCCCAGCCTGCGGGCGATGCCGAGAGCCGCCTCCTCGGTGTCGCCGGTCAGCATCGCAATCCGGTTTATACCCAAGCGGGAAAGCGCGGGAATTGCCGCGTGCGTCTCGTTCCGAGGCTCGTCGCCCGCGACGAGCAGGCCCGCGGGAACGCCGTCGACCGCGACGCGGACCATGGTGCCGCCTTCGATCCCCTCGGCCCTTGGATCGCGCGTCCAACCCGAGACCCGCTCCTTCTCGAAAAGCCGATCGTTCCCCGCGAGAATGCGGCGTCCGCCGACCTGCGCGCAGACGCCCGCGCCTGGAATATCTCGGATGGCCGAAGCCACATCCTCTGAGCCGATGGAAAGTCCGCGTTCGGCGGCGGCCGCGCGGATGGACTCGGCAAGAGGATGTCGCGAACGCGATTCGGCGGCCGCGGCAAGAGCCAGGACCGTATTCTCATCCCAGCCGGGCTCGGGCAGAACGGCCCGAAGAACGAATTTCCCGTTAGTCAGCGTCCCCGTTTTGTCGAAGACGATCGTTCCTGCTTTCGACAAGCTGTCTATGGTTTCGCCGCCCTTTATGAGAATGCCGCGCCGGGCCGCCGCGCCGATGCCCGCGAAATAGGCGAGCGGAACGCTGACGACGAGGGCGCAGGGACAGGAGATGACGAGGAGCACGAGTGCGCGGTACGACCACTCGGCGAGGCTCCCCAGCCCCCCGATCGGCGGCAGAAAAGCGATCAGCACGGCCGCGGCGACCACGATGGGCGTGTAGACGCGCGCGAAGCGCGTCACAAAACGCTCGGATTTCGCCTTGGCTTTCGAGGCGCTTTCGACAAGCGAAACTATCCGCGCCGCCGTCGAATCTTCCGCCGACTTGGTCGCCTTCGCGGTCATGGACCCGTCGAGAGCGATGAATCCCGAGAGTATCTCGGAGCCGGGGCCGACCGATCTCGGCAGAGATTCGCCCGTAACCGAGGATGTATCAAGAAAGGCGGCGCCTTCGAGAACCGTTCCATCAAGAGGAACACGTTCGCCCGGCTTTACCATGAAGTCCTCGCCGACCTCGGCCTTTTCCGGCGGCATCTCGATCCACGCGCCGTTCCGCCGCACCCTGGCGGTATCCGGCCTGAGCGCAAGGAGCGCGCGGATCGAGCGAACGCTTTTCTCGTACGCGGCCTCCTGCAGCGCTTCGCCGATTTTGTAGAAAGCCATTACGCCTATAGCTTCCTCGTAGTACCCGATGACGAGCGCGCCGAGCGTGGCGACGCTCATAAGAAAAAGTTCGTCGAAGAGTCTGCCGCGCCCGATTCCGCGCATCGCGCCCCAGAGCACATCGGCGCCGACGATCAGGTAGGCGGCGACGAGAAGAACCGTCGGCGCGTACGCCGGCAGCCAGGGGGCGGACAAGAGACCGCCCGGCGACACGAGATAGGCGAGGAGGAGCACGAGCGCCGCTGAACCGAAGGTGATGCCAAGTCGTTTCATGATCGATGATCCTCCGCGCTTTTCGAGGGCGAAGCGCGTTCCGACGCGTGCTCCAAAGCGGTGGCGAGAAGTTCCCCGATGTGGTCGTCGGCGAGGCGGTAGTTCATAGTCTTGCCCTCGCGTCGGCTCGCGACGAGGCGGGCGGCCCGAAGAAAAGCGAGCTGATGGCTGACCGCGGATTGGCTCATCTGCAAAACCGAGCTCAGGTGCATGACGCAGAGTTCGCCGGAAGAAAGCGCGCTCAGGATCCGCAACCGGCTCGCGTCCGCGAACATTTTGAAAAGATCGACCGCTTCGGTAAGAAGCTCATCAGGAATTGCGGCGGCCCTGGCGGCCTGCATGCGGAGTTCATGGTGAAGATCACCGCAGGATGATCGCCCTCCCGCAAGGGGATTCCGCGCGCTCGTACGTGTCATATCATAGCCCCCGAAAAAATATGAATATATGAACAACCTTTCATATATAGTCTAGTATTTTTCCGCCGAATAAGCAAGACTGTACGTATGAAAAGCTCAACAGACGGCGAAAAACGAACAAAGATCGTCGCTACGATAGGCCCATCGTCGGATACACCGGAAATGGTCGAATCGCTCATACATGCCGGTGTAAATGTATTCCGCCTCAATTTCTCCCACTCGAATCCGGACGCCGCGAAGCGCCTGTTTGCGATGATTCACGAGGCGCGCGAACGGCTCCACGCACCGATCGCGGTCATGGCGGACATAAAGGGGCCGGCGGTCCGCATCTACGGGTATTCAACCACGCTCGAACTCGAGGCGGGATCGATCCTGACCATTGAGTCGAGACCGGCGGAACTCATCGACTCGCTCATCTCCTCCGAGCCCGGCCGTGTATACACCAATCTTCCCGAGATCGACACACTGTGCGCGATCGGGCAGAAAGTTCTGCTCATGGACGGCTACTTCTCCGGCGAGGTCGCCGCGAAGGGTAAAAATTTCATATCCGTCAAGATCGGGAATCCGGGCTCGCTCAGACCGAAGGCCCACCTCACCATACCGCACGTCGATTACCCCATCCCCTTCCTGTCCGAAAAGGACATACGTGATATCACGTTCGCGGCGGAAAGCGGGGCCGAGTACATAGCGCTCTCCTTTGTACGCAACGCGACCGACATCGAAGAGGTGAGGCGCCTCGTACAGAGAACGCGCGGGGGGGCGGGCCGGAAGGTCCCTGTCAAGCTCATCGCCAAGATCGAGAGCGCGAAGGGGCTCGAGGCGGCGGATGAAATACTCAAGGCCGCCGACGGCATCATGGTCGCGCGCGGAGACATGGGGGTCGAAATCGCGATCGAAAGCGTTCCCATCGCACAGAAGCGGCTTATCCGCGCCGGGTTTTTGAGCGCGAAGCCCGTGATAACGGCGACACAGATGCTCGAGTCCATGATCGACAGCCCCCTGCCGACACGGGCCGAGGCCAGCGATGTCGCCAACGCCTGCTTCGACTCGACCAGCGCCGTCATGCTGTCGGGCGAGACCGCCGTCGGACGCTATCCGGTCAGGGTCGTCGAAACGATGAGCGCGATCATAAGACAGGTCGAAGCCGAATTCGATTACGAGCTGTTCCACGAGCACATACCCCCCGAAGTGCGCTCGGGAGACATCGCGGCGATTGTGTCGTACAACGCGGTATCGGTCGCCTATCAGGCGAAGGCCGCCGGCATCATCGTGCTGACCGAGACAGGACACGCGGCCCAGCTTATCTCCCGGCTCAGACCCCGGATGCCGATCTTCGCGTTCGTCAAAGACAAAATCGTCTACCATCAGATGGCGATGAACTGGGGCGTACGCCCCTTCCTTCTCGCAGGACCCGAAGAGAGTCTGGACGCCTTGGTGGCCGAGACCATCGATACCTGCGTATACGCCGGAGCGCTGAAAAAGGGCGACCGCGTCGCGGTGGTCGCGGGGCTGCCTCTCTCGCAGCGCGGCACAACGAACATGATCAGAGTCGAAACCGTCGGATGACCGGATTCCCGGCATCGACAGGCAACAGGGAGGCTTAATGGAAAGCGGCGGAACCATCACGATTCCCATCGACGAGTACGAGTCTCTGAAGAAAAGCGAGGCCGACTTCCGCAGTCTCTTCGACGCCGTGCCTGCGGGCGTCGTTCTGTTGAGTTACAGGAAATTCATAAAAGTCAATGCGGACATGTGCTCGACCTTCGGATACTCGGAGAGCGAACTGATCGGGAAAAACACCAGGATCCTGTACTGTGACGACGAGGAATACGAGCGCGTCGGCAGGGAGCTCTACGGCGCGCTGCTGATCTCCAGGCGTTCGCTTATCGAGACGAAGCTGCGTCGGAAAGACGGAGTGGTACTGGACATCCTCATTGGATCGAGCGCGACCGATCCGCGCTCGCCGGAACCGATGGCGAGCGTATCCTGCGTCATCGTGAACATCACCGAAAGCCGACGCGCTCAGAACGCGCTCAGAGAAAAGGAGCGGCTGATGGCCGAACTTTTCCGCGCCTGCCCCGAGTGCATCACATTGACGACTCTGGATGAAGGACGGTTCATCGAGGTGAACGAGGCGGTCAACAGGCTTTTCGGATACTCGCGCGACGAACTCATCGGCCGCAGCATCGGCGAGCTCGGTATATGGGACTCGATCGACGAGCGCTCGGTCGTTGTGGAACGACTGCGACGCGGCGAACTCGTACGCAATTACGAGACGAAACTGCGAAGGAAGGACGGGACCAAAATCGACGCGCTGCTGTCGCTGACAACGGCTGAAATGTACGGCCGCCGGCACATCATCAGCTTTGCGACGGACATAAGCGGCCGCAAGCGTATAGAGAACGAGCTTGCATCGTCCGTCCGCGAAAAGGAAAATCTTCTGCGCGAGCTACAGCATCGAATCAAGAACAACCTGGCGATGATCGCCGGCATCGCCGCCCTCGAAATGGAGCAGGCGCCCGACGAGAGAACGCGCAGCACCCTCGGCGATTTGAAAGACCGGATACAATCGCTCGCGTCACTGTACGACCTCTTGCTGAGATCAGGCCGGACCGGCCAGGTCGATCTCGGGGAATACCTCAAAGCGATTGTCGAGCTCCTGTCCGGCACCTATGCGGACGCGGAGAGCGGCCTTTGTATCGAGCAGCGGATCGAGAGCATGCCGGTCGATATGCGACAGGCGGTGCCGTGGGGGCTCATCGTCAACGAACTCGTGACGAACGCGCTTAAGCACGCCTTCCCCTCGGGCGGCCCCGGCCGGATCATCATCGAATTGCATCGATCAGAAAACAAAATCGAGCTCCGCGTATCCGACGACGGCGCCGGGTTCCCCGCCAGAGCGGAATCATCGGAATCGGAAGGTCTTGGCCTCGGCATAGTGCACATGATGACCGCTCAGCTGAAAGGGGAAATTGAACGCAGCGGCGGACCGGGAACGACCTTTGTCATCAGGGCGCCGGCCTCCGCGGACGGCGAAGACTCGGCGCTCAGGACACAAGGCACTTCGGCCCCGAGCCGATAAGGTCGCGCCGCCCCGCCCGCATGAGCGCCTCGCGGACGAGATCGCGGTTCTCAGGCCTCGAGTAGTGCAACAGCGCCCGCTGCATCGCCCGCTCGCGCTCGCCCCGGGCGACATAGATCGCCTCGCCGGTCCAGGGGTTTTTCCCGGTATAGTACATGGCGGTGGACAGCGTCCCCGGCGTGGGGTAGAAGTCCTGAATCTGGTCGGGCGCGAAACCCGAATCGCGGATGAACTCAGCCAGTTCAATCGCTTCCGCAAGACCGGCCCCGGGATGGGCCGAGATGAAATACGGGACGAGGTACTGCTTAAGACCGAGTTCCCGGTTCAGTGCGGCGTACCTCTCAGCAAATTCCGCGTAGACAGTGCGGCCGCTCTTCCCCATGAGCCTCAGGACCGAGTCCGATACATGCTCGGGGGCGACCTTGAGCTGCCCCGAGATATGCCGTTTTACAAGCTCATGGAAAAAGGTCTCGTCCCGGTCGAGCATGAGATAATCGAAACGCAACCCCGATCGTATAAATACTTTTTTAACTCCTGGGACCGCCTCGACCGCCCGCAGCACTTCGAGATAATCAGAGTGATCCACGACTAGATTCGGACAGGGCCGCGGACTCAGGCACCGCCGATCGGGACAGGCGCCTTCCGTGTCGGTTTTGCGGCAGGCCGAGGTGCGGAAATTCGCCGTGGGGCCGCCGAGATCGTGGATGTAGCCCTTGAACAGGGGATTGCGGGTCAGTGTGCGCGCCTCGCGGACCAAAGAATCGCGGCTCCGCGCGGAAATCGCGCGGCCCTGGTGCAGACTTATCGAGCAGAACGAGCAACCGCCGAAGCAGCCGCGGCTCGAGACGAGCGAGAAGCGGACCTCCTCGAGGGCCGGGACTCCTCCGAAATCATCGTACATCGGATGCCAGGCGCGTTCGTAGGGAAGCTCGTACATGCGATCGAGTTCTTCGGTAGTGAGCTTGCGCTGAGGGACTTCGAACACAACCCAGCGCTCGCCCGAGCGTTCGAGAAGCGTCTTTCCATAGTGCGGATCGGCGTTGCGGTAGCGAAGCCGCGTCGATTCGAGAAATGCGTCTTTGTTCGATGAAACCTCTTCGTACGAGGGAAGCTCGATGAAGGCGCCGGCTTCGAGATCAGGTTTCGTGGAGGATCGCCAGGCCGTGCCGCGAATGCCGCGCAGATCGGCATCGGCCGGGGAAGAGCCGTCCCGCGATGCCGCCGCGAGACGGCGCAGTATTTCGCATACCGCGAGTTCGCCCATGCCGTGGACGAGTATGTCCGCCTTCGAATCGAGAAGAATCGAGCGGCGGACCTTATCCGACCAGTAGTCGTAATGGGCGAGGGCGCGGAGCGAGGCCTCGACTCCGCCTATAATCACCGGCACGCCCTTGTAGGCCTCGCGGCACTTGGCCGCATAGGCGATGCACGCGCGGTCGGGCCGGGCCTGCCGCCGTCCCGCTTTCCCCGGACCGATCGTCCCATCGCCGCGCAGGCAAAGCTCGGGTCTTCCGCCCGGGGCGTAGTCGTCCTCGGAACGTGGTTTGCGGTTCGCCGTATACGAAGACACCATCGAGTCGAGCGCGCCCGCGGTCACGAGAAAGGCGAGCCTGGGCCGGCCGAGAAGCCGGAAGGCTTCGACCTCGTCGGGATCGGGTCGCGCAATAATGCCGACCCGGCAGCCCTCGGCTTCGAGAAGACGCCCCAAGAGGGCGGCGCCGAAGGAGGGATGATCGACATAGGCGTCCCCCGTCACAAAAACCGCGTCGAGATCTCCGGGCGAAAGCCCCTGCGCGGCGAGATCGGAGGGATGGGCGGGAAGAAAGGCCATCGCGGCATTCTACCGCAACGGCCCCCTTCTCTTCACCGCCCCTCCTCAGAGTTGTTTTTTCGCGAGACTCCGGTTGACGGCCGAGAGGACCGCGCGCACGCCCGCGGCCGCAATGCTCGGATCGAGCCCCGCGCCCCAGGTCGAGGGAACACCGGGCAGTCGAGCCTGAATGTAGGCGACGGCGTTCGCATCCGCTCCCGTGGCGAGTGCGTCCTCGTGGAAGGACACGATCCCGATATCCTCGATACCGAGCGAGGAAAGGCTCTTTACGAAGGCGTCGATGGGCCCCTTGCCCTTGCCGACGATCTCACGTTCCTCGCCCTTGTACCGCACGATCGAGCGCCAGGTCGTCTCGCCGTTCACGTGGTCGGGGATCTCGTTGAAGGACACTAATGAGAGCGGCTCCGACACGTTGATGAACTCGCCCTCGAAGAGCGCGCGGATCGACTCGGCGTCGACTTCCTTGCCGCGTATATCCGCGACGCGGTTGACGAAGAGTCCGACTTCCGGGTGCATGGCCTTCGGCAGGTCGTAGCCCGCCTCCTCCTTCAAGATGTAGGCGACGCCGCCCTTGCCCGACTGGCTGTTGATGCGGATGATGGCCTCGTAGCTGCGGCCGATGTCCCGGGGATCGATGGGCAGATACGGGACCTCCCAGGGCGCATCCGCCGGCGCATCGGGGCCGCGCTTCTCGATGCCCTTCTTGATGGCGTCTTGATGCGAGCCGGAAAAGGCTGTGTACACAAGCTCGCCCGCGTAAGGATGCCGCGGAGGAATGGTCATGCCCGTGAAATCCGAGTAGGCTGCGGCGAGTTTTGGAATGTTGTAAACGTCGAGCTTGGGGTCGATCCCCTCGCTGAACATATTGAGCGCAAGGTTCACGATATCGAGATTCCCCGTCCGCTCACCGTTGCCGAAGAGCGTCCCTTCGATACGTTCGGCCCCGGCCAAAAGGCCGAGCTCGCTCGCCGCGACGCCCGTGCCACGGTCGTTGTGGGTGTGCAAAGAAATTATAGCAGCTTCGCGCCGCGACAGATGCGTGATAAACCACTCGACCATATCGGCGTAGAGGTTGGGGGTCGAGGACTCGACCGTGGCGGGGAGGTTCAGGATGACCTTGCGGTCCTTCGACGCCCCCCACTCGTCCATGACGGCCTCGCAGACCTCGAGGGCGTACTCGACCTCGGTGTTCGAGAAGCTTTCGGGCGAGTACTCGAGGACGATTTCGGTCCCGGGGACGGAGGAAAGCCCGGCCTTGACCATCCGCGTGCCCTGAATGGCGATGGCCTTGATCTCCTCCTTGCTCAGGCCGAAGGTGATCTTGCGCTGAACCGGCGAGGTCGAGTTGTAGATGTGGAATATCGCCTTTTTCGCTCCCTTGAGACTCTCGAAAGTTCTTGTTATCAAATGTTCGCGGCATTGACAGAGCACCTGGATCGCGACGTCGTCCGGAATGCGGTCGTTCTCGATCAAGGCGCGGGCGAAATCGAACTCGATCTGGCTCGCCGAGGGGAAGCCGATCTCGATCTCCTTGAAGCCCATTTGAACCAAAAGGTCGAAGTAGGCGAGCTTTTCGTCGACGCCCATGGGCTCGACGAGCGCCTGGTTGCCGTCGCGCAGGTCGACCGAACACCAGATCGGCGCTTTTTCGATCCTGCGGTCGGGCCATCGACGGTCGATCGCAGGCGGCTGGGGGAAGGGACTGTACTTGGCCATGGCTCCACTCCTTGGCCCGGAGCCTCCCGCCGGCCGCGCAGGTATAAAAAAACCCGCGGCCGGCTCGAGCGGCTGCGGGTTTTTTATAGAGGGCTAACGCCCCTATCCGGTTTCGACCGCCGAACCCGCGCCGCTCGTGCTCCTAAGCAGGAGCCCGCTAAGGAGGAGGCCGGAGAGAAGGAGGCCGTTCTTTGCGGTGAGGCTGGATTCGATCTGTCCGAAACTCGGAACTACGAACATCATGATAGACAAAACATACCTGTTATGTCTGACTGGGTCAAGGCCCCGCGGCTACTTTTTCGGAACAGGGGCACGGCGGCTACGGCGCTGAATCCGGGGGCGAGTTTTCGTTCCAAAAATAGTCTATTCTCATTTTCTTCAGAAGAGGTTCGATTTTCGCGTCATAGGCGGCTTCTCGGTGGTAAATCAAGTCTTTCCATGGCAACTTGTCCGTACGCTCTTTCAGTTTCTTTACATAGGAATCGACATCGCCGATCACCCGGGCCGGGACCCCTCCCACGATGCTTCCGGGCGGAACATCCTTCGTTACAACCGCGCCCGCGCCGACAATGGCGTTCGGCCCGATCGTCACGCCGGGAAGAATGATCGCGCCGATTCCTATGAAGACATTGTCCTTGATGTCGATTTTGCCCACATCGTCCAGTTTGAGGTTGTACGCGCGATTCAGGACCGAGACGGCGCCGTTGTGTCCGACGAGGGTGCACGAGGACAGAAGGACGTTATTGCCGATGCGGACATATTCCGGATCGGTGATCACGACATCGGAATTGACGGCGACATTTTCCCCGATGCTGTGAAGCCTTCCTCGTTTTTTCAAGTATTCCGCCCACTCGCCGCTCGTCGGTCGGCATATCTTGCGGTAGAGCACGACCGGCGCCAGGCCGCTGAAGACAAGAAATTTTATGATTTCTTTTACCATATATAGTGAAATCCTCCGATCCGCTAAGCATTTTCCTCCAGGCGGTTTCTGTCAATTACATTCGATCGGTTGTAGAAAGAAAAAATACACTGATATTCAAGTGCGGTGTACTCTTTCAGCGGTATTCATGTAGTATTCAGCATGGCCCAAAATTCCAATTTCGGCGCCACCCCCTGGGGCCGTTGGTTCATACAAGCTCTCGAACGCAGCGACGAGTCCGCGCGCCTTGTGCGCGGTCGCAGTTATGCGTCTACAGGCAAAGTCAGCAAGATCGAGTTCAATGGGCGCAGGGTCGCCGCGACGGTAAAAGGGCATTCCCTGCCGTTTTACACAGTGCGCATCGATTTCCCCGACCTCGCCGAAAAGGACCGCGAGCGGCTCTTTTCGACGATCGAGTCCGATCCCCTCCTCCTCGCCAGAATCGAGGCCGGGGAATTCCCGAAGGAACTCATCGATCGCCTGGAAGCCGAGAAGATCGAGCTTTTCCCCGGACGCTGGTCGAGCATGAATCGCAGCTGCACCTGCCCGGACTGGGGCGACCCCTGCAAGCACATGGCCGCCGTCTATTATGTGATCGCGAGGGAATTGGACAGGGATCCTTCGATCATCTTTAGGCTTCGCGGTGTGGATTTGGCCGAACGATTCGGAAGCCTGCGCGCCGAATCGGCTGTCCGTCCTCCCATCCCCCTGGAATTCGACGTCGGAAGACGCAGCCTTCGATGCGACAGACCGCCTGCGCCTCCGCGTCTGGAAAACTTTCTTGGTTTTGTCAGCTCTTTAGTCCCGCCTAGGCCTGCTTTCGCCGAGGTCGATTTCGCCACGGCGCTCGTCGAGTTCTACCACCGAGCCGCAAAGGAAATCGAGCCGCCGTCCGCCGTAGATTCTCTTTTGGAGCGGCGTTTTTCTGCATCGAGTTTCATCGTCGAGACAGCCGCTAAGGAAGAACAGAATGTCACACCCGCCGTGCTCAAATCCGGCGTCGTCGTGAAGAACCCTGATGGATGGTCCGCCGGATTCGCCATTCCAGAGTTGTTCACTCTTTTTTTGAGCTTTGAAGATGATCGAGGCACGCCGGAGTACAGGTTCTTTTTTCACCTTGCGCGCTTCGCCTTCGCGGCATTTCACGCTTCGGCTTTTGCGCCAGCGCCCTGCATGGACGGGAAAAACCTGCGTATTGTCTGGGTTCCTCTGCGCGCTTCGGCGGATTTTAACACTTCGCTGACCGAATTGGGCGCCTGGGATCCAGGAGTTCTACGTGTCGCATTAGGCCGAAAAAAACCTGCGCCGCTTTCCGGGGTCTCGGCGGCGCAGCTTCTTGTCGCCGCAGCTCTGACCGGATGGGTGCATCGCCTCGGCTTCCGGCCCACGGGCGAAAGAGCCGCGATCCGCCCCTTTGTCAATCTCTTCTTCGCCGACGATGTGATTGACGCCGAACAACCAGGCGAACGAACGCTTCCGCAGGCGATCGAATCATGGGTTTCGTTATTCAATCTTGACTTTGCGAGCTCGGCCTATAGGTACCGCTTCAATATAAAAGAAGCCGGCGATGTCGAATCGACGGCGGTCGACCGCTTCACCGTCGGTCTGTCTGTCCTGTATCCCGCAAAGACGGCGGGACGTATCCGCACTGTGGCGCTCAAGGACGCGGCGGAGAAACTCGGCACGCTCGAGGTGTTAAGGATTCCGACCGCCCTCGCCGCCTATATCCCCGAAATCAAGCGACTTTCGACGCAGCGGCGCGTCCTTCTCGACGGACCGCGGTTGGCGGCGTTCCTCGGCGAAGCCTCGCCGATTCTGCGCCGCCTCGGCGTCGAAGTCGTTCTTCCGAAAGAGCTCTCAAAGGCGCTCAAGCCTCGGCTCGTTTTGCACGCGAAAGCTAAAGGCAAACGGTCGCTCAAGACCTATTTCGACCTGAATACAATGCTCAAATATGACTGGCGCATAGCGATCGGCGATCAGATCGTGACACGCGAGGAATTCGACCGCCTCGTGAGGGGGAAAAAAGGCATCGTTCTTTTTCGAGACGGCTTTGTGAAGATCGATCCCGAAGAAGTTGCGCGACTGCTCGAACGCGCGAACAATTCGCCCATGCCCTCCGCGCTCGACGTCGTCGCATCACGTCTTCTGGGGGATGCGGCCTTCGACGCCGACGCCGAAGAGCTCGCAGCTTCGCTTTTTTCCGTCCGGGACGAAGCGCCGCCCGCAGGACTTAAGGCGGTTCTTCGACCATACCAGGAACGCGGGTACCGCTGGGCCATGTCGAATCTCCGCTCGGGCTTCGGCTGTCTCCTGGCGGACGACATGGGGCTCGGAAAGACGGTTCAGGCCATCGCCGTCATCCTGAGACTGCGCGAGGAACAGCTCCTTTCGCAAGGCGCCCTCGTGATCGCGCCCGCCGCACTCATGACCAACTGGGAGCGCGAGATCGGCCGCTTCGCCCCCGATCTCCGCGTCGTGCTGTACCACGGAAAGGGCCGAAGCCTTGAAGCTGATAGTGATGTTTTTTTGACGACCTACGAGACCGCCTCGCGCGACTCAGAAAAACTCTGCGAGCGGGGATTTTCGCTCCTCGTCTGCGACGAGGCCCAGCTCATGAAGAACGCCGAAACCCGCCGCTCGCGCGGCGTAAAGTCGATCCGGTCGGTATACCGGCTGGCCCTCAGCGGAACGCCGGTCGAGAACAGGCTCGAGGACCTGCGTTCGATTTTCGATGTCGTCCTGCCCGGCTATCTCGGCGGACCGACGGAGTTCACGAAAAGGTGGCGTGTCAAAATAGAGGTGGAGCGCGACCCGGAGGCTGCGGAACAGCTGCGGCGCATAACGTCACCCTTCCTCATGCGGCGGCTCAAGACAGACAAAAACATTGTTTCGGACCTGCCCGAGAAGATCGTGACTGATGAGTACGCGACGCTCGTCCCCGAGCAGGCCGCGCTGTACCAAAGCGTCGTGCAGGCAAGTCTCGAAAAAGCAGAAGCGGCCGAAAACCCCCTCGAGCTCTCGGCCTTGATCCTCTCCCTCCTGACCTCGCTTAAGCAAGTCTGCGATCATCCGCGGGTGTACGACAAAGAAAGCCCGGGGGAAGCCTCGCTTTCGGGCAAATGCCTCATGCTTCTCGAGCTGCTGGGCGAGATCCTCGATCGGCGCGAGAAAGTGCTCGTCTTCAGCCAGTTCGTTGAAATGCTCGAACTGCTCAAAACAATCATAAGCGACAGGTTGGGCGAAACATGTCTTGTGTATCACGGCGGCCTGGCGAAGAAGAAGCGGGACGAGGTCGTCGACGCGTTTCAAAACGAAGAATCTTCGCGCATCATGCTCGTGAGCCTGAGGGCGGGCGGCCTCGGCCTCAATCTCACCGCCGCGAGCCGAGTCGTTCATTACGATCTGTGGTACAACCCGGCCGTGGAGAACCAGGCTACCGATCGGACATACCGGATCGGACAGACGAAAAACGTTTTTGTGCACCGACTTATCTCGAGCGGGACCTTCGAAGAGAAAATCGACGCCATGATCAAGGCCAAACGGGAACTCGCGGACATGAGCATCGCCTCGGGAGAATCGTGGATAGCGAAGATGGGCATCGACGAACTCCGCAGCCTTTTCGCCCGAGACTGAACACATGGTATAAGGGACCGGCGGATCCAGGTGAGAGGGATGATGTAGATATAATACATATAATGAAATAGACGTAAACTGACAAAATCAACTTATCAGGTTGACATTTCCAACCTTAAAAATTAAAAATAGACTATGTATATCGAACGTTCTATCGAAGAACGTCTTCGCAGTCTCGCCTCGTACTTCCCGGCTGTGATCGTAACGGGCGCCCGCCAAGCGGGAAAAACCACCCTTGTCGGAACGACCTTCCCGGAGATTCCACGCATCAGTCTCGACCTGCCCAGCCTCGCCGATCGAGCCGAGCGCGAGCCCCTGGCCTTTTTCCGCGACAATCCCCCGCCGATCGTTGTCGACGAGGTCCAATATGCGCCAGATCTTTTCCGCCATATAAAAGTCGAGATCGATCGTGAACGACATGGAATGGGCCGCTTTATTTTGACAGGAAGCCAGAGCTTCAATCTGATGAAGGGTGTCTCGGACAGCCTTGCCGGACGTTGTGCGATACTCGAACTCGAGAACCTGTCCCGGGCCGAACTGAGATCTGCGCAGTTGCATCCCGCCTCCGGGCCGGCCGCTCTCGAGCTTGTCTCGCGCGGCCAGTTCCCCGAGCTATGGCGCGAAACCGCAATCCCGGCGCGGGACTTCTACTCGGCATATATCGCAACGTACCTTGAACGCGATGTCCGACAGATTTTAAATGTCGTTTCATTGCGCGATTTCGAGCGTTTTCTGAGAATCCTCGCCGCGCGATCAGGATCGCTCCTGAACAAAAGCGAGGTGGCGAAGGATGTCGGCGTTTCGGTTAAAGCGGTAGGCGACTGGATATCAGTCCTTCAGGCTTCCGGACAGATAGTTCTTCTTGAACCCTGGTTCCCGAGTTTCGGCAAGCGGGTAGTTAAAAGCCCGAAGCTTTACTTCCGCGATTCCGGCCTCTTGTGCTTTCTACTCGGCCTGGATCGATCCAACCTCGAGCGCTCGGGTTTTGTCGGCGCGATATGGGAGACCTATGTATTCGCCGAAATGCGCAAGCTCGCGGCGGCATACGGAAACGGGTCGCGATTCTGGTTCTACCGGGATCAAAGAGCCCGAGAGGTTGATTTTGTCGTCGAGCGCGGCGGTGAACTGTCGTTTGTCGAGACGAAATGGACCGAGAGCCCGAATTCCGCCGACGCAGCCGTTATATGTGCACTCAACAAGGAACTCATAGCCTCCGGCGGGGCATGGAAGCCCGGTAGGCACTACATTATTTCCCGGACCGCCGAAGCCTATCCGATAAACGCCTCGGTGGAAGCCGTGAACGATTCTTCGATTCCCCTGATACTCGGCATCGAAGGAGGAAGGCGCAGTGAGTCAAGTTGAGCGTCTTACGTATATCGACCGTCGCATAAAAACCCGCGGAGGCGTGACCGCCCGCGAAGTCGCAGAGCGCTTCGAAGTCAGCCGACGTCAAGTGACCCGCGACATAGAGTATTTGCGCGACCGTCTGGGAGCGCCTATCGTGTGGATCGCGGCCGAACGCCGCTACCAGTACGCGGAAACCTGGACCGGCCTCGACTTCGCCGACGAAAAGGCGCTTCTGTTCTACGTATTTGCGCGGGCCGCGGCCGGCACCATCGCGTATGTCCCCATGGCCGAGGAATCGGCGCTCGAGCGGTTTCTCGATCTTATTCCTAAAAAAATGCGGAGAGTGGAACAGGCCATACGGTATGAGCTGCCCGAGTATGAGATCGCTGATGTGGACACGCTCGTTTTACTTGTACGCGCGATGGCTGACTCAAAGCGATTGGACATCCGCTACCGCGACGCCGAAGGCAGACAGACCGAACGCACAATCGAAGTCCTGCGGCTTGTCAACTACGCCGGCAGCTGGTACTGCGTCGCCTACGACACCGGCAAGCGGCGGATGCGCACGTTCAAAGTGTCGCGCTTCGCGCACATCGCGCTTTCGAGTGAAAAAGCGGAACATCCAGTTTCCGATGAAGAGATCGAGGAGTTTTTGAAATCCTCGTATGGAATGTTCAAGGGCAAGGGCGACAAAAAAGCCGTTATACGATTCTACGGCCGGGCGATCCCCATCGTGCGCGACGAAGTCTGGCATCCTGAACAAATCCGGCGTGAAGGTAATGACACTTCACGAGGAGCGTTTATCGAGCTGAGCGTACCGGTAAGCAGGTGGGATGAAATCCTCGGCCGCATACTTCGATTCGGAGCCGATGCAGAGCCTGTCGAACCAAAGCCCCTTCGCGAACTTTGGAAGGCCGAGATAGCGCGGATGGCCGCGCTGGCACTCGAAAGAAAGAAAACCTGACTAAAATACTATTCTTTCTTAACCTAATTTGTTACGGCTAAAGGCACTAGCTGAATTCCATTCTCTGCGCCTTGACAAAATACAAAAAACTGACAAGGACATCCTGTGTCGTACCGGGTGGGGTAGGATGGGGTGGGGGGGTCGTTCAGATGACATACTTGATGAGACTAAAAAGACTCTGTTCAGTATATGTTGCTTTTTTGAACAGCAGGTGTAGAATAAGCAATGGGGAAAGGTGTAAAAATGGCTGATCAAAAAAAAGATGAAAACCTGATAGCTCATGTTCGTAAAGACGGTAAAGAACAATTATTAAGTACTCATCTTATTGAGACAGCTGATCTTGCCGCTAACTATGCATCAAAAGTCGGATTATCTCAGATCGGTCGAATAATGGGTTTACTACATGATTTCGGAAAGTCAAGTATTGAATTTCAAGAGTACTTACGCTCTGCGGCAGGAAGAATGAATCCAGATGAGGATGAGTATGTGGATTTTGAAGCAAAAAGAGGCAAAATCGACCACTCAACTGCCGGAGCGCAGTTGATTTATCAGAAACTGGCAGGCCGAGAACAGGAAGGTAAAATCCTAGCACAGTTTTTAGCATTATCGATTGCTTCCCATCATTCGGGTCTCATAGACTGTTTAAAACCAGATGGCTTCAATGAGTTTGAACGGCGCATTACAAAAAGTGACAATATAACGCACCTTACCGAAGCAAGGGATAAGTTGCCTGAAATCGAAATAAAGTTAGCTAGTATTCTTGCTGAGCCAATTGAGAAAGATTTTTATCAAATTGTATTTACTAAGATGACGGAACAAGATGAGTCCAAGGATGTACGATGGTTCAAGCGCGGATTGCTTGCTCGATTTCTGCTCAGTTGCTTACTTGAAGCCGATCGACTTAGCACAGCAGATTTCGAAAATCCTGGAAACGAGGCGATTCGGAATTACGGTAAATATGTCTCCTGGGATGAACTAATACAACGATTAGAAAAAAAGTATGCTGAATATAATCAAACACTTGAACACATGCCACAAGGACCTGCGCGGGATGTAAATGAAATACGAGCGTACGTAGCGCAATCATGTTTGAGAGCAGCGGAAAGGCCCAAGGGAATTTACCAATTGACAGTTCCGACAGGAGGGGGAAAAACCGAAGCGAGCCTTCGTTTTGCGCTTCATCATGCACGGGAACACAAGATGGAAAGGGTGTTCTATATTGTTCCTTACATCACAATCATTGATCAAAACGCTTCAAAAATACGTTCAATACTTGAAAAAGAGGATGAACGCGGGAAGATTGTTCTTGAGCATCATTCAAACTTCATACCATCTGAAGACACGCGTAAAAGATACAGCTTGTTGTCGGAAAACTGGGATGCTCCGATTGTCTTCACTACACAGGTGCAGTTTCTAGAAGCACTTTTCAGCTCAGGCACACGAGACGCTCGCAGGATGCATCAGCTCGCAAACTCAGTCATAATATTCGATGAAGTGCAGACAATTCCAATCAAGATTACACATATGTTCACTACAGCCCTGCGTTTTCTGACCCATGACTGCGGTTCGAGCGTCGTACTTTGTACGGCAACACAGCCGCCTTTCGACAACACAGGTAATCCCTATCGTGAATTGAGCATCCCAAAGGATAATCATATTATCAATAACGAACCAGAACTGTTCCAGCGGTTAAAACGCGTCGAGGTTCATGATGAGCGAAAACCAGGAGGCTTGACAAACTCCGATATTGCAGACCTCGCTGAAAAAGCATTACAAAAAAAAGGTAGTGTGTTGATTGTAGTCAATACACGTAATTCCGCTCTGAATATATATAAAGAAATCAAAAACAGAATGTTGAACGTTTCTCTTTATCATTTGAGCACAAACATGTGTCCAGCTCACCGTATGGATAAACTGAATGAAATAAAAGAAAAATTAGAAAAGAAAGAGCGAGTCATTTGTGTAAGCACACAGCTTGTCGAGGCTGGAGTGGATATCGATTTCGGATCAGTCATTCGTGCACTTGCAGGTTTGGATTCGATTACGCAAGCGGCAGGGCGGTGTAATCGCCATGGTTTACGTGCGGATAGGGGCGATGTATGGGTGGTTAATGTGAGAGAGGAAAACTTGTCACCATTGCCCGATATTCAATTGGGGAAAAACGAAGCCGACACAGCTTTCAATCTTTACAAAAGAAATCCAACACAGTATGACGAAAATATTCTTAGTTTGAAATCGATTAAAAATTATTACGCCCGTTACTTCCAGCGACGAGAGGATGAACTAAACTATCCAGTTGGACTAAAAGATGGCGTCGATCATAACGACAATCTGTTCAATCTTCTGTCGCGCAATGTTCATGCTTGCAAAAGGCAGGTCGATGAATGCAGTCTTAAACAATCGTTCATGACTGCTTCTAAAATGTTCTGCGTGATTAATTCGCCGACAATCGGTGTGATTGCGCCTTATGACAAAGGCAGAGAAATCATCACATCACTGTGCGGAGATAACGACGTTTGGGGAATGTGTGAGTTGTTGAAACGCGCTCAAAGATATTCAGTGCAGTTGTATCTTGGCCGAAAAGGACAGTTCGAAATCTTTCGCGAGAAAGGAGCAATCCATGCGATTAGAAAAGAAAAAGAAGGAAAGGTTGAAGAAATTTATTATTTGGATCAACAGTACTATAACGAAGAATTTGGCTTAAGCGAAGACGCCAGTGTGGGGCTAGAATTTTTATGCTACTAGGAGGGTCAATAATGAGAAATAGCGTTGAATTCAAAGTGTATGGCAAATATGCCCTGTTTACCGACCCGATAACCAAGATAGGAGGCGAAAAATATTCCTATCAAATTCCCACCTACGAAGCGCTCAAGGGAATTCTAAGTTCGGTTTACTGGAAGCCAACGTTCATCTGGTACATTGACAAGATGCGCGTGATGAAGCGTATCCGAATGCAGCCGCGCGGCGCCAAGCCTGTCCGCTATGCAAACAAGGAGGGCGGTAACGAAATTTCAATCTACACCTACCTTGTAGATGTGGAGTATCAGGTTTTAGCGTACTTCGACTGGAATCCATATAGGGAAGACTTGAAAGAAGACCAGAACGAAAACAAACATCACAACATCGCCAAGCGGATGATTAAGTGCGGCGGCAGGCGGGATGTGTTCCTCGGTACGCGTGAATGTCAGGGATACGTCGAGCCATGCACCTTTGGGGATGGCGAGAGCGAGTACGACAATACCGAAACCATCTATTTCGATTTGATGTTTCATGGATTCAGCTATCCAGATGAAACAGGGAACAACCAAATTCAGGCGCGTTTTTGGCGTCCTAAAATGGAAAATGGTATTGTGAAATATCCCCATCCTAAGGATTGCGACCCGAAACTGATTCGGAATGTCAAGAACTACACAGCCCGCCCGCCAAAATCAGTTGGGTTGCAAGAGCCACGCTTGCTTGAATCCTGCGAAGAGGTTTGAGATGGGCTGGATGCAAAAACTCTACGACACCTATAACCAATGCGAGTCGGCATACAAGGGGCAATATTCGAAGGATGGGAAACGCCCCCTTGCACCTGTTTGTCATATCACAAAAGATGCTCATATTTTAGTTGTACTTGATGAAGATGGAAACATTCAAAATGCACAACCAATTACCAACAAAAACGATATGACCACCATTATCCCTGCTACAGAGGATTCAGCCAGCAAAGTAGGAGGAACTCCTGCGTCTCACCCTTTTGTGGAGGAACTTCGGTATGTAGCTAAGGATTACGTCGAGTGTGGCGGACAATTGCCAAAGTTATATCAAGAGAAAGAAGACGGCAGTAAGAAGAGAGACCCAAAAGAAATGCACGAACAATACAAAAATCTATTGGCAGACTGGTGCAACTCTAGGTTGTTCTCTCATCCAAAAGCCTGCGCCGTACTGAAATACATAGAAAAGGGTACGCTGGTCAAAGACCTTGCCAGATTCGGTGTTTTGTACCTTGGTTCAGATGGCAAATTCCTTGCGAAGAAAGATGTAAAAAGAAACAAAGACGACCAAGATATTTTTGCCGTGCCTGGTATTACTGACCAGCAAGACGCTGTTGTGCGCTGGCGAGTCGAGATAGATGATGGGACAGAGATGGATACCTGGCGAGATGAAACCCTATGGCAAAGTTGGCAGGACTACTACCTAAACAAGAGAAAATCAGAAAGCCGCGCTTTTTGTTACGTCACAGGCGAAGAAGCCGTCTTGACGAACAAACACTCAAAATACATTCGCAGAAAAGGAGATAATCCTAAACTTATTTCATCAAACGATACCGAGATGATTAACTACTACGGGCGTTTGGAATCGGCAGATGCTTCCTGTCTGATAGGTTTGGAAGCATCACAAAAAGCGCACAATGCGCTGGCATGGCTGATTGACCGTCAGGGCAAAGTATTCGAGGAACAGGAGGGCGGCAAGAGAAAGCCAGGCTTGACCATTTTGGCATGGGGTTCTTCTGCGCAAGAAATTCCACAGCCATTCCAAAACTCGACTGATTTAATAGCTGATAAGGATGCGCCTGATGAAGAGGCAGAAAAGCCGATGATCGGTCAAGATTTTGCAACACGTCTGCATAAAGCCATGCTTGGTTATAAAGCCGACCTGAAAGACTCAAAAGGGATTTACATCATCGCTCTTGATGCCCTTTCGCAAGGACGAATGGCGGTCACCTACTATCATGAGTTTGAGCCAGAAGTCTATCTGGAGAACATCGAGAAATGGCACAAGGAAGCCGCTTGGGAGCACTATTACTTGAGTAGATACCCAAAAACAAAGACATTTGCTCCTGCATTATTAGAAATCGCAGAAGTGATTCATGGCGAGAAGGCTGGCGCAAGAATCAAACATCACACGGTCAGTCGTTTGCTCCCTTGTGTTGTAGAAGGACGTTCCCTGCCGCGCGATGTTCTTGAACTAGCCGTGCGCCAAGCGTCCAAGCGCATGGGGCTTTACGACGCTGATGACAAGAAAGATGATGAGTACACATGGCACAAGTCGCTCACGATTGCCTGCGCATTATTCCGAAAATACACATTCGACCATTTTGGAAAGGAGTATCCTATGGCGCTTGACCCAGCCAACACCAATCGAGATTACCTTTATGGCAGATTGCTAGCAATTGCCGACCATCTCGAAGCCAAGGCACTGCGCGATGAAGAAGGAAAACAAAAGCGCCCAACCAACGCCGCCCGCATGATGCAACAGTTTTCTCAACGCCCGTACAGAACATGGAAGCAAATTCATGATGCGCTGCCGCCTTACTTCTGGCGATTGAAAAGCCGAACAGCCGCCTGGTATAAAGACCAAATTGCTGAAGTATGTATTAAGTTTGTCCCTGAAGAGTTCAAGTCCGACGACCCGCTCACGGGCGAATACCTGCTCGGCTATTACTGTCAATGGCAGGAATTACGGAAGTTCGTAAAAGATGCTGACAAACCTGAAAGTGAAGATGCCAAAGAGGTAATCATTGACGAATCCGAGGAGGATACCGATGATGACGAATCAGAAGAGTAAAGTTTTCAATACCCAAACCCTATCAAATAAGGAGATTAAATCATGACCACGCTCTCAAAGAAAATTGACTTCGCCGTGATTGTAACCGTCAAACACGCCAACCCCAACGGCGACCCGCTGACTGGAAACCGTCCTCGAGTTACCTACGAAGGTTACGGTGAAATTTCCGATGTTGCTATCAAGCGAAAAATTCGCAATCGCCTAATGCAAATGGGCAAGAAAATTTTTGTCCAATCGGATGACAATCGGGAAGAAGGGGATCCGCACCGAAGTTTGCTTGCCCGCGCAAAAAATGAGATAAAAATTGACCCAAAAAAAGAAGATGAGAAATATCGCAAAGCCGCCTGCGAAAAGTGGATTGACGTGCGAGCATTCGGTCAAGTTTTCCCTATTCCAGGCGCATCAAAAGGGCAAGGTTCTTCTATTGGAATCCGCGGTCCTGTTTCAATTCATAGCGCTTTTTCAGTCGCAAAGGTTGAAAACCGTATGACTAGCCTTCAGATTGTCAAGAGCGTTAGCACAGCAGAAGGTAAAGAAGGCGATGAGGGAAAACGCGCGTCCGACACAATGGGCATGAAACACCGTGTGGATCACGGTGTGTACGTCTTCTACGGTAGCATGAATCCACAATTGGCGAGTAAGACGGGCTTTTCTGACGAAGATGCGCAAGCAATTAAAAAAGCCTTGCTGACGCTGTTCGACAATGACGAATCGTCTGCCCGCCCTGCGGGAAGTATGACGGTCTACAAGGTCGCTTGGTGGGAACACAATTGTTCTAATGGCCAGTATTCATCTGCCAAGGTCCACAAGCTACTGAAAGTCAAAGTTAAGGATGGCGTTAACGAACCTCAAGATATCGATGATTATCAAATCGAACTCGATAGCCTTCCTGGTTTGAATTATAAGTTTTTAGATGAAAAGGATATTGAAAGCTAAGTATGCATCTGGCCAAGCAGACCGGCTTCTCCACGGAAGACCTCGATCTCTTCTGGGAAGCTTTGCAGAACATGTTCGAAAACGATCGTTCCGCGGCGCGGGGCTTATGAGCGCGCGAAGGCTGGTGATTTTCGAGCACTCGTCGCCCATGGGCAATGCGAGCGCGCAGGATCTCTTTAACCGGGTGAAAGTCGAGCGTGCAAGCGATTCGAGCAAGCCTGCGCGCGATTTCTCGGACTATCGGGTTACACTCGACGGGAAGGAGATCACGGAATTCAAAAAAGTTATTTCTTTATAACTGGTTGGCAGACAAGGGGGTAGCGGAAGCCACCGGAGCGCGCCGTGGCGCGCGAGGAGGCTGGAGCGAGGGGGCGACGCAGCCTGCGGGCTGTTCGCCCCCTTTCTATCCATAAAGGAATTCGTATGTTTTCCGAAGACGAACTTCTTCCGATTTCAGCTCTGCAACATGTCATGTATTGTGAACGACAATTCGCTCTTATTCATCTCGAGCAGATTTGGGACGAGAACAGGTTCACGGTCGAGGGCGAGATTCTCCACGAGCGCGTCGACATGGAGCGGCACGAGTCGCGTCGTCTGTACCGTCAGGAATTCGGGATGGGGGTCAGGTCTCTCGAGCTCGGTATTATCGGCAAGTGCGATCTTGTCGAATGCTATCTGGAACCCGGAGGAAGGGTCGCCGAGGCTGTGCCCGTGGAATTCAAGCGCGGCAGGGATAAGGAGGATGACTGCGATCGCGTACAGCTCTGCGCGCAGGCGCTCTGTCTCGAAGAGATGCTCGGTATAAGCGTCGCGCGCGGCGACTTCTATTATCTCGGCGCTCATCGAAGGACGCACGCCGAGATGTCTATTCCGCTCCGCGAGATAACAAAGTCCGCCATCTCCCGAGCGCGAGAACTATGGACAGCCGGGCTTACGCCCGCAGCCGAATATGAACCGAAAAAATGCGATCGCTGCTCGCTTGTCGAGCTGTGCATGCCTCGCGCGGTCGACGGCGGAGGAAAGCGAGTCTCAAAATACCTTCAGACGGAGCTCGCGGCGATACGCAGGGAGTGCTCATAATGCGAAAACTCCTTAACACACTCTATGTCAGTTCTCAGGGGTCATATCTTCGTAAGGAAGGCGAAACGGTCGTCGTCGAACGCGAACAAGAGAAATTGCTTCAGCTGCCTATTCACACCATCGGTGGTATCGTTTGTTTTGGAAACGTATTATGCTCGCCTTTCCTTTTAGGTTTCTGCGCTGAACGTGATATCGGCGTTTCTTTTTTATCCGAGCATGGAAGATTTTTGGCATCGGTTCGAGGTCCTATATCCGGCAATGTCCTCTTAAGAAGACGACAGTATCGCATGGCCGATGACGAGGCGGTCAGCACATCAATTGCGGCGAATATTGTCGCCGGAAAACTCGCAAACAGCCGGGTCGTTATGAATCGCGCCGTCCGCGATCATAGCGACAAAATCGACGTCGATTCGGTCAAGCGGGCATCGGAAGCGATCGACAGAGTAATCGAATGTATACCTTCGGCAAAGGATTCCGACGCGATTCGAGGACTTGAAGGTATGGCGGCGGCGGAATACTTCGGTGTTTTCAACCATCTGATAATCGATCAAAAAGAGACCTTCGTGTTTAATGAGCGAAATCGCAGACCCCCGCTCGATCCTGTTAACGCGCTTCTTTCCTTTATATATACCTTGCTCGCCCACGATGTACGATCCGCGATTGAAACCGTAGGCCTTGATCCTGCTGTGGGATTTTTGCATCGGGACAGGCCGGGACGACCAGGACTCGCCCTCGATCTAATGGAAGAGTTCAGACCCGTCATCGCTGACAGGCTTGTTCTATCGCTTATAAACCGCAGACAGGTCGATGCAAAAGGGTTCACGCGTTCTGAGAGTGGTGCCGTCGTCATGGACGATGCCACGCGAAAGACCGTCCTTGTCGAATACCAAACCAGAAAACAAGATGAGATTGTTCATCAATATATCGAGGAAAAAATACAGATCGGGCTTCTGTTTTTCGTTCAAGCCAATCTCATGGCCCGCTATATCCGAGGTGATATCGATGGATATCCTCCCTTCTTTTGGAGGTGAAAGATGCTCGTGCTTGTGAGTTATGACGTTTCAACGATAACGGCGGCCGGCAGGCGCCGGCTGAGGCAGGTTGCAAAGACCTGTATCAATTTCGGACAACGTGTCCAGCATAGCGTTTTTGAATGTGTCGTCGAGCCCGTGCAGTGGGTGCGGCTGAAGAACAGTCTAGAGGGTATCATCGATAAGGATTCCGACAGCCTTCGTTATTACTACCTCGGTTCGAATTGGAAACACAGGGTCGAGCACATCGGCGCAAAACCGAGTGTCGATCTTGATGATGCGATTATTGTGTGAAATGATGAAAACAAGTTATTCGTATTTCAGCACTATCTCTTACGGATCCAAAGGTAATATCCAAAGGGCAAAGTGTTCTCTGCGAACCTATATGACGCATTAAACGCCGGTAGGTTCGCATTCTTAGCAAGTTGTTATTATATAAGATCTTTGACAAGAATAACGAAGGGATTGAGTATCGTGATATGGAGTGCCGAGCATCGTTCGCGAAAAACGGAATCTAGATATTTTACACTCAATGAATTAGGATAGATACAGTCGCGCCCCGCGCGGGCGCGTGGATTGAAACACACTTATCGATGGCGAGACCTATGCTGTCGGAGCGTCGCGCCCCGCGCGGGCGCGTGGATTGAAACAGTTCTTACTCGGCGGAAGACTGCATATAGGATACAGTCGCGCCCCGCGCGGGCGCGTGGATTGAAACATTTAGCCCTCCGAATTACATCATATCCCAACTAGGTCGCGCCCCGCGCGGGCGCGTGGATTGAAACAGTACCTTGGGCATTATAGGAGCCCTCATATGGCGGTCGCGCCCCGCGCGGGCGCGTGGATTGAAACAAGAGTCGGCAATATCGAACGAGCAAATAACCGTAGGTCGCGCCCCGCGCGGGCGCGTGGATTGAAACGCGATCGGCTCCTGTTTCATCGTGTTGCCGTCGCGCGTCGCGCCCCGCGCGGGCGCGTGGATTGAAACGGAAGTTATCGACGTGAATGTTCCAAGGTTTAGGTGTCGCGCCCCGCGCGGGCGCGTGGATTGAAACAATACCTCGATGCGCCGGGCGCAACAGGGGATGCGTCGCGCCCCGCGCGGGCGCGTGGATTGAAACATTGCTAATGGATGGGAAATAACTATCCCCGACGTCGCGCCCCGCGCGGGCGCGTGGATTGAAACATCTTTTATCGCTGATTTTTCTTGACACTCCCGCCGTCGCGCCCCGCGCGGGCGCGTGGATTGAAACGATCATGAGGTTATAAAAACGTTCCGCAAGAGCAAGTCGCGCCCCGCGCGGGCGCGTGGATTGAAACTTGATCCACGTCGGCCATGTTTGCCGCATACGAGAGTCGCGCCCCGCGCGGGCGCGTGGATTGAAACCGGGGCCTCCTGTCGCGTCGCCATCTCTCCACTAAGTCGCGCCCCGCGCGGGCGCGTGGATTGAAACGACCTGCGCGACCGTCGGGTTGCTCGCGGAGATGGTGTCGCGCCCCGCGCGGGCGCGTGGATTGAAACCATCCGTTACCTCTCTTGTAGGCGATCACTATTACGTCGCGCCCCGCGCGGGCGCGTGGATTGAAACTTGATGGTGAACTCGTATTCGCCGAGGTCGTCCAGTCGCGCCCCGCGCGGGCGCGTGGATTGAAACCGAGCAAAAGGCAGGAGTCGCGCCCGTGCCACCAAGTCGCGCCCCGCGCGGGCGCGTGGATTGAAACGGGTCGTTTTCGGTCATCGAACTCGGCGAATGTGGGTCGCGCCCCGCGCGGGCGCGTGGATTGAAACAATGTCGTCTTCGACACTCGCCCTGGGGGCGATGCGCGTCGCGCCCCGCGCGGGCGCGTGGATTGAAACCCGTTTAGGGCGAGGAAAAAATAATGCAATCGTCAGGTCGCGCCCCGCGCGGGCGCGTGGATTGAAACATATTCCCGGTCAGAGGCACTTATGGCGAAACGGTCGCGCCCCGCGCGGGCGCGTGGATTGAAACCATATTCCCTCTACGCAGATGTGTTGCGTCCCCGCGTCGCGCCCCGCGCGGGCGCGTGGATTGAAACCAGTATGGCCCCTGTAGGCGAGTGATGGCGCCGGCGTCGCGCCCCGCGCGGGCGCGTGGATTGAAACAACAGGTGTCCGTTTATTCCAGGCAAAACCCCTGCGTCGCGCCCCGCGCGGGCGCGTGGATTGAAGCGATGGAGAATAAAAAGATTTTATGAAAAATTCGTCGCGCTTTGCAAAGTAGCGGATAGGAATGCCAACCTGAACTTACCAGGCCGTTGGAGATAAAAGGCCTCTCGAAGGCGGAGGGGCCGATCAAGCATTTCTCCCCGGAGAGCGGCCTTTTACAGCCTCATTGAAACACTCATTTCGAACGGACTGGTTTTTATTCATCGCCATCCATCGGCGAACGATCTTCTGATTGCGGCATCAGATCATGCTATCATTTGATCACCTCACAGGCCGAATTGTTTCGTTTCGACCCACCCCATGTCGAGGAGCGACCAAAAGTCCGAGGCCAGCCCGTCGAGAACATAATCATAGGGCAACCAGCCGTAACCACCCTCGCCCCAACTCGTTCCCCACGAATTTCGGATGAGTAGAGCGCCCGTGCTCGCTATTTTGCATTTCGTGTTGACGATTCGTTTTGCATCATCGTAACCGACGGCGACAATTGCGTGACCCCATTCAGCGCGCTCGTCCGGACAGGGATATGGTATGCCGCCCTTTGTATCGCTGTGATTGAAGGAGGGGAAGCCCCAAAACCCAAACATAGAGGGAATACCCGCGGCAAGGTATTTTTTGACGCCGATGAGTACATCCTTTGTCTGAATTCTCGCACCTTGCGGGTCATGACAGAAGTATTTCGCAGCCTCAAAGTTTTCCGCGATACTATAGACGAAACCAGGCGGCTCTCGGTCAAACGCGGCCGCATCGTCCGTGTAAGGCCAGTATTTTTCCGCCGGCACGCCGCAGAGGACCAACGCACCCATGGCGCTGCGGAGCCAGGCCCCGGTATCACCGCTCGTCATCATAAGATTGCGGGTCGTCTTGTACACGAAAAGACGAGAACCGTCGAGATGCTTCCCGTAGGCCCGCCGCTGGAAATACTCGACAATACCGACCGCCGCATGTGCCGTACAGGAGCCCAAGCGGCCCTGGTCCTCGATCGCCGAGCACCACTGCCGGAGATCGACAGAAGAAGGGAGCTTGGAATTTTCCCCCGCGATACCGATCTGCTTGGCCATCGCGGCTATCTCGGGCCTCTGCTCAGTATAGTCACGCATATCCGGCACAGGCGGCAGCCAGCCGGTACCTACATGCCGCTCGTCATCCTCAAGTTTCACTTTGGCATACGTCGAATACACTTTTTCTCCTCCTCCCGGATCGACACACCGGGTCATATTCCGAATCGGCCACCGGCAATTTTCAACAGTAAAGCACCAACTCAGAGTACTTCTAGATAAAGCTCAGTGCCGAAAAGTTTCTGTAGATTATCATCTACTAACACCATGAGTGCAAATTTGTCAGAATAGTTTGATTGGTCGACATAGAAAAAAGCACCTCGAACCTTGTTGGATTTTCCTGGTATTGTAACCGGATCTGGCCCATGTCAGCACCAGACAAGGGATTCAGGGATATGCAACAAGGTTCGAGGAACTAGCTATTCGAGATACACCTCAGACAACTCGGACTGAAGCGCCCTATATTCCGGACAGAGATCGGCCAAAAGACCATAGAAACGGGGGCCGTGGCGGCGGTACTTCAAGTGAGCAAGCTCGTGCAAAATAACACAATCGATGACATCGATACGGAAGCGGAGAAGACGTGAATTGAGGGTGATCACAAGCTTGTCCGCATCACAACTGCCCCAGCGGGCGCGCATTGTCCGTATGCGGAGCTGGGGTTTCGGCAGACGGCGGCGGGCGGCTTGCCCCATACACGCATCGAGTCTGAGCGGGAACCGTTCGGCGGCCTCGCGCGCGAAGAGCCGCTCGACAGCGGCGCGCACCTCGTCTGAATTATCGGGATCGCAGGCCGATACGCGGATAAAACCGTCAGCGAAGCGGGCGCGGGAACGGTCGGCCACGGTGACGAGGAGAGTACGATTCTTGCCCAGAAAGGGGACATGGCCGCCATCCTTCCATACGGGTGCGGCGTCTCTGATCCTCCGCATGCGTTCAAGCTGCCGAAGGGCCCATCCGGAACGTCGCTCAAGAAAATCCTCGATAAACGACAATGAAACAAAATCCGGAGCCTTTACGACGAGGGAGAGATCGGTCCCGACATGAAGTGACACGGTCCGCCTGGGAGAGCGCACCAGTCTCGCCTCGATTCCTCCCGCTCGGACAATTCGGCTCGAGCTATCCCGTTCTCTCATGTTGAGAAGATGTCGAAAAATGTGTAATCTGCCAAGACGCGCGGCCGGCCGGGCGACCATTCCCGGAGCACCAGCGCGATTCCCCGAAGGAGTCAGGAAATGGATATCAAGTCACTCGAAAAAGTTGCACTGAGCGCCAGGGTTTTGGCCATGGACGCTATACAAGAAGCCAATTCGGGTCACCCCGGACTGCCGCTCGGCTGCGCCGAGTTAGGCGCATTTCTCTACGGGTATGCCCTGAAGCACGACCCCGCCGATCCGGCCTGGCTCGACCGTGACCGCTTTGTCTTGTCCGCCGGACACGGCTCGATGTTCCTATACGCCCATCTCCACCTCGCGGGGTACGCGATAAGCCTTGATGAGATCAAGCGTTTCCGCAGAGTCGGCAGCATCTGTGCGGGGCACCCCGAGCATGGCATGGCCCCCGGCGTCGAAACGACCACCGGCCCGCTCGGTCAGGGTCTTGCGACAGCGGTCGGCATGGCCATCGCTGAATCGATGCTCGCCGCCCGCTTCAACACAGCGAAGCGCAAGATCATCGACCATTACACGTATGTCCTTGCCGGGGACGGATGCATGCAGGAGGGCGTCGCCTCCGAGGCATCGTCGCTGGCCGGGCACCTCAAGCTGGGCAAACTCATTGTTTTCTACGACTCGAATAGAATCACGATCGACGGTTCGACCGATCTCGCCTTCACCGAGGATGTCGGCAGGCGCTACGAGGCCTACGGCTGGCAGGTTCTGCGCGGCGATATGTACGATTGGGAGGGACTCGAGCGGCTCGTCGCTCAGGCCAAAGCCGATGGATCCAGGCCCTCGCTCATCATTCTAAAAAGCGTCATCGGCAAGGGAGCGCCCACTAAGCAGGGAACCGCCGAGTCGCACGGCGCTCCTCTCGGGGACGAGGAGGTCGCCAAGGCTAAGGCCGCGCTCGGCGCGCCCGCGGAAAAATTCTGGGTCGCCCCGGAAGCCTATGCGTTCTATGAAACGAGACGAAAAGAGTTTGCGAGGGTTCACGAAGCCTGGAAGGCGGAGTTTGCGGCATGGAAGGCTGAAGAACCCGCGCTCGCGGCCGAGTTCGAGGATTTTATGGCCGGTAAGGCCCGTGCTCCGATCGATCTTCCTTCCTTTAAAACAGGGGAGAAGGTTGCGACGCGGAGCGCCTCGGGCAAGTGCATCGGCGCACTGGCCAAGGCCTACCCCAATCTCGTCGGGGGTTCCGCCGACCTCATGGGGCCCAATTCCACCGCCTTCCCCGCGGGAGGGGACTTCTCGGCGGAAAACCGAACCGGCCGCTACCTTCGATTCGGGATCCGCGAATTCGGCATGGCCGCGATCGCCAACGGCATCTCGGTCCACGGCGGACTGCGGCCCTTTGTCGCGACCTTCATGGTCTTCTCGGACTATCTTCGGCCGGCGCTCCGCCTCTCGGCGATCATGAAACAGCCGGTGATTTACGTCCTTACCCACGATTCGATCTTCATAGGCGAAGACGGCCCCACGCATCAGCCGATCGAGCACCTCGCCGCTCTTCGCGCCATCCCGAACCTCCGCGTACTGCGGCCGGCCGACGCCGAGGAGACCGCGGTCGCCTGGCGCATCGCCATGGACAGGACCGAGGGCCCCACGGTCATCGCTCTGACACGGCAAAATGTCCCTGTCATCGAAAAGGCCGATCCGGACTGGCCGAACTCCATGGCTTTGGGCGCATATGTCGTCAGGAATACCGTGCGTGAGCCGAAAACAGTCATTGTCGCCACAGGCTCAGAAGTATCGCTGGCGCTGGCGGCGGCCGATAAACTGGGCCCTGAGTCGGGCGTGCGGGTCGTATCCATGCCCTGCCGAGAGGTCTTTCTCGCCCAGCCCAAGCCCATCCGCGACGCAATACTGCCGCCCGGCGCGCGCATCGTCGTCGCCGAGGCCGCCGTGGCCCAGGGCTGGGAACGGATCGCCAGGGCCGAGGATATCTTCTCGCTGGAGAGCTTCGGTGAATCGGGCCCCGGCCCCGAGGTCGGAGCAGCCATGGGCTTCACCGCCGAGGCTCTCGCCTCCCTCGTCGCAAAATAGACCGGACACGGGGCGGGACGGCGGAACCGTTCCGCCTCTGGTATCTCTGGGCGACGAAATGCGCATATAATCAAGCCGTGGAACAAATACTGGACGCCGGGGGCGCGCAAAAACTCGATACCGAGTTCCTCAACCGGTTCAACTACCTCCAAAAAACCGGTGCCCTCGACGACCTTTCCGCGCTCAGGCGGGAGAACCGCGAGCTCGACACGCTCATCAATGACGCCGCCGCCATTTTCGCGATGACATCGATCGATGAGATGTTCTCTTTCGTCATTTCCCGCCTGCTTGAGCGCTTCATTCCGACGCACCTGACATTCATGATCGAACCGCCGCGCGGCGGTGAGCTTAAGCAGTACCGCTATCTCAATCTTAAACCCATAAGCGAGCGCCTGCCCGACGACTGCTACTTTGCACTCAGGGATTTCTTTCTCGCGTCGCCCTACCCGATAAGTCTCGAAGACCTGAAGGCGAAGCTCGGATCAGGGGCCATCCATGACGAACTGCAGTCCGAGGATCCCGAGATTATTTTCCCCATGACGGGGATCGAGGGGCTTTACGGAATCGCGATTTTAGGGCGCAAGATCGTCGGTGAACCGTACTCGGAATTGGAGCGGATGTACGTCGACAAGATCACGCGCTTTCTTGCGATCGGTATCCAGAATTCCCTGCATCACGAGAGCGCGATCACCGATGCGAAAACCGGCCTGTACAATCACTCGCATTTCATGCAGCGGCTCGAGCAGGAAATCGCGCGCGTAATGCGACACAAAGGCCGGGCGGGACTTATTATGCTCGACATCGATCACTTTAAGATCTTCAACGACACCTGGGGGCACTTGGCCGGCGACGAGATATTGAATCACCTCGCGGTGACGCTCAAGCGGACGGTGCGGTCCGAAGACATCGCGGCGCGATTCGGCGGCGAGGAATTCTGCGTTCTCACGATCGAATGCGACCGCGACACGCTGCTTTCCGTCGCCGAGCGTGTCCGATCGCAGATCGAATGCATGGTCGTCGATTACAAGGGCCGGCCGCTTTCGGTCACGGCCAGCCTCGGATGCTGTCTTCTCGACCCCGGGCGCCGCTATACCACGGCCGAATACCTCGAGATGGCCGACAAGGCGCTGTACATCTCGAAATCCTCGGGACGGAATCGAGTGACATTTTATAAACCTGGACTCCTGGACCGAGCCCAGGCGCTCCGCAAGCTCAGGGCCATCTGACAGAACGGACCGAAAAGCCGGACGACAAACCGCGGCCCCGCATTTTCGGGCTAAAGAGCGCCGACGTACGAGGCGATACCGTCGAGCAGCATCCCTATGGCGATAGCCGTCAAAAAAAGACCCATGAGCTTCTCAATCGCGCTTATAACCTGATCTCCGAGCACATCCTTCAGCCGGGACGAGGCGAGAAAAACGCCGAGGGTCACGAAGATGGTTATGGCCGCCGCGGCGATCCACTCCAGCATGCGGTGGGGGTTCGACCCGGCGATGAGCATCGAGGTCACCATAGCCGACGGCCCCGAGATAAGCGGAATAGCGACCGGCACGATGAAGGGCTCGCCGGGCATGTTTTCCTTGCCCACGGACACCCCGTGCCCGGGGAATACCATGTTGAGTGCGATTAAAAAGAGAATGACCCCGCCGGTGATCTTGAGCGTCTCCTCGCTCAGGTGCATGAGCTGGAGCAGCTGACGTCCGAACAGCATGAAGACGACAAGGACGGCGAAGGCGATGCCGCATTCTCTAAAGATGACCTTGAGCCTGCGCTCGGGCTTGACCTTCGCCATGTTCGAGATAAAAAGAGGCAGATTGCCGAGAGGGTCGGTTATTACGATGAGAAGAATCGTCGCGGAAAGAAAAGTCTGTTCCATAGCCACGAGTCTAGCGTCTCTTTTCGTGATCGGCCAGCATCCTGCGCAGACTCTCAGCAACACGCGGCCGCCACTCGACCGGCTCGAGGAGTTCGGCGCCCGGTCCCAGCCAGCGCACTAAAGCCGCGGTCGCCTCGGGATCGTCCTCGCCGTATGTCATTGCCACGCGGCCGTCTTCGAGCTCTTCGAACAGCGCGTGTCCGTAGTACCAATCCTTTTTCAGCAGTTCGGCCTGGTTCGCGGTAAGGGCGACCTTCGCGGTCGGACCATCGCGCCAACGCTCCATGGCCTTGTCCAACCACGCGCGGTCTAAAAGAGTTGATACCCCCTCATGTTCGGCCGTCGGTTTCATCGATGGACCGGCGGTAATGTCCAAAATCCGATCCGACCGCCATAACCGAGGTTCACCTTCTCGGACCTCGACGTCGCCGACCAGATACCATCGGTCCCGATCCCAAATAATCCCGCGCGGCTCCACCTCGCGATAGGGTTCCTCGCCTCGGTACGGCGAGCGATATTTCATCCGAACACGCGAGCGGAACAAAGCGGCGCGCAGGAATCGTCCGACAATCTCGGCTTCGGCCGGAGTCGTCTCTTTCGAGGCTACGGGGTCGTCAGGCTCAGGGTGTAGAAGATCGGCAGGGACTTTTTCGAAACCGATCAGTTTCGAGGCCCGCTCGATCAGACGGCGCGTCTCCTCCGGCAGAGCGGCGAGCAGTTTACGTTCGGCGAACTCCGCCTCCTTTGGAAAGGGAAGAACGCGCAAACGACGCATAAAAATCAGCCCGAGGATGAGCGAAGCCGCTTCTTCGGGGCCGAGGGTCACAGGCGGGAGGAAATAACCCTCGCGCATTCGGAATCCGCCGGCCCTGCCCATCTCGGGCTCGACCGGCACGCCGAGGCCGCTCAACATCTCGATATCTCGATAGATCGTGCGTACCGAGACCTCGAAGCGCTTCGACAAGTCGGCCGCCGAAACGATACGGCCGCCTCGGAGCAGGAGGAGAATACCCATTATCCGGTCAAGACGATTCATGATCGACCTGCGCGAAGTATGGCACAGGGCGTCTGCGGCAACCAGCCCTAACAGGTTGATGACAAGCATCGAGTTTGTCATCAACCGTTAGGCAGTTGCAAAAATAAAACAGCTGCTGACAAGGACGCTTTCGCCTTTGTCGGCAGCTTACTGATGCGTTTCTATGCCATAGGGCGCGATTGTCCGGAAAAGTATGACACAAATTGTCACACGCTTTGGTTATTGTGTTGAAGCAGAAATCAGCATCGTCGCTGGGGAAAAAGGAGAAAATCCGATGAATGGAATCGAGCGGACGCTGTTCATACCGGGTTTTATAGTGCTTAGATATCGAACGAAGTCCGGCGCAGGAACCACATGTCGAGATTCCGCCGCGCGTAAAACAAAGCGCTTCGCGAAAATATCCGCAATTTGCGCCGCCAGGGGACAGAGGCCAGGCGCCGCCAGGGGACAGAGGCCAGGCGATACATATCTTCGCGCTTCAATAGAGTATCGGTTATGGATCGGACTATGACAATTCCGGCCAGGTATCCAGGGGACATCCAGGGGGACAGAGCTTTCGATCTGGAGCCGGAGGGCGGCCGGAGGACGGCGGCCGGGGGACAGAGCTTGGAGAGTTTGGGACGGACGATCCGTTTCGAGAGCTTTTATCCATGGCACCTCAGGGACAGAGCTCAGGAGCAAGGGACAGAGCTCAGGAGCAGGAGCTGAGTTCAAGGGGAGCTCAGGAGGTACCCTAGCCTTGTGCAGCCTTACTAGCAACAGAAAACCATCCTGTTTTATGCTAAAACATCTTTATCGGGAGAAGCATATAGTGTCAGTTGCTTTCAGCTACAAACTCCGCATTTTTATTTGCAACTTGGCTGCGTTGATGTTGAGTATGTGTTCACCGCTTTTAGCTCAAACTTTACCCTATCCACGAATCGTCAATCTTTATGGGGCCGGACTCGCTTGGAAAAGCATCGATGCCAGCCTACCCTATTGGAAAAAACTCGGAATGATCGTTGGTGGAGGCTCAGACTGGCACTACGATTACGATTCGACGACGATTATCGCTGCACACGAGAGAGCCAGAGCCAGTGCAGCGATCCTGCGTAAGGCCAATCCCAAGATAGTGATACTTCCCTATTTCGACGTCATAGAAGGCCCCCACAATCCCGCACTGCCAAAAAATTTCTGGCTATACGACACGTCGGGGGCTAAAGTCAGCACCTGGCCAGGCTATTACCGTGTAGACACGAAAAACCCATTGGTCTTGGACATGACGAAGGCCGCCGTGCTGAAACAAGCCTTCACAGAAAAAGTATGGGACGGTTCCTTTCTTGATTGTTGGGAGCCTGATTCTTATCTTGTTCCCTCGCTCCGAGCCGCCGGACCCGAAAAAGTAATCGTCACCAATATCGGTCACTTACCCCGCGATGTATCGCCTCTTGTAAATGGAGCTATGAGTGAGGACGAGCTGAATCTTGTCACTGAGGGTCGTCTGGAATTCGAGGACCTTATGGATCGCTATCAACGATGGTGCCGAGATTCGGCGAAACCGGCACTATCGATCATAAGCTGTTACCCGAGGACGATTGATCCGGACCCTTGGAAATGGGCTAAAAAGAGCGCAGCAGAACGCCGCCGTATTATCGATGCTGGTGGAACAGAAGATATGGCTATGATGCGTTTTGGGCTCTCGTTTACCCTGATGGGCGAGGGTTTTTTCGCTTACGACGCTGGAACTCAACAACGAGGAACCGATTGGTGGTATCCTGAGTATGACGCACCGCTCGGAGCGGCGAACGGACCGGCACGCGAGGTCCTAAAGGACGTCTGGACACGCGACTTCGAGGGAGGTGTGGTTTACGTAAACGGGTCGCTTTACGATGAAGAAATACTCTTCGAACACCACATGAAAGATCTCTCGACAGGACGCATCGCGAAAATTTTCACATTACCCAGCTTTGACGGTCGAATATTTCTACCGACTTCGGAAAATGAGAATTCAATCCCCTCGGATCCAATACGATTCTCCCGCACGGCCCCGAATTCGATACGTGGCGAGAACAAAAAAGACGGCTCGGCACGCTGGCAGATGCCGGGAGGGCTCGAACTCTTTTTCTCAGCCGAAGGACTACTGAACCGAATTGCGTGGAAAGGTGAGACACTATTCAAGGGAGGATTTCCGAACATTGTACTCAAGGAATGGAGAACAATCACCTCACGAAAGCTGTCTTCGACGTCCCCCTCCACGCTCAATAAAACCAACACTTTGCATGTATGGAGCGGACGCAATGTTTGGTCAACGACTACCGGTGCCGATGGCGACTTCCTTGTCGATAATTGGAAGGCATCTGTGACTCATGAGCCGGACGGCGTTACTATATCTATCGAGGACAACTTCAACACCCTCGAGAATTTCGAACTTTCAATGTGGAGACATTATCTATTTCTCCCGATAGCTGAATGGAAAGGGCATAAAGCTGTGCTACGCGCTAGCGCAAATTCGGCCCTGAAGACCCTGATCTTACCGGGGGAGCTCGGTGAATCTGATTTGGGCTGGGGCAAAATCCTAGAACTCGAGCACGACGGAATCTCGGTCCGAGTTACATCATCGATCGATTTTAGCCTCGTTGATCACAGAAGGTGGAACACACAGGACTACCTATGGGCGGGGTACCCGACGTCCGGCACGTAAGCGCTACCATCCCCCCGTTCAAGGCTTTGAATAGGATTGTCCTAAACCAACCAAGCCGTATGAAAGCTTCAAATTGAATCGGGATTGATTCGATACGGGAGCAGGTTCTCGAGCTGATTCGGCAGCGGGGACAGACCTGACTGATGACTGACGGGACAGCGGGGACAGTGCTCTTTGTCGGAAACGTGGAGGATTTTGCCTGACCACTGACAGGGACAGACCCCAATGCGAAAGCGAACGGAGGGACAGAGCTTAGGCGGGTGCTACAGTGCGGAGTATGAGTGCTTGTTTTCAATCAACAGCCATAGCGGTGCGCGTATCCAAAGCATGCGACAGCCAAGGAAACTACAGGACGGAGCCCGCTACCATGTAACGGCGCGGGCGAATCGAAAGGAAATGATCTTTGATTCGAATACCATGAAAGAGCTCTTTTTATCGGTAGTGAAACGTGCGAAGGCAAAATACGATTTCCGGCTGGAGAATTTCTGCATCATGGGCAATCATTTTCATTTCGTGATTCAGCCAGGAAACGGCGAAAGCCTATCGGCGATCATGCAGTGGATTCTGAGCGTGTTCGCGATGGCGTTTAACAAGATTATGGGCTATACGGGACATGTCTGGGGCGACCGGTTCTTTTCGCGGATCATTGCGAGCCTGCGGGAGTTTCTGCAGGTCTTCGAGTACATCGACGACAATCCGGTAAAAGCGGGCCGGGTGAAGGATCGACGAAAGTGGCGCTGGGGCGGGCTGTGGCACAACCAAACGGGACGTCGGGACCTTGTTGAGGAACCTGCGTCTTGGCTAAGGGCACTACTGCCTGAGCATGAACAACTCAAGCTCATCTACAGTCCCACAGCCACCCGATCTACATGAACGATATTGATCGAATGATACAAAAACGAACAAAAAGTCGATATCGAACTCGCTGAATTACAAATAGGACTCATCGCTAAAGGGCTCAGGTAGCGTAAAACAAACTTGCACAAAAAACAACACGAAGAAATCGGCAATCTCATGAGCGAGAGGGACAGAGTTCGGTGGAACATGAAGGAGAACATTCTGGACATTCTGGGGACAGCGCTCGTCGACCGTCGACCGACCTAAAAGACCATACAGGGACAGCGGAGCGCTCGCGGGGACAGAGCCTCTTATCTATCCCGACCGCCTGCCTGAGTTCACGGGGACAGAGCCTGGGACAGAGCTCCCAGAGAGCTTTCCGTCCGTCTCAATACATCCATCTCCTTTACGAGCAACACTAGGGTAAGCGCAAAAGCCATAACATCGGCTGCTGGTTGAGCGCTCCATGCCCCGTCCAATCCCCAGAAGAGCGGGAGGACGATGATCAGGGGAATGAGCATGATGAACTGCCGCGAAAGACCGAGAACAAGCGACTTTGTGGGTTTTCCCGCAGCTTGGAAATACGATGATCCGAGAACCTGTAATCCCATGAGCGGTAAAAACATAAAGTACCGCCGAAGTGCATATATACCTATTCTGAGTACTTCGGGGTCAGAGCCCGCAAAAAGAGAGACAAATGCGCCGGGAAACAGTTGAACTCCCGCGAATACGAGCGACGCGAATACGGTCGCTGCGCCGATCGCGGTTGCCTCGACCTTGCGGACCCTGAAATAGAGCCGGGCTCCGATATTGAACCCGATAATCGGCTGTATACCCATACTCGTGCCGATAAGCGTGAGAAATACGAGATTCGAGATCGCGAAAACTATACCCATTGCGGTCACGGCGATGTCGCCGCCATACCGCACGAGCTGGTTGTTCATTATTCCCATGGTCAACGACGACGCGAGGTCGGAAAGTGCGGTAGGCAATCCGAGCGCGACTATTGATGCGACGGTTTCCTTGTTGAGCGCGAGGTTCTTCCGTCGGATCTTCAGCAGGCTTCTGCCCGATAGATAATATAAAAGAACCCACGCCGAGCCGACGGTCTGAGAGACTACATTGGCGAGCGCCGAACCCGCAACGCCCCATTTGAAACCGAATATAAAAAGGGGACAGAGCATTAAATTCAAAGAAGGGCCTATAAGCTGGGTCACCATCGCTATCCTGGGATTACCCTCGGCGCGGATAAAACTATTGAGTCCCATGCTGATCGTTCCCAGGGGCGATCCCAGGAGGACGACCAACGTGAATGCATGTGCATAGGGAAGAACCTCGTCGCTCGCGCCGAACAGTCTGAGCATCGGATCGAGGAATACGATGCCGAGAATCGCAATTGTCAAAGAAATCGCCATATTGAGAACGAAGCCGTTTGCGAGAAACTGCTCTGCTTTATGCTTATTTTTTTCCCCCAGGCTTATCGAAATCCGCGCCGAGGTGCCCACGCCGACCAATACCGCAAAGGCAATCTGAATGAGTTGAAAACCGAAGGCGACAGTGACGCCCGCCAGAGCAAGCGGCCCGACGCCGCGTCCGATGAAGATCCGATCGACGATGTTGTAGAGCGCACTGACCACCATGCCGATGATCGAAGGCACGGCGAACCTAACGATCAGGGGCGCAATTCGACTTTCGCCGAGTTCCTTCGTGTTATCCATGAGTTCAGTCCTCCAATTTCTTGAGAAGAGCGGCCGCGCTGTGAAGACAGCGCACAAATTCGGCGCGTTCCGCCTGCGAGAGCGGTTCAAACCGCGCTTCGAGCTTTGCATCCATCTCCCGTGCTTTGCGTTCGCAGATTTTCCGGCCCGCGCCGGTAAGCGACACTAAAACACGGCGCCGGTCGGCCGGATCGACCGTACGACACACCAAGCCCTCGGCCTCAAGCGCATCAAGAATGCCGGTAAGATTCGCCTTGGTCATGCGCATGGCATCGCCCAGTTCGGTGGCCGTCTGCTCCGAACGCATGAAAAGCAGAAACAAGGTCTTGACCTGACTTCTTGTGAGAGACGGCTTCTCGTCTCGGCACGATGAGAATAACGCGGCCAATTTCTCGTTGTATTGCTCTTCGAACGCCAAGATCGCGCCGGCGATCTCTTTCGGTCGAATCTCGGACATATCACATCATCCGTTCCTCATAATCGTATACTACTTAATAGTCAATTTTTTACCTTTTATCAAGCCGGGCAGCCCTCTTGCTCCGCCGCGACTCGACGCTCCGCCGGGGATTGCCAAGCGCTGTTTCGTAGACGAAACTATTCGTATGCAGGATGAACGACGATCATTCCCCAGGTTCGACGTCTCGCTCGACCTGAGCTGCGCGCAGGCTTCGCCCGAGACGCTTCGAATGCACGACATCAGTGAGGGCGGATTCCTGGCGAGCGGCCGCATGAGCGCCTCGGTCTGGGACCGTATCGAAGCCTCGATACGCGTGCGGGAGCCGGATGGCGAACGCGAGGTGCGCCTTTACGGAACGATCATGCACGCCCATCCCGACGGCGATCGGCAAGTCGTCGGGATTCGAATCGACGGCTTCGGTTCACCGGAAGACAAGCGCGCCTATATCTCGTTTACACGTTCTTTAGGCGCCGTGAGCTGAACTTTTGAAACCGCATGAGGTTCCGGCCTATGGTCAACGGACGTACTTTCACAATCTGCCCTTGACGTTCGGGTCGACGCCCCTGCGGTTGAACAACCCCAGAGCGTCGCGAATTCGTATCTCCGCCGCATCAGCGTGTTTTTCGAGCTTATCCAGGACCCGGGCCGTCATCTTACAGTCGAGACCGTCATCGAATGTCAGCGCGCAGAGTTTCGATCGCATAAACGTACTGCAAAAGGAGAATCGCTCAGAATGTCTTCCTCGCGCCGCGCTTGACGACAATTCCCGTCGCAAAAGAGCGGCGTTGATGTTCGGAATCCCTATGGCCGAAGCCTTCGAGACTTGACTTGAGCGCCTGTATCGTATCCAGGTTCTCGGCTCCGAGCTTTCGAACCTCTTCGGAATCGCTGCGCATATCGTCGAAACGGGCTGAAATTTCCGCGGCCTCGGTGCGGACGCGCGAGGCGATCTCGGCGACCGCATCCATGCCCTTGAGCGACTCCATCATACCTTCGCCCGAGCGCTCGACCGCTATTTCCGTCGCCCGCGTCAGCTCAGCCACCGTCTCGACGGCCGACACGACATCGGCCGATCCCGAAGACAACTCCTGAATGCTCGCCAGAAGTTCCTCGATCATAAGGCTGACTCCGCGGATGTCTTCGGTTATCTTTTTGAAAGACGCAAGCGCCTCTTCGCTTTTTTTGGCCGTGTTTTCTATAGAACTTGTCGCCGCCTTGAGCGTCTCCGCGATAACACCGGCGCTCTTCGCCGTCTCCACAGAAAGCTTGCGAATCTCGCTCGCGACGACCGCGAAGCCGCGGCCCGCCGCGCCCGCATGCGCGGCCTCGATCGAGGCGTTCATGCCTAACAAATTCGTGCGCTCAGCGACATCCCCGATGATTGCAGAAAGCTCTCCCACGCGCCGGGATGCTTCCTGAATCTGGTTCATGGATTCGCCCATTGAAACGATGACTTCCTCGCCCGAAATCGAGGTTTCGACGAGCGCGCGGACCGCCTCCTGCTTGTTCGACGCCTGGGCGGCGAGCGAATTCGCGGCCGCCGCCATCTGCTCGATCGCGGCGGAAGCCCTCGCGACCTGTTCGGAATAGGCCGTCAAGGCTTTCTTGACCTCCTCCTGCGAAGCTTCGGCTTTTCTGTTCGCATCGCCGGATCGTTCGAGGGCGCGGTCGAGCTCGTCCATGACGCGGGAGATCCCCTCGACCTTGGTTCTGAGCGATTCAATGGAGCCGGCCGTCCTCGCGACGCTCGCCGACAAACTCTCTCCGATACGCTGTGAAGAAAACTGCGCCTTGCCCATCTCGGCGTTCAAGTCTTCATAATTATGGCGTGCGGTCTCGGCCTCGCTCGCGACCTCATGGATGAGGCTGCTCGTCAGCCTGACAACATAGGCCGCGACCACGGCGCCGACCGCGACCATGATGGATGAGACCGATAGATTCTGGACGGCCAAGGTAGTGACGGTGTTTTTATCCGCGGGGTATGCATCGATCCAGTACAGCGCCTGAATGGCCGCGAGGCTGAGGACGCCGATCCCGATCGCCTGCGAAGCGCGGTCGGCGATTAAGGTTGCGGTGACCAAGAGAAAACAACTCAATGTGCCGAACACATAACTTTCGTAAACATCGATGTACGCATCGAATTTTATCGCGATGAACATCGCTGCAAAAATACTGTAGAGGAAAATCGAAGAGGCGATGCGATACCTACCTGAACGAAGTAAAACGAGAACCAGCCCGCAGAGGAGGGACACTAAGGCGAAAACAAGGGCGGCGATGGGAGCCTTTGTCACGGCCATAAGAACGGCGGCTCCGATCGAAATCGCTCCAAAACCGACGGCGCACCCGGCGAGGGTTCGGCTTTTCTTCACCGCTTGCAGTGATTGTCCAATGTACCGACTGCTGAAAAATGCCAAAAGCGAGGTTTTAGGGACGTTTTTTCCGGGTTCGATCATTTTTCTATACTACCCGGACATTTGCGCCTTAGCAAGTTTTTGTGTACCCGATTCGACCAAGCACGAAAAGGCGGGTTTCGAATCGAAACCCTCGATACGCTATCCCGATACCAACATATAAGGAGATGCTGATGATAGAACAGACGCCTTACGGCTATCTTTCTGACGGCCCCTGCACTCGAGGATCCACCTGCGAAATCACATTGAAGACAATTGCAGACCACATCGGCCCCGACCCCCATGCGCTGGCCGCGAAAATTCGAGAGCTTATGGTTCATGTCTTTTGGCAGCGAGCGTACGGGATGCAAGAGAACCGGGAACGAACATCGCGTGAAGTCAATACCAGGACCATGGAAGAGAAGCTTCAATTAATCAGGACTCATCAAAAAGAACTGGGACGTCACGAGAACAGCATCGATGCATTGCCTCCCGATCATAAACTCATCGGCAACTGCCGCGACTTCAGTCTGTTCTTCACCGCCCTCCTCAGACGCACAGGGATCCCGGCGAGGTGCCGCTGCGGTTTCGGCATGTACTTTATTCCGAATCACGGCGAGGACCATTGGGTCGTCGAGCGATGGGACTCGGCTTCGCAGCGCTGGATCATCTGCGATCCGCAGCTCGATGATGTGATGATTGAAAGGCTGAAAATCGACTTCGATCCCATGGACATGCCCGACAGGGCATTCCTGTCAGGCGGAGAGGCCTGGCTCGCCTGCCGCTCGGGGGACGAGCCCGATAAATACGGCATCTTCGATATGAAGGGCTGGGACTTTATTAAGGGCGATCTTGTCCGCGATATAGCAGCCCTCGCCGGTCTCGAGCTACTCCCCTGGGATTGCTGGGGCGTCATAGAGCGGCCCTATACCATGCTGAGCGACAACGATATCCATGCCCTGGATGAAGCGGCGAAACAGACTTCCATGAAAGCGCACATAAGCCGGACTTGTCACTCCTCGTCCGGCTTGAACGCATCCTTGAGCCGCTCCTTGAGCTCGGAAGCGGTCTTCTCGATGCCTTTCGCGATCGAGCCTGTCGCCTTGCCCAGTTCCGAGCCCAAGGCTCCCATGAACTTCAACACCGGATCATCGGTCGTCTCGAAGCTTTCTTTGTAGTACTCGTAGCCCGCCTTGACATCTTCTTCGACCGTGGACTGGTGAAAACCCCTCCGGAGGTAGTTGCCGTCGAGAATGCTTTGATACTGGCCGGACGAGGCCCAGGTCTTCAATTCCT
>CAZINN010000009.1:0-60780 GCA_964540615.1 uncultured Treponemataceae bacterium | reverse complement strand
TGTATTCGTAGTATCCGCCGATGATGCAGAGCGCGGAGATCCCGCAGGCGAGACTCACCACCACTGCGATCGTGCGCCGCTTTTGAGCGACAAGGTTTCGGAGGGCTTGGATGAGTATTCTTCCACAAGAAGATATCTTATCATAACGTACTTTCATCGCGTCTCCTCGGCGGCGAATTTCCACTGAAGACTGACCGAGCAGCGCAGAGCGTCGATTCTGAGGGCGGTTTCGGAATAGCAGGGCGATGTTCCGGCCAAAGGGGCTGCATATCCCACTTCGACGACGAACCGGCACTGTTCGATGAGCTTGAGTTCGGCGCGGGCCGAAAGATCGAGCCCGTCGGGAGGGAAGTACAGGCAGCTCAGGGACCAGTCGAGTCCGAGTTTGTCGTCGCCCGTACGCATGAGATGAACGCCGATTGCGTGACGGGCCGATTGCATAAACGGGAAACTCGCGAGCAGGGCTCCCTGCCGCCAATACGGTGAAGAAAGAATAGCGTGGTATTCCTCGGCCGAATAGCCTGCGCTTCGAACGCGATACTCGATATACACGGAGGCTCCGATTTCCCGGGGCGTAAAACCGCAGCCGACGAGGAGGTCGGCGTTCCATCCTATATTCCGCTCGGGCATGAGTGCGATGTCGAGAAAGCGGGCATTGTCACGCAGCGCGGTTTCGAGATATGCGATCATCCCCTCTCCGAGCTGGGCGCTCAGCCATGCGCCGAGTGTCTGTGAAAGATCGCGGCGATACCGGAGGCCGACATCGAATGTGCCCACCGAGCCGGTAAGGCATACCGAGACAAAGGGCTCGCGCGCGGCCTCGCAGTACGCTTCGACCGCGAAGTCTCCGAAGGGCAGAAAAAAACCTCCCAACCATAAGCCCTCGGATAAACTCGCTCGATCGTTGTTGTTCTCGATCGACAATGGATCGATGTAGTTGGAGCCGTATTCGAGCTTGAGTTTTCCGAATATCAGCGTGAGCCCCGTATCGAACAAAGAAAGTCGGGCTTCGGCGTAGGGGAGCGATATCTTGGCGGTTCCTTTTTCCGTTTCGTATTCGACCAAGGACCGGTTCTCGAATCCGCCGCCTGCTTGAGGCCACTCGACGAGCGGCGACAGACTGATGCGGATGCGGTCGGTGATCGAAATATCCCAGGTGCTTTCCGCGCGCAATGACGTGCGCCATTCGGCGATCCTGGAAAGAACCGCATCGTCGATCGTGCTCTCGTCGCGTATGTCCCTGGCCTCCGCTTTCTGTTCGATAGTGACAGTGAAGGTTTGACGGATGAGCGGCGCTTTCGCGGGTTCTGGCTCGAAATCCGCGTACGGCGCTTCCGCCGCTGGCGCTTCCGCCACGGGCGCCCGAGTCTCCTCGGCTGCAGCGGGAAGGAGAGAGGCGAGAAAGAAGAAAATCTGCATGAGACCGAGGGCCGCTCGTGGAACGTGAGGCTGTGGCATAGGGCGTGCTCTCATTTTTGAAACCTCAGGCCCTGTACGGTAAAGGCCGAGGTGGGCGGAATCGCTCGATCGAAGTTCGAAAGCATGACGTGTTCGACTTCGCCGGAAAGCTCGTCGGTAATGCTGAACCCGGTGAGCAGTTCCTTGCCTCCGATGATCTCATACTTTTCATATTTGATTGTTTTGATGAGATTTCCGTTCCGTCCCCTGCATGCGGCCTCGACGGGGCGGTAGTTCTTGTCGGTATATAGATCGACAAGGTCGTAGGTCGCCCCCGCAGCTTTTTTCGCTTTGAGCGCAATGAGGAGCCCGGACGCTGAGGGCCGCAGTTCGACGACATCATAGGTCGTGCCGAAGCCGATACGCGCGATGTCTCCGGCGGAGGCCTGACCGAAAAGCAGTTGCCGCGGCGATATGCGAAGGGGGCTTTTCATATTTGTATCGAGAAGCCAGAAGGAGTCTTCCCGTATGAGAACGAGGCGCCTTCGTTTTTTCGCAGGCTCGAGATAGCGGACGAGGGCGGCATCGTCCTTTGGACGGACCGAGACGCGCATGAGGCTGAAGCCCTCTGCCCCCGTGGTCGAAAAGTCGAAGGAAAAGCCGTCCTTGTCGAATAAGCGGAATGAGTCGACCGTCTTCAATGCGTTTTGTGTATTGAGTGCATCTTGCGCCGAAATCTGCGCGGGGGAAAAGTGATGTACTGTCAATAGAACGATCAAAAAACCATGTGCGATTCGCGGTACCGGTACATTACTGTGTCGGCCTTGTTGTGTCGAACAATCGTTTTTCATGTGCCTATCAATTCCTTTCGAAAAGAAGTTCTATGGTGGTCTTTCGTCGTACCGTATACGCCCCTGCAAGGGCGGCCGTGAGGGCGCAAAGACATACAAGAGCGCAGGCCGATGCGAATGCGGTGATTTCGAGTTTGAAGCAGAAAGAGATCGGGTTTTCCTGTGTCGGAGGCGGAGGAAGGACGAGCCCTCCTCGACTGTTGAAAAAAGACGCGACTGCAAGGGCGATCGCGCTTCCCGTTATCGACGAGGCTATGCTCAGAACAAAGGTTTCGGCGCAGAGTACCGAAAGTATCTTGGAAAAGCGGGCTCCGAGCGCGAGCATGGTTCCCCATTCCGAACCGCGTTCCCAGGACGAGAGGAGCATTGTGTTGCCGAAGGCGAGGAGCATTGTCAGAACGACGGCGATGAGTACGACACGGTAATTCTCTTCATACACCTTCACTACGCGGTTGGCGTCGGTGTTCCCGAGCTCGTAGGCGCTCGCTGTGTATGTCGACAACTCGGGTATCGAGGACAGCTCGCGTATCCTGTCTGTAACACCGATTCGTGCGTCGCTCAGCCAGAGATTGATCTTGTCGACGCGCCGAGATGGATCTGCGTTCTCGAACACTTCGAGCGGCAGTTCGATGTAAAATCTGTCGAGGGTCGCCGATTCGGTTTTTACCGATGAAGACAGCCTGAGTGAAAAACCAGTATCGCCTAGTAGGGCTGAGATTTCGTCCTGCGGATTGACGCCGAGTGTCCGTGTCAGAGCCTCGCCGAGACGGACCTCGGATGTGTGATCGTCGGATGAATACTCGAGGGCGGAATCCTCGATCGCGCGGCCGTTCGCCGGAGCCGATGCACGGCCGGCCCCCACAAGACCGTCTATCGGAAGCGAAGCGCGGATTTTTCGGAAAGCGCCTCCGTCGATGAGAAATCTTTGTATTCGACGGTATTCCTCGATGCTCAGTCCTTCGCCCGTCGAGTTTGTCAATATTATATCGCCTTCTTTCTCGCGCATTGTTCTTTTGATTCGGTCGAACATGTCGGCGTAGCCCGACCGCAGCAGCGTGAGGGCGAGAAAGGAGGCGCACAGCAGCGTAAAAAGCGAGAGACTGCGGCGGGGCGTGAGCAAAAGGCCCCTGCAGGCACCGATCATGAGGCGGAACATGTCGAATCCTCTACAAGGCGGCCGTCTTTCATGCGCAGCACGCGCCGGGCGCGTTTCATCACTTCCGGATCATGGGTCGCGAGTATGAGGGTAGCGTTACGTTCGGCGTTGAGCGACTCGAGTATGTCGAGCACGGTCGATCCGGTCTCGTGGTCGAGATTGGCCGTAGGCTCGTCAGCGAATACCAGAACGGGATTGTTGATCAATGCGCGCGCTATGGCGACGCGCTGCCGCTCGCCTCCCGAGAGCTGGTGCGGCCTTTTTTTGACTTTGCTCGACAAGCCGACCCGCTCGATGAGAGCGAGGGCGCGGGACTCGATCGTCGACCTCGTTTCGCCTGGACGGGGATAGAGGAGGGCGGGGTAAGCGACATTCTCTATCACGTTCAATACGGGCAGAAGATTGAATGTCTGAAAAACGAAGCCGATCATACGGTTGCGTATCTGCGCGAGTTCGCGGCCCGAGCATTCGGAAATACTGCGCCCCAGGAGGAGAACCCGGCCAAAACTCGGCGAGTCATATCCTGCTCCGAGATGCTGGAGCGTGGACTTTCCCGATCCTGAGGGCCCGACGAGAGCCGCGAATTCTCCCCGCTCGAACGAGACGCTCAGGTCTCTGACTCCGTAGACGATAGTCTCCCCTAAGGGGTACGAGCGCGAGACGCAGTCGAATTGCAGAACAGTGTCGCTCATCGCTTTGTCGCCGTATCTGTGGACGTCTTAACCGCCCGCCCCTCGAGAATGTCCGCGAAAAGCGGAAAGTCTTCTGCAAAATCGCGCCTGCTCGTCTCGATGATGCTCGAGCTTTCGGCGTCTTTGTATATCGAGGCGAGTGTTTTGTAGATTACGGCGATTTGCCCCGCAGTTCCTTCGGAGAGGGACCAAGAACCGGATGTGTAGCGCTCGGACATTGTCGCGAGCAGATCGAGGACCTCGTCGCGCGACCCGACTTCGACCGGGAAGTTCGAATAGGTGGAAGCCTGGTAAATGTAGACGAGTTCGTCATCCGGGTATTCGGAACGTAGATCGTCGAAGCCCTTCATCCCCTTCATGAGCCAGGCGAGTTTGTCCTCGGTTTTCTTCATCCTCCCGGCCTTTATGCACTGGGCGACCGCGATATAGATTCGCGACATGCTGTCGTTCGAAAGAAGGCCTTCGTTCGAGGAGAATCGCTTGAGAGCGGAATCCACATCGCCCGTTTTTATGACTTCGATTTCGAGGATTGATCGCAGGCGTTCTGTACGGGTCGCGTCATCGGACGAAGATTTGTAACTCTGTTCCAACTCGGTAATGTCGGCTTTATAAAGCTCGGCTTTTTTCCTGTCGACCCCGCCCCATGCAGTTCGTGCCCCGCAGGAAAAGAAGAAACTGAACCCGAGCATCGCCAGAAAAATCGTCGTGCATTTCATAAACATGTTTTTGCGTTTCATAGGTCGATTACCTCCCGCTTGTAGTGTTTGGCGTAGCTTTTGAAGCAGAGTTTTGTGTCTCGGCTTTCGCTGTTTCTTTCGCGCGCTGGCGATACTGGGCCGCCAAGGTCGACTTGCCGCGAAGCTCGAGCTCCTTCGCCTTGAGCTCGAAGAGCCGCGAAGGCGGGAAGATCGAAGCGAATCGGTCGGGCGATTTCGCGTACTCTTCGAGAAGCAGTTTCAGATCCTTTGTCACCACATCGAGACGATTGAACATCGCAGGCAGTTCTATGGTGCATTCCACCCTGAGGGCCCGCACGAGGATGTCGTTCGGATCCGCATTCACCGCCGCATCGATTTCGTTGAGGCCTGTATTCACCTCGGCTATTTTCGATATCGCCGAAGACGCGTCCCTCGCCTGAATGAGATGCGCCGAGCCGAGATAGGCCCTTGTCAACGATGATTCACGATATGCGAGGGAGGCGCGCAGATACTCGTCGGCCTTTTTGACCATGCTTTCCGCAAACTCGCGTTGTATGTCGTGACACAGAAGTCCTGCTTTGAAAAACGAATCCGCCGCCTGAGCCTTTTCGGCTTCACGTAAACCGGATGGCGGTTTTCTGGAGGCGGGGAGGCTCTTTTCGAGGGCTGAAAGCTCTCTCAGTCGCGAATCCAGTCGTTGTGATTCCTCGGGACTACGTTCCGTCTTGTCCGCGAAAATCGGGGCCGTTAGGATAAAGCAGCCGATCACCAATGACGCGATTGAGATTATGCGAAACAATTTGCGCACAAACGTCCTCCTTTTTTCCTTGTCCATCACTTGACCTCTATTACGAATGAGATATGCGATTCGGATTCTCCTTCGAGACCGAATGCGAAACCGAATGCGAAAGTCCTGTTGACCGGAGCGGAGGCCGCAGCCTTGACGAGAAAACCGAGATCCTGTTGAAACCGCATCTTCGTGTCATACGACTTCCTCGAGACCGCCCCGAATTCATAGAAGAGTTCCGGGATAAGCGCGAACTCGAAGATTCCTTTCCCGACGGACGCGACACGATCGAGATCGAGACTGAAACGGGAAAAAGAAGCGACCTCCCCTGAAACAAGGCCCGCAGCGCATCGGAGTTCACTCACATCGGCCCAGAGACTCTGCGGAACTCCTGCGGAAGAAGTTTTCGGTATATACGTTATGCGCTCTTGAAGCGTGAATCTGAGAAGACGGCCGGCGTCGAATCGCAGACGGCCTAGAGCCGACAAGCGGGGCACAATGCTCCACAGACCGGACGAGGACGAGAGAATACCCAGGTCGAGGGATGCCGAGGTACGCACTCCTCCGCGGCGACCGTAGTTGAAATCGCCGCATTTGATTTGAAGACCCGAGGAGAAAAGAAGCGAATATTCGTGCCCCAGGCCCAGTTCGTCAAGTGAAGAAACAGGGGGGGGAAGGTAGTCGGGATATAGAAAATACGTATACGGACTACGAAAAGCCCGGCAGCCCAAGGCGAGACCCAGCGAAAGATCGTCGCTGAGTGCGACCCCGAAGCCGCCCGTAAGCGAGGCTTGTTCTTCGAGATGATCAGGATCGAAACCTGCATCTTTCAGAAAAACTTCGTGTCTCGCCTCTAGGTTCCAGAAGAAGGGACCGTACTGTATCGAAGGATCCTGGTATGCAAGTGCCTGCGTATTCAAGCCGAGGACGGCCTCGAGTTTTTCCCCGGACCCGCGTATATTGTTGTATCCGATCATGATGTCCCAGGGGGAAAAATTGAAACTCCACCAAAAGCCTTCGTCTGTCGTAATGATGAGGGTAACGGGGACGGGCTTGTCGTCGTCAAATGTGCTTGTTACGTACTCGTAGCTCGCCTTCGATGTATAGAACATATTCGAACGAAACAGACGTTCTTCGACCAATGCGAGAGAGGCTTTGAGTTCGCGCAGTGACATCACGTCGCCGATATTCAGATTCGACGCGAAGGAGCGGATGTATTCTTTTTCGAGCGAGGCCGGACAGCCGATGACGATGTCATGGATAAGAACGAGCTGATCGGAAGATTCCTGCTCCGGGCTTTCGCCGAATACCATGAGGAACAATGTCTCGTCGCCGTCCGAATTCGGTGACAGGGCTTTGTCGTCCGCGCCCGCGGATTTGAGAAGCAGGGCTGTGTAGAGAAGGGGGAGGAGGATGATCCATACGGCTCGTCCATTCATCGTCATGGCATGGACGATGCCGCGGGCCGAAGAGGGAAACAATCAGCTCTTCGGTTGATTTACGCCTTGTTTCTTGGAATCATACAAAAGGTTGATGAGTTCTACCTTGTTGCGCGTCCCCGTCTTTTCGTAGAGATGCGACACATGCGACTTGATCGTCGCCAGGGACAGGCAGAGTTCGTCGGCAGCCTCATTGTAGGTCCGCCCCCGGGCGAGGAGGGCGAGCACCTCGCGTTCCCGCTCGGTGATACCGTAGCGTGTCAAGAGTTCTACGTTCGGGCCCGATCCTTCTCGTGCTTTCTGCGTACGCGTCCATTGACGCATATGACTAATAAGAAGGAAGAGATTGAGGTAGGCGAAGAATGCAGGAAGGAGTATGTAGCGCGGACCGAGGACGGAAAGCGGCGGGAAGAGCCCGCGGAAAAAGTCGACGACGATCACGAGGGCGAAGAATAGAAAAAGAACTGCCATCAGTACAGGCTTTTTGTTCGAGCGCCAGGGGATACTGCCGCGGGCGATCCACGACATCCCGATGAAAATCGACAGGGCGAGCACAATCAAGGTACAAAGCTGAATCCACGCGATGAGCGAATCAGGCAGAATGTAAACGGCGATATTGACGATCGCGAGGACGAGGCCGAGCACCCTGAATGCGAGTGATGTCTTTTTTTTCCGACGATCCTTCAGCTCGCCTTTCGCGAAGGTGGGGAAGGTCATGGCCGTGAGGGAAGCCCCGACCAGGGCGAGACGTCCGATGAGCGTTTCCAGAGCCGGCTGCCCCGGGAAACTTCCCATCAGGCTTAAACAGACGATCGAGAGCTGAAAAGGAAGAAGGAAGAAAAAAAGTCTGAGGGCATGCCGTTCGTTTTCCTGAATGAAGCGTATCAGGAAGACGGTCGCGCAGGCGATGCCCGTCGAGTACGAAAGGCCCCAGTACAGAATACCCAGTATGCTCATTCAAGCTATGTGGACGACTTACCGTGTGAAATCATACACATTGTCGCTCGTGACTTTTTGGTACGGGAAATAGAGGTACTGCCCGTCCTGCAGCGACCATTCCGAGAGGTCCTTCCCCGTCGCGACGTCGTAAGCAAGCCGCGCGAGGGTTTTCCCTTGGATTTCGGCGTCGCTCCGTACGGTGCCCAGGAGACTGCCTTCCTTGACGGCCTCGAGTCCGAAGGGCGTCGCATCGATGCCGAGCACGGGGATGTACCGCGAGCTTCCTTTGAGGTAGCCGGCGATTCTCAGGGCTGCGATCGCGCCGAGGGCCATTTCGTCGTTGTCGCAGAACACGGCTTCGATTTTGTCTCCCTGCTCAGCGATGATTTCGGTCATGCGTTTCTGCGCCTCGGCGCGGCTCCAGTTGGCCGTCGCTTCTGCGATTTTCTCGAATTTCAGGGAAGAACCCGAGAGAGCCCTGCCGCGGTAGCTGTCGCGCGCATCGATGTCGATGGCGTTGGACTCGCCGCGGAGGATGACATAGTGGATCACGCCGTCGCCCCCTACGTCGGCCCCGACGGTCGCCTCGCAGTAATCGCGCAGTATCTCGGCCTGGACGCCGGTGGCCTCGTCGGTATGAACGCCGACATAATAGAGCTTGCTCCAGGAGCGGACCGTCATCGGGGGAGGCTCCCTGCCGAAGAAGATCAAGGGTATGCCCGCGGATTTGGCGAGAAGGGCGCGGGTGAGGGCGCTCGAGGTGCGCTCCACGGGATTCATGATGATGACATTCGCCTTGTCGGCCACCATGGCCTCGACCTGGGCGGCCTGGACGCGTTCCTTGTTCTGGCCGTCGACGATCTGCAGACGGGCCTTCGTCCCTATTTCGGCGTCGAATGCGCGTCGTGCGGTCGCGATAAAGGCGTCGTCGACGCTGTAAAAGGCGACGCCGATTCTCGGCAGGTTTGAATCCGAACAGCCGACGGCCGATAAAATGACAAACAAAGCCGCCGCGAGCGCAGCCTGTGATGTAAAGGACAGTTTCATAGGTCTATTGTACCATCGCTTTCCGGCCCTGTCCTCTCCTCTGTGGTGGTCATTGCCGGTTCCGGGCCTGTCGTGAGAAAATACCCTATGTTCGACAAGATCAAAGCGTCGGCTCCGGCCCTTGTCATCCTGCTTCTCGCGAGCTGCGCCTCGACGCCGAATCCCATGGCTCGAGAATGGTACGACCTCGGTGTGGCATGGCAGGAAAAGGGTGACTGGAAAAAGGCCGGGGAGGCGTATTCCCGCGCCCTCGCCCTCGATCCGACGCTTGCCGCCGCTTCGTACAATCTCGCGCGGGCGCTGACCGAGTCCGGCGATTACGCAGGGGCGCTTCGTGTTCTGGACGAACTGGCGAAGCAGGATCCGGGCAACGTCCGGGTTCTTTCGGCGCGCGCCTACGCGCTCCACAAAAAAGGCGACAACACGGCGGCGCTCGAAGCATATCGAGAGCTGCTCGCTCTCGACCCCTACGCGCCCGATGCGGTCTTCAACGCCGCGCTTCTCGAGCTTGCGGCGGGCAATCCTGGAGCGGCCGCCGAAGCCCTTGAGCGCCTGACCAAGGCCAAAACCGAAGACGGGGAAGCTTTCGCCCTTTTGGGCAAGGCGCTCGATAAACTCGGCTTGGATGAAAAAGAGCCGTCGAATTCCGAGCGGGCGCTCGCCGCTTACGAGCGGGCGCTCGAACTGGGCAAGGCCGACGCCGCAGTTCTGTCCCGCATCGGCCAGCTTCGTGAGTCACGGAAAGAGTATTCCGAGGCGATGGACGCGTATGCAGCTGCGGTGAAGGCTGCGCCCAAGATGGCCGAGACCTGGTTCGCTCTCGCACGCTTGAGGCTTGTGGTCGCGGGCGATGGGGAGAACGGACTCGAGGCTCTCAAAAGCGCCGTCGCGTCGGGTTTTTCCGATGCGGAGAAGGCCGTTTCGCTCATCGACGAGCCGACTCTCGTCGAGCGGGAGAAGGTGCAAGAACTGCTCGCCGACGCGGGCCTGGTGAAATGATAAACCGCCGCGCCGGTGCGCCTGCCGCGGCGGGCTTCATGAGTGTCGGCGCAATTGTTTTTTTCTTTTGTGCATTCCTTATTTTACCTTTCTCATGTTCCCGATCGGGTCCGACGGGGCAGGAAATCGAGGGGGTCCGAGAATCTGAAGCCGCCGGAGCAATGGAAGCCACAGGAGCGCCTCTTCCGCCGCCGGCTGTTCCCGCCGAAACTGCGCCGCCGCCGCGCGGAACAGCTGCGGTTCCTGTCCGCTTCAAGCTGGCGCCGCCTGACGCGACCCTCGTCGAGAACGGTTCCGCGATTCGGCTTTCGGCCGGCGGGAACGGCGCGAGGATCGCTGAACTTGCACCAGGTGCTCACATGCTTGTTCTTTCAGCCGCCGGTTACGACACCCGCGTCCTGCGCGTCGTCGTCGGATCGAAGGGCGCCCAGGTCCAGGAAAAACTCGAGCGTTCGCCGTCACCGCTCCGTCTCGCGGGCATGGTTTCGACCGGCTTGAGGCCGAAGAGCGTTGCTTTTACGCCCGACGGCCGCTTTATCATCGCTCCGCTTTTATCCGGGCGCGGCGCCGATATCGTCGATGCATCCAGTCTCAAAATGATCGGCCGTCTTGAACCGCCCGCCGCGTATGCGAAATCCGAGGGCTTTGTCGAGAGCGCGGTCCTCCCCTCGCTCCGAGAGTTATGGGTCTCGCAGATGCACAGCTCGACCATCCATGTCTTCGACCTGGACAGCTTCGCGTATAAGGCGAGTTTCCCCTCGGGCGGCTCCTACCCCAAGGTCATCGCGGCTTCGGCCGACGAAAGACTTGCCTTTGTCTCGAATTGGGTCAGCGAGGACGTGAGCATCATAGACGCGGCGACGCACGCGGTTTCGGGGCGCGTCAAGGTCGGCGGAACCCCGCGCGGCCTCGCCGCGACCGCGGACGGCCGGTATCTTTATATCGCTCGTTTTTCCGGCGGGTCGATCCTGCGGCTCTCTCTGGCGGATCGACGGCTCGAAACCTTCTACGCCGCCGATGGAGGCGCCAAGCGGCATCTCGTCCTCGACGAAAAGCGGAACAGGCTGTACGCCACCGACATGGCGCGCGACTCGCTGTTCGTTTTTGATACATCCACCGGGGACCGCATCGCTGAAGTGCATCTCGGACCGAATCCGAACACCTGCGCCCTGAGCCCCGACGGCGGAACGATCTACGCCTGTACCAGGGGGAGCAACGGTCCGGATGGCTACGAGAAAGAGGGCCCCGACGCGGGCGAACTCATAGCCGTGGATACCGAGAGCTTGAGCGTCGTCGCCCGGCAGTGGGGCGGCGACCAACCGACGGGCCTCGCCGTTTCGCCCGACGGCCGTCGCATCGTGTTCTCGGACTTTCTCGACGCCAGGCTCGAGATATACGACATTGCCGCGAGATAGGGAGTTCTATGGATCGGAACTTTGAGTATTTCCTATTCTGCGGCCAGGACATTATCGTGCCCGCCTGCGGGGACAGAGCCGCTTTTGAAGGCCTCATCCCGGTCGAACTGAGCCGGCGCGCCCTTGCCCGCCGCGAGTACGACGGTCTCGGCGCGGCCGAAGGCAGGAGATTCGCGGCACTTCTACTCGACGAGGACGCCGCGACCGCGCTTGTCGGCGTCAAACGCATGGGCCTTCGGCAGGCCCTGTCGCAGTACGACGCCGTGTCGATTGCCGGAGCCTTGCGCGGAGCCGCTCTCCTCAGGTGGCTCGAGGTCGCGCTGTACTGCGGCGCCTGCGGCGGCGAGCTCGCCGACGTCGATGGTGACGACGGAGCCGAGCGCTCCGAGGACAGCCTGTGCCGGAAGTGCACATCCTGCGGCAGGATTTTCTTCCCCCGCATCTCGCCGGCCGTCATCGTGCTCGTGCAGAAGGAGGGCAGGATATTGCTTGCGCATAACGCGCGCTTTCCGGCGGGCCGTTTCGGCCTCATCGCGGGCTACGCCGAGGCCGGCGAGAGCCTCGAGGAGGCCGCGGTCAGGGAGGTCCGGGAGGAGGCGGGAATCGAAATACAGGATCTTCGCTACGTGAAATCTCAGAGCTGGCCCTTCCCCGACTCGCTCATGATCGCCTTCACCGCCGAATGGAAGTCTGGTGAGGCGAGGCCCGACGGAGTCGAGATCGAGGAGCTTCGCTGGTGCGGCCCCGACGATCTACCCGACATTCCGCCCCCGGGAAGCGTTGCGCGATATCTCATCGACCGCTTCGTGCGCGAACGGCGATGATCCATCGTCGGCGAAACAGTATTCGTCCTCCTCGTCCGTTGTTGTCTATATGAAGATAGACACATCCCTTCAATTTGTTGCAAGTTCCGTTCCCCGAATCCCGAGAGGTTGATCGATTGCGATTGCGTTTTTCAGAGCTCTATGCTAATTATCGATTAATGGAGTTGATTATGAACAATACAGCAAAAACATCATATAGTGTTAATCTTGATTTCGAAGCGATAAAGCTTCCTCCTGTCACGGATATACTGGTTTTAGGAAAGAAAAGCCCGCAGGGGAAATACGGTGTTCTGCATTCGTTCGAATTGATTTCGCCCGATGTGTTCGATTTGATCGAAATAGATGATGAGGCCAATGAAAATGTCGAGGCGGTGATAGTAAATAAAAGTATCCTGAAAAAACTCCCTAAAGAGAAAATAATCGAGATATTGGAGGAATATGTCTTTCCATATATAACGCGGGGAGAGGCCGTAAAAGTAAATTTCGATGTTCAGATATTTCAAAAGAACATACAGGGCGAGCTCAATGAAGATTAAGTACCTTATAGAGACGAAATTCGCAAGCACTCGACTGTATGAAAGCATAGTGCGGATAGAGGATGAACTGCTCCACTATGGATATCTGGTCGTATTTGATGAGGATGGTTCATTCAAAGGGATTTTGACGGTAAACGATGTGCTGAAGAAACAGCACAATCTCGTGATTGATTGTCTTTCTGACGTCGAGAAGATCAGTGAAGATGAAGAAATAGGCTCCGCTTTGAGTATCATGTATGACAGAAGACGGAGCGTCCTTCCGGTATTCGCTTTTTCCGGTGATTTCAGTGGAGTCATCCGACTGACCAGATTGCTCGAAGAGCTTGGCAAATTTCAGAACCGAAGTAATCAAATAAGCATCAATAACATCGTAGGGGATGATGAAATCGAGCGGGCGAAGCAGCTTTTCATTGATCAATTGTTCCATCATACAAAGAACCCAATACAAGTCATCCTCAGCTCATTGGATCTATTGAAAGAGACGAAAAACGAGCAAGATATCGAAATATTACACAATAACATATTATCGAGCGTTAAGAAAATCAATGATTTGATCGACGGATTATACCTTGAGTATGCTCAAGGCCCCGAGAGGCATGCCGATTCGATGCATTGAAGGGGGTATCCGCTTCAATGTGAAGGCGCCTGCCGGGACCTGGTTTGAACGATTCGGGTGCGTTGCAGTTGTATTCACTATTGCCTTCGGCTTCATCCCTCAAGAGCGATTTGATATTCCGTTTAGCTTGGGTTTAGGCTGAATCCGTATAGTGCTCTTTGCGAGGACCGAAACGGCGATGATGCGTGTCCTGCCGACGGTCTATCGTCACTTGATCGCGAAGGAGCTTTATATGGAACCATCTGCAAGCCCTATCCCTATTTTCTTCACCATCGACGACGCCTTCGCCCCCTTCCTCGGCGTCGCCCTCAATTCCATTGTCCAAAATGCATCGAAGGCGCATCGATACAAAGTGATCGTAGTGCATCAAGACCTCGGTGAAAGGAACATAAGAAAGCTCGGATCCATCGCCGCCGACAACTTCGAAATCGATTTTGTTCCTATGGAGAATCGATTGTTTGGGATAGCAGATAGCATGGGCACACGGCTTCGGGCGGACTTCTTCACATTGACAATCTTCTTCCGGATATTCATCCCCGCGATGTTCCCTGAATACGATAAGGGAATATATCTGGACAGCGATATCGTCGTTCCGGGAGACATTTCGGAGTTATTCACCGTATCCCTGGGCGAAAGTTTGCTGGGCGCCGCTGTTGATCCGGTCGTCACTCATATTCCGGAATTCACGAGGCACGTCAGGGAGAGGGTCGGCGTCGAGTGCCATCAGTACTTCAATTCGGGCGTGCTGCTCATGAATCTCAAAAAGCTGAGAGAAGTCGATCTCGATCGACGGTTTCTGGAGCTCTTGAATACATACCACTTCAACTGCGTGGCGCCGGACCAGGACTACCTGAATGCTATGTGCTTCGGAAAGGTGGTCTACCTCCCGGCTACCTGGGATGCCATGCCGTCGAATTACTGCGTGCCGATGCCGCATCCTGACCTTGTTCATTATAATTTATTCGCGAAACCATGGCGGTACGACGGGGTTCAATATGAGCATTTCTTCTGGCGGTACGCCGGATCGTCCGGCTATCTGCCTGAGATACAGGATATCAAGGCGGGGTTCAACGATGAGGATAGGATCGCCGACGATGAGCGCCTGAAGCTTTTGATTTCCAGGGCCGGAAGCATAGCAGATGACGAAGTCACATTCCGCAAGGTGTTCAACGAACGTGGAGAATCACGCCTGTGAACCCCAGGCTCGGCATCGACGTCGGCTCAACGACGGTCAAGCTCGCGGTATACGATATCGAAACCCGTAGAATCCTCTATTCCAGTTATCGGCGTCACAACGCGGATCAGGCGCGGACCTGCCGGGACATGATGGAGGAGGCGGCCGAATCCTTCGGGACGACGCGCTTTCGGATCGCGGTTTGCGGCTCGGGCGGCCGTCCCATCGCCGGCGCGCTGGGGGCGCGGTACGTGCAGGAGGTTGTGTCCAACGCGGCGGCTGTCCGTTCGCTGTATCCGCAGACGCGCACCGCTGTCGAACTGGGCGGGCAGGATGCGAAGATCGTATTCTTCTATTACGACGAAGCCTCCTCGCGCCTTATCGCGTCCGACATGCGGATGAACGGAAGCTGCGCCGGCGGCACGGGCGCCGTTATCGACGAGGTCGCCTCCCTGCTCGGTATCCATCCCGAGGAGTTCGAAGACTTCGCGTCCAGGGGGCGGATCGTTCATGATATCTCAGGCCGTTGCGGCGTCTTCGCCAAGACGGACATCCAGCCGCTGCTCATACAGGGAGCCGCTCGGGAAGATATAGCTCTGTCTACCTTTCACGCCCTGGCGAAGCAGACCATCGGAGGTCTTTCGCAGGGTCTGGAGCTCACGCCTCCCATCATCTTTGAAGGGGGCCCGCTGACATTCAATCCCACCCTGATCCGCGTATTCGCCCAACGTCTCGGATTGAAGGAGGAAGACATAGTCTACCCTGAGCACCCGGAAACGCTCGTCGCCTGCGGCGCCGCGATCGCGGTCGACGAGCTGTTCCCGATCGAGGACGAGGAGTGCGAAAGCCGCTCCCTCCCCGAGGCGCTCGATATGCTTAACCGGGGTTGCTCCTCGGGACCGGCCCCCGCCGCCCGGTCGATCGCTCCATTCTTCTCTTCCAATGAAGAACGTGATGCATTCGTGCTTAGGCACGAACTCCCTCATTCTTATGTCCAAAACACCCATCCCGGAAAAATCTTGCGTGTTTATGTCGGCATAGATTCGGGAAGCACCACGTCGAAGATAGCCTTGATCGACGAACGCGAGAACGTGCTCGACCTGTTTTACTCGGGCAATCGCGGCGATCCCTTGCGCGTCGTCCGCGACGGTTTCATCTCGATCGTTGAAAACTACAGGGAAAGAGGTGTCAGGCTCGAGATACTCGGTCTGGGAACCACCGGCTACGGAGAGCGTCTGTTCGCCTGCGCTTTCGGCGCCGATTACCACATGGTCGAGACTGTCGCGCACGCCGAGGGATGTAGGAAGTTCTTCCCTGACGTCAGTTTCATCCTGGACCTCGGCGGCCAGGATATGAAAGCCATCTGGCTTAGGGACGGGGTAGTGACCGACATCACGCTGAACGAGGCTTGTTCCTCAGGTTGTGGATCGTTCCTTGAGAATTTCGCGGCCGCCCTCGGCATCCCCGTCCACCGAATCGCAGAGGCCGCCTTCCGCTCCCGCAGTCCGGCCCTTCTGGGCAGCCGTTGTACTGTCTTCATGAACAGCACGATCATCAATGAGCAGAAGAACGGCAGGGCTGCGGATGATCTCATGGCCGGACTCTGCCGCTCGATCGTCGAGAATGTGTTCACAAAGGTTGTGAGAATTTCGAACCCTTCGGAACTCGGGAGCAGGATCGTCGTCCAGGGCGGTACCTTCAACAACCTCGCCGTGCTCCGTGCGTTGGAGGAGTATCTCGGGGTTGAAGTCGTCCGGGCGCCCTATCCCGGTGAGATGGGGGCCCTGGGCGCGGCCATCGCAACAAAACGCTATATGGAGACTCGAGGAGAAGTCGGATTCTCCTCCTCGTTTATAGGCTTGGACGCAGTCGCGGGCTTGAGTTTCACTAAGGAAGAAGGTCTGCGCTGTCCGCACTGCGCCAACCACTGCAGCCGTATCGTTATGACTTTCAACACGGGCGCGCGATGGGTGACCGGGAACCGCTGTGAGCGCGGGGCGGTCGTCGATGCTGTGCAAGACCGGCCTACCCGGAAACATGGTGCGGATAGACGCGTAAGTCGCCCGATCCCCGACATGGTCCGGCGGAGGGAGGAACTGCTCTTCGAGAACTATCCCTGTACGCCGGCCGCCGCGGGAAAGAGCCAGACGATCGGTTTGCCGCGCGTCCTGGAATTCTGGGACAGCATGCCTTTCTGGACGACGTTTTTCCGGTCCCTCGGCTATGAAACGAGAGTATCGGATCCGAGTTCGCAGGGACTCTACGAAAGCGGCCTCAAGTTCGTCGCCTCCGATACGATCTGCTTCCCGGCCAAGTTGGTGCACGGACACATTCTGGACCTCGCCAAGAAAGGCGTGGATAGGATATTCATGCCCTTCGTCATGCACATGCCCCCGGAGGGCTTGGACAAGCTGAGCCCTTACGTCTGCCCGGTCATCATGGGGTATCCGATGGTTGTCCGCAATTTCGAATCCCCGCATAATCGATTCGGCATCCCCTTCGACACGCCGGTATTCCATTGGTTCACTGAGCGCGACCGGAGACGCCAGGTCTGTGCGTACGCGATCCGGGAGCTGGGAGTCAGCCGGGCTGAGGCCGACCGGGCCTTCGCCCAGGCCGAGGCCGCGATCAAGGCGTTCCGTGCCCGGCTCCTGAACGAGGGACTGCGGATCATCGACGATGTCCGCGCCCGCGGGGATTTCGCCGTCGTGCTCGCGGGGAGACCTTATCATAACGACCGGCTGGTCCATCACGGAATCAATTCGCTTTTCACGAAGGCGGGCATTCCCGTGCTCACCGTAGACAGTCTCCTCGGCCTGAATGAAGTCAATTTGCGGAACACGCGGGCCGAGGTGACCAACGTCTTCCATACGAGGATGCTGGCAGCCGCGGTCATCGCGGCGTCGGCCCCCGAGCTTGAGTATGTCCAGATAGTCAGTTTCGGCTGCGGTCATGATGCGGTGCTCTCCGACGAGATAAGTCGCATACTGGCTGAAATGAGCGGAAAATCACCGTTGATCCTCAAGGTCGATGAGAGCGAGGCCTCGGGCTCGCTGGGTATCCGCGTCCAGTCCTTCATCGAGACGGTCAGGGTCCGCCGCGGCAGGAAGGCGTGGTCGGGATGGCGGCGCAGTCTGCCGGATCCGTACACGACGAAGTTTTTCAAGCATGAAAGGAAATCGAGGACCGTGATCATCCCGAACATCTCGGTCCCGGTCTCCAAGATTCTGAGCGCCGTACTAGAAAAGGGCGGCTTCAAGGCTAAGACCCTTCCTATCGGGAACATCGATCAGGTCCGATTGGGCAAGAAGTACACCCACAATGATATCTGTTTCCCCTGCCAGATGGTGATCGGTGAGGCTCTGTCGGAGCTCAAGAGCGGCGGCTACGGGCGCGGCGAGGCCGCCGTCGCCATGGTCAAGTTCCAGTGCGACTGCCGAATGTCGCAGTATTCGGGATTGCTTCGCAAGGCGCTCGACAGCGCCGGCTTCGAAGATGTCGCGATCCTCACGACCGATTTCAACAATACGAAAAATCTGCATCCTGGTCTCTCGATATTCGGCCTCTCTACCCTGATAGATGCAATTTGGGGCTGTATGATGATGGATATCCTGGACGATCTGCGCAGGGCGATACGGCCGTATGAAATTGCAAGCGGCGAGGCGAACAGGCTGTTCGGGGAATGCATCGAGCGCATCGCCGCCGCTCTGCGCGGCGGCCTGCCCGGGGCCGTCGCGGCCTTTCGCGCCTCGATCGACGCCTTCTGCGGAATTCCTTACGAACGCAGCGTTCAAAAGCCCCGCGTGTTCGTCACGGGCGAGATCCTGGTCACCTTTCATCCCGGCACGAATTTCCATGTCGAGGATTACCTCGTCGCCAATGGTATGGAGGCGGTCTTTCCGAGAGTCACCGATCAGCTTCGGAAGGACTTTCTCGCCGCGATAGGCGAAATCAGGGATTTCAAGGCTAAGCTGTCAAAAGCGAATTACCTGGCCGACAGGCTCTTCGATCTCGCACAGGAAAGCCTGGAGAAGATCGCGCGTAAGCACCCCCTGTTCCATCCAGCGGCGCGGCCGCGGGATCTTTACGAGGAAGTCCGGGGCGTCATTCCCGAGACCCTAAGCTGCGGCGAGGGCTGGTTGATCGCGGCCGAAATCGTTCATCACGCCGCCAGGGGAGTCACCTCCTTCATCGTGCTCCAGCCCTTCGGCTGCCTGCCGAATCATGTCTGCGGCCGCGGGATAAGCAGGCGCATCAAGGACATGTTCCCCGCGATTCAGATACTTCCGCTTGACCTCGACCCCGATACGAGTTTCGCAAACGTTGAGAATCGACTGCAGATGCTCATAATAAACGAGAGGAGTCATAGATCGCGGGCGCCGATCGGTGGATCGCTTGTCGAGGCGCCGCGTCCGGAACAGGTACGCAGATGATACATATACTTGTCGTCGACGACGAACGAAACACCCGAAGCCTCATGAAAGCCGTGCTCGAGTCAGAGAAATATACCGTATCTCTGGCCTCCGACGGGCGCAGCGCGCTCGATCTCATGGAAAGGGAACGGATCGATCTCGTCATTGTGGACATCATGATGCCGAATATGGACGGTTACGAGCTCGCCGAGGAGCTCAGGCGGTCCTACGAATTCCTGCCCATCCTGATGGTCAGCGCCAAAAAGTTGCCCGAGAGCCGGAAAAAGGGGTATCTGGTCGGCATCGACGACTATATGACCAAGCCGATAGACACGGAGGAGCTGATACTGCATATCCGTGCACTTCTGCGCCGGGCGAAGATCGCCAGCGAGCGTCGGATAGTCGTAGGCGATGTCGTCCTCGATTACGACGAGATGAGCGTCTCGTGGAAGGGCGAAAAGCAGACTCTGCCTCAAAAGGAGTTTCTTCTGCTTTATAAACTTCTTTCCTACCCTGATCGGATATTCACGCGGATCCAATTGATGGATGAAATTTGGGGCGCGGACAGCGACTCAGGCTGGGAGACGATCACAGTCCACGTAAACCGTCTACGCAAGCGTTTCGATAATTGTCCCGAGTTCGAGATTGTCAACGTGCGCGGGCTTGGATATAAGGCGGTGCGGAAGTGATGAAGAATACCTGCACTCACGGACAAAAAAGAAGCATGTGGTCCATTTACTTATTGATTGTGGGCATCGTGTTCTCGATACTGTTTCTCGTTCTTGTGCTCGTGCTCCTGACGGTGAAAATCTTGATCCACGTCGGTGTGTTCGTGCTGCAACCAGGCGGAAGCGCGATCGGTCTTGTGGCCGCCCTGGCGGTCTACCTCGCCATCGGGATCATATACACCATCGCGATAATTCGTTTCATCGTAAAACCGGTCATGATAGGAATCTACAGTCTCTATGACCTGGTCGAGGGCAAGTTCGAGACGCGCATCGACATCGGTATGTTCCCCCCAATAAAGAAAGAATATTCACGCAGCTTCAACAAGCTGGCCGAGGAATTGCAGAACACGAAAATGTTCCGCTCGGACTTCATCAACAATTTTTCACACGAGTTCAAGTCGCCGATCGTCGCGATAAACGGTTTTGCCAAGCTTTTGCAGAAGGGCGGGGTTCCGCCGGAGAAAGAACGCGAGTACCTGGACATCATCGCCGCCGAATCAAATCGTCTGGCCGATCTCGCGACGAAGGTACTGACACTGACCAGGGTCAATAATCAGATGACGCTGAACGACGAGGAGGAGTACAACCTCTCCGAGCAGCTGCGGAGCTGTATATTGCTTTTCGTCAAGAAATGGGAGGCGAAGAAGCTGACGGTGGATGCCGAATTCTCGGAAGTGGAAATCGTGGGCAGTTAGGAACTCCTGCAGCAGGTGTGGATCAACCTCCTGGATAACGCGGTGAAATTCGCCGATCCTGGTGGAACGATACGTGTCTCCATCGAGCAGCGCGGGTCGGAGGTGGAGGTCGCGGTCGCGGACAGCGGGCAGGAGATCCCGAAGGAAGCTTTGGCACGTATTTTTGATGAATTTTACCAGGCCGATACTCCTCACAGGAATGAGGGGAACGGCATCGGCCTGGCGATCGTAAAAAAAGTTGTGCGGCTCCACGGCGGATCACTGCGTGTCGAGAGCTCTCCTTTGCAGACCAGCTTCACCGTTGTGCTGCCGCGCGCTGTGCATCGAAAAAAGGCGACGTAGTTTAGCTGCGATTTAGCTTTCAGCGTTAACCCTGAATCAAGGATTCTCAACGGCGAGGAGCGTCCGCATGCGTTCAACGAAGGCGGGGCGCGAACCGGAGGTTCGCTACTACACGGACTTGGTGAATCAGGAGTTTTCCGGCATCACCCGTCCGCATAAAGAAATCGGCGACGACTATCCCTACATTCACAAAAATCCTCTGTGGAACGCCTGTGCTTTTTTCCTTTTCCATTTCATCGCCGCGCCGCTTGTTTTGGTCGGCTGCAAGCTGCGCTATCACCTTAGAATCGTGAACAGGAACGTAATCAAACCGTTCCGCCGCAGATCTTACTTTCTCTATGGAAACCATACCCATGCCCCGGGCGACGGCTTTTTCCCCACCTGCATTGTTTTTCCGAGGAAGCCCTACGAGATCGCGACGGCCGATAATGTCGCCCTGCCCGGCCTGGAGAACGCTTTAGTCATGGTCGGTGTGATGCCGCTCCCGACTCGCCCTAGTGGCTTGAGCAATTTTATGAACGCCCTCGAGACGAGGGTGAAGCGGGGGGAGCCGATTGTCATATTCCCCGAGGCGCATATTTGGCCTTTCTGCACCTTCATTCGTCCATTTCCTGCGACTTCATTCCGCTATCCTGTTATGTGGGACGTTCCAGCTTTCTGTTTCACGGTGACCTACCAAGACAGGCGGTTCTCCGACCGACCGCGGATCACGATCTATGTGGATGGACCTTTCTATCCCGATCGAAGTCTTTCACCGCGGGAGAGCCGGGAGGACCTGCGGGATCGGATATACCGCAGAATGTGCGAGCGATCGAAAAACAATACCTACGTGAAAGTCGAATACAAGCGGAAGGAGGCGGCGCTCACATGATACAGCTCCTATGCAGCGGCAATTCCGGCGTTTTCAAAGGAATGCTCATAACGGCCTTGTCCATCCGCAAGCACACGCGCGATTCGGTCACACTGCATGTGCTGACCATGGATCTTCGTGACCTCGATCCTTCCTTTCAGCCGATAACGCAGGACCAGGCGGCGCGGCTGGAGGCGGTCTACCGAGAGGCGAATCCGGCCGGCCGTGTCGTCACGCACGATCTGACAGGCGAGTATCGCAAGGCGCTGCTGGGATCGCCCAACGAGGGAACGCGCTTCACTCCGTATTGTTTTCTCCGCCTGTTCGCCGACCGAATCCCCGGCCTGCCGGACAAGCTTCTGTATCTGGATACCGATACCGTGCTGAACGGCGATATTTCCGAGCTGTACAACATCGACCTGGGCGACTACGAGTTCGCCGGCGTCCCCGACTACTACGGCAAATGGTTCTTCGGCCGGAGCTACGTGAATTCCGGCGTCCTGTTGCTGAATATGCGCCGCATCCGCATCACCGGTCTTTTCCGAAAGGCCGTGCGCATGTGCCGCGAAAAGAAAGTATTCCTTCCGGACCAGACGGCGTTGAACCGTTGCGCCGAGGCGAAGATGCTGCTGCCGAGAAAATTCAACGAGCAGCATGCCATTGAGGAGGATACGCTGGTCCGCCACTTTTCCGTGACGTTTCGCCTTTGGCCGATGTTGAGGATCCAGAGTGTCAAGCCTTGGGAGGTCGAGAAGATGCACGGTCTGCTCAAGTGCTTCGAGTTCGACGACATACTCGGGGAGTATGCGGCGATGAGCGTCTGAGCGCCGAGGGGGGGCGATCTATGCTGAGAAAGCGAAGAGCGGCGGGATACAAGGCGAAGCAGGCCCTGCTCGCCAGAATAGAGGATTTCGAGCGGAAAGGATTGTTCAATAAGGACGTCGAGGATGATCCTCCGGCAAGGACTCTGAGGCCGGAGGACGTGGACTATCTGTGCGCAAAACCGGGGAGCAGGCTGTTGACGCTCGTCGCCTCCGCGGTCGTGCGGGCTGCGCAGCCTTTTATTCTGCATCGCTACGGTGTCGAGTTCACGGGATTGGAAAACGCCGTGGGGATAGAAGGCGGGGCCGTCGTGACCTGCAATCACCGGAGCAAGCTCGACAGTGTCTTCGTCCGGGCTGCGATGGAGAAGGCTTCGGCCCGACGTCGTCTCTTTAAAATCGTCGCAGAGGTCAACTTCTCCATCCCGGGGATGGCCGGCTTTCTGCTCCGTCACTGGGACACGCTGCCGCTCAGCTCGAATTTCGGAACGATGAGAAGTCTGATGCGGGCTGTCGATGAATTACTGCGGCGCGGCGAATACATATTAGTGTTCCCGGAGCAGTCTATGTGGTGGAACTACAGGAAAACCCGGCCCTTTATGCGCGGGGCCTTCCATTTCGCGGCCGCCTGCGGAGTTCCCATCCTCCCGTGCTTCATAACAGCGGAGGATACGAACAAAATGGATGAGAACGGTTTTCCTCTGCAAAAAACGACCGTCCACGTGATGCCGCCGATATACCCCGATCCTGATCGATCGCTCAGGGATAATGAGCAGTGGATGCTGGCTATGAACGAGCAGCTCTGCAGGGAGAAGCAAAACGAGGTTTACGGCGATTTTGGCTTGCTTGAAGCACATAGTCCTCGGCCGCGATGATCAAGGCGCGTCGCCCTGCATTCTCGGTCGATGAAGCGCCGCGCCGGGTAGGCCCCTCGGTCTGAGGGAATCCTGCGGTGAAAGCCGGCAATGCCTCGAGAAACTTCTTGTGCATAATTATACATGGCGGTAGAGTAGCGGGCGGAGGAGTTTCATGGCTTTTTCGCTCGCATTATATCCCATTGTGTATCGAGCCCGGTTCGACGGCGCCTCCTGGCGCGAGGAATTTATCGAACAACCGCATAAGACGCCGGCCGAGGAGGCGGCCCTCTCCGAGTCCGAGCGCGAGGCGCTCAATGACCGGCGCAACTGTTTTTCGGATGTACCGCTTGTCAATTACACGACCCAGTACGGCATGGGCTGTTTCGAGGGGCTCAAAGCCTTTCCGCAGAAGAATCCCCGCTCGGGTTCGGGTTTGGCGATCTTCCGCGTCGACGAGAACGCCGCCCGCTTCGCGCGGTCGATGCGGGGTTTGGGTATGCCCTCCTTTCCCGAGGAACTCTTCGTCCGCGCCTGCGTCGAGGTCGCCGCGCGCAACGCGGCCCTCGGCTTTAAGCCTTCATACGATCCTGCCTGGGAGGCCGATCATTTCGCCGGAGCCCAGGGCGTATACCTCAGGCCCTTTTCGTACGCCGAGGGCGGCATCGGCGTGGGCATCCCCAAAAAACCGAGCGTCTTCGTCGTGGCGACCCCGGTCGGTTCATATTTCAAGCCCGGCACTTCCTCGGCGGTCACCACCGAGCGGATCCGCGCGACGCCCAAGGGCACGGGCTGGATCAAGTGCGACTCGAACTATGTGATCTCCGCCCTCGCCAAGAAAGAAGCCGAGGAGGCGGGGTACATGGAGGTGCTCTTCCTCGACGCGGTGGAACGGAAATATGTCGAGGAGGGCTCGTCCTGCAACGCCTTCTTCTACCTTAAGTCGGGCGAATTGGTCACGCCCGAACTCGGCGACACAATTCTGCCCGGAATCACCCGCAAGAGCGTCATCGAGCTTGCGCGGGCGGCGGGGATAAAGGTGTCCGAGCGCAGGATATCCATCGAGGAAGTCCTTTCCGAAGCCAAGGAAGTGTTTTTCACCGGAACCGCCGCCGGCGCCACCTTTGTCGAGTCGATAACGCACAAGGGCAGGACCGCGAAGTTCGGCGACAGGCCCGGCGAGCTGACCGTCGCACTGGGGCGGGAACTCAAGAGTATTCAGTACGGGGTGATTCCCGATACACGCGGATGGATGAAGGCCGTATGACGGCCCCTCCCGCGCCTGCGGCCCTGCGCGATGCCTGCGACATCCTGCGGCGCGCCCGGGCCGAGATGGGCAAACGGATCGTCGGCAAGGACGAAATTGTCCGCGGCATACTGACCGGCCTCATCGCGGGCGGGCACGTCCTCCTGGAGGGCGTGCCCGGGCTCGCCAAGACATTGGCGGTTAAGACCTTCGCTGAGATCGCGGGACTCGGATTCGGCAGAATACAGTTCACGCCCGACCTTCTGCCCGCCGACCTGACGGGCTCCCTCGTGTACGAGCAGTCCACGGGACGCTTTATTCCCAGGCGCGGTCCGGTTTTCACCAACATTCTCCTCGCCGACGAGGTCAACCGCGCGCCCGCCAAGGTCCAGTCGGCCCTCCTCGAAGCCATGGAGGAGCGGCAGGTCACGATAGGCGAAACCAGTATTCCTCTGCCTGAGCCCTTTTTCGTCCTGGCGACGCAGAATCCGATCGAGCACGAGGGGACCTACCCCCTGCCCGAGGCCCAGCTCGACCGCTTCCTTATAAAAATCGCGGCGACCTATCCGGGTCCGGAGGAGGAGGCTGAGATCGTCCGGCGGGTCGCCTGCGGCGTCCCGGCGCCGGTTGACCGTGTGCTGGGCCCGACCCAAATCGCGGCGCTCCGCGCGGCGGCCGAATCGGTATCGGTGGACGACGAGATCGCCGCCTATGCGGTCCGCATTGTGCGTGCTACGCGGCCCGGAGCGGAGGGCGGGAGGGGCGAGACTCCCGCGGGAAAGTCCAGACCGCTCGATCTGTCGCGCGATATCGCGCGCTGGGTCGAGTACGGGGCCTCGCCCCGCGCCTCGATTCAGCTGTTCCGCTGCGCCCGCATAGCGGCTCTGTTCGAGGGCCGCTCCTATGTTCTGCCCGAGGACGTCAAGGCCGCCGCGCCCGCCGTGCTCAGACATCGGCTCGTCCTCTCGTACGAGGCAGAGGCCGAATCGGTCGATGCGGATGCGGTCATAAGCCGCGTTCTTTCGGCGCTTCCCCTTCCGTAGACGCCGTGGACCGGGACGAACTGCGCGCGCGGGCGCGGCGGCTGACCTTCGCATCGCCCGCTCTGGCCCGCGCCTTCGCACGGGGCGGTTTCCGTTCAGTCTTCAGAGGCCGCGGCATCGAGTTCGATTCCCTGCGCGAGTACAGCCTCGAGGATGATTCCAGGCTCATCGATTGGAACGCGGCCGCGCGCTCGGGCAGACCCTACATCCGCACCTACCGCGAGGACCGATCGCTCGCGCTTTTTTTGGTCATCGACGTCTCGCGCTCGATGGAGCAGGGGTCGGGCGATCTTTCAAAACTCGACATGGCCGTACTGAGTTCTTCGCTCGCCGCCTATGCGGCCGGGCTCAGGGACATGCCCGTCGGTTGTCTTTCGTTTTCGGAATCGGCTCAGCGCTTTCTCGCCCCGCGGCGCGGCAAGACGCACGCCCTCGCGGTGGGCGCCGCCGCTTTGGAGCTTTCGCGTTCTGAGGATCGCTCTTCATCGTTTTCTCCTTCGCCGCTCGCCGACGCGCTCGACGTGAGTTCGAGCCTGCTCAAGCGCCGGAGTCTCGTGTTGGTCATCTCCGATTTCCGCGACGCACAGTGGTCCGGGCCGCTCGGAAAACTGCGCAGCGCCCATGATGTCGTCGCGCTTCGGATAAGCGACGCGACCGATCTCGAACTTCCGACGGCGGGGAGCTTTCGTGTCTTCGATCCTGAGACCGGCGGCATCTCCTGGCTGCCGCTCGCCAGTTCCTCCTTCCGCAGGCGTTGGAAGCAGTGCGGAGTCGAGCGGCGCTCGTTCTGTCGTGAGACATGCGCTTCTTCGGGCCTTCCTCTTCTCGAGATCGATACGACGGACGATCCGGTCCGCGCGCTCATCCGTTTTTTCGAGCGCAGGAGTCGGCGATGAGGCCGCCATCCCCCGCCGCGGCCGCCTTCGCGCTGCTTTTCGGCTCCTCCCCGCTCGCCGCTGCGACGATCGAGGGGGATGTCGCGTATACCCCATCCCTGTACGGCCCCGGCGACAGCGTCGTCGCCGCAGCTTCGATCAAGCCCGGTCCTGACGAGCGCTTGACCGAAATCACTCTCCGGCCCGGGGCGGGACTTCCTGTGCTCGACGGAAGCGCCGATCCTGAGATACTGGGCCTGGAGATAGAGCGGCGCGGCGGAGAGTGGCGGATGCGTCTGCGCTTTGTCGCATGGACCCCCTCCGAGGGGGTTATCAAAAGTTTTCGAGCTGGGGACATCCTTCTGCCCGGCATCGCATACAAAGCGGCGCCCCGACTCGGAGCCGAGGACATCGATCCCAGGCCCATCCGGCCTCAAAGGCCGCCGCCGGGCGCGGCGGGCGCGCTCTACGGGCTTCTCGCTGTTGTTGTCGTTCTCGGCGCGGCCCTCTTCGGCGCGGCCGCGTACCTGGTCCCCGCCGTTCGGGCCGTGCTTGGGGGATGGAGGGCGGCCCAGGCGTACAGGAGGCTCGACAAAACCATCGGGTACTTGATTCAGCAGGCGTCCTCGGCGGATCCTGCGGCCTACGCCGCCGCCTTGGCCGGGGCGCTGCGGAACTATCTCGATTCCCGCGTCCATCCCGGCATCGCCGCGCTGACCTCGGGCGAGATCGAAAGCCTCGGAGAGGCCGATGTCCTCAGGCCGTCGATCAGGGACGGGGCGGCCCGTCTCCTCGCCTGGTCGGACAGGGTGCGGTTCGGCGGCGAAAGCGTCGAGGCGGCCGGTCTCGCCGAAGCGGCCGAGCGCGTGCGTCGTATCGCGGCGGAGAGCGAGGAGGCGATCCGTGCTCGTCTTTGACCGTCCCTGGGCTTTCGCGGCCTTTGCCCTGCCTGCGGTCCTCGTTTTCCTCGGGCGCGTCTCCGGAGGCAGATTCGGCGCCGTCGCCTTTCCGCTCGCCGGAGGGCCGATCCCCCAGGTTCCGGTTCTTGCGTCGATTCTCCGCGCCCTGCGCGGCGCCGCGTTCTGGCTCGGCTACAGCGCCGCGGTGATTGCGGCCTCGGGCCCCTCTCTCGCGTCGCAGCGGATCGTCTTTCTCGAACGAGGCGCCGAGGCCGTGCTCGTCCTCGACGTGTCGCCGAGCATGGCCGCCTCGGATTTCGAGCCGACGCGGCTCGACGCTGCGAAGGCGATCATCGGGGAGTTCTTGTCTGCACGGCGCAACGAGACGGTCGGCCTTGTCGCCTTCGGCGGCGAGGCCGCCCTCGTATGTCCGCCGACGTCGGACTACCGCTCCGTCGCGTCCCGCCTCGCCGAACTGAAACCCGGCGCCTATGGAGAAGACACGGCGATCGGCTCGGGGCTTGCGACCGCGCTCGCGCATATCGCCCGATCGAGTGCGGTCGAGAAGAGAATCATCCTCCTCACCGACGGCGAGAGCAATGCGGGCTCAATCGATCCTCTGACCGCGGCACGCTCGCTCAGCCGTTTCGGCGTCGAGTTCTCGGTCGTCGGGGTCGGGAGCGCGGGCGATATACCTGTAACTTATACCGATCCCAGGACCGGCGGGACGAAAAGCGGCCTGTATCGATCGGGTTTTGACAGGGCCTCGATGGAAGAGCTCGCCGCCGCGGGGAAGGGGGAGTATTTCCCAGCCGCGGATCGTTCCGCCCTGGCCGCGGCTTTTTCTTCGTTGTCGGAGCGGAGCCTTTCGCCCGCCCGCTCGCGGAGCGAACGGGTGGAACGCGGCCTTGTAGGGTTTTTCGCCGCCGCCTCCCTCGCGCTCGTGACGCTGGCGCGCATCGCCTCTCTCGCAGGCGGGGGATGGCGGCCGTGAGCCTCGCTCATCCCTGGTTTCTCGCTCTTTCGCTCCTCTGCCTTCCCGAACTCATCTTTTTCGCGACTCGTGCGCGGCGTTTTAGAAACTCGCTCGAAGTACTTTCCGGACCGAGCGCCCGCGGGCAGGCGGGCTCATACTACGCGCTTTTTTCGACGATCGCGGCGGCGGCGGGTCTTTTGTTCATTTTGTGCACGAGCTTCGCGCTCGCTTCTCCCTCCTGGGGAAGAAAGGGAGTCGTGGTGGAGCGATCGGGGGTCGAGACAGCCTTTGTCATCGATGTCTCGAGAAGTATGGATGCCGTCGAATCAGGCTCGTCGCGGCTTGAGTCGGCGAAGGCGCTCGTCGCATCGCTCCTGCGCGGCGTGCGGCGTGCGGATATGCGCTCTTCGTTTTCGATCGTCGCGGCGAAAGGCGAGGCCGTTCTGCTCGCTCCGATGACCGAGGACGCCGCGGCGCTCGAATCGGCCCTCGAATACGCAGGCCCCGATGTCATCACCACCGCGGGCACCGATCTCGAGCGCGGTATCCAGGCGGGAATCGCTTCATTCACCGAGTCTCATGCGGGCGATCGGATTCTCGTTCTTTTAAGCGATGGAGGCGAGCTTTCGGGCTCGGCTCTCCGCACAGCCTCGGCTCTGGCGCGGGCGCGCTGCCGCCTCGTCATCGTCGGCGTCGGCGGATCGGAACCGGTCCCCGTCCCCGGGCCCGACGGCGCTCCGCTTTTCGATGAAGCAGGCAGGCCCGTGTACAGCGCGCTCGACAGGTCCCGCCTCGAGACGATCGCCCGCGCCGCCGGGGGCAGGTATCTCTCTTTCGGCGATCCGGGAACCCCCGCCGCCATCGCCGGCGAGATTGAAGAGGCGGCGCGGGGCGGCGCGAAGATCGAATACAGCACGGCGGAGCGCTCCGGCGATTTCGCCCTTGCGGCGCTCGCTTTTCTCATGATCGCGATAGCGGCCGAGGCCCTTGCGGTCCGGAGGAGACTGCCGTGAGAGCAGGTCGTCTTTGGGCGCCCCGCCGAACGATCGGCGCGGCGGTGCGCGCGCGTTTTTTTGTCGTATTCGCCGCCGGCTCCTCGCTGCTTCTCGGAGGCTGTTCGAGGCTCGCGAATTATGCGGCCGCAGCCTCGGCCGATCGGATGTACGAGCGCGGCGAGTACCAGAAAGCGGCGGCCGCCTATCTCGGTCTCGACGCTGACGAGTTCCCCGCCACAGTCGCGTATGACCTTGCCAATGTCTACGCGAGGCTCGGAGAGCACCGGGCCGCCGCGGCTCTTTACGCCGAAGCGCGCCGGGCCGATCTTGCCGACGCGTCGGCTGTTCTTGCGGCGGCGTCTTTTTACAACGAAGGTCTTTCGCTGTACGAGCAGGGACGTTTCGAGGAAGCATGGCATGCTTTCCGCGGCGCGCTCTCGTGTTCGAGCGGCGATGCAAAACTCGAACGAGATGCGCGGTTCAATCTCGAGCTTGCGTGGCGCGCATGGAAAAAGAGAACCGAGCCGGCGCCTCCTGGGGCTGCGCCGACGCAGATCTCGGTCGGCGGGCCGAGGGAAGCCGAGATCAGGCTCTTCGAGCGCATGGAGACGGGAAAGTGGCGGCCCGGCAAGAGCGGGAAGCCATCCGGGGGGCCGGATTACTGATGACAGGATTGCGTCGCGGCGCTGCGGTCTCTGTGCTCTCCGTCCTCGTTCTGTGCGCCTATCCTTCGTTCGCACAACGCGTCACCGAAGATGCGCCGGCCTATCGGATAGAGCAGTCGCCGTCGAAAGCGACGCGGGGAGAGCGGGCGGTCCTCGGCGTCCGTTTCGAGGGTGTCTCGGCCGCGGCATTCAGTGTCGAATCGATCAGACTCGGTTCGGGACTCGCTCTCGAGACGCAGTCGGTGAGGCCCTTCACCTCGGTCGAAGGCGTTCACGGCGTGGAGCTTGCTCTCGGCCTGATCCTGCAGCCTTCGGGCCCCCTCGATATCGAGACCCTGTCGCTCGTCTCGGCGGGGACTCGGTTCACGATCGGCCCGATTCCGCTCAGCATCGTCGATGATGGAAGTTCCGGGAAGGGTCATGCGCCGATATGGGAGTGGCGCTGCCCGCGGCAGGTCCGTCTGCACGAGGGCTTTGAACTGCGGCTCGTCCCGACGGCCGCCGGTCAGGTCGAGCGGGACCTGCGGGCGCTCTTCGATCCACCCGCCGGGGCGATACTCGAAAGTTCAGGCCCTCTTGTGTGGACTGTCACGGCGCTCGAAGAAGGTCGGCTCGTGATCCCGCGTGCTAGATTATTCCCAGCTGAGGGTTCTTCAGAGCCGGTCGGCGAAGCGCCCGCCCTGTCGGTCGACGTCCTCGGAAATGAGGATGAGACAACGCCGCCCGCGTCCGAAGCGGCGGTCGGCGGATCCCCCGACTCCCGGGTCGATTACGAAACCCTCCGTCTCGAGATGAGCCCTTCGGCCGGCGCCGAGCTCGCCGCTCTGTATGGGATCATGCGACGCACCTTCTTCTTCGAGCGGGGGCACCGCGATGCGAGGGCCGCCGCCGCGTCGATTGTCGCGTCACTCGGCAGAGTTCCAGGTCCGGACGAGGTCCTGCTCGACGCGCTTCCGCCGCCGAAACTTTTTATAACCGCTGCGGCTTTTTTCGCGGCGCTTTCTTTGATGATGTTCCTGCTTTTCGCGCGCGGGATTCGGCGGTCGGCGCGACGGCGGGGCCGAGTGCCCGCGCCGGCCTTGGGATTCGCGGCCGCGGCTCTGTTTTCCCTCGCGCTCGGCCTCGCCGCGGCGCTCGAACGCCGCACTGTGTATGCGGTCGTCTGGACTGCCGAGGCGAGGACGATACCGTCGAGCGAAGCCGAGTTCGGTGTCAAAATTCCTCTCGGTTCGACCGCTGTGCTGAAATCTTCGTCATCGGGGTTTTCCGCCCTCTCGTTCGCCGACGGCGTCGAGGTCTGGGTTTCTTCTGAGTATATCTTTTCGTATTGAGGGTCGTATGGATTTCGGCGAAATACTGAATGAGTGGGAACGCATCAAGCAGGAACGCGGCGGCGATATGGAGCGGCGCACCGTCGTCGAGTCCCGCAGCCGGGACGAGATTCCGGAGCCGGAGCGCCGGCGCGAGGAGGAAACGAGACGCCTCGCCGAACTGAGACCGCAGGCGCAGCTCGATCTGCACGGTATGACGGCGGCAGAGGCGGAAGAAGCCGTCGCCGCCTTTTTGCGGCGATCCGCGCGAAACGGTTTTGAGAAAGTGCTCATCATCCACGGGAAGGGGAATCACTCACGTTCTGCGCCCGTGCTGAAATCCATAGTCAGGCGGGTTCTCGAAAAAAACGCGCTCGCAGGCAGATTCGGACCCGCCGACAGAACACAGGGCGGAAGCGGCGCGACCTGGGTCTATGTCCGCAGACCCGTTCGATGACTTTGTTGTGACAAGTTTATTTTTCGCGGTAGATTATACGTCCGCGGTTGAGATCGTACGGGGAAAGGGCGACCTTGACCTTGTCGCCGGGGACGATGCGGATATAATGCTTTCGCATCTTGCCCGATAGGTGGGCTAGGATGACGTGGCCTGTTTGAATTTCCACGCGGAACATGGTGTTGGGGAGTGATTCCCGTACCACTCCTTCGACCTCGATAGCTTCTTCTTTGGCCACGTTTCCTCCTAGGATGATATGAGCGGACGGCCGAATCAGCGGAATGTCAGGCTGCGGGCCGGACAGTCGCACTGCTGATGCGGATCTCCGCAGTCCCGCTCGTCTTGCATAATCTCTGCGGGCGCGTAAAATTGTATGTGCTATCGAGGGGAATGTCAATCGAGACGATTCCGGCGGCGGAGAGGCTGTTTCCGCCTCCTCGTCCGCCGCTCGTTTTCGAGCTTGACTTTTTAAGGATTATGCTTCATCGTGCCGGCCCTGATACGGTGCGTTTTCTGAACAGGATTGTTTTGGAGGTGGCGGATGGACAAGAACATGATCGAGAAGTTGAAGGAGCAGCTCCTCGCCCAGAAACGCGAGATACTGGAGACTCTCGTCGCCACGAACGCCGATTTCCGGGCCATCGTCGAGGAGATGGATCCGAAGGATTTCGCCGATGTCGCGTCCGACGACATCGACCGGAAAATGATAGAAGCGCTCGGCACCCAGGATATCAAGCGCCTGCGGGCCATAGACGCGGCTCTCGGCCGCATCAATCAGGGGCGCTACGGCCTCTGCATGAAATGCAATAAGAAGATTCCGCCTGAGCGTCTTCAGGCCATTCCCTACGCGGTTCTCTGCGTCGAATGCCAGAAAGGCGAGGAGCGGCGAAACAGGTAGGGCTCGACCGGTCGACGGACTGCATCGAGGATTTCATCGACGGTCAGGTCTCGTCGATCCCGACTTCTCTCCAGTCCCCGTGTGAAAGGACGGCGACCGATGTGTATCCGGCCGCGCGGGCGAGTTCGCGGGCCGCGTCCAGGTTCGCGCCGAGCTGCGCAGGGGCGTGCGCGTCGGCGGAGAACGTTATGCGCGACCCGACCGAACGCAGTTCTTTCAGGATCGGGAGCGAGGGGTAGGGCGAGCGCACCTTGCCGCGGCTCATGCCGCCGACATTGATTTCCGCGACGATGTCGGAGCTCCGAAGAAGATGGACCGCGGCATAGGCGGATCGCAGATACTCCGGCGATTCTTCGTCGAACCAGCGCCCCCGTCCGTCCGCGCCGGCTCCGTTGTTTTTCCGCACCAGATCGAAGTGCCCGAGGATATCGAAGCCGCCTTCCTCGATCAGACGCGAGAGCGCCTCGTAATAGGCCTGGTACATGGCGCGGCCGGGGTCATCGCCTTCGTACCGGGACAGATGCTCCGCAGCCTCGGCTTCGGGGTAGTCGACGGCGAAGCGTCCCGAGCCCGGCAGGTCGATGTAATGCACCGAGCCGATGGAGAAATCGAGACCCGCCGAGCGGAACAGCTCGTCGTGCGGCGAGCATTCGCCCTGTACATAATCGATCTCGAGACCGAGAAGCACTTCAAGACCGCGGCCGGCCCACTCGCGTCCGAGCCTCCGTATCTCGGCGCAGTATTCGCCGAGGCGGGCCTTCTCCATGTTTCCTTCGCTCGGGAAGGGCAGGGGGCAGTGCGAGCTGAAGCCGAGGGTGGAATATCCCGCCGACGCGGCCGCGGCGGCCATCTCGGCCGCGCTCGCGCGGCCGTCGCAGTAATCGCAGTGAGTGTGGTAGTTGGCGCGCACGGCGGCATACTACACGGGACGGCCGCCTTGTGTTAATGGGCCCGGGGGGGATCGTGCTCCGCGCCCTGCAGGTAGGGTGCCGCGGCCGCGGTGAACTCCATGAAGGCCGAGCGTATTTCCCCCAGGGACCACGCCGCCGCCTCGGCGTCGCCGTTCCTGCCCGCGGTTTCTCCGGAGAGAGCGGCGTCTCCGAGGCGGCGGGCGCTCAGATTCCATGAAGCGCCCTTGAGCGAATGGGATATCTCTCGGAAGCGCTGAAGATCGCGGGATTCAAGCGCCTCGGCGAGTCCGGTCAGCTGGCCTTCCGCCTTGGCGATAAATCGTCCGAGAAGACTGAGCACCGTCTCTTTTTGGCCGAGAAAGGTGTCGAGCACGCCGTCCCAATCGAAGATGTCAGCCCACTCGGCTGCGGTCGTTTTCTGAATATCGGCGGGCGCCGCGGCGGGCGGCGTTTCGGCCGCGCTTTCGCCGCGTAGTTTCCCCTTCAGCGCCGCTTCGAGCGCCCGGGCGAGGTCCTGCTTTTTGAAGGGTTTTACGAGAATGCCGTCCATCCCCGCTTCGAGGCATTTGCTCCGCTCGTCTTTGAGGGCCCCGGCCGTGACCGCGATAATGGGTCCCTTGTAGCCTGCCGCCCGCATGGCGCGCGAAGCTTCGTACCCCGACATCCGCGGCATGAAAATATCCATGAGGACGAGATCGAAAGGCTTTTGCGAGGTGAGTTTGACGGCCTCGAGCCCGTCGCGCGCCGCAGTGACTTTGCAGCCCATGCGCGTGAGCATGAGGACGAACAGCTCTCGATTGACGTCATGGTCCTCCGCAAGGAGCACAGTTGCATCGAAGTTCTCGGCGTCGCTGGTCTTTTCCCGCTCGTAATCGGCGCCTTCAAGATCGACGTTTTCCGACAGGGCATACGCAAGGGCTTCCAGCAGCTGGGGCGGCCGCAGGGGTTTTGCGATATAGCCGTTGAACCATCTGAGGAGCTTCATCTTGACGTCGGGGCCGATCGCCGCGGCGCCGGTCATGAGGATGAGCCGAACGGCGTTGATCGAGGTGTCGCCGGTGATTTCGCTCGCGAGGCGCCAGCCGTCCATGTGCGGCATAGTCTGATCGATCAGGCAGAGCGAGAAGGGGCTGCCCTCGCGGGCCGCCCGGCGCAGTTCCGCGAGCGCCGCTTCGCCGGACGATGAGGTGCGCACTTCGTAGCCCGCCTTCGCGGCGACTGCGGCGGCGAAATCGCGCGCAAGTTCGTGATCATCGACCACAAGGAGGCGGGCTCCCTGAGGCGCCGCCTCGGGCCGGGGCGGGGCCGAAAAGTCGGGCGAGGCGAGCGGAAGCTCGAACCAGAAAACGACGCCCGGACCGCCGGGGACGGACGCCCGGCGCGGGGGCGGGGCGTCCGCGCCGATCCTGCCGCCCATAGCCTCGACCAGGCTCCGCGATATCGCGAGACCCAGGCCGGTGCCTCCGCTTTTCCCCGCGTTCTGAGTCTCGGCCTGGAAAAAAGGAGTGAATAATTTATCGCGGACATCATCCGGGATCCCCGGCCCGGTGTCGACGACTTCGAACCGCATATTCCGACCGGCCGGAGAATCCGACAGGACGGCATGGAGACTCACGCTCCCCTCATGCGTGAATTTGACCGCGTTTTTGAGCAGATTGACCAGCACCTGTCTGAGTCTGCGCTCGTCGCCGCGCGCGGTCAGGGGCAGTCTGTCGTCGATATCGACGACGAGCTCGAGTCCCTTGCGGTCGGCTTCGATGGCGAGCAGGTCGACCGCCTGGTATATGCAGGCGCGGAGCTCGAAATTGCCGGTCTCCAGATCGATTCTCCCCGCTTCGATTTTAGAAAAATCGAGGATGTCGTTGATCAGGCCCAGAAGAACGTCCGCGGAGAATCCGACCCGTTCGACGTAGTCTGTCTGCTCGGTGTCGAGTCTTGTCTCGCGCAGAAGTTCAACGACGCCCAGGATGGTCTGTATGGGCGTCCGTATCTCATGGCTCATGTTCGCCAGAAAAAGGCTCTTCGTATGGGTCGCGCGCTCCGCCTCCTCCTTCGCAGTGCGCAGCGCGTCTTCCCGGAGAACTCGCTCGGTGACGTCCTCGATCGTGCAAAGAATGAACGATTCGCATTGAGCATCGTTCACAGCTCCCCCTGCGGGCCGCAGAGACGATAGAATGAGACTCAGCCAACGCCGACCCCCGTCTATCGCTGTCACCGTGGTTTCGACGAGCGCCGAATCGCGTCCGCCTATCAGGACCTCGGCGGCGTAGTAATCGAGCCGTGCCCCCCCGCGCGATGAAAGAAACTCAAAAAAGGATCCGGTCAGGCGCTCGGGGGCATGTCCCGTGAGTGTCGTGAAAAGCTCCGCGAAGGCGGGATTCCACAGGGCGGGGACGCCGCGCATATCGAGCAGAACGATGGGAAGACGGACATTTTCGAATGAAGCTATCCGCAGATCGTTCGGAAGCGCCATGGCGGTATCAGAAATTCGCCTTCAGAATTTCGAGTGTCTTCTTGAGAATCTGGTCGGGTTTGAGCGGCTTTATGAGATAGCTCTTGACGCCCGCTTGGAAGGCGCGCATGACCGTTTCTTTCTGGCTCACCGCCGATAAAATGATTATCGGCAGTTCGATGTCCTCGGAGCGCAGACGGGAGAGAACTTGGAAGCCGTCGAGGCCGGGCATGATGATGTCGAGGAATACAAGGTCGAAGTTCTTGGACTTGACGGCTTCAAGAAAACTTCCGCCGTCCTGGTAGGCGAGCACCGTCGAGTTGATGGCGCTGAAGGTGGTTTTCACCAGTTCCTGGATGACGAAGTCGTCGTCGACGACCGCGATCGTCAGGCCCTTGCCCGCCTCTTTCATCTCTTCGAGGCTGACGGTCTTGCGGCCTTCAGCTTCGAATCGCATCTCTATCGACTCGCGCGAGGTTTCGCGGTTCCGCGAAACGAGAACACGCTCGGCGAGCATTTCAGCCTTACCCTCGCCCATCTCGAGCTCGGGATCGTAGTCGGTCAGAAGCCCGTCCATCGCGTACTGGAGATTCGACAGCACTTCGATGTCCGAGTATTCCTTTCTACCCGAGACAAATTCCCTGACAAAGGCCGAGTTGGTGAGAATCTTTATGTGGCGGGCCTTGCCGCGGGAGCATTCGAGCAGGATGTCCAGAAGAAGCTCCATGTTCGGACCGTCGACGAAGCTGAGTTCCATGTCGGAGATCATGACGAGGATGCGCGGATTGCGGATGGCGTAGATCTCGAGCAGCTCGGCGATCTTGAAGCGCAGAAGGTCGATTTTTTCGCGGTTCAGGCCCTTGGCGATCTCGACGAAGACGATATTGTCATTGACGTGCGATTCGATGAGGCAGGGCGTCTCGTCGATTTTCATGGCGACGCCGAGTATTTCCGAGAGTGTGGCGTACAGCCCGTCGATCTTTATCGGCTTCATGATGACGCGCTTGATATTGAAAGGCACGAGTTCGAGTATGCGGTTCTTGTCGATCTTCTGCGCGGTCAGCACGACGGGGATGACCTGGGTGTTCGGATTTTGGTTCTTCTCTTCGAGAACCTCCCTGCAGGTTTTCCGAGTGAGATGGTAGTCGAGGATCACGAGGTCGGGGAGCGCGTTGCGCAGCTTGACCATCCCGTCGAGCCCGTTGATGGCGGTCTCGACCTCGAGACCGTTGGCGCTCAGGCGGCTCTTGAGATAATCCCTGAAAAGCTCGGATTCGTCGATGATAAGCACTTTTTTTTTGGCCATGATTGATCACCTCGGATTCGTCATGTCGTTCGGCTGTTGAGTCGCATCGACCGCGTCCCTCCACAGCGATCCCTCCGGATCGACGAAGTTGCGCCGCGAGACCGCAGCCGCGATGGGGATGTGCACGAACCTTCCGTTCACGACGCCGATCATGAGCTTGGTTTTGCCCGCCATGGCCGCATGGACGGCGTTGTTGCCCAGCCGTTCGCAGTAGACCGAGTCGGTCGGTTCGGCCACCGAAGAACGGATCATGTAGCTCGGATCAATGTACTTGATCGACACGTCGATGCCCTTTTTCTTGAAATGGGCCGAGATCGCGTCCCGGAGGAACACGCCGATGTCGCCGAGCTTCACGTTGCCCGACGCATCCTTCGCGCCGTCGCTCTGCAGGTATTCCTGCCCTGCTCCCTCGGCGACCACGATGACCGCGTGCGACCTTCGCGCGAGCCGGTCCTCGAGGTGCCGCAGAAGGCCGTTGGGCCCGTCGATATCGAAGCGGATCTCGGGTATCAGCACGAAATTCGCCTCGTGCACGGCGAGTACGGTGTGCACGGCGATGAATCCGGACTGTCTTCCCATGAGCTTGACCAGTCCGATGCCGTTCATGGAGGAGTGAGCCTCCGTGTGCGCGGCCGCCACGGCCTCGGCCGCGCGGGCGACCGCCGTCTCAAAGCCGAAGGTCCGGTCGACGAAGAGCACGTCGTTGTCGATCGTCTTCGGAATGCCGACGATCGATATCTTGAGCCCCCTGCGCTCGATTTCCTCGGCGATCTCTATAGCTCCTTTCTGCGTGCCGTCGCCGCCGATCGTGAACAGGATGTTGAGATTGAGCCGCTCGAGCGCGTCGACGATATCCGAGACACGGTCGCCTCCTCCGCGCGATGAGCCGAGGAATGTGCCGCCGACCTTGTGTATCTCGTCGACCGCCTCGGGATCGAGCGGTTTGACTCCGATTTCCTCTTCAGGCAGAAAGCCGCGGTAACCGTATTGGATGCCGGTGATCCTGCGGACGCCGTAGCGGAACCACAGACAGCGCACGATGGCCCTGATGACGTCGTTGATGCCGGGGCAGAGGCCCCCGCAGGTGACAATACCCGCGTGGACGTGGCTTGGTGCGAAATAGATGAACTCTCTCGGACCTGCGGCCTCGAAACTCCTCTCGGACAGCCCGAGTTTCGAATCGACATCGTACAGAACCCGGTCGCTGTCCTTGACATAATCGGCGAGCCGGTCCCCCCTGCCGTTTGACAGGACGATAGGCGAGGGTATGCCGCGCTTGCCAAGATCGGGTATCGAAAAATCCGACTCCACGCTCATCGAGCCCTCCGGATGAGTATGAGTATATGCCGTCGGAGGCGTTCGAGGCAATGAATCGAAGCTCTGGAACGCCTTCTAGACGATAGTTTCCTTGACGGATGAGGGGGGCGAACGTACACTCAAATAGTTAGTGAGCGCGCTGACGGCCGGAGCGGCGGTGAAACAGGAAATTCAGCTTATACTCGCGATCAACGATCCGCACGAGCGGAGAGAGGCGGCGCGCGTCTTCGGCGGGGCCTGCCCCGGCTGGAAGCTCAGCTTCCCCGAGGCGATAGCCGATGTGGAACGGCAGTATTCTGCGGACGAGGCCGACGCGATTGTCACCGATTTTGATTTTCACTCAGGCGCCCTCGCCGAGTGGCTGACCTTGTGGCCGCTCCCGGCGGTCGTCATCGTCGACGGTGATGAGGACGCCGGCCGCATCGAGAGAATACTCCGCGACGAGGCCTCGCTCTTTCTCAGGCGTACGCAGGGCGGCTCGTACCTTTCCTTTCTGCCTCTGCTCGTGCGTAAAGTCCTCAATATCCGCGAAAGCATCGTGCGGCAGAACGCTCATATCAGGATGACCGAGCATCAGTATCTGAACTTGGTGCAGGCCATCCCCGATATCGTGTACACCCTCGACGGCGACGGCCGCTTCCTCTACCTCAACGATGCGGTGCGCGATCTGGGCTTTGAGCCCGCCGCCTTGATCGGCAGACATTTCAGCGAAATCATCCATCCCGATGACGTGCCGCGGGTCAGCCGTGCCATCGTGCTTCCCGCGCTCGCCGGGACGAGAACCGGGGACGCAGGAGCGCCCAAGCTCTTCGACGAGCGGCGTTCGGGCAGACGTATGACGAGGAACTTGGAAGTCAGGCTGCGACGCGGGGGCGGAAACGACGAATACCGGAACAGCTCCGTCACCTGTTACGGCGAGGTCAGCTGCGCCGGCTTCCGACTTCCCGAGTACGAAGGGGCCGGTCTCGGTACCATGGGTATCATCAGGGACGTCACCCAGCGGAAACTGCATGAGCGCAGACTGGAGAGCGAACTCGCCAACAAGGAGATTCTTCTCAAGGAGATACACCACCGGGTCAAAAACAACCTGCAGGTGGTTTCGAGTCTGTTGAATCTGCAGGGAGCTGCTGTCTCGGATCCTGCGGCGCACAAGGTCTTCCTCGACTGCCAAACGCAGATTCAATCCATGTCCATGGTCCACGAAGTTCTCTACACCTCGTCGAATTTCGAAATACTGGACATGTATCCATTCTTCGAGCGCCTGGTGGATCACTTGTCGAGCGTCTACGAGGGCATGCTGCGGGGTGTCGAGTGGAGCGTGAGGTCGGAAGCTGTCCTTCTTGATCTCAAGTACGCCATTCCCGTGGCCCTCATCGTCAACGAGTTGGTTTCCAACGCATTCAAGCATGCATTCCTTTCGGGACGAGGTGGGCGCATCGAGATCGACGCACGATCTGTCGGAGACTTTATCCTCGTCACGGTGGAGGATGACGGCGTCGGTCTCCACGCCGGAGGCGGATCGTGGCGCAGAGGCGTCGGCACCGATTTGGTCGCGGCTCTCGCCGCCCAGCTCAGGGGCTCGGTCGACTACGGCACCGGTGGTTCAGGCAGGGGCACGCGCGTCGTGCTGCGCTTCCCCTTCGCCGAGCAGGAGGCCGTCGACCGGAACTGCGCCGAAACGGACTGCGCGCAGTCCGGCTCATAACGAGTCCGGCGGTCTTTCATATTCTCAAATGTCAGGCGGACAGGGTATAGTCGTTGAGGATACCGCGCAGCAAGGAGACACGATGGAAACCGACTTCGATCTCATCGTCATCGGCGCCGGAGCGGCCGGGCTCGCCGCCGCGCAATATGGCGCGCGGGCGAATCTGAGGACCCTCGTCATTGAAGAGACGGCCGCAGGCGGCCAGGCGCTCCTTATCGACAATCTCGAAAACTACCCCGGCCTCATCGGCCCCTTGAGCGGCTACGATTTTGCGGACGTAATGAAGCGCCAGGCCGAATCATTCGGCGCGTCTTTCCTCAGCGCCTCGGCCTCGTCGCTCCGCAAAGAAGGCGGAGTCTTCGTCCTCGAAACGAGCGGGCGTCCGGTCAGCGCAAAGGCCGCCGTACTCGCCACCGGAGCCAAGCATCGCCATCTCGGCGTTCCGGGCGAGGAGGAGTTCGCAGGCCGCGGCGTCTCCTACTGCGCGACCTGCGACGGCCCCTTTTTCCGGGGCAGACGCATGCTCGTTGTCGGCGGCGGCGATGCGGCCTGCGACGAGTCCATGTTCCTGTCGAAGCTCTCGGACAAGATCGTTCTGGCGCACCGCAAGAACCGCTTCAGGGCCCAGCGCGCCCTCGCCGAGCGCGTGCTCAAGAATCCCAATATCGAGGTGCGGTTCGAAACGGTCGTCGAGCGGATTTCCGGGACGAGCAAGGTCGAATCCGTGACTTTGCGCGAGATTTCATCGGGCCGTGTGTATGACGAGAACTTCGACGCGGTCTTTGTCTTCATCGGATCGATACCCCAGACCTCGCTCGTCCCCGACGCGAAAAAGGACGAGGGAGGGTTTCTTCTGACCGACGAGCGCATGGCGACGAGCATCCCCGGCCTCTTCGCCGCGGGCGATGTCCGCGCCTCGCCCTTCAGACAACTCGTCACCGCGGCTTCCGACGGCGCTGTCGCCGCGCACTCGGCTTCGATATATATCGACGAGATCGAGGGAGAGGCCTACGCGTAAGGCCCCCTTAGCCCTCGTCACCGCGGCGGCCGCCTGCTTCCTCGCAGGCAGTTCGTCCCCTCCTGAACCTGGTTTCTGGTCGCCTCTGCCGGCGGCGGCGCAGTACGCTTCGTTCGCGCCGCAGAAGGCCGCGGGATCCGCCGCCGAAATCGATCCCGAAACCAAACTCGCCCTCTCATTGGTCGAGCGCATGAGCGACGAGGAAGTCGTCGGGCAGATCCTGATGATGTCCTATCCCGGCGATCGACCCGGCGACCAGCTCTTCAGATGGATACGCGAACGGGGCCTCGGCGGCGTAAAGATTTTCGGATGGAACGCGGCCGACAGCCGTGTCGTCGCCGAATCGGTCTCCGTGATGCAGAAAGCAGCCCTCGACTCGCGCTCGGGCGTTCCGCTTCTCGTCGCGACGGATCAGGAGGGCGGCTGGATACGCCACATCAAGGGAGCTACGACCGAGACTCCGGGCAACATGGCCATCGGCGCCTCGGGCAGGCCGTACGACGCGTACCGCAGCGGTGAACTCATAGGAAGAGAGCTCGCGGCCCTCGGTGTCAACATGAACTTCGCGCCCTCGGTCGATCTCGCGACCGAGCTCTCGAGCTATATCATAGGTCCCAGGGCTTTTTCAGACGACCCCGCCGTGACCGCCGCGCTCGGCGCCGCGTACGCGCGCGGGCTCGCCTCTGCCGGCGTCATCGCGACCGCCAAACATTACCCCGGCCACGGAGCGACGGCCAAGGATTCTCATCGCTCCCTGCCCGTCATCCGCATCGACGAAGCGACGCTCTGGGATCGCGAGCTCGTGCCGTTCCGAGTTCTCGCAGCCCAGGGCATACCCGCGATCATGAGCGGGCACTTGTCGTTCCCTCTCGTCAGCGGCGACTACACGCCCGCCTCGCTGTCGAAGGTTTTCATGACCGACATTCTCCGCGCCCGTCTCGGCTTCAAGGGCATCGCCGTGACCGACGACCTCGCGATGGATGGAGCGAGCGTTTCGGCCGGCGCCTTCTCCGAGGCCTGCATCAAGGCGCTCGAGGCCGGCAATGACGTCATCATGATGTCGCGGCTCCTCGACTTCGACGATCCCGCGTGGACGAAGCTGCTCGCCGCCTACCGGACGCGGCCCGAATTCCGCGCCCGCGCCCGGGAGGCCGCCGCGAGGGTCCTGGAAACGAAGATCCGCTACTTGAGGAGCCGCGGCAAAGAAGCCCTCCTGCCTGATCTCGATAAGCTCGATTCTCTTGTGCCGGACCCCGAAGCAGCTTCTTTTTTCAAGGAGCAGGCCTATCGCAGCGCGACGGCGGTCGTGGCGCGGGGCATACCCTTCGCGCCGAAGTCCGGAGTCCTCGTCGCATCGCCGCTTAAGGAGTTCACTGCGGCCGCGCTCGAGGCTTATCCGGGCGCTTCGCTGTTCCGCTTTTCGTATTCGCCCGAGGACGCGGCGCAGGCGGAAGAGCTTGCGGCCTTCGACGAGGCTCTGCGCGGCTGCGAATCGGTCGTGATCTGCGTCGCGAACGAAGCGGGCATGGATTTCGCACAACGCGCCTCGCGGGCCGGCAGGCGCGTCGCCGTGCTTTCCGTACAGAGCCCGGCTCCGCTGTCCCGCGGCGTGGATGCTCTTGATGCGGTCGTCGCAGTATACGGATGCTCGCGCGAATCGATCAGGGCGGGACTCGCGGCGTTGAAAGGAACCGTTTCCGCGCAGGGCCGGCTTCCCGTAAAACTCGTAAGGTAGCTGCGATGCCCTGGCGACGCGCCGAAAAAGCAGACATCGCCGCGTTGCGTGTTTTTCTCGCCGAACGGGAGGAGTACTGCGCCGGATTCACGGGGCGTATCATCAAGGACGGCGAATTGCGTCTCCCCTCCGCGCTGCGCGGGGCGGTATGGATCGATGCCGAGCCGGATGGCTCCACGCCTCGGAGCGCGGTTCTGTGCCATCCTACGCGGATCGCCTTTCCTGTGCTGACCGGGGATGCCGAATTCGATCGCGGACTGGAGCGGACGGCGTCCGGATGGAGGGCGGTTCAGGCGATAGGGCTTTCCCGACATGTCGCGCGCTACGGCGCGGCCCTGGCTCTCGAGGCCAGAGTGCGCGTCAATTATCGGCTCATGTCCCGCGGACGGAGCGCGCCGTCGCGCTCTCCGACCCCCCCGCCGAGGGATGCGGTGATACGAAGGGCGCTGCCTTCGGATGTTGATGCGCTTCTCCCCCTCCAGGAGTCTTACGAACGCGAAGAAGTCTTGACGCCCATCCACTCGTTTGACAAGCCGGCCTGCCGCGCTTCGCTGGCGCGGTCGATAGAACAGCAGATCGTCTATCTCGCCGAGGAAGGCGGCACCGTGGTCGCAAAGGCCGCCACGAACGCACGCGGGCTCGGGGTCGATCAGATAGGCGGCGTCTACACGATTCCGTCGAGGCGGGGCAGGGGCTTCGCCGCGGCTTTGGTCTCTGCCCTGCTCGATGAAATCGAGGGCGGGCGCCGCGTGGCCGTGCTCTTCGTGAAGCCGCATAACGTGCCTGCGCTGTCGCTCTACCGCGCACTTGGATTCGAGGAGCTGGAGGACTACCGGGTCGATTATTATTGAAAGCCCGCCTGTCACTCCGTCAGGTGGTACTCGCCGCGGTAGACATATTCGGGGCGGCCGACGACGTAGACGTCCCCGCGCGGCGCCCATTCGGCCCAGAGCGCGCCCGAACGGAGGACGATCATAGCTCCTCGATCCGAGTATCCGACCGCGGCGGCGGCGGCCGTCCCCGCGGCAGCCGCCGCGCAGGCGTCCAGACGGCCCCCCGAGGGGAAGGATATCCGCATCTCGCTCCGGGACACGACGCGCACCGAAACCGGAACGGGCGCCGGATCGCGTCCTGCGGCGGAGATGCGCGCCTTCGCCCTGGACGAGCCGCCGTCGGCGAAAACGGCGACCGCATCGGCCTGGGGAAGACCGACGCGCAGGGGCAGGGCGAGATAGCGTCGGCCTTCTGACTCGACGGATGTCGCGCGGGCCGCGGCCTGGGTTGCGTCGAGTTCGGCGCCGTCGGGTATCCCGCGCGGAGGACCGAGCGACAGCCCGAGAGATGACGAGTCGAGCACATCGACGACGAGTTCTGAGCCGGAAATGCGCATAGGAACGGCTTCGGCGCCGGTCCTGCCCGAGTCCATGAGGTACCGCGCTGCGCAGAGGGCGGCGTCGGCGCAGGGGCCGCCTTCTCCGTCGGGGCCGAATGTCCTGAGCCAGTACCTGCGTTCTGCGCGCGCAAGCACGGCGAGGCGGTCGGCTCCGGCGCCCAGCCTGCGCTTGAGTATGGAGGCGGCGGCCTTTTCCCAGTCGCGGTCGCGCCCCCCCCCCTCGATATCGTCCACGAGAATGAGGTCGGAGTCGCACAGGCGAAGTTTGTAGAAGGAAAGCTCCATGACCGTCATTGTAGACGCCGGCGGAGCCGGGAGGCAATGATGTAGCTGATAATGAACGCTTCAGCTACAATGCCCTCATGAAGCCGGACTTTGCGCTCGAGCCGGATGATGCGGCGGCTCCCGCAGGCCGAGGTTTTTCATCGGCCCGCGGCGGACGACGGCCGCTCCGACCGGAGGACTTCGCCCCTCGGGGCGCCCGGCCGATTCCGCTCGGCCCCGCTGTCTGCGGCATCGACGAGGCGGGGCGCGGCCCTCTCGCGGGGCCGGTGGCCGCCGCCGCCGCCGTGCTTCCGGACGACTTTCCCATTGACGCGTTAGGCGATTCTAAAACTCTGTCCGCGCATGAACGTACGAGGGCTTACGCGCTCATCGTGCAGAGGGCTCTCGCCTGGCATGTCGGCTGGGCCTATCCCTGCGAAATCGACGAACTCAACATACTCGAGGCGAGCATGCTCGCGATGCGCCGCGCCTATCTGGGGACGATTCGAGTCCTCAAGCGGAAGAATCTCCTGTCCCCGTCCGAAGTGTACGTAGACGGCAACCGCGAACCGGACCTGGGCGCGCCCTGCACCGCCGTCGTCAAGGGTGATACCCTTGTGCCCGCCGTCATGGCCGCCTCGATCCTCGCCAAGGTCTCGCGCGACCGGATGATGGAGCGGTACGATTGGCTTTACCCTGAGTACGGGTACGCGTCCCACAAGGGCTACCCGACGGCCGCGCACCGCGCTGTCTGCCGCAGACTCGGGCCCTCGCCCATCCAGCGCATGAGCTTCAACTACGAACGCGAATAATGCATACTCGTGGCATGACTAAGCCTTCGATTATCCGGGTCCGCAGCACGCGGCGGGTCGAAATCATCGACATCACCAGGGAAGTGTGCGGCGCGGTCGCCGAGTCGGGGACGAGCGAGGGGATCTGCGTCGTGCAGTCTCTGCACACCACGGCCGCGTTGACGGTCAACGAATCGGCCGATCCCGACGTGCGCCGCGACATCGAGCGTCAACTCGCCCTGCTCGCGCCCCGCGATCCCTCCTTCCATCACGCCGAGGGGAATTCGGACGCGCACATCAAGACGAGTCTCTTCGGCCCCAGCCTCACGCTGGTCATCTCAGGCAAGCGACCGATGCTGGGAACCTGGCAGGCCGTCTACTTCTGCGAGTTCGACGGGCCTCGCGAGCGGAGCATTGTCGTGAAATGCATGGAAGGCTGAGCTCACGGCTTGCGCCTCGATCAGGCGCCTTTGTCTTTCGCCGCTGGGCCGGCGTTCTTGCGTCTGACGACGATTTTTTTCTTGGGCCTGTCCTTTTCTTCTCTGCCGGCGAATCCCTTCGGCACCTTGACGCCAGCCGGACGAGGCGCTGACGCTGGATTGTACCTGACGGTCTGCGCCGGAGCGGGTCTGGAAGCCTTCGCGCCGTCCCCCGTCTGTCCGGCCATGAAATCCAGAACTCCCTGGAAGGCTTTGAGGAACTGCGGCAGGTCTTCTTTGAAGACGACGATCGATCGCCGCTCGAAGCCTTCTGATTCGTTTGGTTTGCTTTCGACCACCGTGAGGAACATATCGCCCATGCGGTTTTCCTTCACGTTGAAGAAATACGTTCTGCCCTCGCAGCCCACCCGAGTGGAAAACAGCTCGCCCCTGATACCCATGAAGACTCCCTGCGGCAACCGCCGAGCCTGTATACTAGTCCATCGCTCGGTCGATCATCAAGCACGGCCGTCGGCCCTCCTGACCATCGAGGCATGCCATTCGAGGAGCCGCTCTTCGTCCTCGGGAAATCCATCTTCGACATCGACCATGATGCGGAAGACCGGTTCGGTGCCCGAGCCGCGCATCCATAGGAATACGCGGGGGCGGGCCTCGGCGTCGACGAGAGTAATGCGGAGACCTCCCCGGCCCGAGGCCGCGAAGTCGGCGCCGACGCGGGTCTCCGCGGTCCCGTTCGTCGCGTAGGCTTCCCAGGATTCGACGCCGTATCGAAGTTTCCATTCGCTCCGTTTTGCTTCCCACTCGCGCATAAAAATCTCGGCGTAGCGCGCCTTGAGCGAAGCGTGGTCGGTCGAGCCGACCTTGAGCGCGGCGCGGCTTTCGAAGACGCTGGTCGTCGCGAAACGGGGCAGGGACTTGAGCACATCGCCGATCTCGAAATCAGGGCGGTATTCCGACAGGCGGCCCGACAGGCGCATCCACGCGCGGAAAAGCCCTTCTTCCGTTTCTGTATCTCGTATGAGCAGGAGCTTGAGCAGGGCGCCGAGCGTCGCGAGCGGATCGCGGACACGGGAAGGGTGAGTGATGTTTCCGCCGTTCGACCCCTCGCCGAGTATCCTCACGATGTAGCCTTTTTCGCGGAGACTGTCGGCGAGCGCGACCACGTTCGCCTCGCCGGTCTCGGCGCGGAAGACGTCGGCGTCGAAGGCGCGCGCGATGGCGTTGATCCGCATGCTCGTCGCGTCATTGACGGCGACGGCCACTTTCTGCCTCGCGTTGCCCGATTCGTCGAAGCTGACGCTTTTTTCGCACACGAGCTGAGAAAGCTCGGCCACGCAGGCGAGGGCGAATACTTCCTGCGCCTCGATCGGGCGCGAGTGCGAACCGGCTTGCACACGTGCGACCAGATTGCCGCGGTCCCCGTCGCAGTCGGGGACGTATCCCGCAACGAATGATCGATCCGTCTCAGCCGCGGCATCGAGTTCGCGCATCGCGTCCGCCAGGGACTCGCCCTCGGGTACGATGCGGTGCGCGAAGGCTCGGGGCGTGTCGTTGACCGAGCGGACGCGGACTCCCATTCCGGATAGAAAATCCCGGTCTATGGAGAGACAGCGGGCGGATCCGTTCAGCTCGGCCACCACGCCGACCGGACGGTCCAAGGCCGCATCCGACATGCGCTCGAAGAGTCGTTCCTGTTCGTCGAGGTCGTCGGTTCCGCAGATGATCCGCCGGGCGAAGAGGGTGTAGGCCGATACAGCCCGGCGCTTCCACAGGGAGCATTCGGAGAAAATTTTCGCGACAATCCGGGCATCGGCGCGCTTCACGAGCGACGCCGCCCTTCGCGCCGCCCCCGGCGCGGAGACGATCGAGCGGAAGAGGGCGGCGAGTTCGGCCGAGTCGGTCTGTCCCAGGACTCCCCCGCCCGAGGATGCGAGTCCGAACTTGAGGCCGTTGTAGCCGATGGGATTATGGCTCGCCGAGATATAGCAGAATCCCTCGATCCGCTCTTCGTGGTCGAGCGGAAGAGCCGAGGCGCGGCCCGCGTAGGACATAATCTCAGGCGCGGCTGAAATAAAAAGATAACGTGGTTCGAGCCCGGATCCGATGAAGGCGCGGATCATCGTATCGGCGATCACAGGACCCGTCGGTCTCGTGTCTATGCCGACGAGCACCGCTGGGGGCCGCGCCGCCGGAGATGAGCGAGCCGCCACAAGACGGGCGAAGGCCTCGGCCGCGGCCGCCGCGATGACCAAATCCGCGGTTCTGACGCTCTCCTCGCGCGATTCCGCTCTGCCCGAGGCGGCGAAGACTTTTCTCCATCCCGACGCCGATACAATGAGCTCTTCGAGCGCACGGCGGAGCTCCTCGTCAGAAGGCAGTTCAGGACCGCGGAGCTGCGCGATTTCGGGATCGCCGACGAAAAAACCGGTTGAAGGGTGAATTATCCTGGGCACCGTAACTCTCCTGAAGGCGGGGCATTCGCTCGGACGGCTTCCCCCTCCGTGATGCCCCGTCAGAGTATAGCTTTTTATCCCCGGGATTGGACAGCAGGAGCTTGTCTATCGCCGCCGGTACTAAGTATCCTTTCCGTAGATATGAGTCCCGTACCGCTTCTCAGGGCCCTCCTGCCCGGACTGGCGCCGCTCATCGTCTTTGTGGCGGCCGACGCTCTTTTCGGTGAGACTGTGGGGCTTCTCGTCGGCATCGGCGTCGGCATCGGCGAATTCCTCTACTCATTGTTTCGGGAAAAGCGCGCCGATCCCTTCATCGCCGTGGACACGCTTCTCATCGCTGCAATGGGACTTCTCTCGATCCTCTTGCACGACCAATTGTTCTTCAAGCTCAAGCCTGCGGCGATCGAGCTTATTCTCCTTGCCGGCCTGTGCGCGCTCGTCCTTCTTCCTCCTGCATATCTCAAGCTCTACGTCGGCAGACAGCTGCGGGGCGTATCGATACCCGACGCCGCCTTGCCGGCCATGCGGCGCAGTCTGGTTCTCATGCTCGGCGCGCTCACGGCGCATATCGCGCTCACGGTGTACGCCGCCCTTGCCATGTCCACGGCGGCCTGGGGTTTCATTTCGGGCGGCCTTTTGTACCTCCTTTTCGCGGCGGTCGTGCTCTGGCAGTTCGCTTCGGCCGCCCTTGCACGCCGACGCTTGAGGGCCGGCGCGGAGAATGGGGAGGAACTCCTCCCCCTCGTCGATGAAAGCGGCAAGGTGCTCGGCGCGGCGAAGCGCAGGGAGTGCCACCGAGGTCCTGGGAAACTGCATCCCGTCGTCCATCTTCAGGTCCTCGACGGCCGCGGATCCATGTATCTGCAGAAGCGTTCCAAGGCCAAGCTCATCCAGCCCGGCAAATGGGACAGCGCCGTGGGCGGTCACGTCGCCGTCGGCGAGGACCTCGACGACGCGCTCGCGCGCGAGATGCGGGAGGAGATCGGCGTCACCAAGCTCGCGCTTGAGGCTTCGGGCGCGAGGATCGAGCCTGTTCTCCGGTACCGCTGGGACTGCGACCGGGAGTCGGAGCTCGTTTTTTCATTCATCGTCACCTACGGCGGCCCTTTCTCCCACGACGGACGGGAGGTGGAGGAGGGCCGGTTTTGGAGCTTCGCCGAAATAAAGGAGAACATCGGGAAGGGGGTCTTCACGCCGAATTTCGAATACGAATTCGGGCTGCTCGAGGCGGCCGCGGCAAAGGCGGCGGCCGCGATGTCGTCTCCGGCACCGGCGTACGGAGCGACTTCCACGGGATCGTCGGCGGGGCAGACAGGACGGCCCAGATCGCCGAAACACGACCGCCGCTGATTTCGGCGCGCCCTGGGTTATTCTTTTTTAAGCGGCACGTCGATGAACGGCAGCTGGGGGGAGGAGGCCGCAGCCCTGCGGTTCTCTTCCTGAATGGCGTCGAAGACCTCCTGCCTGTAGACCTTGACGTTGCGCGGCGCCTCGATGCCGAGCTTGACCTGATCCCCCCGCACCTCCACGACCGAAACGACGATGTCGTCGCCGATCACGATTTTTTCGTTGACGCGGCGCGAAAGTATCAGCATGAACCTTTGCCCTTCGATTCGGCGAGTTCGGCCATAATGTCATGCTTCACGCGCCAGCGCGGATCGGCGAGAACCGCCTGCATGCCCATGCGATTCGACTTGTTTATGATGAGGGGGCCCATGAGGTTCGCGGTCGCGTTTCCGCCGTCCTGAGGCACGGTGACGATCGCGAAGACCAGGGCCTCATCGGGGCGGAATACCCCGATTTCGCCGAGAGATTCGTCGCTGACGTCTATCGAGTAGTCGGGCCTGAACAGAAAGGGATCGATGAGGATGAATGCAAGATCGGGGACATCGATCGACTGCAGATAAAAGAACGGCTTCTGCGGTGCGTCCAGGAGTGCATAGTTTTCGAGCTTTTCGAAGCCGAGCAGCCCCGCGGGGAAGCGCACCAACTGGCGCTCGTCGATGTCTATTTCGCCGTAGGCCTTAGTCTTGATTCTCATCTAGATACCACTATGTCCGCCTCTAGCGGAGGAAGTCAAGAAGCGTCTTCGAGAAGAGCCTCCCCGCCAGGGCGAGCGAGGCGTTGTGCGCGTACTCGAGCATCCGGTAGTCGGTTATGGCCGACGTCATGTCGATATCGGCTTCTTCGGATTCGAGCTTGGTCATGTCGGGAATCTCTCTATTGAGGCGGGAAGCCGTGGATTCGAGGCGCTCGCAGTACGAGCCGATCTGGGCGATCCGCCTCGAAAGGTTTTGGAGCCCGCCGTCGATCGCAGCCAGGGCGCCGCCTCCTGTCTCGAAGATATCGCCTTTGTTGAGCGAATCGCGGAGTCGTATGACGGCGTCGAAAAGCGAGCCGCCGGCGACGCGGGCGCCGGGCGCCCAGTTGTCCGGCGCCGCCCCCGTCGCAGCCACGAGGCCGAGCTCTTTGAGCACCGTCCCGCCCGCCCCAGCAGCCGCAGCAGGCGCATCCTCGACGCGCATTTGGTGCGGAATCGTCGTCTCCAAGGCGAGCGAGAAGGACCTCGGATCGATCGAGGCCTTCACCGCGGCGCCCGAAGCGTTGATCTTCGCCGCCACCGCGTAGATATTGTCCCCCGCCTTCACCTGGACCGCTTTCCCGTCGACGTAGAAGACCGCGTCGGTCGAGGCGCGCCAATCGCGGGCGTCGGTCGAGGAGACGGCCTGCTGTTGCTCCGCCCAGAAAATATCGGCGCCGCTCAACGCAAGCGGTATACTCGCGTTTTCGCTTATTTCCGCCTCGGGCCCCCCCGGCGAGCCGAGGTACTGCAGCCCCACGAGTACCGATCCCGCCGCGCCCGGAGCTGCGCCCTCGATTTCGCGGAAGGGCTGGGTCTTCGATTTCTCGCCGGCGAAGAGGTAGGAACCGTCCGGACCGCGCGAGTTGGCAAGGCTCACGAGCTCGTTCAGAAGCTCGTCGACCTCCTGGGCCATGTACTTCTGATCTTCCTTTGTGTACACGCCGTTGGCGCCCTGTACCGCGATTTCACGGATGCGCTGGGTGATATCCACGGCCTGGCGGACATAGTCCTCGGCGACGCGGTACTGGTCGAGGGCTGACAAGGCGTTCTTTTCGTACCTCTGAAGCCGGATGCCGATGGAATCGAATCTGACGGCCCGCGCGGCCGCGAGCGGATCGTCCCTCAGGTTCTCGATCCGAGACTGGCGCGCCATCTTTGTTTCCAACGACGCCATGTCGCGTTCGCGGCGGCGCATCCAAAACTGCATGTCATCGTTCATCATATCGGTGCTGACGCGCTGCATTTATGTCACGCTCCCATGCGGTTGATGATCGTGTCGAGCATTTCGTCGACGGCGGTCACGAATTTAGCCGCCGCCGAATAGCCGTGCTGGAACTTGATCATGTTGGCGAGTTCCTCGTCCATATTTACCCCGGAGATCGAGGCGCGCAGGTCGCGAAGATCTTTGCCGATCCGTTCATGCGTCGCGGCCGCGTTCTGCGCCTGCTCGCCGGCGAGTCCGATGCGCGCCACGGCTTCGGCGAAGTGGTCGTCGAAGGTTCGAAGCGATCCGACCATGACCGGCTGGGTCCTCAGCGAAGCTATGGCGAGGGCCGCCGAGCCGTCGCCCGCCTCGGCGGGCCGGCCGTTCGAACCGAAGCCCGCGGCGATCGATCCAGGATCGGAGCGCAGTTCGGGCGCGATATCGAGCCAGCCTGAAGGGTGGGCGAGGGGGGCGACCGCGAACGAGGCACCGTCCGCCCGCAGGCTCGAGGCCGCGTCGGCTCCGGCCCAGTCGTAGGCGCCGGATGCGCCTGATCCTCCGAGCAGTCCCGCGTATCCGACGAGGAACTGCCCCGAGTCTTCTACGTGCCGGATGACGAAGTCGGGATCGCCGGGATCCGCCGCCGCTGTCGCCCTGAGTTCGAGCCTGCCCTCGCGGGTCAGGCGCGCGGTGACCTCGGCCCCCGCGAAATTGATCCGCGACACGAGATCGGCCACCGTATCCGTCGGAAAGTAAGGTATCTCCACGACACCGTCGGCCTTCGAGAGTTGTAATGTCCCTGCGAGGCCGATCTGCTCCTGAGCGGTAAGCGTATGAGCGCCGGTCATGCGGTAGATGTAGGTCGAATCGTAGACGCCGTCGCCGTCGCGGTCGTAATTGCCCGCGACGTTGTTGATAAACGGCCATTCCTTGAAGAAATCGAGACCGGTCTTGCCGTTGAGGCCGTATCCGGCCCGGTGCGTCTCGTTGACAAGATCCGTGAACGTCATCGTCATGGTGTCGAGTGTCATGATCTCGCGGCGCGCATCGACATCGCGGAGTTCGAGGAGGGCGCCCAATGTCCCGCCCTTGATCTCGGCGATGAGGCCCGTGTCCTTCCAGTACGGCACGGTGAACCCTTCCTCGTCCGTCGCGGTTCCGTCCTTCATTTCAAAGCTGCGGCCCACCTTGCCCTGCACCAAAATGAGCCCGTCCATGTGGATCATGAACTCATCCGAATCCCGCTGGTCCACGGTGATGGGCACCAGACGGCCGAGCTTTTCGACAAGGACGTCCCGCCTGTCCATGAGGTCGTTGGGGTTGTCGCCGATCGCCTTGGATTTTTGAATCTCGAGATTGAGGGCGGCGATCTGCCGCGAATACTCGTTGACCTGCTCGACGGTGCCGCGGATATCGCTGTCCACGACCGAGCGGAATTCGGTCAGGCGGCGGTAACGGTCGCGGATGCCCGCGGCCAGCGCGTCCCCGCGCGACAAGACCGCCTCGCGCGCGGCCGTATCCGAGGGCCGAAGCGACAGCTCCTGCCATGAGTCCCAGAACCGATCCATAAGTGTCCGCACCGATGAATCCGAGGGCTCGTTGTAGATCTGCTCGAGCATGAGTATGTACTTGTCACGCGCGCCCCAGTAGCCTTCAAGGCCGCTTTGTGTATCGATCCGGCCCTCGAGAAGATTGTCCTTCATGCGTTCGATGCGGTCGATCATGACGCCCTGGCCGATCTGCCCGGGCGTCTCCTCACGATTCAGCTCAGGTGCATAAATAGGATGGAATTCGCCGAGTTCCACTCTCTGGCGCGAATATCCTTCGGTCGATGCGTTCGAGAGATTGTGTCCGGTGGTGATGAGCCCCTGATTGTGCGCATTGAGGCTGCGCTTTCCCATCTCGATGCCGGTAAAGGTCGAATGCACGGTTTCCCCCCGTTTCAGAGCGCGGTATTGAGAAGCACGGCGTCGAGTCCGGGCTGGACGGTCTTTCCGGATCGGCCGTACATCGTGTGCTTCTTCTCGGGGAAGAGTTCCTCAAGCACCGCGTGCAGAAGGTCGCGGTTTCCCGCGGCGTAATCGCGCGCCGATGCGTTCTCGAACTTGACGCGCATCGCCGTCAATTTGAGGCGTCGATAGAGGTCGGTCAGTTCGCTGCGTTCGGGTTCGGGTACAAGGAGCGCGAGGCGGTACATGCCCCCGGCCTCGCAGCCGGTCTGGGCTCTGAGCGCCTCGAAGGCCTCGACACGCGCGGCTTCCTTGTCGGCCACGGCGCGGGCGAGTTCGTCCAGGATGCCCATGGCGTTCTGCAGGGCCGTCCAGTCACGGATCACGAGAGCCTCGTTGAAGGACCGCTGTGCGGCGAGATAGGCCTCGAAGCAGGCGATTTCGGCCTTCATAGCCGAAGCCAAGGCGAAGACGGTCTCCATCTGCGTCATAGGACACTCCTTCACTTCAATAGTCGGAAACCGGCTGAAAGAAATTAGGAGAAAGCGCGGCTTGCGGCGTCCCCATTCCGGATTGCCTCCGAACGCGCGGCCGGCATATAGTAAAAGTCCATGTTCAGTCCTTTGAGCGGACTCCTCTGGCTCATACGGGGGATCCGGGTCTACGCCCTTGTCGGAGAAAGCGGAACGGGCAAAAGCTTCAGGGCGAAACTCGTGGCCCAGAAGTACGGCATCGACATGATCATCGACGACGGCCTGCTCATCCGCGGTGACACCGTGCTTGCCGGGCGATCGGCGAAAAAGGAACAGCTATATATGGCGGCCGTCAAGACCGCCCTCTTTCACGACAAGACCCACCGGGATTCGGTCGCCAAGGTTCTTCAGCGCGAGAGGTTCAGGAAGATACTGGTCATCGGAACTTCCGAGCGCATGGTCTTCAAGATATGCGAGCGGCTTCAGATTCCGCACCCGACGAAGATCATCAAGATCGAGGACATAGCCAGCCGCGACGAGATCGAGAAGGCGGTGCGGTCGCGCAAGGTCGAGGGGAAGCACGTCATTCCTGTACCTTCGCTCGAAATAAAGCGGAGCTATCCCGCTATTTTCTATGACTCGATTCGTGTTTTCCTGAAGCGCAGCTTCGGCGCCGCGCCGGCCCGGCCGCGGGTGTACGAAAAGTCGGTGGTCAGACCCGAGTACTCAAAGCGGGGAAGAGTTTCGATTTCAGAAGCCGCGCTCTCTCAAATGGTCATCCACTGCGTCGATGAGTTCGATGATTCGCTCCGCATCAGGCGTCTCGCCGTCAGGTCGGACACCCAGGGGTACCGCTTGACGATCGTGCTCGAGGTCCCCTTCGGCACCAAGCTCGCATCGAACGCCCATGCGCTTCAGGAATATATCATCGACAATATCGAGCGCATTACGGGCATTCTCATTGAAGAGGTCAGCATCGTCATAGATCGGTTTTCGCCCCGTCGATGACGTTCAGGGTGTGCCTCGAACCCTAAGCGTGGACAGAATATGGCGGCGTATACCCGATGCTGCGCTTTTCAACGCGGCCGGGCGGTGAGGGCCGCCTGCCTGAGTTTTTAAGCCGAAAAAAGGCCGAGATTGCATCTGTTAAATTTCGGCCTCTTTGTCGATAATATGTAGGCGAAACGGTGATAATCCGCCGTTATCTGTGAGTAATTTCACTGTGTATTCTGTTCCGCCGTCAGCCGGAGGCGGACGGCATGTTCGAAAATCGGACACGGTAATCCAGGGAGGAATCATGAAGAAACTGGCGATGTTGTTCGCAGCCCTGCTGGTCGTACTGCCTTTCGTGCTCGCGCAGGAAGCGGCTCCGGCCGCGGGAACTCCAGACGCCCAGGCTGCGGCCGTGGAGGATGCGGCTGCTGCGGAAGCGACTTCGACGTTCTCGAAGGCCGTAAGCGATCATTATGTCGTGGTCTCGGAATTCGGCGAAGAGCGGGCTCAGGCCTTGTCCAGACAGCTCGAGGCCTACTTTACGCTGTACGACGCATTCGCCCGCTTCGGCGCGGACAAATTACCTGCGAAGCTCAATGTCCGGGAATTCAAGGAAAAAGCGGGCTTCGACGCCTATATGGTCCAGGTGGTCGGCGAGACCAGGGACGATTTCGTCTATCTTCACTATGCGAATCCGGAGCGCTGCGAACTTCTCGTCTACTATAAAGAAGCCGCGGATTTCTCCGCGAGCTTGGCGCATCAGGGATTTGTGCAGTACCTCAAGGCCTATGTTTCAAGTCCGCCGCTCTGGCTCCGCGAAGGCGCCGCTGTCGTCTTCGAGTCGGCGCGCTGGGACGATCTTGCAGGCACGCTTGATTTCCCCGAGAATCTCGCCTGGCTCGAGACCGTGAAATCACTCAAGGACAAGGGCTCGCTTCTTCCTGTGGACACCCTGCTCGCGATGGGACAGACCGAGGCGAGCTCTCAGATCGATGTTTTCTACCCGCAGGCCTGGGCCTTTGTTTCCTTCCTTATGAACAGCGATCAGAAAGCCTTCAACCGCCTTTTATGGGATTCGATCGCCGCCCTCCGCAAGGACGCCGCGCTTGACGAGAACCAGGAAGCGGTCGCAAAGATCATCAATACCTGGTACGGCAAGGATAAGGTCAGCGAAGCCTTTACGGCCTATCTCGTGGAACGGAAAACCTTTGCCGAACTTATCGCCGAGGGCGTCAATCAGTATGGAGCGAAGTCCTACAGCGAGGCGAAAAACAGCTTCAAGAAGGCGAAGACCATGGACGCGGGCAGTTATGTGCCTGATTACTACCTCGGTCTCATAGCCTATGCCGAGAACGATTTCGACAGCGCCGATGCGTACTACAAGTCGGCTCTTGAACTCGGTTGTGATCCTGCGATCACGAACTATGCGCTCGGCGTCAACGCCTATGCTCAGAACCGCCTGGAGGATGCCAAGGCCTTCCTCACGATAGCGAAGGAGAGCTCCCCCGACCGCTATGGCGCAAAGGTCGATTCGCTGATCGCAAAGATGGGCAAGTAGGACCTTTCTAAACACGCAGATGCCCGCGAAGACAGATGTCCCGCGGGCACTTTTTTTAGGGAACCATTCACAGCTCCGGCCGAAATCACCGACCTGTCAGCGCTTCAAGACGGCTTGAATCCGTTCAAGTACTTTCTTGCGGTCCAGCGGTTTTACGATATAGCTCTTGGCACCGAGGAGGAGGGATTTCTTGACAACGTCCTCTTTACCGAGCGCACTGACCATGACGATGCAGGCGTTCTTATCGAATTCGAGTATTTTCTCGAGGGCGGTGACTCCGTCCATCTTCGGCATGGTTATGTCCATGGTGACGAGGTCGACGTTCGGGCAAAGCTCTTTGTACTTTTCAATGCCCGCCAGACCGTCCCCGGCCGTGCCGACGATATCGTATCCTTCCGAGGTGAGTATTTGGCCGAGCTGCTTGGCGATGAACATGGAGTCGTCCACGATGAGCACGCGATAGGGCGTACCGTCCGGCTTGACGCCTTCCGGGCGCTTCTCGTTGATGTTCGGCATGTCGGACTTGGCGATCATACGCTTCAACGCTCCTTTTCAGGTGCGGTGATCCGTTTCCCCCGAAGGGAAGACGAAGCCGCTCCTACGTTATAATGGAAGCTCGGTCCGTTTGCAAGGCCGATCGAGCCCGAGGGAGACGCATCCCCGTGGTGAGTCTGAGCGGCCCGAATGAATGGGCGAGACGTATTCGGGGGAACGGATCCGGCTGCCGGTGGGCGTCTACTTGACGAGGGCGGGGCGGCCATGCATAATTCCACGTCACTACTCGAAGGAGAGCTACAGTGCCTTGCGGACGTAAGAGAAAGCTTAAGAAGATTGCGACGCACAAGCGCAAGAAAAAGAAGAGAAAGAACAGACACAAGACCAGGGCTTAACAGGCTGCCGACAAAGGCGAAAGCGCCTTTGTCGGCAGCTTCTTTACTGTTGCAATTGCGTAGAAAACAGGAAGGTTTTCGAGCGATTGCATATCAGGTTGATGACAGGCATCGAGGTTGTCATCGACCTGTTGAGCGTCGGATCTCGTGTTATCGACAGGCCGCTCCGATAAGGCGGCCTGTTTATTTTATCTTGCCCACTCCGCTCCGCTCGGCTACGATACATCCCATGTCCCGGGGTATCGACGTTTATGGTCTTATTCAGTCATTCGCCGCTCGAAACGGCCTGGCAGTGCTGGAATACAAGGCCTTTGCACAGGCGATTCAACGGCAGGCGAGACTATCGGACCAGTCCGAGCCTTTGTACCGCGATCTTGCGCTCAATCCCGACCTCGTCCTTATCCCTAAATTGTACATGCTCGCAAAGGAGCGCAAAATCGCGCTCGACACGGTCGGCAACGAGATCAAATCCATTGTCCTCCCGGGGCATTACGACGACGTATTCAGGCGGGAATATCGCAGGATCGACGATAATCCGGACATCCCCTTCCCGGACGAGGAGGGTCTGAGGCTTTCAGTTCCCGATGAGTGGATACAAACGGTCTCCATCGATGCTGATCTCGGCGCACTATCCGAGGGGAAGGGCAGGCGGGATGTCCCGCTTTTCAGGATTGTCTTTACCGAGGGGCTGCGCCCCTTTGTCATCCCCTCTGAATTTGTCCCTGACAAGCTTCTCGAATATTCGGTGATCAAGCTCAGGCAATATCTCCGCAAAGGCGCTAATAAGGAGTTCATGTTCAACAAACTTGCGGGGGCATTCCCAGGCAAGGAGAACCTCCTCAAGGACCGCCTCGCAGACATTCTCTCGAAGCCCTACGAGGCGATCGATGATATGAAAAGCTCCGCCTCCGATTTCACCTACCCCTTCTGGGCGTACTTTATCAGTGCGCTGAAAAAAGACCTGGAGAAAAAAAAAGACAAGGCGGCCGAAGATGTGTCGATGCACCAGGCTGCGCTTATCTGCGAGTTTTACGCGAATTTTTACAAGGCCAAGGCTCAGCGCTTGATCGATCTCGAGTCGACCATGAAGGCGCTCGATGCAGGTATTCGTAAGCCTCCGTACAATTTCACGGTCGATGAAATACTTTCGTTCCGCGACGCCAAGGGCGCTCCGGTTTTAGGCAAGTTCAGCCGCGAGGAACTCGAGGCCAGAATCAGGGAAAAGAGCACCAAGGCCGAGCCGGGTAAGCTGCCTGAGTTCATCCTGGTCTCCACCGGCGGCCGCCGCGCCTACGTCGCCAAGGACCGCGCCCTCCTTCTCGCCGTACGGCAGATCGCCGAGGCCCGCTCCGATATCCGCGCCCGGCTCATCGACCAATGGCACAGTCTGCTCGAAGAGTTCCGCTCCTGCCCCGCCATGGATGACGATGCGGCCTTTATCGCTGAGTTGACTCTCCAGGTTCAGACGCGCTTCCCGATTCTCGACGCATTGATCCGTGACCGACTGCTCCCCTTGATACGTGACGAGGTCGCCTCCCGCACCGAACTTCCGCCTGATATCGCCCGGCTGTTTTACAAGGACGATCTCATACCGATCGATGAGCTTCTCGATCTCTCCAGAAAGAGTCTTCTCACCGACGCGAAGATGATCCTTCCATTCTGGTACAGCATCCCGATCATCTCCGCCATCGCCCGATTGATGAAGCGCATGAGCCGCCGCCGCGCCGAGAAGGCCGCCGCGAGATACCACCTAGACCGCGGGGGCGCGGAAGCGAAGGTGAAAACCGCCAGCAAGATCCGGACGCCGACGGCGAAGGAGAGGCGGGCCGAGTTCGAGGCTGCGGCGACCCGCATCGCAAAGGATCTGCTTCCGCCCGGCCGAGGGCTCGATGAATACCTGAGAGAGTTGGAAAACCGCTGGAACACCATGCTGAACGCCGAGGCGAAGCGTAATCTTTCCTTCGACGTCGACAGCCTGGTGCGGGACTACTTGAGGAATATAGTCCGCTCCATGGGGGGCTCCACCTTCACCGTTGAGCGCGTGCGAAACCTCGCTTCCTCCCTCGCGGACTCGCCCGCGCTGCTCAAGATCAAGAATCATCAGGCGCTCGAGCAGTATATTCAACTTTATATGACCAAGATTCTCGGCGCGCGCGTCGAACAGGAACTGCACTGATCGATGCGCCGCCCTTCGCCGGGAGACGATATGCCGCTCAGCATTCTTGTGGTTAATCCCGGCTCGACTTCGACAAAGCTGGCCGTGTACGAGGACGGCGCCGAACTCTTCGCCGAAAATCTTTCTATCTCAGCCGAGCAGGCGTCCCGCTATCCAAGCATCATGGATCAGCGAAGCTTCCGCGAGGATCAGGTCCGCTCGGCCCTCTCCCGGCGCGGCTACGATTGCTCACGGCTCTGCGCTGTTGTGGGACGAGGGGGGCTTTTGCGTCCCCTTGCGGGCGGCGTGTATCGAGTCGGACCGACGATGCTCGCCGATCTCGCTGCGGGCCGCTACGGGGAACACGCGAGCAATCTCGGTGCCTGTATAGCCGCCGCTCTCGCCGCGGAGCTGGGCATCGAGGCCTTTATCGCCGATCCTGTCGTCGTCGATGAACTCGACGATGTGGCGCGCGTGACGGGGAATATTCTCTTCAAACGGCGTTCGATTTTCCATGCGCTCAACCACAAGGCCGTCGCGCGGCGCTGGTGCCGCGAACGCGGCAGATCGTACGAGAGCTCTGTGCTGATTGTGGCCCATCTCGGCGGAGGCTGTTCGGTCGGGCTGCATCGCAACGGCAGAGTCGTCGATGTCAACAACGCTCTCGACGGGGAGGGGCCCTTCGCCGGGGAGCGGGCGGGGACTCTGCCGGCGGGCGACCTTGTTCGGCTCTGCTTTTCGGGGAGATATACGCTGCGCGAGGTTCTCGCCATGATCATCGGCCGAGGCGGCTTCGTCAGCCTGACGGGCACAAATGATGTCCGCATACTTTTTGATCGTATCCAGGGGGGCGACGAGCAGGCCTCGCTTATTGTTCGAGCCTTCGTCTACCAGGTTGCAAAGGCGGTCGGCGCCTTGGCTGCGGCCGCCTCGGGAAAGGTTGATGGGATTATTCTGACCGGAGGGATGGCGTATTCTTCCGACATTGTGACACAAATTGGAAAAATGTGCAACTTTATCGCCCCCATTACAGTCTATCCTGGTGAAGGCGAGCTC
>CAZINN010000008.1:0-68179 GCA_964540615.1 uncultured Treponemataceae bacterium | reverse complement strand
ATCTTTTTAGAATCCGCAATGAAATATACAGCACCCCCTCGCCCGACGATTTCGACCCTGTGCTTGATGAAAGGAAAATTCATCTTGACGACCTCGGCCTTCGGGCTCGGAACAAGTTCCTGTATGTCTATGACTACGGCGACAATTGGGAACACGAATTCACGGTTGTATCGACGCAGAAGGCGGGACCTGCGGATATCGATCGTCCAGTTTGTCTCACCGCCGATCGTTCCTGTCCGCCTGAGGACTGCGGCGGCGTACCAGGCTACGAAGCACTTCTTGCCGCCCTTAAAAAGCCTGCATCAAAGCGGAATAAGGACGAAGCCGAACTCGCAGCATGGTGCGGTAAGGCCTGGGACCCGGATTATTGCGATCTGGAGTCGATAAACAAAGCGATATCAAAACTATAAGTTCGGGGACTGAAGTATAGTAACAAGTTGATGACAAGTATCGAGTTTGTCATCAACCTGTTAAACTTTACTATCTCCGATTGTCATGTTCAGAAAAAACAGCAGACGTTTCAAGTGACAAAAAAAGGGCCGCCCTATCCAGGCGGCCCCTTCGTACAACAGCACGCTATCGTGTTACTTTCTGATCGAGTAGAAGGCTTTCTTCCCGGCGTATTCAGCGATGCCCTCCATCTCGTCCTCGATCCGCATGAGCTGATTGTATTTGCAGATGCGGTCGGTGCGCGACATGGAGCCGGTCTTGATCTGGCCGGTCTCGCGAGCCACGACGAGGTCGGCGATAAAGGCGTCCTCGGTCTCGCCCGAGCGGTGGGAGACGACGGCGGTGTAATTGGCCTTCTTGGCCATGTCGATGGCCTCGATGGTCTCGGTGACGGTGCCGATCTGGTTGACCTTGATCAAGATCGAGTTGCAGGCGCCCATGCCGATGCCCTTCTCCAGGCGCTTGGTATTGGTGACGAAGAAGTCGTCGCCGACGATCTGTATCTTGTTGCCGAGGGCCTTGGTCATCTTGACGTAGCCGTCCCAGTCATCCTGGTCCAGAGGATCCTCGATAGAGACGATGGGATACTTGTTGATCCACTTCGTGTACAGCTCGATCATCTCCTCGGCGGTGAAGAGCCGGTCGGGATTCGACTTCCAGAACTTGTAGCCCTTTTTCTCCCCCTCGCCGAAAAGCTCGGAGGAGGCGCAGTCCAGGGCGATCGCCACGTCGTCGCCGGGCTTGTAGCCGGCCTTCTCGATGGCCTTCATAATGTAGTCGAGGGCTTCCTCGTTGCCGACGTTGGGGGCGAAGCCGCCCTCGTCGCCGACCGCGGTGATGTGACCGTCGGCCTTGAGCAGAGATTTGAGGTTGTGGAAGACCTCGGCGGTCATGCGCACGGCCTCGCGGATGGACTCGGCGCCCACAGGCATGACCATGAACTCCTGGAAGTCGACCTTGTTGTCCGAATGCTTCCCGCCGTTGATGATGTTGGCCATGGGGACGGGGAGCAGGGTGGTATGAGGTCCGCCCAGGTACTTGTACAGCGGCACGCCGAGGAACTCGGCGGCGGCGCGGGCGCAGGCCATGGAGACGCCGAGGATGGCGTTGGCGCCGAGCTTGGCCTTGTTCTCGGTCCCGTCGAGGTCGATCATGGTGCGGTCGATGTCGACCTGCTCGAGCGCGTCGAGACCGCAGATCTCGCTGGCGATGGTCGTGTTGACGTTCTCGACGGCCTTGAGCACGCCCTTCCCAAGGTAGCGCTTTTTATCGCCGTCCCGGAGTTCGACGGCCTCGTAATCGCCGGTCGAGGCCCCGGAGGGGACGGCCGCGCGTCCGAGGGTGCCGTCATCGAGAACGACATCGACCTCGATTGTGGGATTGCCGCGGGAATCGAGGATCTCGCGCGCCTCGACGTATTCGATAATGCTCATAGGATACTCCTTGATTAAAGCGATAGTGACGGCTCAAACACTATCGGGGGGGAATGTCGGAGTCAAGGGAGAGACGACGAAGCACTGAAAAGGAACTGTTGAAAAAGGCGGGGGCTGGCTTTTTCAACAGGGTATCAGCTCAACGGGCAAGTACATCGAGTATGCGTTCCAAGTCCTCGATGCTGTAATACTCGATGGCTATCGTTCCCTTACGGGCGTCGCCCTTGATGCTCACCTTAGTGCCGAGCGCCTCGATAAGACGTTCCTCGACAGTAACAAGTTCGGGATCTTTCGGCTTTTCGGAACGCTTTGCCTCGTCGGAGCGGCGGGTGGGAGGCGCGTTCAGCTCCGCGGCTGCGGCCTCGGCCTCGCGGACCGAGATACCCTCGGCTACGATGCGCGCAAAAAGGAGCTCGCGCCTGGCTGGGTCGATGACCGAAAGAATGGCGCGGGCATGGCCTGCGGTGAGACTGCCGTCGCGCAGCGCCGAGAGCATAGGCTCGGGCAGCTTCAACAAGCGAAGCGCGTTCGCGACGGCGCTTCGACTCTTTCCGACCGCGTCGGCGACCTCTTCCTGCGAGCGGCCTCCCAGGCTCATGAGCGAGCGATAGGCCTCGGCCTCTTCGACGGGATTCAGATCCTCTCGTTGGACGTTCTCGATAAGGGCGATCTCGAGCCGCTTCTGCGGATCGAAAGATCGAACAATGACGGGAAGCTCGGAAAGGCCGGCCATTTTCGCAGCCCGATACCGCCGCTCGCCCGCTACGATAATGAACGATCCATCGCCCGCATCCTCGGCGACGATAGGCTGAATGACGCCGTGGCTCTTGAGCGAATTCGCGAGTTCGGCGAGAGCCGCCTCGTCGAAACTGCGGCGCGGCTGGTCGGGATTCGGCCGCAGCCTGCCGATCGGAAGATTCCGGATGCCGCCCGCCAGATCGGCGCCCTCGCCGGCGGCGAAGGCTATCTCGGGCTCGGGGATGAGCGCGCCGAGACCCTTGCCCAATCCGAACTGCTTAGCCATTCGCGGCCGCCTGTTTCCCCGCCGCCGCGGAATGGGCCGACGAGAGAGCTCGGTCAGCCAGTTCCTTCGCCAGGGCCTGGTAGCTCTTCGCGCCGATACAGGCGCCATCGTATAAACAGATGGGCTTGCCGTGCGAAGGCGCCTCGGAGAGGCGGACATTGCGCGGAACAATCGTCCTGAAAACCCTTTCCTTGAAATACTCGGTCACCTGCTGAACGACATCCTGCGCAAGTTTGGTGCGGGAATCGTACATCGTAAAAAGAATGCCGCAGATTTTGAGTTTAGGATTCATGCCCTTTTGCACGAGATTGATCGTCTGAAGAATCAGCGAAAGACCCTCGAGCGCAAAATACTCGCACTGCAAGGGTATGACCACCTCATCGGCGGCCACCAGGCCGTTGAGCGTGAGTATTCCAAGCGAGGGCGGACAATCGATGAGTATGAAATCGTACTGCGGAAGAATCGGAGCGAGCGCCCGCTTGAGGTATTCGTTTCGGTCCGGCTTATTCACAAGCTCGACCGTGGCGCCCGAAAGGTCGATCGAAGAAGGTGCGACATCGAGCCATTCGACTTCGGTCGGGACTATGACCTCGGAAATTCGGATCTGCCCCGAAATGACCTGATACACGTTTTTCCCCCCGGGCTTTTTCCCCAGGCCCGAGGTTAAATTGGCCTGAGGATCGAAGTCGACGAGGAGGGTTCTCTTGCCCGCGAGTGCGAGATACGCACCGAGATTGATGGCGCTCGTCGTCTTGCCCACGCCGCCTTTTTGATTAACGAAAACGATAGTTCTCGCCATTGATCCTCTTTCACACCGGGTCGTCGGCATTGTAGCACGAGACAGGTCCGTCTCCAAGACGGTGGAGGCCCGTCTTCAACTTGACCAGCGGGGCCGCGGGCCACTACATTCGGTTCAGGAGAAAGAACACATGCTGGAAGAAAAGGTCCGAAGCGCAATACAAGACGTGCGTCCCTCGCTCCAGGCCGACGGCGGAGACATAGAACTCGTCTCGGTCGAAGCGGACGGGACCGTGAAAGTCCGGCTTACCGGAGCCTGCGGCGGCTGCCCCATGGCCACCATGACGCTTAAGATGGGCGTCGAGAACTACTTAAAAAAAACGGTGCCCGAGGTTAAGGAAGTCGTACAGGTGTAAGGGTTTGTTGTGAAGCAATATATCTACCTCAATATTTAACATTAGGGGACCTCTAAAAACCAACCGGGTTTTTAGAGGTCCCCATTATCTATATTCTTTCGCGAGCGCCGAGATCGTCTCGGCCATATCCGCCAGGCTCACCTGCCGACTGACATGCCCGAGTTCGAACGCCACTTTCGGCATACCGTAGACGACGCTCGAGGATTCGTCCTGCCCGAGGGTGATTCCGCCCTCCCTGTAAATCGAGCCGAGTTCCCGCGCGCCATCCCGGCCCATGCCGGTCATAATCACGCCCATGGCCCTGTTGCCGTAATGCCGCGCGACGCTTTCGAACAATACATCGACACTCGGGCGGTGGCCGTTGACGAGCGGCGCGTCGGACAGGACCGCGACGGCGCCCAATGAGCGCCGCTCGACCATAAGGTGTTTGTCTCCGGGCGCGATGAGCACGCGGCCGCTTTTGAGCAGATCGCCCTCGGCGGCTTCTTTCACTTCCAGGGGGCATATCTTATCGAGACTCTTTGCAAACTCCTCGGTGAAGCCCGGCGGCATGTGCTGGACGACGACGATCGGTTGAGCGATGTCCGCATCTATCTTCGAAAACACCTCGCGGAGAGCGTTCGGCCCGCCGGTCGAGATTCCGATGGCTATAAGCTCGATCGGGCCCGGCTCTCTGAGCGGCACCGGTCTCGCGCTCGGCTGCCGCGCCCGCTCAGCCCTGGCCTCGAGGACCGGAGCCGGTTCGAACAGCCGTTCGGGCGCCTCGAAGTCGTATTTGGGTGGGGTTTTCCCTTTGCGCTTCTGGTACTGCGAGCCATAGGCGATGAGCAGTCTCGTCAGATCGCCGGCGACGGTGTGCAGATCGGCCGAAACCGATCCCGAGGGCTTGGTAATGAAGTCAGATGCTCCAAGGCCCAAGGCTTCGATGGTCACCTGGGCCCCCTCTTTGGCGACGGAGGAGAGAATGATCACGGGAATGTCGATCCCGAGCCGCTTGCGCTCCTTGAGAAATTCGATGCCGTTCATCTCCGGCATTTCGATATCGAGGACTATGACATCGGGATCGCAGCGGGGGATTTTTTGGAGCGCGAAAACGCCGTTCATGGCCTTGTCTGCGACGGCGAGCCCCGGCGTCGAGGTGATGATTCTCGAAATGAGATTTCTCATGAGGGCGGAGTCGTCGACGATCAAGACGGATATTGGATCAGGCACGGTCGGTTTCTCCCGGCGTCAGATGTTTTTCCGATAGAAGGTAGCCCAATCGGTTTTCACGAACTCGAATTTTGTGTTCATTCCAAAAAGTGATTCGGAATGCCCGATGAACAGATAGGATTTCGGCGCCATCGCCTCCCAAAAACGCTCAATCGTAGCCTTCTGCGCGGCCTCGTCGAAATAGATGAGCACATTCCTGCAAAACACGACATCGAGTCCTCGAAGACCGGAATCGTTTTTGAGGTTGTGGTAATCGAAACGTACGGTCGTCTTGAGGCTCTCCTTGATCTGATACCCCCCGGGCTTCTTCTCCAGGTACTTTTCAAGATAGGCGTCGGGGATCCCTTGTATTCGAGCGTCGGCGTAAAAACCCTCTTTCCCGACCATGAGGCACTTCAGCGAGATATCGCTCGCGATGACCTCGAAGGTCCAGCCCGTTGGGAGGATTTCCTTAAGGAGCATGGCGATGGAATAGGGCTCCTCCCCCGTCGAGCAGCCCGCGCTCCAAATCCTGAGCTTCTTGTCGGCCTGACGGAGTTTGAGGAGCTCCGGGACAACAGCCTTCTCCATCGCGTCGAAATGCGCTTGGTTACGGAAAAACCGAGTCAAATTGGTCGTGACCGAATCGAGGAGGGTCTTCATCTCCTCATGGTCTTTTATGATGAGGGCGTGATACTCCCCCAGGCTTTCGAGTTTTTTTTCCCTGAGGCGCTCTTTCAGGCGGCTTTCCAGTATAGACCGGTTCGTCGCCGAAAAGGTGATACCGCTTTCGTCGTATATGATTTTGCGATACAGCTCGAAGTCTGCGTCGCTCAAAAATTCGGACATGACCCGGCTAGCGCCTTTCCCCGCGAAAATACGGGCGAAATACAAAAAAAGCATAGGCGGCCGGTATTTAGGTGTCAATAGCAAGCGTTCCGCCGGGATAGGCATGGGAAATATACGCGGCAGCGGGATAGATTATCAAAGGATATGCAAGCGGAATTGGTCGAGCTCCGCATCCGCTCCGTGCGGTTGGAGAATGGAGAGCCCTCGGTCCTCCTCGAGAATCCGAACTCAGGGCGTGTCCTGAGTATTCCCATCGGCCCCTTCGAGGCGAGCGCGCTTATTATTGAACTCGAGGGGATTGTTCCGCCGCGCCCACTGACGCACGATCTGCTCGCCGAGTTGTTCACGGAAGCCGGGTTTTCGCTCGAATTCGCAGAGCTGTTCGGCGAAGGGGGCGCCAAAGCCAGACTTTCTTACCGAAAAGACGGCGGTACCGCGGTAAAAGAAGTCCGTCCTTCCGACGCTCTCGCCCTCGCGCTCAGGCTCCGCGCGCCCATCATGGCCGAATCTTCGATTCTCAAGGATCCGATCATCCGCCCCTCGCTTTTCAGGCGCGGCCGCAAAAAAACAATCTATCCCGGGAGGCGGCGCGGATCGAAACAGGAGTCCTCAGGGATTGCGGCTTTCGGCCGAAGACCACACCGCTTGCCCTGATTCCGGCGCCGCCGTACAATCTTCCCATGGGTCTCCTCTCGTGGATTAAAGCATTGATTTCACGTCTCTTCCCAAGAGATCCCGAAGAAGCACGTAAACGATCCGAACTCCGCAGGATTCATTCCATCCTTTCCGAACGGCATCCGCATATATACAAACAAAAGCAGAACATCGTACTCCCGGCCTTCGCCGCGTCGATCCTCCGATTCTATAATCTTCTTAAACCGTTCACAGAATTGTCCCGGGCCACAATCGCAAACTCCGACCCGAAGATATCGCAGCGATACTTCGATTATCTCATCGACTGCAGGCTGCCCGTCTCGGAACAGGAGCATAAACATTTTTTCTCGTACGAAGGAATGTCGGAGAGAATCAACGCCGCTCTCAAACCCGACGAAGAGATGGAACTGATTCTTCGGGAGTTCCAATCGTTTTTGCGCGCCATCGAGGCCTTGGGATCGCAGTCGGTCAACGACGAACTTTTCGAGATCGATCGTTTCGCCGAGCTTTGCAAACACGATTACGAACGCATCCTCGGGCTCTTCGATCCATCGGCGAGCATCGACAATCCGCGATACAAGCCTGACTTTGCGCCGGTGGCCGGCGAGCAGGCTCTGCCCGAGATTCTCGATTTCTATTATTTGCTCGAAGGTTTCGTTTTTTCCCCGCAGCTCAAGTCGAATGTGCTGCGCCTCGTAGAACGAAGGCAGGCGCTTGCGGTGGATCATGAAAAAAAGGCGAGAATCGACAAGCTTTTCTCTCAGCTCGACGCGATAGTCTCCGAACGCCTTGATATCGACATCCTTCTGTGCATGATACGCGCGATCCGCGGCGATCCGTTCTACCTGCCGCCGACCCCGCGCGAGCACAAAGATTTTTTGGACGCATACAAACGCCGCCTGATCTCCCAGTTCGACAGGGACCGCGAACGAATAACGCGCGAGCGCCACGAAAACGCAATCGCCGCGGATATCCGGGCGCTCTTCGGGGACGCCGAAATCCTGGAGGTCGAAGGATACGACGACGCGAACGACATGCTGCTCAGGCGCGAGAGTCCGAACGGTTTCATCTGGATAAAACCGCTCCGCCTGCTCAAAACGTTTATCGCCGTCGTCTTCGATCCTGCGCTCAAGGAATCGGTCAAGCGGATTCTCGTGGAGGGATATTTCGACGACAAGGCGTTCCAGAACAATCTTGCGAATGTCCTGTATCAATGCGAACGCGCCGGCGCCCGGATCACCGAGTTCGAAGAACAGCTGCAAGGAAATGGAAGAATCTCGCTGGCCTCGATGCGGCGGTATCTCGAGGAGATGAAACGAGGCAAGGATATCGCGTCCTTCCTTTCGCACTTCGTCGACACCGTAAACGACAGGGCTCGAAGCATTGTCGAGGACGAGTCGAGTCTGTTCGCCATGCTCGGCGAGGCGCTTGGAGAATTCCTGGCGGATTTCCGGCGATCAAGCCCCGATCTGATAACCAATATCCATACGCTCGGCGGCGGGCGGAACAAAGAAATAATCGGACAGATTCAGGCGGGCCGCGACCGTATCGCCACGCTCGTCAAGATCATGCGGAATTTCGCCTTCGTCAAAACCCCGGTTCAGCGTTCCCTGGTCGCAGACACGGCGGAAATCGCACATCCAGTACACAAAATACCAACGTCAGAGTCGAAAAACGCTCAACCTTGACCCTCATCGTTCCCACGTGCTAGAACCTGATATGCACGACGACGCTTTGCCCTTCGGCCGATGCGGGACAACGGCCCCGTGGCCGGTTTCCCTTGGTCATGAATGCGGCGTCGCCGGCGTTTTTTCGCCCGATCCGACGGATATTCCCCGAACCCTTTTCTATATGCTCTTCTCGCTCCAGCACCGCGGCCAGGAGTCCTGCGGGATCGCCTGGGAGGAAGGAGAAGCGTGGAAGTCTCACCGCGACCTCGGAATGGTCGCCCAGGTGCTCGGCCGATTCGTTCAGGAACATCATCTATCGCGGATTGGGCTCGGGCATGTGCGATATTCGACCGCCGGAGGCTCGGGGGTGCAGAACGCCCAGCCCATCGTCGTCGACTGCAACAAGGGGCGCATCGCGCTGGCGCACAACGGGAATATCTCGAACGGCGCCGCGCTCCGCGCCGAGCTGACCGAGGCCGGTTCGATCTTTCAGGGCACCGCCGACTCGGAGCTCATCCTCCACCTGATTTCGCGCTCACGCGGCAAAAGCCGTGAGGAATTCCTGCGCGATGCGCTCGAGCCGCTCGAAGGCGCATACAGCATCGCCATGCTGCACGAGGACGCCTTGATCGCCGCGCGGGATCCCTCGGGATTCAGGCCTTTATATATCGGACGTTCGGGATCGACGACTTTCATTACATCCGAAACCTGCGCGCTCCACTATACGGTTCCCATGGAGTACCGCGAAGTCGAGCCGGGCGAGGTTGTCATCATCGACGCATCCGGCGAAACCTCGTTCAGACTTGCGGCGCGGCCCCGATTATCGCGATGCGTGTTCGAGTTGATCTACTTCGCGCGCCCCGATTCGGAGGTGTTCGGACGATCGGTGCACGCCGCACGCGTGCGGCTGGGCGAAGCCCTCGCCGAACTCGATGCCGCGGATATTCCTGCCGATATCGTCATCCCCGTGCCCGATTCCGGCAATATTTCGGCGATCGGCTATTCCCGGCGTTCGGGCCTGCCCTTCGACTTCGGCCTGGCCCGCAACCATTACGCGGGTCGAAGTTTCATCATGCCGACCAAAGACAAACGCGAGCTTGCGGCCCGTCTGAAGCTTCACGCCGTTCCGCAGGTGGTATCGGGCAAGCGCGTCGTCATGATCGATGATTCGCTGGTCAGAGGCACGACGAGCCGCATCATCGTCGGACTACTGAGGGAGGCGGGCGCCCGCGAGGTCCATCTCCGCCTCGCCTCGCCCGAACTGAAATGGCCCTGCTATTACGGCATCGATATTCCGGACCGCGATCAGCTCATTTCGAACAGACTCAATCCCGAGGCGGTCGCTCGTGAGATCGGCGCCGATTCCGTCAAGTTTCTGCCCGTCGATCGGCTTTTGGCGGCCTTGGGGGGAGAGGGGTTCTGCAGCGCCTGCTTCGATGGAAGCCATCCCTTCCCTCCGAAAGCGGCAGGCTGATGGAGGCGCAGAATGGCTAAACTCGCGGTCCTTGCAAGCGGCAATGGTTCGAATTTCGAAGCTCTTGCCGAGGCCATCCAGTCGCGGCCCCGCGCCGACGGCCCCGCGCACGACTGTGTCATTCTCATCTACGACAGAAAGGCGGCCTTCGCCGCGGAACGAGCCGCACGCCTCGGTATCGCTTCGAGATATGTGCCGTACATCGGCCGCGGCCGAGAAGAGGCCGAGATGGAAATCAGCGCACTACTACGCGAATACAAGGCCGACCTTGTGGCCCTCGCCGGATTCATGCGCGTACTTTCGCCCGAGTTTGCCCGCGCATGGAAGGGCCGGGTCGTGAATATACACCCATCGCTTCTGCCCAAATGGCCGGGCGCCCATGCGATCCAGGATGCATTCAACGCAGGAGAACGCTTGTTCGGCGTAACGATTCATTACATAGACGAAGGGGTGGACACAGGCCCGATCATCGCACAGGAGTCTTTCCGGGCCCGGGCGGGCGAATCCGTTGAATCGATTGAGCAGCGGACGCATGCTGTTGAGCATAGGCTGTACCCCAAAGTGGTGCTCGATCTTTTGGACGCCATGGAAGCGAAAGGACATCGAACATGAAAGTCTTGGTCGTAGGAAGCGGCGCGCGGGAGCATGCCTTGGTTTACTCGCTGGTGAAAGCCGGGCACAGTACAGCCTGCGCACCCGGGAACGCAGGCAGCGCCGAGATCGCCGATACTATCGAAGCCGACGCCGAAGATCCCGCATCCGTCGTCGCCGCGGCCCGAAGTTACAAACCCGAGCTCGTCGTGGTCGGTCCCGAAGTTCCGCTGGCGGCCGGATTGATCGACGCACTCGCAGCGTCGGGAATAGCGGCTTTCGGTCCTCCGAAGAATTCCGCGGCGCTTGAATCGAGTAAAGCCTTCGCGCGCGCCTTCGCCGAACGCTGGGGCGTTCCCTGCGCCGCCACAGCCCGATTCACCGAAGCGGCCGCGTTCCGCCGCTTCCTCGTCGAGCGACGCGGGGAACGCCTTGTCCTCAAAAAAAGCGGCCTCGCGGCGGGCAAGGGTGTTCTCGAGTCCGACAGCCGCTCGGAACTCGAATCGTTCGGGCTGGCGGTTTTGGAGCACGACGAGCTTCTCGTCGAAGAATATCTGAAGGGCCGCGAGCTTTCGGTCTTCGGTGTCTCCGACGGAAAGAACTATATCGTGCTTCCCGCCTGCGCCGACCATAAAAAAGAAGGGGCCGGGGACAGCGGACGGAACACCGGCGGGATGGGGGCGATCTGCCCCGTCCCCTACGCCGATTCGGCCGTCATGGCCCGCGTCGAACGGGAGATCATCGAGCCCACCTACCGCGGTATGGCCGCCGAGGATCTTGCGTATCGAGGCGTTCTCTTCTTCGGCATCATGCTGACCGAGCGCGGCCCGCGGCTTCTCGAATACAACGTCCGTTTCGGCGACCCCGAGACACAATCGCTCCTGCCCCTACTCGAATCCGACCTCGGCGGGCTTATGATGGCCGCTGTCAACGGAGATCTATCGGCGGCTAAGCCTGTATTCTCCAATGCCCGCGCCTGCGGCGTCGTCGTGGCCGCGCCGGGATACCCGGGATCGTACCCGAAGAATATCCCCGTCGATCTTTCCGCCGCCTCGGCCCTGACGGCCGAGGGTGGCTCGTTTCTATTCCATGCTTCGACGACGCGCGGGGCCGACGGCGTCATCCGAACGGGCGGAGGACGGTGTTTCACCGCCGTAGGGATAGGCTCGACCTGGCCCGAGGCCCGGGATCGCGCCTATACATTGGCCGCGGCCGTCCATTTCGAGGGCTCATGGTACCGGCCCGACATCGGAGCGCGGGCTTACAACGAGTGATCGTCGGCCCTCAATTCCCGATGAAGGCCGCCGCCCTCGACGAAAACCACTTGAAAAGAGCCTCGGCGCGGTTCGAGAAGGAATCTTCGAGCTTGCCCTTGAACAGACCGGGCGCCGCGGCCCCGCTCTCGGCGTAGAACACGATCGCATCTTCGGCCTGGATTATGAGGAGCCGAGTTTTCAAGGCCCCGGGCGACATGACCGGGACAAGCGAATAGCTCATCGTCGTCATGTTCGTCGTCGTCACCCGAATCGCGGCGGAATCTGACTCGAACTCATACCGATAGACATTCGACCCGAACGAGAGATCGCGCTGAAATGCATAGAAGGTTTCTGCGGAGGGGATGGCTCCGGCGGCGGGCGGCGCCGGATCAGGAAGCCGCGTCCTCGATTTCGGATCGCTGATCAAATAGGACTCGGCGTAGAACGTGCGCATTTTTTTCCTGCTCGCCGAGTAGTATTCGATGCCCTCGAGCGAGCCGATCGACCGCATGAGGCCGTAGAGCGAGGCGCGTTCGGCTTCCATAACGGCGGGGTTGGAAGGAGCTTTGCGCGGAAGAATAAAGATCGTCTCGACCAAGACAGGCGGGTCTTCGCCGCTGATCGCGCTGCGGAAGGATGCCGCTGCGGGATGCGCGGGCAAGAGCGAAGGAAGGCCCTTCCCGAGCCGCACCGCCTTTCCTTTCGACAGCACCTCGGTATAAACCGCCGAACCCACGATACTCAGAGCGCTTTGAAGGCCCGTGCTCTGCGCGAAGCATAAGGAGCCGAACATCACTAGCGCGCTCAAAACGGAAAATCGATGGAGGCCTGATCGTTGCTGCATGCTTTCAAGTATACCGACGAAACGATGACCCGCCCATCATCGCGCGCAGTCTACTCGAAGTACTTCGGAAGTTCGTAGATATCGGCGACGCTCTCCACCAGAATCGCGCCCATTCCAAGCTCCATCGCGGGCGCGAGGTCGACATCGAAGCGGTCGCCGATGGATACGCATTCTCCCGGCGCGCGACCGAGACGGCGGCAGACTTCTTTGAACGGTTCGGGGGAAGGTTTTCCGGACAATGTGTCGTCAAGTCCCACCAGGACAGAGAAATTCCCTCGTATTCCGAGGGCATCAAGACTTTTTTCGCCGACCAGCCTCGGATTGTTCGTCATGAGGGCGAGCGCGAATCGCTTCGCAAGCGAACGGAGGGCTGAATTCAATTTTTCGTCCCGTTTGAGCCACCGCGCCGGCTCGATACACTCCTCGCGCCACTTCACGCTGTCGCGCATATCGATACCGAGAGCGGCGAACAGCTTGCCGAGGCTCGTCTTTCCGAGGCCCGCGGCCTCGCGCTCTGCGCGAAGTGCGGCAATCTTCTCAGCGGCCGCGGCGGCGCCGATGCCCAGCTCCTTCCCCAGACGTTCGACGAGCACATCCTCCTGAAATTTGGCGTAGGCGGGGTTGGTATACAGCGTATTGTCGAGATCGAAGACTAAGGCCTTCGGATCGTCGCCGACGGCGATGATCTTCATCGCAGCGCCGCATCTTTAGCCATGCGTTCGGCCTGTTTTTTTATCCGCTTCGCGACGAGCTCGCGGTTGTCGAGCATGGACGAAACCGAGCGATTATGGTGCACAAGACTGATGATCTGCGCGAACAGACCCGTGACATCGGCCTGGATATACCACTCTTTCTGCAGAAGCTCCCGATGATGCACACCGTTCGTTCCGATAATCTTGTGAAAGAGTCCCTGGCGGTACGCCGCGTCGAAATCATCGACCGCCGACCCCGAAAACAAAGGCAGCGACACCGCGCAGATCACCCGAGCGGCGCCCATCTCCTTAAGGTGCTTCATGCCTTTGATGAGCGTCGAGCCCGTGCCGATCATGTCATCCGCCATGAAGACGGTCCTGCCCTTGACGTCGCCCAATAGCTTCATGTCGCTGATATTGGACTCCGATGCGCTCTTTGTTATTTTCGAATAATCCCGCTCCTTGTACAGCAGGGCGAGGGGTTTTTGCAGAGCGTTCGCGTAGAACTTGTTCCGGTCGATCGCCCCGGTGTCGGGGGCGAGCACGACGATATCGTCTTTTGTTATGTCCACCACGCCTATGAGCTTCTCGATGATTTGAAGCGAGGCGTGCAAATTCTCGAGATGAAGATGATCGAAGCAGTTTTCGATCTCCTTTGAGTGTATGTCCAAGGTGATAATGCGCTGGACGCCGAGATTCTCGAGCATCTGTCCGACCCGGGCCGCGGTCAATCCCTCGCGGCCCTTTTTTTTATGCTGTCTGCTGTAAGGATATGCAGGCAGAACAAGATTCACCCGCTCCGCCCCGGCCTGTACGGCCGCGTCGACGGTGACGAGCAGTGAAAACAGATGGTCGTTTACGGAAAGATGACGGTGTACGGTCCCGTCGTTGAAGGGGATCGGCTGATGATTCTCGACATCCTGGAAGATATACAAATCCTTGCCGCGTACAGAATCGAGAATCTCTGTCTTGACCTCGCCGTTGGGGAAGTACGTGTGCCGCGCGTTGATCTTGAAGCGCGGCGGGCGGTATTGGCTGACATTGCCGGGGATATACAGGAGACTCGACCGCATGTCGCTGTCGAGGTTGAACTTCCGCGTGACAAGTTCCTGGGAAATGTTGTAGCGGGACGCAAGAGCGGCGCACTTCCGCTCGAACCGACGCTGATATATGCCGGCCAGCCTGCGGATAACCTGATTCGCGAACGCGTCGGCCCCGGGACAGGCCAAAATGCCTAGCTTTGTCGGGTCGGAATAGCTCATGCGGAAGTACCTTCGCTGATCACGGGCTTAAAACTCAGGCTATACTCGGGCGATTTCTCTGTCAATGCCCGGTCGATTCGACGATCGCGCATCGAAGGCCGGCCTGGTCCGCGGGACGGCCCCGTGGTAGTATGCCGCTTGTTATTCACTTTAAGGAGAACACCGCATGAAACGCACACTGATTCGAATGATGGACGAAGCGGCTTCGAAATGGGACCGCACTCCCTATGCGCTGAAAAAAACCGACTCGGGATGGATCGCCACATCATTCGCGGAGGCTCGCGCGAAATCACGGGAATTCGCCGCCTGGCTCATATCCAATGGATTCAATAAAGAAGACCGCGTCGCGATTCTCGGCGAGGGGAGCCCGGAATGGATCATCGGTGAGTGCGGCGTTCTGCGGGCCGGGTGCATTTCCGTTCCGCTCTCCATCAAACTTCTCGTCGATGAGATTCCGTTCCGGCTCGAGCACTCCGAGGCGAAGGCCGTCTTGACCACGAAGAACCAGATCGAGAAAGTCCTCGACGCGCTTGCAGCTGTTCCAAACCGCGGCGTCCGGCTCGTCTACCTCGACGATGACGTCGAGTACGCCCGCGACGCGGCATCTCGCCGCGGACTCGAACCCGAGCGTATCGTCGGATTCGCCGACGCGGCGATGGCGGGCCGGCAGGCGCTTGAATCGCCTGGATCGAATCTGTCCTCCCGGCTCGACGAGATCGCCGCCGGCATCGAGGAAGACGACACGGCGACCATTTGTTATACCTCCGGAACCACCGGAAATCCCAAGGGCATTATGCTCACGCATCTCAATTATTGGACAAACTGCCACGACGGGGTCGCGCTGTTCAAAATGCCTTCAGGCTTTACAACGCTTGTCATACTTCCCGTCGATCATTCCTTCGCCCATACGGCCGGCCTGTACATCGCCCTCCTCATCGGCATGTCGCTGTACTTCGTCGATTCGCGGGGCGGCGGGATAGCGACGCTCAGAAACATACCCATCAACCTGAAAGAAGCGCGCCCGACCTTCATCATGACCGTTCCGGCCCTTTCGGGCAATTTCATGAAAAAGATCATCTCTGGCGTCGAAGAGAAAGGCGGCCTCATAGAGAGAATTTTCAAATCGGGCATCGCGGCCGGAATCGCATGGAACGGCGACGGTTTCAATCGGCCGCCCCTCAGTACACGGATGAAGGCCTTCTTTCCCTATATGCTCGCGAAGGTCTTACTGTTTAGCAAAATCAAAAAAATGATATTCGGCGACCGCATCCAGTACTGTGTCGGCGGCGGCGCGCTTCTGGACATAAAACAGCAGGAGTTCTTCGCGGCCTTCGGCGTTCCGATTTATCAAGGCTACGGCCTGACCGAGGCCGCGCCGATCATTTCCTCGAACAGCCCGATAAAACATAAATTCGGAACATCCGGGATCACCTGCCCCTCGATCGAGGTCAAGCTGATCAAAGAAGACGGCAGCCCGGCGGCAGTAGGAGAAAACGCGGAAATCGTCATCCGCGGCGGCAGTGTCATGAAGGGCTACTTCAAGAATCCCGAGGCCACCGCACAGGCATTGCGCGACGGATGGCTCTACACCGGCGACCTCGCCCATTGGGACAAAGATGGATTCCTCGTCGTCGTCGGCCGCGAGAAGGCGCTCCTCATCGCCGAAGACGGCGAAAAGTACAGCCCCGAAGAAATCGAGGAGGCGGTGACGTTCTCGACCGATGTGATCGATCAGATCATGGTCTGGTGCGAGCAGAAAAAATACGTAACCGCCCTCGTCACGCTCGACGCGGAGAAGGTCAAACGGCTTATCAAAGCCGAAGGCATCGGCGACGCGGAATCGCTTCTCGCGCGGCTCTCGCTCGAATTCAACCGGTACAAGGACGACCCGAAGGCCAAAAAGGTTCAAAGCGCCTGGGCGCCCGCGGTGTTTCAGATCATCGGCGAGAGCTTCAGCGACAAAGACGGCACCGTGAATTCGACCATGAAGATCGTCCGGCACCGCATCGCCCAGGTCCACAAGGACGCGATCGAGTATTCGTATACGCCTGAAGGATCGAAGACGATGAACGAACGCAATCTACGCATACTGCAGAACGCCTACGGCCTTCGGTAGGACGCCGGCGGGGAAGCAAGAGGGGAGACTTCTACTCGTTTTCAGAAGCAGGGGCTGGACCATCCTCTGAAGCCTTAGTCTGCGATGTTTCCTGATCCTCCTCCGCAGAGTCATGGCCTTTAAGCTCTGCGTGCCGCCGCTTTTTCTCTTCTTTTTTTCGTTTTTTCTCGAGTTCTTTACGCCGTTTCTCCGCGCTGTATTGGTTGGGCCGCATGAGCTCTCCTCGGAAGGCCGGATTTGTGTCGAAGGCATAGTAGCACGAATCACGACCTTCGGCCGCAGAAAACGCACTGAGGATGTCGTTTCCGCTCCTAATACCTCCGCGTCGCGGCGACCGCCCGTTCCCAGGCTGCGAGAAGCCGCTCCCGCCGTTCCGAAGTCATGTCGGGCGCGAACTCGCGCCTCCGCCGCCAATTGCGCTCGACCTCGGCCTCGGAATCCCAATACCCCACCGCCAGGCCTGCGAGATACGCGGCCCCGAGCGCGGTAATCTCGCCGACCTCGGGAAGGATGACGCTGCGGCCGAGAATATCGGCTTGAAACTGCATGAGAAAGCTGTTGGCCGAAGCGCCTCCATCGGCCTTGATACAGGGAATATCCGCGCCGAAATCGAGTTCCATCGCGCGGATAAGGTCTCTCGATTGATACGCGATCGACTCGAGCGCGGCTCGGACGATATGCGCCCGTGTCGTACCGCGGGTGATCCCAAAAACCGCACCCCGCGCCTCGGCATCCCAGTAGGGGGCGCCCATGCCAACGAATGCGGGTACCACGAACACCTCGCCCGAGTCCTCGACCGACCGCGCGATCGCCTCGCTCTCCGCCGCATCCGACAACAGTCCCACCTGGTCGCGGAGCCATTGAATGACGGCGCCGGCGATAAAAACCGAGCCCTCGAGAGCGTACGTGTATCCGCGGCCGAGGTCCCAGGCGACCGTGGTCAAAAGACCGTTTTTTGAAGCGACCGGTGTTTTCCCGGTATTCATAAGCGTAAAGCAGCCTGTGCCATAGGTGTTCTTTATTGATCCCGGCTCGAAGCAGGCATGACCGAACAACGCTGCCTGTTGATCTCCTGCACAGCCTGCGACGGGAATTTCGGCGCCGAATACGCTCTTCGGAATCATGCCGATGACTCCCGAGCTCGGAACCACGCGGGGAAGCATCGCCCTTGGTACTTTAAGTATTTTGAGGAGCTCTTCGTCCCAGATCCCTGTGTGAATATTGAAAAGCAGCGTTCTGGATGCGTTCGTCGGGTCGGTGATATGAAGGCCTGTCAGTTTATAGACGAGCCAGCTGTCCACCGTGCCGAAAAGAATGTCGCCGCGCTCGGCCCGCTCGCGTAAGCCCGGGATCGAATCGAGAAGCCACATGATCTTTGTTCCGGAAAAATAGGGATCGAGCACGAGTCCCGTCTTTTCTCTGAATACATCGCCCAGACCCAGGGCACGCAGTTCATCGCATATCTCGGCCGATCGCCGGCATTGCCACACGACCGCGTTGTGTACCGGGCGGCCGGTCGTCTTGTCCCAGAGTATGGTCGTCTCGCGTTGATTCGTGATTCCGACGGCCGCGATCTGATCGGGTTCGATCTGAGCGGCATCGATCGCCCCGCGCGCCGCCTGAAGCTGTGTCGTCCAGATTTCTTCCGGGTCATGCTCGACCCAGCCGGGCTTCGGAAAAATCTGCGTAAAGGGAATTTGCTTAAGTCCGATTATCGTGCCTGCGTGCGAAAAAACGATCGCCCTCGAGGTCGTCGTACCCTGATCGAGTGCAAGAATGTAGCCGTCGTTCATACGAGGATTATATGCCCCAACGAAGACTCAAGCACAGTCCCGCCCGCAGTCGCGCTTCGGCGTCCAGCCCCACACTGGTTGTCTCCCCCTCGGCAGCGATGTATCGATCGTATTCGATCTCCGCGCCAAGGGCGAAGGAAAGGCCGGCGATTCGGAAGCGATGGAATGTGTACTCGAGCCCGGCTGTTGCGAGCCAGCCGCCGGAGGGCTCGTACATTCGTCCATCCAAATTCGGCGAGCCGATCGTCAATGCGGGCCCGGCGAAGAGCTTGAGCCGGCGGTCGATCGCCAGCGAGACGACGGCCGGTATCCGGAGAACTTCGAGGCTTGAATCCCAGGACGGTCTGAGTTCAAGACCCGCTTCGAGTCCCCAAAAGGAGAAGCTCGCGCCCAAAGAGCCTCTGAGACCCCGAAAAAAATCGTAGGCCCCGAAGCTCGGGCCGAAGGAGGCCGATGCGATCAAGCCGAGCTGCTCTTCGGGCGGCAGGGCCCTCCCGGCCCCGACGAAGGTCCGCGCCCAATAACTTTCATCAAGATCGTTTTCTGTTACGCCGGTCCTACTGCCCTCCGAAGGCGAATGAACGAATCTATTTTCGCCGGTATATATCCCGACATGAGAGATTCCGCCTGTAGTATCGAAGAACACGAGATCACCCGGCTGGAGTTTCGACCGCGGAATTGGTTCGCAAAATGCGTATTGAGCTTTCGCCGTTCTGGGCAGAACGACATGTACCGTATCGAGGAAAACGCGATAGACCAGTCCCGAGCAGTCGAATCCCGATGCGCTTGTTCCGCCGCGCAGGTAGGGCGCGCCGCGGTATGCGTAGGCCGCCGCGACGACTGCGGATCTCGCGCGCTTCGGCGAAGCGACCGCGATCGGCGCATCGGCGGCTATATCCCCGACGGCGAACACCACAGCCGTGCTGATAATCAGAATGCGCCGCCAAAGGCGGCTGTGAGCCGAGTTGCTCTTTGATGTTCGGTCGCTCATATACAGAGTATACATCGTCGGGACTATTGAAAAACTGATCGAAATACCCCATATTCGTATTATCAAAGCGATGTGCGTTGCGGGTCGCTTTGATCCCGCCGATTTGGCCATATTGCGGGCGGGTAAAAAATACACGCTAAAAAGGAGGCCCACCATGGGCGTTTCTGTACCAGTTCACAGCGCTTCAAAAAAATCGACCGAATGCATACAGGACTTTCTCATCAAGGACATTTCGCTGGCCTCATGGGGCCGCAGCGAGATCGAGCTGGCCGAGCGGGAGATGCCCGGCCTCATGGCGCTGAGAAAGAAATACGGAAAGAGCAAACCTCTGGCCGGAGCGCGAATATCGGGCAGTCTCCACATGACACTGCAGACGGCCGTGCTTATCGAGACGCTTGTCGAGCTCGGTGCGGACGTCAGGTGGTCGAGCTGCAATATTTTTTCAACGCAGGATCACGCCGCCGCAGCGGTCGTCGTCGGGAAAAACGGTACGCCCGATTCTCCCCGCGGAGTGCCCGTCTTCGCATGGAAGGGGGAGACCCTCGATGAATACTGGGAGCTCCTCGACCGCGCCATGCGCTTTCCGAATCCAGACGGCGGCCCCTGCCTCGGCCCCAATCTGATCGTCGACGACGGCGGAGATGCGACGCTCATGTTCCATCTCGGCTTGCAGGCCGAGGTCGATCGCTCGATTCTTTCACGCGCGCCCGGCTCCGAGGACGAGGCCGCCCTGCTTCGAAGACTCGCCGCCATAGGCGCCGATGATCCTCACCGCTGGTCGAGAACGGCTCCGGACCTCAAGGGCGTCTCGGAAGAAACGACGACCGGTGTTCATCGACTGTACCGCATGGAAAAAGAAGGCACGCTCCGCGTCGCCGCCATAAACGTCAACGATTCGGTCACGAAAAGCAAGTTCGACAATCTCTACGGATGCCGCGAATCGCTCCTCGACGGCATAAAGCGCGCGACCGGCGTCATGATCGCGGGGAAGGTCGCCGTCGTCTGCGGATACGGCGACGTCGGTAAAGGCTGCGCGCAGAGCCTGCGCGGTATGGGCGCCCAGGTCGTGGTGACCGAAATCGATCCGATCTGCGCCCTGCAGGCGGCCATGGAAGGCTACTCGGTCGGAACCGTGGAAGATTATGTCGAGCGAGCTGATATTTTTATAACTGCGACCGGCTGTATCGATGTAATCACCGTCGAACACCTCAAGCGGATGAAAAGCGGGGCGATCGTCTGCAATATCGGACATTTCGACCATGAAATCGACGTCGCCGGACTCAAGGCCGTCCCGGGGATCATCCGTAAAGAAGTCAAACCGCAGGTCGACCGTTGGATATTCCCCGACGGCCGCGAGATTATTCTTTTGGCGGAGGGACGCCTCGTCAACCTCGGCTGCGCGCAGGGCCATCCGTCCTTCGTCATGTCGGCGAGTTTTACAAATCAGACCCTCGCGCAGATCGAACTGTGGAAACACAGGGATGCGGCGAAACCCGGCGTCCGCGTTCTGCCGAAGCGGCTCGACGAAGAAGTCGCCCGTCTGCACCTCGATCAACTCGGCGCGAAACTCAGCCGGCTCAGTCCGGAACAGGCCGAATACCTCGGCGTTCCGGTCGACGGCCCCTTCAAGAGCGACGCATACCGATATTGAGCACGCATCTCAGTTTGAAAGGACAATCCGCGATGAGCAAGAACCATTATCTTTTCACATCCGAGTCGGTCGGTGAAGGGCACCCCGACAAGCTCTGCGATCAGGTTTCCGACGCCGTACTCGACGCCTGCCTCGCCGAGGATCCGCAGAGTCATGTCGCCTGCGAATGCTACGCCACCACCGGCATGATCCTTATTGGCGGCGAGATAACGACTGAAACATACGTCGATATTCAGCAGCTTGCGCGCGATGTCGTCTACGAGATCGGCTACACGAATCCCGACTACGGCATCGACTACGAATCGATGGCGGTTCTCAACACGATTCATGCCCAATCGCCCGATATAAACCAGGGCGTGATCGGGCAGGGACTTAAGGAGTTTGCGGGGCGGCAGGGCGCGGGCGACCAGGGCTTGATGTTCGGCTTCGCCTGCTCCGAGACGCCCGAGCTGATGCCCGCGCCCCTCATGTACGCCCACAAGCTTCTTCTCAAGGCGACGGAGCTTCGCAAGGCGAAGAGCATTCCATGGCTGAGGCCCGACGCCAAGAGCCAGGTGACATTGGAATACGAAGGTCATACACCGGTCAGGATCGATACTGTCGTCGTCTCACATCAGCACGATCCTGATGTAAGCTACGAAGAAATTCGTGAAACGATCATCGAACGAATCATAAAACCTGTTCTCGAACCCACGGGACTCCTCGGCAAGGATGCGAAATACTTCGTAAATCCAACGGGACGTTTCGTCATCGGCGGGCCTATGGGCGATACGGGCCTCACCGGACGGAAAATAATCGTCGACACCTACGGCGGGATGGGGCGGCACGGTGGAGGAGCTTTCTCCGGCAAAGATCCGTCGAAGGTCGATCGCTCGGCCGCGTATATGGCGCGGTATGTCGCAAAAAACATCGTCGCGGCCGGACTCGCCGAGCGCTGCGAACTCCAGCTTGCCTATGCCATCGGAGTGCCCGATCCAGTCTCGGTCATGGTCGACAGCTACGGAACCGGCTCCGTCCCGGACGACAGAATCGCACAGGCGGTTCGGAACGTCTTTGCGCTCGATCCCGAAGGCATCATCAATAGTCTCGAATTAAAACGACCGATTTACCGCAGAACCGCGACCTACGGCCACTTCGGCAGAGACAGCTTCTCGTGGGAGCGCACGGACAAAGTAGAAGCTCTCAAAAAAGCCGTCGGCTGAGCCGAGACCGCGCCGCGGCCTCAGCGACCCATCGCCGTCAATCCACAGCACATTGCTGTATCGAATGAAAAACATTACCCTCGCTCTATGTCTATATCGGGTCCGAAGGAACAGAAACTCGATCAGGGACGCCGCAAATACCGCAAGCTCCTGAAACCGGGGGACCTGCCGGACAACTTCACGAGAGCACTGTATAAGATAGCCCCATATCGAGGCTGCGGCCACGGGTGTCGCTACTGCGACGGCCGCGCTGAGCGCTATTTTGTCGAAGGTGATTTTGAAGCGGATATTCAAATACGCGAAACAATCCCTGAATGCCTTGAACGCGAACTTCCGCTCGTTCGCGAACCTGGAATCATCGCATTTGGATCCGGTGTCACCGACCCGTATCAACCGCTTGAAAAGCAGCATGAAATAAGCGGCAGATGCGCCCGCCTTTTGGCCGAATCGCCGCGCGCCCTTCCTGCAATGGTCATGACAAAATCAGTCTTGCCGATACGTGATTTACCTTCCTGGAAGATCGTCAATGCTCGAGCCGGCTTTATCCTTCTTGTTTCTATAAACAGCATCGACGAATCACTTCGGGCCCAGATGGAACCAGGAGCCCCAAGTTTTGCCGCTCGGCTGGATCTCCTGCGCCTTTTCAAATCAGCAGGCTGTGTGACAGGCGTGTTGGCAATGCCGTTACTCCCTCTCCTCTCAGATAGTTCCGATGCTATCGGACGTCTGTTTGCCGCATGCAAGGAAGTCGGCGTTGATTTCATAATGCCAGGCGGCTTGACGTTGCGTCCTGGCAGGCAGAAACAGTGCTACATCGATACGGTCGCTGCCTGCTATCCCTCCTGTCTTGAACATACCAAGGCCATCTATTCCGAAGAACGACCGTCAGGATCGCCTTCACAGAAGGCTCAAGCTGTTCTTTTCAATACAGTGTCACGCATTCAGAAAGATCTCGGCATACCACATCTGCTCCCCTATTCACACTATGCACCCATGATTCCCCAATATGACGCCCTTCGGATTCTTTTTCGCGACATGATCGATCTCTACCGTGAAAGGAACGTCGATATTCAGCCATTGAAACGAAGCGCAGACCGATATGATCGATGGCTTATTGAGCTTCGTCGTTTCTATCGACGAACCCGCACATTGCCGAGTTCCTGGCTTCTTGAGCGGTTCGAAACTGCTCTAGTACAGGGGGAACTGAGATCGGTTTTGGATAATCCTCGTCTTATGTCATTTGTTACATCGATTATTCGAGAGGGGGCGCAGTTTAATTACATATCCCTCAGGCTCGAATCATAAGGGGACCTTAAAAACCAACCGGATTTTTAGAGGTTCCCATAACTGTCCCCGGCTGAATATCGCCATTTCAGATGTTTCACGTGAAACACATAGAGCCAGGGCCGACCGAACCGAGTATTCGGCAGTATGCGACTGCTTACTCAGAAGAATCAAGAATTGGATGATCACTTGGTTCAGGGACTTCCTGCCCCTCATCGCCCGTGCCCGGCGAAGCGGTAGAGCGTGCATCGGCTTCGTCTTCCCGCGCGACCCGGTCCAAACCAATGACAAAGTCCGGCTTTTCAATATTCAAGACACGAACACCCTTCGCCGTTTTTCCTTGAATACTGACCGAATCCGCGTTGATCTTCAGTGTTTTTCCTTGGGATGTTATAATTACGACCTCGTCAGAATCAAAAACCGTGATCGCTCCCACTATTTCCCCTGTTTTCTCCTCAGGAACATAAATCATCTGCCCCCGAGTTGCCCGTCCATGGACAGAGAAGTTTTCGAAATCAACCCGCTTCCCAAAGCCGTATTCAGTCAAAATGAGCATCCGTTGATTGGGAGCGACACGAAGCATAGCTGTCAATTCATCATTATCTTCCAGTTTTATTCCACAAACGCCGCGTGACGCACGGCCCATTGCCCGAACATCATCTTCCGTTATCCTAAGCGCCTGGCCCTTTCGCGTAATAAGCACCACCTCATCGCTTCCACGGGTCAGGCAGGCCGAAACCAACCTGTCTCCCTCGTCAAGATTAATTGCGATGATTCCGCGGGTTTTGGCGTTTTCGAAGGCGTTGGTCGCCACCTTCTTAACGACACCACGAAGCGTTCCCATCAAAAGATAGTCCGTCTCTCTGAAGTCAGAAAGATCGATGATTGTGGTTATTTCCTCATTCGGAGAAATCGCGAGGAGACCTTTGATATGCACGCCCCGGGCGGCGCGTGTAGCTTCTGGAATTTCATGCACCTTCAGCCAATACGCCTTGCCCTCGCTGGAGATGAAAAGTAGGTAATCGTGGGTGTTAGCAACAAAAACCTGCTCGAGAAAATCATCTTCAAGAAGCGCTGCGGTATTCGACCCCTTGCCGCCGCGACCCTGGTTCCGATATGCGGCTGCCGATACTCGCTTCATAAAGCCCTTATGGGAAATGAGAATGACCATTTCCTCGCGCTTGATGAGATCTTCGATATTTATCTGCTCGATTTCATCGCTGACGATTTCTGTGCGCCGTGGATCGCCATACTTCTGAGCTATCGCAAGCGTTTCGGTTTTCACCAGCTCACGAAGCCTGGTATCGCTGGCCAAAAGTTCCTTCAAATAATTTATTCGAGCCTCGGTTTCTCGAAGTTCGGCCTCGACTTTCGTGGTTTCCAGACTGGTAAGGCGGGCGAGTCGCATATCCAGAATTGCCTGGGATTGCAGCGCGTCGAGGCCGAATCGCGATTCGAGACGCTGCTTCGCGGTATCGGTATCCGTGCTTGTCTTGATGATCTGGACAACTTCGTCGATGTTTGCAAGTGCAATGACAAGGCCGCGGAGAATATGTGCCCGTTCCTCGGCCTTGCGCAGTTCGAAGCGCGATCGACGGGTCACCACATCGACGCGATGCGCTACGAAATGACTAATGAGTTCCTTAAGCGTGAGAAGCTTCGGCCTGCCATCGACAATCGCCATATTTATTATGCCGAAGCTGGACTGAAGCGGAGTATGCGCGAACAGACGGTTGAGCACGAGTTTGGGGATAGCGCCTTTCTTCAACTCGAGAACAATGCGCAGCCCTTCGCGATCAGACTCGTCGCGGAGATCAGAGACGCCGTCAAGAACCTTGTCACGTATGAGATCGGCTATCCGCGTAATGAGCGCGGTCTTGTTCACGGCGTAAGGAATTTCTGTAAACACCAGCTGCTCGCGGCCGCCCTTCAATGTCTCGATCTGAAATTTGCCGCGGACGATCAGCTTCCCCCGGCCGCTGATATAGGCCTCGCGGATACCCCGCTTCCCGAAAATGATACCGCCGGTGGGAAAATCGGGTCCGGAAACATACTTCATGAGCCCGTCGACGTTGATATCAGGATCGTCGATATAGGCGGCGATGGCATTGCCTATCTCGGTGAGATTATGCGGTGCCATATTGGTCGCCATGCCGACCGCGATGCCTGAAGACCCATTGACGAGGAGATTGGGTACGGCTGAGGGTAGAACCGAGGGCTCTTTGAGCGTGTCGTCGTAATTGGGGACAAAGGTCACGGTGTCTTTGTCCAGATCGACGAGCATCTCGGCGCCGAGTTTCGAAAGCTTCGCTTCGGTGTATCGGCTCGCCGCCGGTGGATCGCCATCGATAGAACCGAAATTCCCCTGTCCCTGAACAAGGGGGTACCTGAGCGAAAAATCCTGGGCCATGCGCACCAGGGCGTCGTAGAGGGAGAAGTCGCCGTGCGGGTGGTACTTACCCATCGCGTCGCCGGTTATGCGCGCGCTTTTCTTTGTCGCGGCGTTGGGCTGTAAGCCCAATTCATCCATTGCATACAAAAGGCGCCGATGCACCGGCTTAAGACCGTCGCGCACATCAGGAAGAGCACGCGCCACGATTACTGACATCGCGTAGTTCAGGTAGGCGGTTTTCATCTCGTCCTCGATGGGAACGAGAATCGTCTTTCCGGTCAGCTCGGCCATCGAATGCTATTCCTTACACATCGAGGTTTGACACATACACCGCATTCTCTTCGATGAATTTGCGGCGGGGCTCGACCTGTTCGCCCATGAGGGTCGTGAAAATGTCTTCAGCCTGAACAGCATCTTCCATGGTGATCTTGGTGATATTGCGGCGCGAGGGATCCATGGTCGTTTCCCAGAGCTGTTCGGGATTCATTTCGCCCAAGCCCTTGTACCGCTGGATCGCGATTTTCTCCGGATCCCTACCGCTCGCCGAAACGATTTTTTCCTTTTCGGCATCGTCGTAGGCATAGAACACCTGTTTATCGATCGTAATTTTGTACAGCGGCGGCATCGCGAGATAGACATGCCCGTGCTCGATGAGCGGGGTCATATACCGATAAAAAAAGGTCAACAGCAAGGTGCGGATGTGCGAGCCGTCCACGTCGGCATCGGCCATTATGATGACTTTATGGTACCTGAGCCGCGCTAGATCGAAATCCGAACCGATACCGGCGCCCAGACTTGAAATGACCGGCTGAAGCTTGTCGTTGCCGATGATTTTGTCGATACGGGTCTTTTCGACATTGAGCATCTTGCCCCAGAGCGGAAGTATCGCCTGAAATGTTCGATCGCGCCCCATCTTCGCTGAGCCGCCCGCGGAATCGCCCTCGACAATGTAAATCTCGCACTTTGCAGGATCCTTCTCCTGACAGTCGGCCAGCTTGCCGGGAAGACCTGAATTCTCAAGAAACGACTTGCGCCTCGTCAGCTCCCGCGCTTGGCGGGCGGCGATTCGGGCCTTCGCGGCGAGAACTGTCTTTTCAAGAATTGCCGCGATCACCTCGGGATTTGTTTCAAAAAAATAACCGAGCTGCTCCGAACAGAATCCTTCGACGATCCCTTTTACTTCCGGATTGCCCAGCTTTCCCTTGGTCTGCCCCTCGAATTGAGGCTCCATTACCTTGACCGACAGGACCGCCGTAAGCCCTTCTCGGACATCGTCGCCGGAAAGGGCTTCGTCGACTTTCTTTGCGAGCTTCGACTGCGTGAAAAACGTATTGATCGTCTTCGTAAGGGCGGTCCGGAATCCAATAAGGTGGGTACCGCCTTCCCGCGTATTGATACCGTTTACAAAAGAGAACAGCGTCTCATTAAAACCGTCGTTATATTGGAGCCCTACCTCGATCTCGACATCCTCTCTGACACCGTGGAAGTAGATCGGATCTTTATGCAATGTCGTCTTGTTTTTGTTGAGGTGCTCGACAAACTGCTTGAGCCCTCCGTCGAACTTGAACTCGAGAGTTCGGGGAGTAGAAAGACGTTCGTCGATGAGTACGATTTTGACGCCTTTGTTGAGAAAGGCGAGTTCCCTCAGCCGGTTCGACAACACGTCGAACGAGTAGACCGTCTCCTCAAAAATCGAGGGATCGGCCTGGAATCGAGTGACCGTCCCGCGGCGATCGGTTGTACCAACGATCGACACCGCTTTTTCAGGTATTCCGGTGGTATAGCGTTGATAATATATATGCCCGTCTATATGAACAAAAACCTCGCACCAGGTCGACAGAGCGTTGACAACCGAAACACCGACGCCGTGCAAGCCCCCGGACACTTTGTAACTTTTTTTATCAAATTTCCCTCCGGCATGCAGCTTTGTCATTACAAGCTCAAGAGCGGAGACACCTTCTTCTGGATGGATTCCGACGGGGATGCCGCGGCCGTTGTCCTCGACCCGGACGACATCGTTCTTTTCCAGAACAACGACAATATCCGTACAAACGCCGGCGAGCGCTTCGTCGATCGAATTATCGACGACCTCATACACCAAATGATGAAGGCCGTCGATTCCGGTCGACCCGATATACATTCCAGGACGTTTGCGGACCGCCTCGAGACCTTTAAGTACCTGGATACTGTTCGCGGAATAACTTGAATCCATACACAACCCGAATGGTTTTCTATACGTTCGATCTGTACGTACAGAGTGCTCTTACAGAGGCGGACTCGCTTGCATCCGTGAGCAGGGGGAGTATACTTTGGATCGCTTCACAAAGTAAAGGAGAGGGCAATTCCTTGCTCTATATTTATGGTAGAAGACGATTCCTGTGGATATCTTGTGTTTTTATTTTCTGTTCGAGGGAATCGACCATTCTTATATACAACAAGCATTTCTATGCAAACGGGGCCCGTATGAGCCCTAAATGCTATTTGTTTTTCGAATAATGAAATAGATAAATGACTATAAGGATATTGAGCTATAAATTTTTGGAATTGGAGATTTTTACTATAAATTGGTTTTGTAAATCGTCAGGGCTGTTCTTGCAAGACTGTGGATATGTTGTTTATATATGAGCCTTCAAAACGAGGCGCTCGATGGAGAACTGGAATTACAAAGTCTTTTGGGATGAAGCGATACACCAGACCAAAGCGGAGCTCGGCGAACACGAATTCGCGATGTGGTTCAATATCCAATACGACTCGGCGACGGAAAACTCGGTGATCATCGCTGTCCCCTCAAACTTTTATCGGGACCAGCTCATCAAGCAATATCAAAAGTATCTGGAAAACAAACTCTTCGATATAACCGGCAAACACATCGCCGTCGAGTTCATCGTCAAAAAACCAGCCGAGGCCTCGATCAATCAAGACGGGGATCGCAAAAACGAGTCCGAACCCTCGTCAAAACAGACGTCGAAACAAAAAACAGAAGACCGAAATGTGAAAGACCGCGGCAAGCATCCTCAATTGCGCTCGGACTATGTATTCGAGAACTTCGTTATCGGCGACAATAACGGATTCGCGGCCAACGCCGCCCTCGCAATATCGAAAAACCCCGGCACCTCATACAATCCTTTTCTCATCTACGGCGGGGTGGGGCTTGGGAAAACACACCTCATGCAGTCTATCGGCAATCGAGTATGGGCCGAGATGCCGAAAATGAAAATCATCTGTATTACCGCCGAAGATTTCACCAACGAGTTCATCCAGTCGATTCACGATAAGACCACGCAGAATTTCAAGAATAAGTACCGCTATGTGGATGTCCTGTTGATAGACGATATTCATTTTCTCCAAAACAAACTTGGAAGCCAGGAAGAATTGTTCCACACCTTCAACGCGCTGTACGATGCAAATAAGCAAATGGTTTTCACCTGCGACCGGCCGGTGTCAGAGCTCAAAAATCTGTCCGATAGACTCCGGAGTCGTTTCGAGCGCGGACTGAATGTAGACTTGCAACCGCCCAATTTTGAAACGCGGTGCGCCATTCTCAAAAAGAAAATAGAATCGATGCGTATCAGTGTCCCCGACGATGTCGTGGAGATTATCGCAAAAAATATTTCCACGAACGTCCGCGATCTCGAAGCTGCGTTGACGAAACTCGCTGCATACGCGCAGCTCGTCAGAAAAGACATAACCCTGGAGATCGCCCAGAGTCAACTCAAGGACGTCTTCAGTCAGTCGAAACACGGCAACGTCACAATAGACAACATCCTCCGCGTTGTTGCAGATTATTTCAAGCTCTCCTACAGCGATCTTAAGGGCAAAAAAAGGACGAAAAACATCGCATTCCCGCGGCAAATCGCGATGTATATCGCGCGAGACATCACCGAATATTCGACAACGGAATTGGGCTTCGAATTCGGCGGTCGCGATCATACAACAGTCATGCATGCATGCCAAAAAATAGAAGAGAGATTGAAACTCGATCCAAATTTGGAATCGACTATCCAGTCCCTGATACGTTCCATCAAGGATTACAGCTCAAAGGTATAGCTTCCCTGTCTTCGGGCATGTGCGTAAAACCGCGTCGTCCCTGTGCAAAACCCCGTGTCGTTCCTCATTGTTCATAGTCACGTTCGGCGCCGTCGCTGTTAAATCGTCAGTATTTCATTTTCCAAATTACAAATATCTCGTTATCCACATATGCACAGACCTTATTATTCTTATTACTGTTTATATAAATCTCTATTGTATATAGTCTGGATAGATATTATCTGGTACACTTTGACAAAGGGGGGTAGGCATATGAAATTTGTCTGCGAGAAAAATGCCATCGCTCGTGAAATATCGCTCGCGCAGGAGATAATTGCATCAAAAAACGCACTGTCGGTGACATCAAATGTCTTATTGAATGCGAACGACGGAGCGCTTACCATAAAAGCCACTGATATTAAAGTCAGCTTTGAGACCACTATCCCCGTCGATTGCAGCGAACCGGGCGAAGTCACGGTTTTTTGCGATAAGCTTTCTGCAATTCTTTCATCTATTCCAGAGGGCGATGTGTCGTTTGAACAGGACGATGCTAAAGTAGTCATCAAACCGACCTTCAAGAAGGTTCGGTTTCAAGTAAAAACCATATCGAGCGAGAAATATCCTGAATTTCCGACGGTCCAGGACGCCCAGTATTTTTCACTTTCCGCGAGAGAATTCACGAAGATGATTGGACAGACTATTTTCGCGGTCTCGGACGACGAAACACGGTATTTTATGAACGGCGTCTATATGGAAAATACGGAGAAGGGGCTTGTGTTTGTCGCGACCGACGGAAGAAGGCTTTCGTACGCGCGCATGGCCGCAGATTCCGGAACGCCCGGCTTCAGAGGGGTGATAATTCCGCCCAAGGTGCTCACACTGCTGTTGCGACATGTCCCCGCCGAAGGACTCATCGATGTTGCAGTAACGGAAAAGTGTATTTTTTTCAAATTCGGAGCGTATAAACTGTCGTCAGTTCTCATCGAAGGGCAATTTCCTAATTACCAGAAAGTCATTCCCGAAAGTCAGCGCAACAGCATGAAGGTCTCTAGAACCGATCTTACTGAAGCGCTCCGAAGAGTGTCTGTATTCGTCGAACAGAAATCTCGAAGAACCTTTTTCGAATTGAGCCGCGGGCATCTCGTCATATCTTCTGAGGAGTCCGAAATAGGAACAGCGCGCGAGGAACTCGAATGCGATTATGAGGGACCCGAGGTTACGATAGCGCTTAATTACCGATACATCGAAGAACCCATGAAGGTGATGAATACCGACGATGTTTGTATCGAATTCACAGAACCGAACAGGGCTATCACCTTGTCTCCGATGCCGCGGAGCGATTATTTCCATGTCGTAATGCCGATGCAGCTTGAATAAATCCGGGATACCGGCTTGGCACCTAAGGCCGGACAGAAATCATGGCATTCATCTCGATACGTGTTTCGTCATTCCGCAACCTCAAGGACGCCGAGGTTTTTGTCGGCGCCGATCGAGTGCTTCTCGTCGGAGAAAACGGGCAGGGAAAGACGAATTTCCTCGAAGCGCTGTATTTTTTATCCTTTGGAACCAGCTTTCGAGGCGTGAACGACGCACAAGCCGCACGTATAGGATCGTCATCGTTTGCTCTTTCAGGTTCGTTCACCGAAGACGTCGGATCGCCGGAGCAGACGGTTTCGGTGCAGTGGGACACGAACGGAAAGGCGATACGTATCGACGGAAAAACAATCCGTGACCGCAAAGAGTTGGTCCGTCGAAATCCCGCCATCGTTTTTTGCCACGAAGATTTCGAATTCGCATCCGGAGAACCCGAGCGGCGGAGGTTTTTTTTCGATCAAACGGCCGGACTCGTCTCGCTCGGATATATCGACGCGCTTCGTGAGTACAAAAGGACGCTCAGGCAGAGAAACGCGGCGCTCAAAACGAACCGCGAGGATCTGCTCGAGGTGTTTGATATGCAGCTCGCGGCGAGGGGGCTCGAACTCATGGAAGACCGCAGGCGGCTGGAAACCGATCTCAGCGAAAAGTTTTCTCAGCGCTTCGACGCCGTCTCGCTGCTCGGAGAGAAAGTACGCATAGCGTATCGTCCAAACTGGCCGCCGGGGCTCGGGACCGACGCCGTTCTCGCGCGGCTCCGAGCGAGGCGGCACGAAGAACTCGCACTGGGGACGAGCCTTTCCGGGCCGCATCGCGATCGATGGAATTTCGTAACCGAGACGTCTGATTTCTCCGCCAAGGCCTCGACAGGGCAGCTCAGACTGGTATCTCTGACGCTGCGAATGATTCAGGCGGAGTATTATACTGAACGAGTCGGACGGCGGCCCGTGCTTTTGCTGGACGATGTGCTGCTTGAACTCGATCGAGCGAGAAGGAAACGTTTTCTTGAGCTTTTGCCGGCCGCCGCGCAGGTCTTTTTTACGTTTCTTCCCGGGGAAAGCTGGGAGGAAAATCAAACGGGATCGTCGTTGGTGTACGAGGTCAAGGATGGACGACTCGCGGGTTAAGGACGTAAGGGCGCTGTTGACGGCGTTTTTTGATGACGAAAAACTCAATCGCGGCGGACGCTACGCGGAATTTTTCGACAGCTGGCGGAGCGTAGTCGGAGAGAGGCTCGCGGCTCATTCCCGTATTGTCGATCTCGACAAGGGTATTTTGATCGTCGAGGCCGAGCATCCCGGATGGATTCAGCTGCTTCAAGTCCGACAGACGCAAACGCTTGATGCCTTGGCGGAACGTTTTCCGGACCTGGCTCTCCGCGGCATCGCGTTCAAGCTCGCCGGCAGCGACTACCGGAAACCCGCGCCGCAGGGAGGGACGGGCCGAGATGAGGCCAAACCGTCTATGCCGCCGGAGTCTGAGGAGACTGAGGCGGAGGAAAGGATTTCCGAGGGGGGCAGGATCCGCGATCCGGAACTCGCGGCGGCCATCGCAAGCCTGAGAAAGGCAATACATTCTCATACAAAGAAATAGCTCTATACCGCCGCTGCGCCTGCATCATTGACGAATAGCCGGGGTTTTACTATACTCGGCTTCCTGGTTGTCTCGAGGCAAACACGTCGTTTGCTTTCTGTTCGTAATGTTCGAATCGATCGGCGGTTTGCTGCACTGCGCCGAGTATTCAGCAAGCCGCCGTCGCTCATATCCAAGGAGTCTGCACCATGAAACGCACGTATCAGCCCAGTAAGGTACGTCGAACTCGAAAGTTCGGCTTCCGCGCCCGCATGAAGACCAAGGGCGGTCGGCTTGTCCTCAAACGGCGGCGGGCGAAGGGACGACTTAAGTTGACCGTCTCCGACGAAAAGAAGCCGTACTGAAATCGCCGTCGGGGGCAGGAGGCCGCGGTATCCCCGTATACGGATTTTCCTCGCGCGAACGGATTAAAAAGCGTGCCGAGGTGGACTATGTATTCTCCGAAGGCGCCCGCTATTCATGCAAGGGAATGAGGATCCATGTGATAAAGAACTCGCTCGACGCGAGCAGGATCCTTCTCGCCCCTGTCCGTTCGTACCCCAATGCGGTCGCCCGCAATAAAGCGAAGCGCATCGCCCGGGAATGCTGGCGGCTTGGAAAACACGATACGGCCGTCGGTTATGATATCGCCGTGGTACTGTTTCCTGGCAGCGATGAGTTCGTTCAGCGGCGGTCGCAGCTCGACCGACTGCTCCGACAGGCCGGCCTGAAGGGCGGACGTATATGAAGCGTCTATTATCCCTGCCGTTTTTGTTTTTGATAGCGGTGTACCGGAAATTTATTTCGCCGTTGAAACCGCCGTCGTGCCGTTTTTATCCGACATGCTCGGAATATGCGTTCGAGGCGGTGAAGAAGTACGGACCGATAAAGGGTCTTTACCTCGCCGTGCGGCGCATTCTCCGCTGCAATCCATGGAATCCGGGAGGCGTTGATCCAGTACCATGAGTATACTCGACAACGGAGACAGCCAGAGCGATAAGAGGACAATTATCGCTATTGTTTTATCAGTCGTAATCATTATCGCCGGCTTTGTGGTGCAGGATATGCTTACGCCGGCGGTTTCGCCGGCTGCTCAAACGAGCGGCGGCGGTACAACAGCAGTAAATTCACAATCACCCGCGGCGGTCAATGCGCCGGCTGTTACCAGTATAACCGCGCTGCCGCCGGCAGCGCTTACGTCGTCTGTGACAACCGCAGCTGCGGCCGCGGCGATTCCCGTCCCCGACGCCGAGCGTAGATATACGATTTCCACGGATCTTTTCGAGGCGGTCTTGACGAACAAGGGTGGAGATCTCGTTTCCCTCAAGCTTCGTAAGCATAAGGACAAAGACGGCGCCGTGGATCTCGTGGTCCCCGATGCATCCGGACGCGGCGGACTTTCCATGTCTTTCGGTGCTTCCTCATCTGCTCCCATCGCCGATCTCATGCATGCGGTCCAGATCGACAATACGATCATCTTTTCCCGCGCATACGAAGTGCAGGTCCCTGGCAAGAGCGAGCGACAGGTTTTTATTCTGAAAAAAACCTATACGTTCAAAGACGGCGATTACATGTTCGGCATGGCGGTCAGCCTCGAGAATTCCGCCAACGAATATCTCCCCTTGGATTCGGAAGGATACGCGTATACGATATCGTTCGGTCCGCAGATCGGTCCGAGGCTGACGGCGCAGCCGGGGAACGGATACAGCGATACCCGGACATTTATCAAATTAGTCGGCGGAAAGCGGAAGAACGAACAGCCGAAACCTGGCGTGCCTCTCGTTCTCAAGGATCAGCCGAGCTGGGTCGCGCTCGCCGGCAAGTACTTTGTACTCATCGCCTACCCTGAACAGAAAAATTTCAGGACAACCCTGTCCACCAGCAAGGACCCGGTTCTGTTCCAAAAGGATTCGTTTTCCCTTGCCCGTCCTGTGATACAAGCGAGCAAACAGACAGACGCATACTATTTCTATTTCGGCCCCAAGACGAGTACGGAGCTGAAAAAGTACACATACGAGCGGGACAACGCATTCGGTTTGCAGGGCCTCGATCTCGAACAGGCGCTCGACGGTTCGAGCTTTTTCCGCTGGATGTGGCTTGAAAACGGGATCAAGTTCATCCTGAACATTTTCTATTCGCTTATTCCCAATTTCGGCGTCGCGATCATTCTTGTCACCATACTTGTAAAAGCGTTGTTGTTCCCCCTCACTAAAAAAGGGTCCCTGTCCTCCGCGAGGATGCAGGAGCTTCAGCCGAAGATGAAAGAGCTTCAGGAGAAATATAAAGGAAATCCACAGAAGCTCAACATGGAGATGGCGGCGTTCTATAAGAAAGAAGGCTTCAATCCGATGTCGGGCTGTCTACCGCTCCTGATTCAGGCGCCGATTTTTCTCGCAATGTATAATCTATTCAACACGCATTTCGATCTACGCGGAGCCATGTTCATCCCCGGCTGGATATCGGATTTGTCGGTACCCGAAGCAGTTCTGACGTTCCCGCAACTCAATTTTGTGATCTGGCAGGTCGATGCACTTCGTGTACTGCCGATAATATATGTCGTAAGCCAACTTCTGTACGGTAAGTATACCCAGATGTCGACGCCGACGCAGAGCCCGACGCAGATGAAGATCATGATGTACGGCCTGCCGATTTTTTTCTTCTTCATTTTGTACAACGCTCCCGCGGGTCTGCTCGTGTACTGGATAATATCCAACGTTCTGACGATCGGCCAGCAGGTTGTGATAAATAACCTTTTGAAGCAAAGAAAGATCGCGCTCGCCGCGGCCGCGCCCGCGGCGCCGGTGAAAGTCCTTCCGCAGAACAGGACGGGAAAGAAGAAGCGTCGGTAAGAGGCGGCGCGGGAAGGAGACCTCTCTCGTAGGAGTGAATATATGGTTCAAGAATTCGAAGGACGTACGGAAAAGGAGGCCATAGACATCGCAGCCGCGGAGTTGGGTCTGGAGCGTGACGGCTTCGACGTCGAGGTGCTCGAGTCTCAGGCCGGAGGTATTTTCAAAAAAGGCAAGGTGAAGATACGAGTCCATACCCGCGACGAAGTGACGTCCGCGCCGCGGAAACCCGCGTCCGCCCCGCTGCCCACCGATGAATTCGAAGCGAAAATCGCCGAGTTCACGAGGCGGATCATCGAAGGTATGGGGTATGCCTGCACTGTTTCTGTTTTGTTCCGTGAAGAGAAAAAAATAGGGCTGCGCATCGACAGCGATAACGCGTCGATCATCATAGGCAAAAAAGGGAAGAATCTCGACGCTCTGCAGCTGCTTGTCAATGTCTACGCCGGGCGTCTTGGGCATGAAGACACACGCATCATTCTCGATTCCGAGAATTATAGAATCCGGCGTGAGGAATCTCTGGTGCGGCTGGCGTACGAAACCGCCGAGCAGGTCCGCCGCACGAGGCAGTCGGTGCTTCTAGAACCGATGAATCCATTCGAACGAAGGATCGTCCACACGACGCTCAATGACATAGTCGACATCGAGACCAAAAGCGAGGGAGAGGGTTTGTACAAGCAGATTCGTATAACCTTCCGCGGGAAAATATAGGCCGAATATGAAAACGCCCGCTGACGGCCGATCGAAGACAGCCTGGCAGGTCATTATCGCGTTTGGAGTCGTAAGTCTTTTTGGAGACATCATTTACGAAGGCGCCAGGGCGGTAAACGGGCCTTACCTCAAATCGCTCGGTGCGAACGCGGCTTTGGTCGGCCTTATCGCCGGAATAGGTGAATTCCTCGCGTATGTGACCCGCCTTGTTTCGGGATATTTCGCCGACCGGAAAAAAGCATATTGGCTTTTTACTTTTATAGGCTACGGCCTTCTGGCAAGTGTGCCCATGCTTTCCCTTGCAGGAGGATGGAAGCTGGCCGCTTTATTCATTGTGCTCGAGCGTTTCGGAAAGGCGATCCGCGCTCCTGCAAAGGATACCATTCTTTCCACGGCGACGCGCCGCGTCGGCACCGGCGTCGGCTTCGGTCTGCATGAAGTGATGGATCAGGCCGGCGCCCTGCTGGGGCCGCTCGTGTTCACGGCGGTATTCGCCCTCGGGGCGGGATCGGAGCTTTCTCTCTTCAAATCAGGTTATGCCTGGATGTGGGTTCCCTTTGCGCTGCTCATGCTGAGTGTTTTGTATGCCTTCATACGGGTTCCCGATCCGGAGAAGCTCGAGCCGATTTCTGATAGAAAAATGGAAAGCGACAAGCTTTCGCGCACCTTTTGGCTCTATACAGCGTTCAGTTTCGTGGCCACACTGGGCTTCGTCGGTTGGCCTATACTGTCGTTTCATTACGCGGCGACCGGCGTGCTGCCCGGTGCTCAAATCGCGCTGTTCTACGCGATCGCCATGGCCGTCGACGGACTTACGGCCCTGTTGATCGGCCTTGTGTATGACAAGTTGAAAAAACGCAGCGGGTCGGAAAACGGGGGTCTTGTTTCTCTCGTCGCGATTCCCATATTGACGGTGCTCATTCCCTTATTCGGGTTCGGCGGATCGAAGGCCGCGGCGATCATCGCGGCGGTCCTTTGGGGAATCGTCATGGGTACGCATGAGACCATTATGAAGAGCGCGATCGCCGATATCACGCCGATCCGCAAGCGAGGAACCGGGTACGGTATTTTTAACACAATGTACGGCCTCGCCGTATTCGTCTCGAGCGCCGGGATGGGGTTGCTGTACGATGCGAACCATACTGCATTGATCGCCGTCGCGCTCGTCGCGGAAGCCTCGGCCGTCCCGCTGTTTTTTGTGATGAAGCGCGGATTGGAAAAACCGCAGGCCGTCAAATAGAAAGAGCAGCTTTCAAACCGGCGCCGATTGGGGATGAGGAAGGATTCCCTTCATCTCGGCCAAAGTGCGGAGTTTTAGGTACTCGGCGTTAAGCCTGACCGTCCGCGAGTTCAGCCGCGCCAGACGTTGCGCGAGCAGGCGGGCGAGGAAGATCCCGTAATGTGGATTTTCTTTGATCATATTGACGAAATCCTGCTTCGAGATACGGATAAGGACCGTGTCGCCTTTGGCGACGACCGTCGCCGATCTGCGGTTCGACAGGAGGAAGGACATTTCCCCCATGAAGATGTCGTCCGGCGTCAGCGCAGAGACGAGCTTCCCTTTCGAATAAACGTAGAGCGTCCCCGAGACTATGTAATAAAGCGCGTCTGATTCTTCGCCTTCCGAGCAAACTCGTTCGCCGTCTTTGTACCGCACTTCCTCCGCCCGTTCGAAAATCTTCGGGATCACGTTCGATTCGGCTTTGCGATGAGAGATGCTGAAGGTTACCTCATTGCCCCGATCGTTGTACGAGAGCGTATCGACGTAGAGCCCCGCCATGCGTATGCCCATGCCGTGCAGACCGGGATCGGCCTCGCGCGCGGCCAGGCGGGAGCGCCAGTCGAATCCGGAACCTTCGTCTTTTATCGTGAATGTCGACCGCTCGGGGCTGATCTTGTATGAAAAATAGATTTTTCGCTCGGCGATGGCCGGTATTTTATTCTTTTCCCGAATGAGGTCCATGATATTGCCGCCATTTTGAAGCCAGGCAGTCTTCTCGTCATAACTGATCCTGCAATTGCCGTGTTCGATGCCGTTGATGAGGAGCTCGAGCAACGCCACATGGAGACCTTCGCGTTCTTCGCTTCCAATCAGATTCGCGTTGTACAAATAGTTCGTGATCAGGTTCGTATACGTCGTAATATCGAGGGGGTCATTATTGATGATGAAAGCGCCCGAAATATCCTTTATAAGATGCTGCTGGATGCCGCGCTGAAAGAGTATCTGTTTGTTTTGACGGATTATTCTGAGAAGCCGCGGGAAATCCGTCGGCAGTTCTCGTTTTCGGAGAAGCGCAACGATATTCGCGTCCTTCATCGATTCGAACTGTTCGCGGTCCTCCTTGGTGTCGTGAATTCCGATGATGCCGCCGTAATGAAGCCAGGGATCCTTGCGGACCTCCTCGAGAATGCGGAGGCAGTCGATGTTTTTGTCCGAGAAGTAGAAAACCTTGATATCAGGCAGTTCGTACTTCATGAACTCGATTACTTCGTTCGGATCAGAGAAAAAAACAGGCACGACCTCCCCATTCGAGCGGGAGCATTCGGCCCGCACTATCTCGTTGAGATCCTCGTCTGTGGATACTACAGGAATGCTTCGCATAATCCCCTCTATGCTGGCCGTTCTCGGGGTATACGCCGATTCCAGCTTACTGCTGAAGTATACACGGCAATTGACTTTTTTTCGAGCCTATGTATTGATAATATCATCCCTTATCATATGGGCCTATAGCTCAGTTGGTTAGAGCTGCGGACTCATAATCCGTCGGTCCCTGGTTCAAGTCCAGGTGGGCCCACGTTTTCCAGCCGGCATTATTGAATATCCAGGCATGATTTATGTACTCTATCTCCGGGATATCGCCCGGTTGGCCGGCAACCGGCCGAACCTGTGTATCCGAGGAGTGCGGCATGAACAGTGGAATGTGGTCTGAACGGCAATCGCCCGAGTGGAGAACCAAGGTCGGGCTCGCCGAAATGCTGAAGGGCGGCGTCATCATGGACGTTACGAACGCCGAGCAGGCGAAGATAGCCGAGAAGGCCGGAGCGGTGGCCGTCATGGCGCTCGAGCGCGTTCCCGCGGATATCCGTGCGTCGGGCGGCGTCGCCCGTATGTCGGATCCGAAGATTATAAAGGCCATTCAAGACGCAGTGAGCATTCCTGTCATGGCAAAATGTCGAATCGGCCATTTTATGGAAGCGCGGATTTTGGAAGCTCTCGCCGTCGATTTTATAGACGAATCCGAGGTGCTCACTCCGGCCGACGAGCGGTTTCATGTCAACAAGCACGAGTTCAAGGTTCCCTTTGTCTGCGGCTGCCGCGATCTAGGCGAGGCCCTCAGGCGCATCGGGGAAGGCGCGGCCATGATTCGTACGAAAGGCGAGCCGGGCACCGGCGACGTGATCGAGGCCGTCCGCCACATGCGCGCCGTGACGGATGAAATAGCGCGTTTGACACGGCTCCGCGACGAAGAGCTTATGACCGCGGCGAAGGAATTGGGCGCTCCCTATGAGCTTGTGGTGGAAGTAGCGAAGACAGGCAAACTGCCGGTGCCGAATTTTTCAGCCGGCGGTATCGCGACGCCGGCTGACGCCGCGCTCATGATGGAATTGGGCGCCGAGACGGTATTCGTCGGCTCCGGAATCTTCAAGTCGGGAGATCCCGTGCGGCGCGCGACCGCCATTGTCGGGGCCGTGACGTATTATAAGGACCCGAAGAAATTGGCCGAATTGTCCGAAGACCTGGGAGAGCCGATGGTCGGCATCGGGCTTGGAGAGCTGAACGACGATCAGCGCATGGCGAAGCGCGGCTGGTAGTCGCCTATGCGGAAAGTCGGAGTCCTCGCCCTGCAGGGGGACTATGTCGCGCATGGAGCCGCGCTCGAGCGTGCGGGTGCGCCGTGGTTCGAGGTCAGAACGCTCTCAGATATTGAAAAGGCGGAGGCCTTTGTCCTCCCCGGCGGCGAAAGCACCGTCATGGGGAGCCTTTTGGTCCGCTTCGGCCTGATCGATGGGCTGATCGGAAAAATCCGCGACGGCGCGCCGGTTCTCGGCACCTGCGCGGGACTCATTCTGCTCGCGTCCAGAATCGAGGGAAGCGGACAGCCGGGGCTCCGCCTTCTGAACGTTTCGGTGAAACGCAACGCCTACGGCAGACAGATCGACAGTTTTCGCGCAGTCGTATCGACGAAGGTCCCCGGCGTGGAACAAATCGAGGCCGTCTTCATTCGGGCGCCGAAAATCACCGATGTCGGAGAGGGTGTCGAAGTTCTTGCCCTGCACAACGGCGATCCGATTCTTGTCAAGCAAAACGCAATCGTCGGGGCGACCTTTCATCCCGAGCTGGTCGGGGACGCCGCGATTCATCGCTGGTTTCTCAGTCTGTAGGCTGATCTTCGAGATCGTCCGTCCGGCGCCGGCTGACGATGATCTTGTCGATCCGATTTCCGTCCATATCGATAACTTCTAACGAGAAGCCGTCCCAAAAACATTTATCCCCCGTTTTTGGTATGGCTCCCATGCGGTCCAATACGAGACCTGCGACCGTGTCGTATTCTCCGTCCCCCGGCGCCCGATCGAGACCGAGTTCTTCTGCGAATCGCTCGAGGCCCAATGCGCCGTCTACAAGCCAGGTGTTGTCGGCTCTCTTTATAATCGCGGGCTCGTCTTCGTTCCCTGTCGCTCCGACGGCGCCGACGATTGTCTCGACGAGATCCGAAAGCGAAATGAGGCCGGAAACACCGCCATATTCATCCAGTATCAGCGCGGTTTTTGTTCGACCCTCGCGCAGGGCGGAAAAAACCTTGAGCGGCGATACCGACTCGGGAACGAAAACCGGAGGCACAAGAAAATCGCCGATATTGTTGAACGTACCCTGTGCAATCGCCGCAAGACATTCCTTGACCGGAAGCATTCCAATTACATGATCGAGGTCTTCTTCAACTACAGGGATAAAGCCGTAGCGGGAATCAGCCAGGATCGTACCTCTCGCCGCCTCAAGGCCGTCATTGATGTCGATGTGGACGACATCGGTCCTCGGCGTCATGAGCGTCGTGACGCGGCGGTCGTCGAGCGAAAGGACGCCCTCGACCATTTCCCGCTCGCTGGGCTCGAAAACGCCCGACTCGGCGCCGAGCGCGATGAGGACGCGCACTTCCTCTTCGGTGACGGCGGGCTCTTCTCGTTTTTTCCCGCCGAACAGAGAGACGAGCAGCTCGGTCGTCGCCGATAAAAAACGCGAAAGCGGGGCGAAGACAATCGCCAAGGCCCGCACCGGGCCGATGACGGCGGCCGCGATCGGCTCTGGCCGGGAAAGGGCGAGATTTTTCGGCACAAGTTCGCCCAGGACGACCGATACGAAGGTTGTAAGCACGACAACGATGCCGACGGCGATGGGCTGGGCGTAGCGGCCGACGAAGGGCAGCGCGGCTATGAGGTCCTCAAGACCGCGGGCGATCGTGACGCCGCCGAATGCTCCTGTGAGCGTGCCGATCAAGGTGATGACGACTTGAATCGTCGAAAGAAAACGTGAAGGTTTCTCGGCGGTTTCCAGGGCGAGACGGTATTTCTTGCTTCCGCGATCCGCCTCGTGTCTGAGTCTCGCCTTGCGGGATGAGACGACCGCCATCTCGGACAGCGAAAAAAAACCATTGAGCAGGATCAAGGCGAGAAGAACGAGAATTTCAGCGGCCATGGCTGGCCCTCTCGCGGGCGGTCATCGATACGGCGCCTCTTGGCGCCTGACTAGGGTGTGGGGAGTCTGAGCTTTCTGAGGCGGAATCGGAGTCGCGTGCATGATCGAGCGTCATACGGTGAATTATACCAAGTTCCTCGAACCTTGTTGAGCCTCAAGAAGTCCTTTTTGAGGGTCTAGGCGGGCGGATGCCACTTGGCAGCACATACTCATAGAAGGAGGCAGACGATGACGGCAGGCAAGATGCTAGTGTTATGTGAAATCATTCTGGTAACTCAAATGTTCACAGGTTGTTCGAGCAAACCATATCCGATTAGTGCTTCACCGGAGCCTCCTGTTTCTGCCGCTGTAGAGCTGGCTAGGAGGATGGGTAACGGTATCAACTTGGGCAATACGATGGAAGCCTATGGCCGTGTGAAATTCGGCACCAAAGGCTCTATCAGTGACTATGAGACCTTCTGGGGACAGCCTGTCACTACGCCGCAGATCGTCGGTGCGTTTAAAAAGGCAGGGTTCGATACTCTGCGTATTCCGGTTGCATGGACCAATACGATGGCCTTTGAGACAGGTGATTTCAAAATCAATGAGGCATACTTAACCAGGGTCGGCGAATTAATCGAGTATGCCATGGCAGAGAATATGTTCGTTATTGTAAACGACCATTGGGATGGCGGCTGGTGGGGCATGTTCGGATCGAGTGACGAGAACACACGGAAGAAAGCTTTTGAACTTTATGTTTCTATGTGGACGCAGATCGCCGAGAAATACAAAGACTATCCGAATCGAGTGATTTTTGAATCGGCCAACGAAGAACTTGGCAATAGGCTCAACGATACCGATATCACCCCGGATTCGGGGAGCCTTTCGGAGGATGAGTGCTACACCATGGTCAACATGATCAACCAAGTATTCGTCGACACAATACGAAAAACAGGGGGGAGGAACGCGGACCGCTTCCTTCTCATCGCGGGTTACAATACCGATATCGGCAAAACGTGTGATGAGCGTTTCGTAATGCCTACCGATTCGGCGAAAGGGCGTCTGCTTGTCTCTGTTCACTATTACGAACCATCGGATTATTGTATCAATACGAGTGTCAGTCATTGGGGCACAAAAGACGAATACGCCAAAATGAATGCTCGTTTTAAAAAAATGACGAAATTCACAAAGGCGGGATATGGCGTTGTTGTCGGCGAATATGGCGTTTCCCTGAAAAAGGATGGTTCGCTGAAGGACAATACCCTCGACTACATCGGGAACCTTTTGGACAATTGTGATGTCTATGGATACTGCCCCGTGTTATGGGATTGCAGTTCTCTGTTCAAGCGATCCACACTCAGCACTATAAACGAGGCGGTGGCGACTATGTTTGCTTCGCGTAGTTTGTCGGCCAGAAAAGGAAGGAGCGTAGAGGATATCGAGACATCTGCGAGGGTATCTCTGGGTAGTTCCCTTGCGAATGCGGTGAATCCCCCGAGTGTACCTGCAGACGTTGCAGTGGCGTGGATTATGTACAATTCGGGTGATTTTAACGTCTCGTATAGCGTCGGGGACACCTATGCTCCAACCTCGAAGAGTGACGGTGTCGTGGCGACCGACGTTCTTGTAGCCGGTCCCGGAATCTATACGGTTATGCTTGACTTTTCGAACACCAGTGTCGGCTATGCCGAGAGCGTTGGCTTTTCGGCTGTTGGCATTGCAAACGGCGAGCGACTTTTCCCCGGCTATATTATCGACATTAAAGAAATATTAATAAACGGTCAGCCATATACTATGTCCGGAAGCCCATATACCACCAGCGACGACGGAATATGTACGCGAGTAAATCTTTATAACGCCTGGGTAACCAAGATACCGACCGGCGTTCGCGTGGCAGGTGGATCCGAAAAAAAACCAATATCTGCGTGTGTCCTGAAAAAAGAAGAACTCGGAAAAGTAAAGACCTTGGCTGTCACCTTTGAATACCGTCCGAAGTAGGCATTCGGAGGGAAATTTTATGAGCAGTGTCTTTATTAACGGCGGGAATCGGCTCGAGCGCCACTACGACTCGGAGACGCTTTGGATCGAGGTCTGGGGAGAAAACGCCCTGCGCGTACGCGCGACACATCTTCCGCGGATGCCGACTGAGGATTGGGCGCTTCTCCTTCCGAAAACCACATCACCGCAAATATTCATCGAAGGAGACGAGGCCTCGATCATCAACGGCGCGATTGAAGCGAGGATCGATAGAACTGGAAGGATTAGCTTTCTACGCGTTGGCGGAGATGTCCTGACACGCGAGTACCAGAGAAACTGGGACAGTGTCGGTATTCAATGCGCGATCAGAGTCTTTAGCCGCGATTTCTCGCCGATTCCGGGAGGGGACTGGGGATTGACCGCGCGGTTCGAGGCCTTCGACGGAGAGAAAATATTCGGACTGGGGCAGTACCAGCAACCCAGGATGAATATGAAAGGTTGTGTCCTCGAGCTTGCTCACCGTAATTCACAAGTGAGCGTTCCCTTTGCCCTCTCCAGCCGCGGCTACGGTATGCTCTGGAATAATCCCGCGATCGGCGAAGTTGTTTTCGGCGAGAATAGGACGGAATGGCGCGCGCGCTCGACAAAATCGCTGGACTACTGGATCGTCGCGGGTGATTCGCCTGCAGAGATTGAGGAATCTTATGCGCGAGCGACCGGAACAGTTCCTATGATGCCGGAATATGGTTTGGGCTTTTGGCAGTGCAAACTACGCTATCGCACCCAGGAGGAACTTCTCGCGGCGGCGCGGGAATACAAACGGCGTGGTCTTCCGATCGACGTCATTGTCGTGGATTTTTTCCACTGGAAGAAACAAGGCGATTGGAGTTTCGACCCCGAATATTGGCCGGATCCAGAGGGCATGGCTCGTGAACTTAAGGCCATGGGGATCGAGCTTATGGTTTCTATTTGGCCGACCGTCGAAAAGGGGTCTATCCATTACGACGAAATGCTGCGCTTGGGCTATCTGACCCGGGTCGACCGCGGTGTACGTGTTACCATGCAATTCTGCGGCGATACGCTTTTTTACGATGCCACAAACCCCAAGGCACGGGCTTATTTATGGAAGGCGGTCAAGGAAGGTTACTTCGACAAAGGTGTAAAGATTTTTTGGTTGGACGAGGCCGAGCCTGAGTTTTCGGCCTATGATTTTGATAACTATCGGTATTGGGCCGGTCCCGTCTTGCAGGTGGGCAATGCGTATCCGGCCTACCATGCCTCCGCGTTCTACGACGGAATGCGCGAGGCGGGGATCGAAGCCCCTCTAAACCTCGTACGCTGCGCCTGGGCGGGTAGTCAACGCTATGGCGCTCTCGTCTGGTCAGGGGACGTACCCTCGAGCTTCGCTTCCCTTCGCATACAGCTTAAGGCCGGTCTCAATATGGCGATCGCAGGAATCCCCTGGTGGACAACGGATATAGGGGGGTTTTTCGGTGCGGATGTTCGAGATCCGGCATATCCTGAACTGTTAGTACGGTGGTTTCAGTATGGGGCGTTCTGTCCAGTGTTCAGATTGCACGGAGATCGACTCCCGGATAAACCTACACTCTCGCCGGGTAGTGTGGAATTCCGCTCGGGGGCGGACCATGAGGTCTGGTGCTTTGGTGAAGAAGCGTATAAAATCATGAAAAAGTATATGCTTCTACGAGAGCGTCTACGTCCCTACATTCGTGAGGCCATGCGAGTTGCGCATGAGAGGGGAACGCCCCCCATGAGACCTCTTTTCTATGACTTTCCCCGTGATCCGATGGCTTGGGAGACTGAGGACGAGTATCTTTTCGGTCCGGATATCCTCGTTGCGCCCATCTTATTCGAGGGAGTCAGACGACGCGAAGTATATCTGCCCGCCGGATGCGGGTGGATCGATGTTTCGACGGGGGTGGTGATTGAAGGGGGCAAGAGTGTCGATTCGGCGGCGCCGATCGACACCATACCACTCTACCTTAAACGCAGTTCTGCCCTCGATATTGCGATCTTTAGTTGAAAAAGGGACGATGATGGTGCGTGGTCCTTGTTTTTTTTTATGCTTTTTTTCGCCGCCTTCGACGGCGCCGCGCAGCTGCTTCCCTTCTACGCCGATGACGCCATTCTTTCGGTAACGAGGCCGATAATCCGGGGCGGCGGACACTTCGAACAGCGTATCGCCGAATTGAATGCGAAGTCGGGAGGCGAAAGCTTCGGGCTCGTGCTTTCCGGAGGTTCGGCCCGAGCCTTCGCCCATATCGGTGTGCTTCAGGTCATGGAGCAGGAAAGTATACGTCCCGACTTTATCGTTGCGGATTCGATGGGCGCTATTGTCGCGCTTTTGTACTGCGCGGGTATTGCGCCCGACGATATCGCTGGCATTTTTGATGTTTTTCCTGCAAACAGGTATTTCGATCCCGAGCTGCCCCTGTTCGGCGGGTTCCTCGACGCCGGGCGGTTTATCGCTGTCATACGCGCTCTCGTGGGAAATCTCGATCTCGCTGATATGCCGATTCCCGTGCTCATTGTCTGCGAGGACCTCGTATCTCGCAGGCAGGTGCTTCTCGCCGAGGGAGATGCCGCGACCGTCATGGCCGCGGCCATCGCCCTGCCGGCGGTATTCGAACCGGTGCGCATGGGAGATCTTCTTCTCATCGACGGAGGAGTCACGAATCTCGTGCCGGTCGACATCGCCTGCCGCTACAGCACGAGGGTGGCTGTCGCAACCGCCCTTTACGGCCGGAAAATGAATTTTGCGAGCCCGTTTGTCGTCATAAACCGCGCCATCGATATCGGCAAAACGAGGAGCTCTGTCGCGGGAATACTCGAGCATGAACCCCTGGTGATTCGCTGCGATGTCGAAGAGCTTTCTTATATGCAGTTTTCACGACCCGCCGAAGTGATCGCGCGGGGCAGGTCTTCGACTCTGGCGGTGCTTGAAGAGCTGCGAGCGCTTTCGGGCGAATCGCGCGCTCCTTCAGGGGAACTCGCAGAGCGGCGCGCATATTTCAAGCGCAGAATAGAAAAGATGACTGCAGCCGCGCGCCTCGGAGCCGCTTTCCCCGTCCCGCCCGATGTTCTAGTTGGAACAGATATTCGATTATTCGACGAGGCAAAGAATGGAAGCGCCGTTTTTTCGGGGCGACGCTGGGCCGGCCCGTCGATCGAGGTGCGCGGCGGCCCCCTTCATCTGAGACTTTCTGCCGTGGCCGGCCTCGAAGACGACGATGATCGCGCATGGGGCCTTGTTCTGCGCGCAGGTTTGGATAAGTATATCTTTCCATCTTGTGATAAGAAAATATCAGGATTCGGTTGTTCGATCGGAGTCGATATGCTTGTATCCGGCTCTGGCGTCCTGACCGACGGGATCGAGCCGCCTGCGCCTCAGGATATTGCGTTAAGTTCCGCGGCCTCGATTTCGTTCGAACCCCTCGACGGCCTAATCGCACGTCCTTTGATTCGGGGCGAACTCGGCCTTCCGGTCAGGGCTGGGGATGCATCGTGGGGGCTGGCGGCCGGACTCGATCTCGCCGCCCCGCGGACTTCAACGGCGGTCTCTGGGGCGGGCGCGGATCTCGAAGGCCTGTTCGCTTTCGATTCGGACGGGAACCGAGGCCCGGCGGTCTCGCTCGAGCTTCAGTGGACATGGGCAGACTCTCTCGCCTTGCGGGCTCGTGGGATATATCGACAGGCATTCGAAGGTCCGGGGCTGAAGGCCGTGGTCTCCGATCCATGCCGAAGCGCTCCGGTCGAAGAGCGCGGCAGGATGCGTTTTTTTTCAAATCTCGAAGCGATGTGGACGGCCCGTCCCCTTGAAATGGCCTTCGGGGAACTGGTTATCATTGAGCGTCCGGAACTCGGTGTGTATGTCGATGTTTCCGGTGTACAAACCGAAACGAATGGGCTGACTACGCTGACGACGGTCGGAGGAACGCTCAGCGCAGGCGTCTCGATTATGGGTCTCGCTCCAATGAGTTTTTCGCTTTTCGGAGGAGCGGCGGTTGACGGTTCCGGCTTGATAGTCGGATTGCGTGCTGGGAGATTTTTTGAATGATAAGATGCCCGTGGTGCGGATCGGATCCGCTCTACATCGCCTATCATGATGAGGAATGGGGTCGTCCCGTGCACGATGAACGACGGCACTTCGAGTTTCTTCTTCTTGAGACTCAGCAGGCCGGGCTTTCGTGGAGGTGCATTCTCGGAAAGCGGGAGGCGTTCCGCTCCGCCTATGCGGGCTTCGATCCGAACAAGGTCGCGCGTTTCGGCCCCGCCCGCGTCGATCGTCTTCTTGCCGATCCCGGAATAATACGCAATAGACGCAAGGTATCCGCCGCGATACAAAACGCGCGCGCCTTTCTGGCGGTCGTCGAGGAATTCGGGTCATTTGACCGCTATATCTGGCGGTTTGTCGACGGCGCGCCGATCGTGAATGCGTGGACATCTCTTTCACGGGTGCCTGTCACGACGCCGATTTCCGACGCTCTCGCCAAGGATCTCAAGTCGAGAGGCTTCGCCTTCGTCGGATCTACGACGATGTACGCCCACATGCAGGCCATAGGAATGGTCAATGATCATTTGACAGACTGTTTCCGCTGGGCCGAGCTCGGCGGAAAGAAAAAAAAGGAGCGGCGGACATGAAACTCTCACTCGATTCGATCAGAAAACGGCATTCGACAAGAACCTTCGACGGCGCGCCGCTCAGCGCCGAAGAGGAGAAAACGCTCCGCGCTTCGTTCGCCGAGGCCGTGCCAGGTCCATTTGGTCTGTCGCCTCGGTTCATTTTGGCGGCGAAAGAAAAAATCGCTTCGTCCGAAGAAGACGACATTACAACGAAAAGGGGCGGGGTGCGCGTTGGAACCTACGGTCTCATTGTCGGGCCGCCCGCCTTTGTCGCAGGAGTTGTTCGGCGCAAGCCCTTCGCCTGCGTCGATTTCGGGTACTGTATGGAAGGCGTAATTCTCCGCGCGACGGAACTCGGTCTGGACACCTGCTGGATCGGAGGCGTCTTCGACCGCGGCGGCGTCGTGCATGCCTTGGCGGCCGGCGAGGATGAATTCGCTCCAGCGACGACACCGGTCGGACATGCCGCCGTCAAGCCCTCGATACAAGAAATTCTGAGCACCGCGGGGACAAAGAAAGGGGCGCGCAGGAAATTCGATGAACTTTTTTTCGAGGCGGGTCCGCACGGAGCCTGGGAGCGGCTCGAGCATCCCGGCGAGTGGAACGAAGTGCTCGAGGCTGTGCGGATAGGACCATCTGCACGCAACATGCAGCCCTGGCGCATCGTTCTTGATCGACGATCGGGCGAGGCGCTGCATCTCGTCATGGAGGAGGATCGGTTTTACAATAACATTCTCGGTGATACCAAGCTTCAGGAGCTCGATATGGGGATCGCGATGCGGCATGTCGATGTCGCCGCGGCCGAGCTCGGCATCACGGGCAGATGGAAACGACTTGATCCGCCGCCTATCGAGCTGAAATCGCCGCGCCGCTATATCGCGACATTCGTCCGCGTCTGATCCTGTTGGTCATCCGCCGCCGTATAGCCGCTTCACGCTCTTCTTCCTTTTAGGCTATCCTCTGGTTGGAGGATGCGATGTATCGCAGTACACGATCCACGGCGCAGCCTGTAGACGCGGCCCAGGCGATTCTCGAGGGCATTGCGCCGGACGGCGGTCTTTATGTGCCCGTCGAGCTTCCCCGACTCGGCGAACGCGCTTTAGGCGGGACGCGACTGTCGTATTCGGACCTTGCGTTTGAAGTTTTATCTCCGTTTTTCCCTGAATTTCCCGCTGAAACGCTGCATCGCGCGCTCGAAGAATCGGCGTCTCGGTTTTCCCGGCCCGAGGTCGCTCCTCTCGCACAATTCGGCGATACGGCTTTTCTCGAACTGTTCCACGGGCCGACCTGCGCCTTCAAGGACCTTGCGCTCAGCCTCATGGGGAATCTTCTCAGCATGGCGCGCGATGCGCGAGGCGTGAGGAAAGAAATATTAATACTTGTCGCGACCTCGGGCGATACCGGAAAAGCGGCGCTCGAAGGATTGGCCCCTCCAGGCCGTCCCGCGAACGGCGTCCATGTGGTTGTTTTCTATCCGGCCGAGGGGGTCAGCGCCGTTCAGCGTCTTCAGATGACCAGCCACGACGCGCCGGGCGCGTCGGTTATCGGCGTCAAGGGCAATTTCGACGATGCTCAGCGGGGCGTGAAGACGATCTTCGCGAGCGCCGTCGCCCGGGACGCCGCATCAATGGCGGGCATGAGCTTTTCTTCGGCGAATTCCATCAATATCGCGCGGCTCCTTCCGCAGATCGTCTACTATGTCGCGGCCTGGCGCGCGATGCGCGACGCAGGAGCGCTCGCCGCCGACGGAACGATCGATGTCGCAGTGCCCACCGGCAACTTCGGCAATATTCTCGCCGCGTGGTACGCGAAGCGGATGGGCCTTCCGATCGGACGCCTTATCTGCGCCTCGAATAGAAACAATGTACTCACCGACTTTTTCAGCGAGCGGCGATACGACCGCAACCGACCGTTCTATAAAACAGCGAGCCCTTCGATGGATATTCTAGTTTCGAGTAATCTCGAGCGTTTGATATTCCACGCTACCGGCGGCGATCCGGCTCGGACCGCCGATCTCATGCGGGATCTCGCCGAGAAGGGATCGTACACCTTGACCATGGGGGAGGCCGAGGCGCTTGAAGATTTCCGAGCGGGGTGGGCCGATGAGGCCGAATCGGCCGCCGCCCTGCGCCGTGTTTTCGAGGGCAGCGGCTATCTCTGCGATCCGCATACTGCCGTGGCCGTCGCTGTTCTGGAGAAGATGCGCGCGGCGGAAGGTGCGACGCGCCCCACCGTCGTGACGGCGACAGCCAGTCCCTTCAAATTTCCACTTCCCGTCGCGGCCGCGATTGACTTCGACATAGGCGATTCTGCGGCCGCCGACACCGTGGAGGGGCAGCTGGCGCTCGACGAACGCCTGGCCTTGGCGGCCGGACTCGCGGTGCCCAAGCCCCTTTTGGCGCTTCGGGGCGCCCGTGAAGTTCATCGCTTGGTGGTAGAGCCTAAGGACATGGAACGGAGCCTGGGGCAGGTGTTCGGCCGCCGGTAGCCGGGCCCGGCGCAAAAAAACCACCACGAAAATCCAAAAGGGTATACAATCGTGTACGTACACGGCGCCCTGTATGAACGCTCCTCGCAATGAAACGAGTGACACTCGCTCACCACGTTTTCCTGACCTGAGGAAAGGCCGCATGCGCCACAGGCTTGTCACCGGAAGCCTCAGACTCAGGCTCATGATGTATTTTCTTGTTATCATCCTCCTTCCGCTCCTCACCCTCGGTGTTCTGGGCCCATCCCTCTACGCAAGTTCCATCGAGCGGGAGACGACGGCGCATACGATCCGCATCATCGGACAAGTCACGAAGAACATCGAGCTTCATGTTTTGGAAATGGAACGGCTCATCGATTTGATCGCGATGACTGAACCGGTCGCATCGTTTCTGGAGCTCGGGACGGCGTCGGCGGAGAGAAAAAACGAAATCAAAAAGACAATCGCCTCGGTCGCGCAAACTCATCCTGAGATCGCCGGTATTGTTGTAGTAAGCGAGAAGGATGAGTGGGAAAGCGCCGGCTTTTCGCTGACGACGCGGGACCCCCTGACCAAGGAGCGCTGGTACACAGAGGCGCACGCCTTCCCGGGTCTTGTCCGTCTGATTCCGCGACCGGTGGGGCGCAACATCAGAAGCACGAGACGGTATGGGGCGGACGAAGTCGTCTCGGTTGTAAAGGCGATCACCAGATCCGGCGATGGAGCGGTGCGCGGCGCTGTTCTCATCGACATGAAACTTGCGGCGATCGAGGAGTTGTTTACAAACACGACGATCGGAAAAGGAGGATATCTTTTTATCGCAGATTCCGCCGGGGAGATGGTATACGCGCCCGTCAATAAGGGCGTCTATCGTGTGCCTATAGACAGTGGCGCGGACATGGAAAGCTCGGCTTTGATTCGTATCGCGGGGAACGATTATCAGGTGTTATCGCAGAAATCGCCGTACACGGGATGGAGAACGCTCGGTGTGTTCTCGCTGTCCGAGGCGCTCAGCGAGGTTTTTCTCATTCGGTATTGGAGTTTCATCATCGGCGGCCTGACGATGGCTTTTGCGATCGTCGTGGCGATAGTTTTCACATCCTTTGTCGCCAAGCCGGTTCTTGCGCTTAGGACTTTGATGAAACGGGTCGAGCATGGAGATCTTTCTGTGCGGTATACGGGAGGCCGGAGCGACGAGATCGGCGAGCTCGGGCACGGCTTCAACGAGATGATCGGTCGGATACAGACCTTGATCGACCAAGTCTACGCCGAACAGAAGTCGAAGCGGGAGGCCGAGCTCAGGATTCTGCAGGAGCAGATCAAGCCGCATTTCCTTTATAACACACTCGATACGATACAATGGATGGCGCAGGAGCACCGGATCGATGATGTTGTTTCGACGGTTGGCGCGTTAACACGTCTTTTCCGCATCGGCCTGAGCAAGGGCAAAGAGCTTATTCCACTGTCGGACGAACTGGAGCATGTTCAAAGTTATCTGTACATTCAAAAAGCGCGGTACGAAGACAAATTCGACTATGAAATTTCGGTTCAGGATGGTTTGAGCCGTTATCGTGTGATGCGGTTGATTCTTCAGCCACTCGTCGAGAATGCGATTTACCACGGTATCAAGGAACGCCGCGGGCACGGCCAGCTGAAGGTCGAATCAAGGATCGAAGAACAGGAGAACGGCGGCAAGGACCTTGTTCTTATGGTCCGCGACGACGGGGTGGGCATGGACGACCTTGCCTTGGCGCGTCTGCGCGAGTCCCTCGATACGGGAATCGGCCCCTATCTCGGCGGCTATGGAATCCGAAATGTTCATGAAAGGATTCGCTTGACATTCGGGAAGCCCTACGGGCTTACCTTTTCATCGGTCCCGGGCGCGGGGACCGAGGTGATCGTTCGGCATCCGCTCATTGATATGGAGAACTGAGTATGTGGAAGGTGTTGATAGCCGATGATGAGCCGAAGATCAGGCGGGGCCTGCGTTCTCTCATCGCCCGCTGCGGGGACGACCTCGAAGTCGTCGCCGAGGCCGAAGACGGCGATATGGCGTATTCACTCGCTCTCGAGTATCAGCCTGATATTTTTATCATCGACGTCCGTATGCCGATACGCAACGGCCTCGAATTGATTGAAGCTCTCAATAAAAAAGTCCCGGGTAAAATTGTCATTATCGTCTCCGGACATGATGAGTTCGAATACGCACAGGCGGCGGTCAAGCTTCAAGTCTTCGACTATGTTCTCAAGCCCGTCGATGCGGCGAGCTTCATCTCGGTTATCGAGAAGGCCAAGGCTGAGCTCGAGGCGCGCAGAAAAACCGGTGAGTATCTTTCCTGGGCCCGCGAGCAGCTGGAGCGGAATTTGCCCGTTCTGCGCGAACGCTTCCTGCGCGATTGGGTAAGGGGGGCGCTTTCGAAGACCGAAATCCTCGAAACCATCGCTTTTTTGAGCATCAAGCTTGCGGCCCCTGCGACTATTATAGCCGCGCGCTTCGCGGAACGCTCGGCTTCAGGAGCGGCCGGCGCCGCTCGGAATCGCATGCTGGAGCTTGTCGCTCTGCGGACGATTGTAGAAGAGAGCCTTACTCCTTCGAGTTCGTATGTATTCGAGGACGACACCGAAACCGTAATAGGCGTCACGGCGCGTCTGGAGAATGACGAGCTTGTAACGATTGTCAACAAGGTAGAGCAGCGCGCTTCTGAACAAGTCTATCAAATCCCTTCGATAGCCACGCGGAATGTGCCCGAACTCGTTTCCGGACTGTGCGATGCCTATGAAGAGGTTCGTGCCGAGCTTTCCGACGGTGATAATTGCGAATCCTTTGTCGTTCTTGCAAGGAATTACGTTGACAAAAACTATTGGAACCCCGATCTCTGCCTCGAGGACGCCGCGGCGGAATTGCAGGTCAGTCCGGGTTATCTGTCGCGGCTTATGAAGCGTGAGACGGGATTTTCGTTCGTCGAATACGTCAACCGCGTCAGGGTTAAGAAGGCGGTGATACTTATGACCGATCCCGCGGCCAAGGCTTATGAAGTCGCGGAACGCGTCGGGTATCGGAGCCAGCACTACTTCTGCCGCGCCTTTAAAAAGATCACCGGCACATCGCCGACCGATCACCGGAAGGGGATGCTGCCGTGACGTCGTGCAATGGCGCGGCGCTTCAAGCGCGCGATTGTTGTTCCGAGGCGCGGCGACGGGGCGGCGTTCTTTTCGTACTGGTGTCGGCGGTCGTTTTGATCCTCTCGGGCTGCTCACCCCGTCCTCGCGAGTCGCCGGTGCGTTTCCTTATCGGTTTTTCGCAGGCTAACCTGACCGAGCCCTGGCGTATCGCAATGACCGAGGATGTCAAGGCCGAGGCAGCGCGCTATCCGGACATGCGGTTCATCTACACAGACGCCGCGGACTCGACGGATCGGCAGATCGAAGATGTTCAACGCCTTCTGGATTACGGGATCGATCTTCTCATCATCTCTCCGAATGACTCCCACGCCCTGACGCCCTCGGTCCGCGCCGCGTACTCGAAGATACCCGTCATTGTTCTCGACCGCGATGTCGAGGGTTACGATTACAGTCTTTTTATCGGACCGGACAACGAGCGGCTCGGCCGCAAGGCCGGCGAAGTGATCTCGGCGCTTCTCGGAGAATGGAAAGGGACCGTTCTCGAGATTCAAGGGCGTTCGGGATCGCCTCCTGCGCTCGGCCGCAGCGAGGGGCTTCGGGAAGTCCTAATGACAAAGACCGGCATCACGCTGCTCGAGCCCATGGTCGCCGACTGGCTCCGCGACAAGGCCGAGGACAAAATGAGGGAGAGGCTCAAGCATGAACCGAGAATCGATGTCGTCTTCGCTCAAAACGATGCGATGGCATACGGCGCCTGGAAGGCGGCCCGCGAGGCAGGCAGGACCGACATACGCTTTATTGGCATCGACGGACTGCCGGGGCCGACCGGCGGCATTGAGCTCGTTCGAACGGGCGTACTTTCGGCGACATTCACCTATCCGACCGGAGGGAAAGAATCAGTAATCTATGCCAGGGATCTTCTTACCCATACCGAGGGAATACCTAAAAAAATATACCTTAGGCCGAGGGAGGTGACGCTCGCGACGCTCGAGCAAGGTAATACACCCGAAAGCCGCGAACGATCGGCCGTGACCGATCTGAACAGGCCTATTGTGCTCGGCTTTTCGCAGATAGGCGCGGAAAGCGAATGGCGGGTTGCGAATACACGCTCGATCAAGGCCGCCGCCGCGAAAGCGGGTATACAGCTTCTGTTCGAGGACGCCAAGCAGAAGCAGGAAAACCAGATAGCCGCTATACGCTCCTTCATTCAGCGCCGCGTCGACGTCATCGCCTTCTCGCCCGTCGTCGAAACAGGCTGGGACGCCGTCCTCAACGAGGCTAAGGCGGCGGGCATCCCCGTCATCATCACGGACAGATCCGTCGGGATCAAAGACAGCTCACTCTGGCTCAGCTTTATGGGCTCGGATTTCGTCGAGGAGGGTCGGCGGGCCGCGCGCTGGATCGTCGAGAAACTCGGCAGTGCGAAACAAGTCAATATCGTCGAGCTTCAGGGCAATGTGGGCGCGGCCCCCACCATCGACAGGAAACTGGGGTTCGAGGAAGTTATCAAAGATTATCCGAACTACAGAATTATCGCCTCCGAGTACGGAGACTTTTTCCGCGAACAGGGATACTCGCTGATGAAAAAAATCCTCTCAACCGAAATTCGAAAAATCGACGTCGTTTTCTCTCATAACGACGATATGGCGATCGGCGCCATACGGGCCATCAAGGAGAAGGGACTCAAGCCGGGGAAGGACATAGTCATCATCGGTGTGGACGGGATCAGGGACGCGTTCAAGGCCATGATCGTCGGTGAGATGAACTGCTCGGTGGAATGCAACCCGATCCTCGGACCGCAGCTTATAAAGGCGGTGCAGGACTACATGGCGGGCAAGGACCTTCCCAGCCGTATGATCACCTCGGAAGGGATTTTCCCGGCTGAAACAGCCCGGCGGAACATGGTCGGCAGAGAATACTGAGGATGTCGAAGTTTGCGTTTCGAAAAGTGCCAAAAAAAGCCGTTTTGTCTAAAGCGCGTTTTCAAAAACGGGTTTGAAATATACGCTCACGGACTTTACGTGGGGTGGGCAGGCAATGCGGCTAAGGATGACTGCTTCCGTGTACGTACACGCTGCGTAAATCCGCTTTGTTCATTGCGCGGCGTCGCCGCCTGAAAATGTGGGGTTTCGAGTAAACGGAGGTATGGGATGACATTTCGAGCGAAGACAGTATTGACGGTTTTCGTGCTGTTGTTGGCGATGACCGGCCTTGTAAGCGCGCAGGCTTCAGCCAAGGGTTCGTTGATCAAGGTAGGCATTGTGAACCTGCCGCCCGAGGAATCCGGCTACCGCCAGGCCAACGTCGAGGACATGAACAATGTCTTCTCGAAGGCCAACGGCTATGACGCGAAGCAGACCAACACCGGCGACAACAGCGAGCAGATCGCTGCTGCGCAGGGCTATATCCGCGACGGCGTGGACTATCTGCTGATTTCGGCGGCGAACGCGTCCGGCTGGGACAACGTGCTGCAATCCGCGAAAAAGGCCGGCGTGACGGTCTTCCTTTTCGACCGACTTATCCAAACGGATCCCTCGAACTATCAGGCAGCCCTCGTTTCTGATATGGCCGCCGAGGGGGAAACCGCGGTTAATTGGCTTTTGAAGCAGAAGCTGTCGAAGTACAACGTGATCCTCATCCGCGGTCAGCTGGGTTCCGCGGCCGAGCTCGGCCGCTCGGGCGCGCTGCTCAAGGCCCGCGATGCCGGCAAGCTCAAGATCGTGGCCGACGGTACCGGAGGGGACAGCTGGAGTCTCGAAGAGGCCCGCAAGGTGGTCGAGGCCGCAATAACCGCAGGTAAGGATTTCAACGTTATCTATGCGGAGAACGACGGTATGGCTCAGGGCGCGGTTCAGGCTCTCGACGCGGCCGGTATTTCCCATGGGAAGAACGGCAAGGTCAAGATCATCGGCTTCGATTTCAACCGCTTCGCGCTGCGCAATGTCCAGGCCGGCTACTGGGACTGCGACGTCCAGTGCAGCCCCCGCCAGGCGGCCGAGATTTCCGGCTGGATCAAGGCTATCGAGTCCGGCAAGAAGGCCCCCAGCGGAATCGTGTACCAGAAGGAAATCTACGCCGACACCGCTACAATCACTGACGATCTTATTCTCAAGATGGGAATCAACGCCGATCCCGGAAAGGGCGTGATCACGAAGTAAGGTTCTACTGTTCCGGAATCCGTTGAGACATGCGCGCGGTGCGGCGTTCGGGAATTTCCGTTCGGAAAAATCCGGTACGCCGCACCGCGATTCTTGTGTACAATGCGCCGGGGGAGTCGCAATTGCAAACGCAGAACGTGCTGGAAATGCGGGGGATATGCAAATCGTTCCCAGGAGTCAGGGCGCTTCACAACGTGAGTTTTACGCTTAGAAAGGGCGAGGTTCACGCCCTTATGGGCGAAAACGGAGCGGGAAAGTCCACGTTGATAAAGGTGATGACCGGAGTCTACGAAAAAGACGCCGGGACAATAAAGGTTGATGGGAAGGGCATGCATTTCAGGTCACCCCAGGACGCGCAGAATTTCGGTGTCGGAACCGTCTATCAGGAAATAATGCTCTGTCCGAATCTGACAGTCGCGGAAAACATGTTCATAGGCCGGGGCCGTTACGCCTTTGTCAATTGGAAACGAATGAAAGAAAAGACAAAGGAACTCCTCGATTCGTTCGGCATCCCGGCAAGTCCCACAGAGCAGCTTTCGAACTGCTCGATCGCCGTCCAGCAGATGATCGCGATCGCCCGGGCCATCGATATGAACTGCAAGATCCTTATTCTGGACGAGCCGACCTCCTCGTTGGATGAAGAGGAAGTACAGAAACTGTTTACGCTCATGCGGGAACTGAAGGCTCGGGGCGTGGGTATCGTTTTTGTCACTCACTTTCTGGATCAGGTCTACGAGATCAGCGATAGAATAACCGTTCTGCGAAACGGCGAGTTTATTGGCGAGTATGAAGCGTCTTCGCTTCCCCAGTTCGAACTTGTCGCCAAAATGATGGGGAAGGCGCTCGATGACGTTTCAAAAATAAAGAAGCACAAAAGCAGAGAGCAAAAAAGCGGAGAGCCTGTTTTCGAAGCCAAGGGACTTTCAAGCACGGAAGGAGTTAAGCCCTTTGACTTTTCTATACAAAAAGGCGAGGTGAACGGATTCGCCGGGCTCCTCGGTTCCGGACGCAGCGAGAGCGTCCGTGCGATATACGCCGCGGACAAGGTGACCGGCGGCCACACCAAGATGAACGGGAAGAAGGTGAAAATCGCCGAGCCGATACACGCCATGAGACTGGGAATTGGCTATCTCCCCGAGGACCGCAAGGGCGACGGCATCATCCCCGATCTTTCCGTGCGCGATAATATTATTCTAGCCCTTCAGGTTCTTAAAGGTTTTTTCAGACCATTTTCGCGGAAAGAGGCGGAGGCCTTCGCCGACGAGTACATCAAAGCCCTGAACATCAAGACGGCCTCCACAAACACGCCCATCAAGTCTCTTTCCGGCGGAAACCAGCAGAAAGTGATTCTCGGCCGCTGGCTGCTGACGCACCCCCAGTATCTTATTCTCGATGAACCCACCCGCGGGATCGATGTCGGCACCAAGGTTGAGATTCAGAAACAAGTTCTCAAACTCGCCGAAGATGGAGTCAGTGTGACGTTTATATCTTCAGAAATCGAGGAAATGCTTCGCACCTGCTCGCGTTTGATAGTCATGAGGGACCGCGCGATTGTGGGCGAGCTCAGCGGAGAAAACTTGACGGAAGGCGATGTCATGCACGTAATCGCCGGGGGACGCAATTGAATACGGCCGGAGCAAAGACACACGGACTTCAGTTGTTCCTCCCCTTGTCCGTCCTGGCGATCCTGATTTTAATCAATTTGATCAAGGGCGCTGATTATTTTAGTATAACGATTATCAACGGGGCGCTGTACGGCAACATTCCGAACATTTTGTTCGGCGCGTCCGAGCTGGTGATTCTTGCGATCGGGATGACCCTGGTCACCTCTTCTTCGGGCGGTCAGGACATCAGCGTAGGCGTGGCGGCCGCGATAACCTCCAGCGTGTTTGTCCGAGTGGTTTTGAGCGCGGGGCAGATCACCTGGATGACCATACTGCTTGCTTTCCTCGCAAGCTGCGTGGTTGGGATCGTCATCGGAGCCTTCAACGGAACGCTGGTTGCGATATTCAATGTTCAGCCGATGGTCGCGACGCTCATTCTGTTCACCGGGGGGAGATCCATAGCATTCCTGATCGACGGCAGATTGTCTCCCATACTCGCGAACGACCTCACAAGCCAGATCGGCAGTGTAATACCGGGGATCCCCATACAAACACCGATTATTCTAACCGCGGTTTTTATCGCCTTGTTTGCGGTTTTTCTCAAAACAACGAATCTCAAGTTGTATTCCCAGGCCGTGGGGAACAATCAAAAAGCAGCACGTCTCAACGGCATCAATCCGGTGGGCATCAAGCTGCTGACGTATATGATTCTCGGCGTATGCACGGCGGTTGCGGGTTTCATCGCAGTCACCAAAGCAGGTCGTCACGACAGCGTCAATCTGCTTAAGTTCGTCGAAATGGACGCGATACTCGCGGTTGCGATAGGCGGGAACGCCCTCGGCGGGGGTAAGTTCAGCATAACCGGTTCGATTATCGGCGCCTACACTATAGAGGTGCTGAACCGGACTTTGCTGCGGCTCGAAGTGGACACCGAAACGATAAAAGCGTTCAAGGCGGTGTTCATTATCATACTCATGGTCATAGCGTCGCCGGTGGTCAGAGAGGCCGCCGCAAAGGGCGTAAAATGGCTGCGAACGGCGTTCGGCGGCGCGGCGCGGATGCAAACCGCGGGTGGACCTGAAGCAGTCGCAGCCTCAGATATGAGCAGCTCTGAAAAGAAAGACGTGTAGAGTGGAATCAATGAACACGATAAAGCGGAAAGAAGGACTATCCAACTCGAATCTGCTGTTTGCAATCGCCGCGGTCATATTTGTGCTGATGTACGCATTCGCCATCCTGCAGTACCCGCGGAGTTTTCTGCAGTACCAAACGTTTTTCGACCTGTTCAGCCTGAACGCGCCGCTGATTATCGTAACGCTCGGTTTGAGCATTGTCATGATCGGGGGCGGCATTGACATTTCGGTCGGCGCGGTGACCGGTCTTGTGACGATGTGCTGCGCCGTATTCCTGGAATCGGGGACGGGAAGCGTCGAGGGTTCGATGCTTCTGGCGCTTGGTATAGGAGTCGCTTTCGGGCTTTTACAGGGATTCCTTATCGCGTATCTGGAGATACAACCCTTCATAATAACCCTCGCGGGGATGTTCTTGGCAAACGGCCTTCTAACGACCATCCACAAGGACCCGCTCAATGTGACCATGGCGGAGTTTGTGCGGTTGAGGGATTTCGAAATCGTGATCCCATGGCTCGGCACCACCAACAGGCTCGGAAATTTCATTCCGCTCTTGATAAAGCCGGGCGCCATAGTCGTCTTCGTGCTTATAATAATATTATTTGTCATAATGCATTGGTCGCGTTTCGGACGAAATCTCTACGCCGTCGGCGGCAACAGTCAAAGCGCGCTTATGCTCGGCATCAACGTAAAGAGAACGAAATTCTACTCATACGTGTTATGCGGATTGCTTTCCGGCATCGCAGGCTTTGTCTTCATTATGACGACTGGGGCCGGCAATGTCGGAAACGCGGCGGGGTTCGAAATGAAAGCGATCGCCGGTTCCATAATCGGCGGCACGATGCTTACAGGCGGGGTGGGGAATCTGATCGGCTCTCCCGTCGGCGCGTTGACGCTTCTCACAATCAACGAACTCATACGGGCCGCCGGGGTGAACTCGAACTTCCAAGCTATTGCGAGCGGATTGTTGCTGTGCATTTTCATCGTCCTGCAGAGCGGCGTCATGTGGCTGCGCGGAAGCGGCGGATTCAAGCTCGCTCTGCCGGACTGGCTTCTACCGAGGAAAAAGCAGGTTTAGTCTGTGTTAAGTCGACTCCGACGCCCTGACACGCTGCGCGATCTCGTCGGCGCGTCGGTCTAGAGTAGAAAGAATAGTGTCTATTGGAAGAGCCTCGTCGATCTCGCCCCGTCTGCAGGCTTGTCGGCAGGGGCGGTCGCGGCAGGTGGCGCACGTTCCGGGTGCCGCGGTCTCGCGCAATCGGCGTGCCGCTCCGGGAATGTTATCGGCCTCGAGCCTCCGCATGATTCCCATAACGTCGATGTGCAAAGGGCAGACCCGTGAACAGGGGGAATCCTCGCACCATTGGCAGCGCGACGCTGCCGGGAAGATTCCTTCTTTCGGACGATTGCCGGCCCGTCCGTGTGGGATCACATGGACATAGTGCCGTACCGTCGGATGGTTGCGGTATTCGGGCAAACCACGTGAACGAAGTATAACATCGGCGGCGCTTATGCCGGAGATCGTAACGGCGGGCGTCCCTGTACCCATGACCGTCGATTCGCCGCAGGCCCACAGGCCGGTAATAAACGTTCTCGCGGTTTGACGGTTCATGAGTTCCTGCCCCATACAGGCCTTGGGACCCGCAACCGCGCCACCGTTTTTTAAAAGATAGCGCTCGATGGTCGAAGGAGTGCCGAGCTCGCTGAACTCGAGGGCCCCGCGGAAGCCGGGGAAACGGTGTTCGACCAAGCCCAGCATGCGGTCTGCCTCCTCGAGCTTGGCGCGTCGATAGGATTCGCTTTGGTATTCCGGACTCCAGGGGGAGGGCCAGGTTCCCGCCGAAGGGCCGATGAGCATGAAGGAATGGAGGCCGGGCGGCGCGAGGCTCGGGTCCTCGAGCGAGGAAATGTAGAGGGTGACGTCGTTTTCGTCGATATGATCTGGATTACCGATCAACATCTCGACGGGAAAGGCATCGGCCGGGATCGCCCGAGCGTCGACCGCGCCATAGAGCACCGAACTCGGAAAGCTCGGCTCAAGGGACAGAACCTTCTCGAGAAGGGCGGGCGGGACCGCCTCGCGCGGCAGAAGACGCTCGTACAGATTGCGTACGGTACCGCCGTATAGGATGTCCCGCGCGTAGAGTCGCTCGCCTGTTATGAGCTCTACGCCGACAGCATGGGGTCCCGCAGAACCGTACGTATCGACGAGAATGCGCGAAACAGTTGAGCGATAGCGGATCGAGCCGCCGAATTTCTCGAGAGCTTTCTCGAGTTTGGATGAGAGCATCATGGGCGAGCCGGCTGGATAGTAACTGCCGCCGACATGGTTTTCGATAAACATGGTGACGGCGAGAACAGCGGGTGTTTCGGCCAGCGTGGTATAGCAATAGGTCGAGGTCAGTTTGTCGAAGAACCGCAGGAGCCTTTCGTCATCGAGATACTTTTTTATAATCGACAGGGCACTTTTTGACATGAGGCCGAGAAGCTTGGCCTGGTTGAACGGGTGCTTGAAAAAACCGCGTGCTAGTTCGGCGGGAGGGGTCTCGCTCGGCGACAAAAACACGGAGTTCGCAGAGACAAGGGTTTCATATAATGTCTCGAGTTCGCGGTATAAAGCTCGGAGTTTGCCGCCCGAACCGGGGAAGAGGGTATCGAGTTCCAAGAGAAAGCGCTCGGTTTCCGGCCAGAAAACAACAGCTCTGTCCCCGTACCAGAGGCGGTACATAGCCCCGTGGCGGTAGACATCGATCTCCTCTTCCAACTCGTTCATGACGAAGCGGTGAGGGTTGAATCCCCTCTCGCCGAAACCGAAGAGCATGGCCGCTCCGAGGTCGAGGGTGACTCCCCGACGGCGGAAGGCACTGCAGGAGCCGCCCGGCCGGTCGTTCCGTTCGAGGACAAGGACATCGAGGCCGCGTTTTGCCAGAAGTGCGGCGGCCGTGAGTCCCCCCAGCCCCGCGCCTACGACGAGGATGTCGCGTCGATCGCTCACTGTTGCGCCTTTTATCGCTCGCTTTCCGCGGCCTTTCTCAGTTCGATTCTCCGTTTTCGGAACTCCATGATGGGCAGATCGCCCTGGATGAGAAGCTCCCCCTTGCCGATGCCGTCGGCCTTCGGAATCTGTGTGTTCACCACGCGTCTGTCCTGGTGGGCGACGATCAGGTTGAAGCGGCATGCCATCCAGAGGATGAATTGCTTGAGTCCCGGGATGCGCATGAAGTCCTGATAGAAGCGGAGGTAGAGTAAGGTGTGTGTCTCGTCGACGGGAACGAAGATACCGAGTACGCGGACTTTTTCGGCGATGCGGTTCTCCCATAGATTCGGGAGGATGCACTCGAGTTTGTAGTCGCGTGTCGGGTCCGGGACAGGCACTTCATTCGGTTTGCGCGGTTTCGACCCGTCGTCGACCTTGTTGTACACATAGTGGAAGAACATCATGTCGTTTTTCCATTCGAGGCCCGGACCCTCGACGAGGGTTTTGTTGCCCCGGCCTATCGTTGTGCGATGAACGAAGGGTAGGTGGACGACATCGAGCTGGTTTTCGAGAACCTTCGTGTAGTGATTGTCCCAGGGGTCCACGACGGTTTTCCATACTTTCTTGTCTTTTAGATCGTCGAAAAAGAGAGGCGGGGCGAGATTTGCGGGCGGGTTTTCGCCCCACCAGATCCAGATGATCCCGTATGCTTCGTGTGTCGGATAGGAACGCATTTTGAACTGCGGGGGTACAGCTGCGTTTTTTCCGTTTGCCGGAATCTTGACGCAGCGGCCGCTTGAATCGTACTCGAGGCCGTGGAAGGGGCATTGGATGTGCCCTTCGACAAGCGCACCAAGGGACAAGGATGCGCCGCGGTGGGCGCAGCGGTCGTAAAGACAAACAGGTTTACCTTTGTCGTCCCGCCAGAAGATGAGGCGCTCGCCGAGGCGCGTTACGCCCAGGGGTTTACGCTTGAGTTCCGAGGATTCGAGGACTGCGTACCAGAGGTTTCTGATCATGATACATATATTTTAGTCTGAAGCGAGAAAAAAAGCAGCCCGCCTTTTGGGCGGGCTGTTGTTCAGTCGTTTATCTTTGTATAGCTACTTTTTGGGCCATTCCACCAAGACCTTGTCCGCGGCGCCGCCGGTGCCGATTTTCTCGATCTTGATCCAGTTGATCGTGTAGGCATTCCCGCCGCCGCCGCCGCGGATGGCGATGTTGCCGATGAGGCCGTCGGCTGGCTGGGCGCCGTCCAATTTGAACTCGGTTACAAGCGTATAACTTCCTGCATTCACCATCCCGCTGTTGAAGTAGGCGGGTATCGTGACGGCGACCTTGTCGGCCGCGTAGGTGTACTTGTTGACGTCGACGCCGTCGGCCTTCGTATAGCCGCCGTTCGTGTTGTCTTTGACCCAGCGCACGCGGATGGCGGTCGTTCCCATCGCCGTGTAGTTGATGCTGAGCCGGTACATCGCGTTCTTTTCGGGGACGAACGCGACCTTGCCGTCCTCGCCGGCCGTCGACCAGGGCCACTTGGACGCGTCGTTGCCCAGGATGATGTTCGCGCCGGTCCACACGTCCCCCCTGCCCATGTCCCAGACGAAGACGCCGTCGACGGGCTTCAGGGCAGCGGCCTTCGCCGTGTCGATGACCTTGTGCGTCGCGAGATACTCGTCGGGATCGAGCACGGCCACCAGCGCTTCTTTGGCGAGGCCCTCGGAAGTGAAGAGGAGGGCATACTCGCCGGCCCTCCATCCGGTGACCGCGTCGCGGACTCCGCAGATGCTGACTCGCTCGATGACCTTCGGGTTGCTCGATGTGTTGGCGGAGCCTGCGGCGTACTTCTTGTATATCTGGAAGAGCTCCGCGTACTTGATAGCCTGGTTGGTTTCGGTCTCCTTGGTGAGCGCGGCTCCGGGCGGGCATCCTATGTCCATCTCGGTGATGTGCACCTTGACGCCCGGGAGGCTCGCGAAGAGCTTGATCGAAGCTTCGACGTCCGAGGCCTTGGTGGCGAGGTTGTAGTGTGCCTGCATGCCGATCACTTCGATAAGCGGCTTTCCTTTGGGTCGCGAGCCGGCGTAGCGCTCGTTGATGTCCTTGACCATTTCGTACACGACGCGGGCCTTGTCGGGTGAATCGAGGCCGAAGTCGTTGTAGATCAGCTTGCAGTTCCATTCGGGATGGCTGTCGACGACCTTGGCCGCCCTCGCGAAGGCGAGTTCGACCCATCTCCAGCCCAAGGCCATATACCAGCCTTCCCCCTTGGCGAGCGAGGCCTTCCAGTCGCCCGGCTTCGGGGTGCCGACGGCCTCGTTTACAACGTCGATGCCCTGGAGACGGCCGCCATAATACCCGAGGACGTTGTCGATATGATTTCTGAGGTTGGCCAAGGCCGTCGCCTGGTTGAGATTTCCCGGCTGCCCGAATCGGGCGGGCGCGGCGTCCCACAGCCAGCTGGGCGACTGCGAGTGCCATGCCAGCGTGTGCCCGTAGAGAATCATGTTCGGATTCCGCTGCGTGATTTCCTTGAACTTGTTGTCGGCGGCGGCGTACGTGAAGGTGCCTTTTTGGCTTTGTGTGTAGTCGGGCTTCATTTCGTTGCCCGGCGTAAATGAAGCATAATTATGGATCAATGCGTTGATCTCGCCCGAGCCGAAGATACCGAGGGTGAAGTAGTCTTTGTAGACATTTTTCAACGCAGGGTAGGCTTCGTAGGTTTTCCCCGCAGGAGGAATAATCGCGCTCAGGACCTTGTCAGTATCCAAGAGAGCTTTGAACGCTTCCTTTGCGCGCAGGTTCTTGTCGAACAAGAGGGGGAACTGAGAGCCTCGCCAGCTGTCCGCGTCGTTGGTTCCCCAGAAGGTTACCCGCTCGATGCGGCCTTTTTTGCCGTTGGCGGGACCCGCCGCGTTTTTCTTGAAGACGTCGAAAAGCTGGGCATACTTGCGTGCCTGGCTTCTCGCCTGCTGCTCGCTGAGGCTTCCGGTGTTCGAATAGGTGATGTCGAGTTCCGTGATGCTTATGGAGACTCCGGGCAGGCTCGAGAACAGCTTGATCGAGTTTTCGACCTTGGCCACAACCGTGTTCTCGTTGTAGTGGCCCTGCATGCCGATGCCTTCGATAAGTGGCTTCCCCTTCGGGCGTTTTTTCGCGTACTTGGTGTTAAGTTCTTTTACCATGTTGTACACGGATTTCGCCTTGTCGGCGTAATCCAAGTTGTAGTCGTTGTAGTACAGCTTGCACTTCCAGCCCTTCGCGTCGACGATTTCCGCGGCCTTCAGGAATGCGTACTCGATCCATTCGGGGCCCAGGGCCAGGTACCAGCCCTCACTTGTCCGCAGATTGTCCCGCCAATCCGCGTTTCCCCTGCCGTCGGCGAATGCCTCGTTCACGACATCGATGCTGTACAAGCGCGCGCCGTAGCGGGTCAGGACGTTCGTGATGTGCGCGTCCAGGTTGGCCTTCGCTTCTTTGGGGGAAAGAGGCTTTGGCGTCCCCCACATCCACGCAGGCGACTGTGAGTGCCAGGCCAGGGTGTGGCCGATGAGATTGAGTCCCTGGACCTTCGCGAGCTGCTGGTCCAGCGCGTCGTAGGTGAAGGTGCCTTTGACGTTCTGCACGCTCGAAGGCTTCATCTCGTTTTCGGGTGTGAAGGCGTTGAAATGGTAGGTGATGATGTCGAGCTTGTCGCCGCTCATGCGGGAGCCGGCCGAGGTTGTACCGATAAGGAAGTAGTCCTTATAAACATCTTTCAACGCCGGATATTTCTTGTAGTCGGGTTCGGCGGCTGTAACGGTGATCAGCTTCTGTTTGATGCTGATATTGTCGATATACCAGACATCCGGATGTTTCGGTCCTTCGTTGACGACAAACCTGAAGTCGATGAAATTGAGTGTGTCGCCGAGTCCTTCGGCCGGCGTAGTGACGTTGACGGTCTTCCATTTGCCGATTTCTATTGTGCCCGGCGATACGGGGAACTTGACCACGCCGGTCGCTCCGGGGTAGTCGCCGTTGAGGACAATGCCCGGTCCCGTCAGTTCGCCCTTGCCCTTGTTGCCATCGGCCGGAATGAAGACCGCATAGGAGATCGTGTAGACGGCGTTTTTCGCCAGCGGCTTGTCGAAGGTCAGGCGGATGGCGTTGTTCGCGCCGGTGTAATCGGTCGATGAGGGAAGGTGTCTGCCCTTAAGCGAGAAATTGTCTCCATTACCGAAATCACTGACCCACTCGGCGGCGACGTTGGCCGTGTTGGGCGTGCTGAATTTCGAAGCCCAGACTGCCTTGTCCGCAGCCGAGAAGGTGATGGAAACATCATCGAGCGTCGCGCCGACCGGTGCCGGAGCCGTCGCCCCGCCGCCGGCCGCCGGAGTCCTGCCGATGACGATGCTCTCGATGGTGAAGTTGCCGGTCGTTCCCTCGGTCTGGATACGCACGGCCTTCTCGGACTGGAGCTCCGCATAGGTGAAGGTCTTCTCCAGCGTGAATGCCCCGTCCGCGGCGGCCGGCTGAGAGACGTGGGTCTTCCACGGGCCCTTTCCCTGGGACAATTTGACCTTTTCACCGGCGACGGCGTGGCCGCTTACTTTGATTGTGTAGGTGAAACCGTCGGGCAGCGAGGCCAGGTTCCTCAGGTCGATACAGTCCCAATCCACGTCTCGGCCGACGATGCGGATGCCTTTTACGCCGCCGCCGATATCGACGATAGTCAGGTTCGGGTCGCCTGAACGTATGAACCAGGTCAGGCTTTCGAATACACTGCCGACGGCCTTATCCTGTACTTCCTTGTCTGTCGCCATGGAATACACGGTTTCAAGAACCGCGGCTGCCGGAGTCTGGGTGACGACGATGCTTTCAATGGTGAAGACGCCGGTCGTTCCCTCGGTCTGGATACGCACGGCCTTCTCAGTCTGCAGTTGAGCG
>CAZINN010000007.1:0-77469 GCA_964540615.1 uncultured Treponemataceae bacterium | reverse complement strand
ACTTATGATCTCATCGCATTCCCGATTTCCAACCTCAAGTTCATCTTCGGTGCGAAGGTGATGTTCTAAAAAACCTCTTCACACAGGCTTGCACGAGTGCTTATGGAGGCCGCGCGGCGGCCTCCTTTTTTTTATACCTCAACGGTGCTCGGCTTCCTTCTTATGCGGCTTTTTATTCGCTCCCTGAGGGCTCTCGGCCCAGAGCCCGACGAGCTCGACGAGGGTGTCGACGGCGAGCGCCATTTCGGAGATCGAGGCCCACTCGTACCTACTGTGGTAGTTGTAGCCGCCCGTAAAGATATTGGGGGTGGGGATCCCCATCTCGGTCAGGCGGGCGCCGTCGGTGCCCCCGCGGATCGGCTTTATAAAGGGGTCCGCGCCCGCGCGGCGCGACGCCTCCATGAGTTTTTCCAGCACCTCGGGCCGCTCGTCGAGTTTCTTGCGCATGTTGACGTACTGTTTTGTGACTTCAAGTTCGACCCTGCCCTGCGGAAACTGCGCCTCGACCGCCTTCGCGATCGCGCGCAGCGCCTCGATGCGCGCGTTCATGCCCTCGGTGGTGAAATCGCGCAGGAAAACTTCCGCGCTCGCGCTTTCGAGGCCGCCGGATATCTCGATGGGACAGTAGTAACCGTACCATCCGTCGGTGGCCTCGGGACTTTCCGAGCGGGGCAGCATGGAGACGAAGGAGGCCGCCATGGCGGCGGCGTTGGCGAGCTTGCCGCGCGCGGCTCCGATATGTATGACCTTGCCCGTGAACGAGGCGCGCACCGAATAGGCGTTGAAGCACTCGGCCTCGATTTCCCCGGCCTTGCCGCCGTCGACCGTATAGCAGGCTTCCGCCGGAAAGCGTTCGAGGGGGAAGAGGTTCATGCCCTTGCCCGTCTCTTCGTCGGGCGTGAAGGCGATGCACAGGGGCCCGTGCCTGAGACCTGGCCGCGATTTCAAGATCGACACGAGCGTCATGATGATGGCGACCCCCGCCTTGTCGTCCGCGCCGAGGAGGGTCGAGCCGTCGGTGACGACGATGCTGTCGCCGACGTGGTCGGCGAGTTCCGGGTGCTCGGCGGGATCGAGGACGCAGCCCGACCCGAGGGGAAGGGGGGAGCCGTCGTAGCGATCGACGACCCTCGGCCGCACATCCTTGCCTGAAACATCGCTCGCCGTGTCGATGTGCGCCATAAAGCCGATCCTCGGCGCCTGTTCGAGGCCGGGCGAGGCCGGAAGCTGCGCCACGAGGTAACAGTGATCGTCGAGGCTCACTTCCTTCACTCCCAGCGCGCGCAGCTCTCCTTCGAGAAGGCGTGCGAGATTCCACTGTGCCGGCGTCGAGGGGATCTCCTCGATATGGCGGTCGCTTGTCGTGTCGATCGCCGCATAGCGGAGAAAGCGCGCGAGAAGCTCGGGAACATAGGAGCGCGATAAAAGCTCGGTGAATGATTTCATATTCTTCAGTATGCACGGCCGCGATTCGTCGGGCAAGCAGAGCCCGTCGGCGAGGGTTCACATCCTCCTGACCGCCGGGTATCATGAATACGTGTCTGTCCCGCGTGTGGTGTTTTTTCTGTTGCCTGCGCTCGCACTCTGCGCTCGATCACTCTGCGCTGCGGAGCTCGGTTCGTATCTTTTTTCCAGACTCGGACCCGAAGACGGCCTTCCCAACGCCTCGGTTTCGGGCATTGCCCAGGATCGAAGCGGCTACCTGTGGTTCGGCACCCAGGGCGGGCTCGTGCGATATGACGGTTCTTCGTTCAAGCTCTTCGAACGCGAGAGTTTCAACAGCCGGAGCCTTCCTCACAACCAAGTGCAGACGCTCTACCTCGATTCTGATGTTCTATGGGTCGGCACCTACGGCGGTCTGGCCCGGCTCGATCTTTCGACCGAAAGCTTCAGTTCCTTCGTCAATCGTCCCGATGACGAGTCTTCGCTCTCGAACGACGTCGTGACCTGCGTCGCGCGGGACGCGCGCGGCTCGCTCTGGGTCGGAACCCTCCGCGGTCTCAACCGTTTCGATGAGGCATCAGGGAAGTTCGAACGCTTTCTGCATGACCCTTCGGATCCCGCGAGTCTTCCCTGCGACATCGTCCGCGCGCTCGAAGTGGACAAGGAAGGGCGGCTCTGGATCGGAACTTCGGGAGGCGGACTCGCCCGCTTCGATTATGAGCACAAGCGTTTCGCCGTGTTCCGAGCCGGAGTCCCCGGACGCGGCCCCGCATCGGATTATGTCATGTCGATCGACGTCGACGAGGAGGGCGTTCTGTGGATAGGTTCGTGGTACGGCGGTCTTTCGCGCTTCGATTTTACGACAGGCCTGTTCAAAAACGTCGTTTTCTCCGATGACCGAGTTTACGTCGTCAAGGCAGTCGGGGATGGGAGTATCCTCGCCGGCACCTGGGGAGGCGGGCTTTTCGAATACGATACGGCGTCGGGGAAGATCATTCACAACGCCTCCACCGGCGCCCCGGGGTCTATTTCGCACAACGTAATCTATTCGATCATGAAAGACCGGTCCGGCGATGTCTGGATCGGGACGAACGGCGGCGGCGTCTGCAGACTGGCATCTTCCCGGGAAAGTTTCGGCGCGATAACCGCGTCGAGCGGAGGGCTGCCCGAGGGCAAGGTCTATGCGGCCCTGGAGGACAGTCGCGGCTTTTTGTGGTTCGGCGTCTATAATTCGGGCCTCGCGCGGTATGATCCCGCGAAGGCCGAGTGGCGTCGGTATAGGAACGACGGCCTGAATCCGCGCTCTCTGCCGAACGACATCGTCAACTGTCTGTTCGAAGACTCGTCAGGGGTCTTGTGGATCGGGACGAACAACGGACTCGCCCGTTATGAGCCCTCGTCCGATTCATTCACAGTTATGAGGCCCATCGCAGGCAGAAAAGACCGGCTTTCTTCCGAGATCATTTTTGCGATAGCCGAGGATCCGCAGGGGAGGCTTTTGCTGGGCACGTTTCATTCGGGCGTAGATCGATGGGACAGAAGAACGGGCGGCTTCGATCACTTCGCCTTCGACTCTGGCGACAGTTCTTCGCTTTCGGACAATCTCGTCACCGCCTTTGCGTTTGACGCCGCGGGCAGGCTCTGGGTCGGTACGAACAAGGGGCTCAATGTTTTCGACGGGCGGTCTTTTACGCGCTACCTCTACGATCCCGCGCGCTCCGGCGGCGTTTCTTCAGATTCAGTGAGAACGCTTTTCCTCGACTCCAGGGGGAGTATGTGGGTCGGCACCGCGGGCGGGGGTCTCATGCGCTACGAGCCCGAGACCGATTCGTTTGTCTCCTATACGAAGCGGGACGGGCTTCCCAGCAACACAGTCGTCCGCATGCTGGAGGACGAGCGCGGCGATTTGTGGGTGGCGACGCAGGCTGGTCTTGTCATCTACGACAGGTCTGCGGGGCGGTTCCGCGCTCTGCCTGTTTACGACGAGCTCGAGAATTGCGAATTTTTCGGCGGCGCGTTCAAGAGCAGCGGGGGGGATCTCTATTTTGGTTCGATCGACGCTGTATTCAGATTCGATCCCGGCGCAGTCGAGTATAATGCGCACATCCCCTCTGTCGTGCTCACCGATGTCTCGTCGCCCGGCTTGCCCGATCTGGCGGCCGTCGATGTCATGAGACGCGGCCGTCTCGATCTGCCGTGGCGGAGCAACGCGGTCCGCTTCAGCTTCGCGGCCCTCGACTACCGCGATCCGAAACGCAACCGTTATTCCTATCGTCTCGAGGGCGTGGATCGAGCATGGTCCGAGCCTTCGCCCGATCGGGAAGTGTCCTATGTGAATCTTCCCGGCGGCGGGTATGTCTTCCGCGTACGGGCTTCGAACAACGACGGTCTATGGAACGAGGAGGCTCTCGCCGTCGCGCTGCGCGTCGGCTACGCGCCTTTGCGTCATCCGCTCGCGTACGTCGGCTACGCCCTCCTCTTGGCCGCCCTCGGCTACATACTCGCGACGCGGAGACTGGGCCTGCGCCTCGAGGCCGCGCTCGCCGACCGAGAATCGCTCCGCGTCCGCCTCGAGGAGACGAGCGCGCGGCTCGACCGCGCTTCCATCGTCGACGCTCTGACGGGATTGCCGAACAAGCGCAGGGCCGAGGAGCTTCTCGAGGAGTCCTTCTCGAGAGCTTTCCGCGCCAAGACGCCGCTTTCGGCGCTCATGATCGACATCGACAACTTCCAGTCTTATAACGACCGGTACGGAAAGAGCGCGGGCGACGAATGCCTTGCTCGGATAGGGCGGGCCCTCTCGTCCTGCCTCGAGCGCTCGACCGATCTGATCGCCCGCTACGGCGGCGAGGAATTTCTTGTCGTCATGCAGGGAGTCGACATCGAAGGCGCCCGAGCTGCGGCTGAAAAAGCGCGCAAAACCGTCGAAGACCTCGGTATTCCGCGGGGTGAGTCGAGGCCGAGCCCCGTGGTGACCGTCTCGGTCGGCTGCGCTTCGATGGAGCCGGGACCGGGGCAGATGCCGATTCTGCTCATTGATGCGGCCGAAAAGGCCATGCTCGCCGCGAAACAGCGGGGGCGCAACATCGCGACCGATTGACACGCCCTTGCCGCGCCTGAGCTGCTCTTCGTATCATATCAGCATGAAAATTCCCGAATATCCGGCCTTCGAGCCCATATCCCTCGACATGCGCGACGAGCTGTATCCCGCCCTCAACATGATCGAGGACGGCATCTCCGAATTCACCTTTTCCAATCTTTATCTGTTCCGGCGGACGTATGGATACCGCCTCTCGCGTCTTGCCGGAAGGACCTTTGTTATCGAAGGATCGCGCGACGGTAAATCATTTTTCTCGTTGCCATGCGCCCTGCCCGATCGGGCGGTGTTCGACGAACTCATGGCGGGGCATGACTACCTGAAGAACCTCTCGGAGTCCCTTGTCGAGCGCCACCGCGCCGAGCTCGAACGCTGGGGCTATTCGGTCGTCGAGGACCGCGATAATTTCGACTACCTCTACCGCAGGACGGACCTGGCCGAATTGTCGGGACGGGCCTACCATAAGAAACGCAATCTGGTGAACGCTTTTCTCAATTCGTACAGCTACGAGCAGAAGCCCTTGACGAAAAACAATATTGCAGACGCGATCGCAGTCCTCGATGCATGGCGCGAGGCGAAAGGCATCGACGGCGATTACGCAGCCTCGCGCGAGGCGCTCGAGCTCTTTGAGATTTTGGGGTTGCGCGGTTCGGTGTATTACGTCGACGGCGGGAGCGCGGGATGGTGCCTGGGGGAGACGCTCGCAAAGGGGCGCATGTTCGCCGTGCATTTCGAAAAAGGCGTCGAGGAGTACAAGGGAATCTATCAGTTCATCAACCAGGCCTTCGCGCAGAGCCTTCCATCTTCGATCAAATGTATAAACCGCGAGCAGGATCTCGGCGACGAGGGGCTCAGGCAGGCCAAGATGACCTATAGACCCGCCGGTTTCGTCGTGAAGTACCGCGTTCTCAAGGGAGGCTGCCGCTGCTGCGAGGGGAAGTCGGCCGAGGAGGCGCTGCGTGACGAGGCGAGGCTCTGCGCCGAGGCCGCGTTCCGCGGCTGTCGCGATGAATGAGATCGAAATGACACTGGAGTATTTGACTACGAAAGGACATGCCGAGGCTTCGGCCTTAAGATCGCGTATCGCCTCGATCGCGCTCGTCGAGAAGGCGCGGCATGCCGAGGACGGCCGTGACTGCTCCTCGGTCGATGTCTGCCTCGAAGATTTATCGCGGCGTACAGTGTGCCTCACCCTCCTCGCCGGTTCGGGGACGCGCTGGAAACGCTCGCTCGAAGCGGCCGCCCTCCGGCGCGGCGCCGGGGCTGTGCACGACGTCCGCTGCGATCCTTCGCGGCCCCGCGGCCTGTATCCCGTGCGGAATTTCCTCAGTCCTTCAGGCGGTGTCATTCCGATAGCCGCCTACGCCATCGCGGCGACGAGGGGATTGGGCCGCCGCGTGATCGTCGTCCGCGGTTGGGAACGCGAGATCGACGAAGAAATCCTAATACCCATGGGCGTCGCTTCCGGCGAGCGAGTCTTCTTCGAGCAGGCGGCGCCCTACGGCTCGCCCCTCGGGCACGCCGACGCCGCGTGGCAGTGCCGTGATCTTTGGAAGAGCGCCGAATACGTCATCACGAATTTCGGGGGCGATGCGAACTCCCGCGTGACGGTCGCCTCTTCGCTGCTCGTCTTGGCCGCGCTCAAGGCCTCGGGGGAAGGCGTCGATCTCGTCATTCCGGCCGCGCGCTTCGATCGGCCCGCGTATCCGATACGGCTCGACGAAAATGGATTACCGCGGAGTTTCGGGCATGCGAAGCTCAAGGAGCGCGCGGACGTTCAGGGGCCGGGTTACGCGAATGTGGGCGTCAGGATCTACGCGGCCGCGGCTCTGCTCGAGAAGCTCGAATCACTGCGCGGACGGTATTGGGTCGAGGGGAGCGGGTATTCGATTCCGGGCAACGATCCCGAGGGACACGAGTTCGCGCTCGACAATGTGGACGAATCTCTCGCGGCCGAGGGAAGGGCGCGGATCCTGGCGATTGCAGAGCCTGAAGAGCTCTGTCCCGTCAAAAGCCTCGACGATATTCCTGCGTTCGAGAAAGCGGTCGCCCGAGTCGTGGCTGCGGATTCTGCGTTCGCCGCCCCGGCGGGCGCCGTACATACCGCGAGGGGTCAAGGGAGCAGGGGCTCGGGCTCGGCTATGTGATAGCCCTGGGCGTAATCGACGCCCATATCGGCGAGCTTGCTCTTTATTTCGGGGCTCTTGACGAATTCGGCTATCGTTTTGATTCCCATGACATGACCGATCGAGTTTATGGATTCGACCATCGTGTAGCTCACGAGGGACTCGTCGATGGTCTGGACCAGCGAGCCGTCGATCTTGAGATAGTCGATGGGGAGGTTCTTCAGATAGGAAAATGATGAAAAACCTGCGCCGAAGTCGTCGAGTGCGAAGGTGAAGCCTTCGTCCTTGAGGCGTTTGATGAAGCGCGTCGCGGCCGCGTAGTTCTGGATCGCCGCGGTCTCGGTTATCTCGAAGCAGAAACTCGAGGGCTGAAGCTCGTTGCGCTTGACTTCGTAGAGTATAACGTCGACGAGAGCCTCGTCGAGAAAGGACGGGCCCGAGAGGTTTATCGAGATGAGGCTTGATTTCATCGAGGAGCCGCGGTCCGAAAGCACGCGGTATGCAGCCATAGCGTTCTTGATCACCCAGCGGTCGATGAGCGGCATGAGGTTGTAGCGCTCAGCGGCGGGAATGAAGTCGCCGGGCCGCGTGATGCTGCCGTCATCGTTGACGAGCCTGACCAGTATCTCCGCCTTCGGCCTCGCATCGAGCGAGTCCTTGAGCGGGGCGATGGCCTGCTGGTACAGGACGAATTTGTTTTCCTCGGCCGCGCGGTTTATTTTCGATATCCATTCCATCTCACCGCGGCGTTTTAAGAACTTTGTGTCCTTGGCATGGAATACGCTGACCCTATTCCCGCCTTCCTCCTTGGCGAGATGGCAGGCGTCGTCCGCCGAGGCGAGCACTTCGTGCGTGTTGCCGCTTTCCTGCGAAAGCGGGACGACGCCGATGGAGAGAGTCACGGGGAAGATCGTTTTCTGCCAGGTGAACTTCCTGGCCTCCACCGCGTCCTTGAGCCGCTTGGCGACATTGACCGCGTCTTCGCTTTCGCAGTCTTTGAGGATGATCGCGAATTCATCGCCGCCGATACGGGCCGATATATCCTTGCGGGCGATGTTCGACTGGATATCGAACGCGATCTGCTTCAAAAGCTCGTCGCCGGCCATAGACCCGCAGGTGTCGTTTATCGCCTTGAAGCGGTCGATATCGATGACCACCAGTGCGTGCTTCTCGCCGGAGGTCCTGAGCGCGGCGAGTATCTCACCCAGCTTGAACGAGAATTCCTCGCGGTTCGACAGCCCGGTGAGGCTGTCGTGGCTCGCCTGATAATTGATGGTTTCGCTCATGCGCTTCATCTCGGTGATGTCGCGCAACGTCAAAAGAAAGCCCTCGGATTCGTTCTCTTTCTCGTGAATCCGCGTGATCGAGCCGTCTACCAGGACCGACCTGCCTCGGTTGTTCTTGATGAGCGCGTCGCTGAAAAAGTACGGCTTCGAGTCGACATTGGGCAGGGATCCGGAGAGAAACTCCTTATTGGTCCGCGGATCGAGGAGCGTAACCACCGAACGCAAGGGTCGGCCCTTGGCGGACGCTTCGTCGATTCCCGTGATCTCCTCGGCGACCACGTTCATAAAGCTGACTGTCATGTCGGTGTCGGTGGCGATGATGCCGTCGTTTATCGAATGAAGCATCGCCGAAAAGAGCCGTTCCTGCTTGCGGAGTTTTTTGTCGATCCTGTTTTTATAGAGGGCGATATCGATGGTCGTATAGAGTTCCCGCTCTTTGAAGGGCTTGAGAATATAGCCGAAGGGTTCGACTTCCTTGGCGCGTTCCAAGGTCCTTTCGTCGGTGTAGGCTGTAAGGAAAATGACGGGAATGGCGAATCGGGCGCGGATATGCTTCGAAGCCTCGATGCCGTCCATGTCGCCCTCGAGGCGTATGTCCATGAGGATGATATCGGGTTCGCGCTCCTCGGCCAGTTCGATCGCCTCGGCCCCCGATGCCGCCATCCCCACAACGGCAAAGCCGAAGCGTTCGAGCCGGCGCTGCAGATCGAGGGCGATGATTTTCTCGTCCTCGACGATCAATATCCTCTCGTTGTTCATTATTTGCTCACTACAAGTATAGGCCGGCGCTCGCGCCGCGCAAGCTATAGAATCCGACACATAGCATGGTATTCGAGGCTGAGGCTGGGCGGCAGATGTTTCCGGTCCATTGACCTGCAGAAGGTTGTTCATGCATTGTTGAAATTATCTTTAGTTTATCAAAAATATCAATAGCCTCTAAATTTATGTATGCCATACGAAGTGCCTCGAAGCTTGTTGTATCATTTTATGAGGTCGACGACCAGGGCCGGCATACCCTGCAGCACCTGTCTTGATCAGCTCAACAAGCTTCAAGGCACTCCATAACGTCATTTTAGATAAGGAATTGTTGGAAATGAACAGCGCCTCACCTCATCGTCACCCACGTGGACGCTCCTTCCACCACCATAAAGGTAGAATATGTAGGCTTCGGCGGGAAGTTTGAATAAAGCCGAGGCTGCGTGCGCATAGGCGCTGAGCTGAAAGGTATGGTCCTGGGCATGGATATAGGGTTCAGTCTTGTAGTCGACGATAACCACCCGTCCGCCTTCCATAAAAGCGAGGTCTATTACGCCCCGAAGGTACCGCGGCGAGCGGGGAGTCGGCCGGAGAGCGAGGGCCAGCTCGAGCTCGACAAAGCGTTCCCGCGCGGCGAGCGCGCGGCGGCCGAGGTCGGACTGCAAAAATACTTCGGCAAGTCGGCCTGCCCTGGCGACCGCTGAGTCGGCGGCCGATTCTCCCAGAGATTCAATCAGCGCCGTAAGCGTTGAAGCCCGGGGGCTTTTCACCGCAGCGCCGCCGACCGGCGAAAGACGGGCTTCAAGTATTTCGTGAACCACCGTCCCCCACAATCGAGGTTCGAGCGAGGCGGGCGGCTCGAGTTCCTTGTCGATTGAGAGCTGCTCTATGTTTGGAATGGAAGTAACAATATTATAACTATCTGTCGGGGCCTGGCGCTGAATCGCGGAGGTGGATTCGGAGGCTGTGGTGACCGGGATGAAGGCGGGGACGGCGCGGCGTTCGACGTACTGTACGCCGCGGAGTAAGGATTCGAGTTTTTGTGCGTCGAGAGTCTGTGCCGCCCCCTTCGCGCCCGCGACAAGCCGATAGTACTCGAGGTCGCTGCGCTCGGGGATGAGTCCGACCATGGCCCCCGAATCGAGTGCGGTGAGCCTTCCGAAAGGCGGCAGCTCGATTATTGTTCCTGAATCGTCAATTCGGCTTTCATTTTCCGCCGCCAACGGCGAAGGCGGTTTGAAAAGACCGAGTCCACAGTCGAGCAGTGTGCGGAAACTGCGCGCCTTTGCGTCCTCCCTGCTGGGTTCGACCGCCGTGACGATGATGTGCGATTCGGCGCGGGTCAGCGCCACGTAGAGCAGGCGCTTGAGTTCGGCGTTCTCCATGGCTTCGCGGCGCTCGCGCGACTGTTCGAAAAAAACGTCGCGCGTTCTTTCCCCGATGTCGGCCGGCGGTTTGAAAGTCGGGCCGCTTGCGTCATCCCAGAACCAGTATCCGCCCGCCGCGCTGCCCGGCCCGACATTGTTCGCCTGGGGCACGATGACGATCGGAAACTCGAGGCCCTTCGATTTGTGTACGGTCATGATTGTTACGCCGGATGATCCGTCGCGGGGTAGATCGATCTCCTGCTTGTCCGGCCTGCCGACAAGTCCTTCCAGCTTGGCGACGAAGGCCGCCAGTGATGCGGAGCGGTTATCGGCTTCGACGGCGAGTGAATGGAGAAGCTCGAAATGTTCTTCAAAGGCGGAGGCTATTGGATCGCGAAGGAGGGCTGCGCGATAGCCCGCTTCGAACCAGAGAAAGCGCAGCGTCGCCGCGATGGTCTCGAAGCCCGCGCGTTCGGCGAGGCGGGCCATGGTCGCAGCGCCGCGCCTGTGGGCGCTGCGGTCGCGCTCGGGTATACGCGAGGCTGCATCTTCGGAGAAGGGTTTAAGGTCCGATTCGTCCATGGCGAGGAGAATGCGGACGATCGCCTCGTCGGAGAGGCCTGCAAAGGGCGATCGCAGGTAGGCGGCGAGGGCGTTTCGGTCTTCGGGATACAGTGCGAGCCGGAGCGCGTAGTAGATATCGCAGGCCACCGCCTCGGAAAAAAGCCCGCAGGCGTTCTCCGAGCCGTAGGGAACGCCGAAGAGACGCAGGTATTTCTCGAAGTGCACTTGATTGCCCGTCGAGCGCAGAAGTACCGCGAAGTCCTCGTAGCGGGCGGGACGCGCAAGGCCGCTCGAGCGGTCGGCGACCTTGATGCAGCCTGACTCGACGGCGTCATGGATGATGCGCGCAAGCTCCCAGGCTTCGCATTCGGCCGCATCGCGAAGTCCGGCCTGGACCTTTCGCTCCGGCCGGTACGGCAGTTCGAGATAGATGAAACGAGGCTCGACGCCGGCTGTCGATCCGCCCGGCAGAAGAGACTCGAATCGCGCCTCGAATTTCTCGTGGCCCCTGTCGGGGTCCTCCGGCTCCATGATCCTGGAGAAAATTTTATTGATCATATCGATGACGCCCGGCTCGCTGCGGAAGTTGCGCGATAGAGGCAGGGCTTCGGTTCCGAGTTCTTCGGCGAGGCTTCTGAAGACCGAGACGTCGGCTCCGCGGAAAAGGTAGATCGACTGCTTTTCGTCGCCGACGAAGAAAAGTCTGTCGTCGTCGAGGCCGCCGTCCTCTGCGCCGGCGATGAGAAAGAGCAGACGCTTTTGAAGTTCGTTGTCGTCCTGGAACTCGTCGATCATCGCATAGCGGTAGAGATTCCGGTAGTAATCGAGAAGCTCTCTGTCCTCTTCGAGCGTGTCGATCGCGAGATGAGCCGTATCGTTGAACGACAGAATGCCTTCGGCCCGGCGGCGCCTGTCCCAGCGGAGGCGGTATTCATCGAGAAGATCGTACAGCTCGCGCCGCGCGGGGTGGGCGGCCTTCATCGATGTTATAAGGCGATAGCGTTCGATGACTATGCGTATGGCATCGACGTTCTGTGAAAGGTATTGCGATAAATCGTCTTTGCTTTTTGAACTTGGTTTTACAAGTCCTGCAAAACCCGAAACAAAGGCTGAGAACGAAGCCTCGTCCTCGCCCGGCTCTACGGACATCGCGTCGAGCCAGCGCTTCGACGTGTCTGTTGTTTTCACTCCCTGATAAGCGAGTATCTCACTTCGATAGCTGAGCAGCGTATTTCGTGCTTGTTCTTCCATTCTATCGAGCGCCGGTCCCTGGGCCTTGTGGAAGGCGGCGAAACTCGGCGGAGAGGAGATGCTCATATGTTCCACGGCGAGCTCGGCCAGTACATTTCGGCGCACGTTCTCGAATCCCATGACCGAGACGAGTTCTCGGACCGCGTCGTTTTCCCGGTGCTCCAAAAGAAATTCGAGGGCCAGCTCGTCGGCTTTTTCGACGGCGAGCTCGTCGTCGATCACAAAATCCGGGACCATGCCGAAACGGGGGGCCCCAGTCCGGGCGATGCGCGCGGCGAAAGAATCGAAGGTCGAGATCTGCGCCTGGGCGAAATCCGAGAGGCAGGCGGATAGATGCGCCGCGAGATCCGGATCTTTCGCCTCCGCCGCGGACTGCGCCAGAGTCCCGTAGATGCGGCTGTACATTTCCGCCGCCGCCTTTCTGGTGAAGGTGAGGACGAGGATGTTGCGGCAGCCGACGCGGGCCCCCGATTTGAGTCTTCCCGTCTCGATCAGATGTACGTAGCGCGCGGCGAGGACGGTGGTCTTCCCCGAACCCGCGCCCGCGGCCACGACGATATTGCCCTTCGCCTCGGCGGCTCTGCGCTGTTCTCCCTCGAGGTCCTCGGTCCGGCGGTATTTCCGTTCGCTCATGCGCGCCCGCCCTCCACGCTGTCTTTCGTCGACGCGAAGCGCAGCGCGTATCGTTCGCGGCAGATACCCCGCGCGTCGCAGTCTTTGCAGACATCTTTCTGGAGTTCCTTGTCCGCGACGGGATAGGAACCGCGCGCGACGCCCTCGGCCGTATAGCTGAGGGCGGCGTCGAAGGCGTCGAGAAATTCGTCGAGCTTCTCGCTGGGAACATAGGTCTTTCCACGGCCCTCGCCCGGGGGGCCGAATGCGCACACGAAGCGAGCCGGTTTAGACCTGCTATCGCCCTCGATCGAGCAGTACCAGGCCGAATCGACCTTTTCGCCCGAGGACACAAGGAGGCGGAGATAACAGGGGATCTGCGCTTCGACGATCGATCCGTTCTCGTCTGGAGCGACGCTCGAACTCGGTGGAACCTTACTCTTTTTATAATCAATAACAACTGCGCCGTCTTTCGAATACGAAATGCGGTCGATTCTCCCGCTGAGAACAAAGCCTCCCGCGAGATCGGGCAGGGGCATTTCGAGTTCGAACTCGGTCGGCCCGACGTCGAGATCGGGGAATAGCTGCGCCTCGGCTTCGATGATGAGCTGGATGTAGCCTTCGAGCCTCGAGCGGTAGGCTTCGAGAACGACGGCCGCGAAGGGGCCGCGCGAGACGGCGAGGCGTTCGAAGGCGCGGCCCAGGCAGTCGCCGGCGAAGCCGCGGTAGACATCCCGCCGCTCGGGTTTGAAGCGTCCGTCCGTCCCGCGGATGCGATCGTAGAGACGGGAAAGCGCTTCGTGGTAGACTTCGCCCAAAAACTTGTTGTCGATGAATTCGATACCCGAGCTTTCGCTCCCGGCCTCCAGAAGATGGATGTAAAGAAATTTAAACGGGCAGCTCCGATACAGATCGATCGCGGTCGCGTTTATTCTTCGCAGCGCTCCGCGCGTTCCGTCGGACTTGTTCGGCCGCAGCCTGTCGGCCGCCCGAACGGCCGTCGAGGCTGCGAGGACGAGTTTGTCGGCCGAGGGGGGCATCCCCGTTTCGGCGGCGGCCTTGAGAGCTTCGATTTGGATTCGATGCAGACGCGAGGGCGCTCCGCCGCGGCCGGATAACCACGCCGCCTCGACGCTGTACGAATCGTCGCGGAATGGCTTCGGTTCCGCCCGTCCGTCGTTCTGAGCCAAGGATAGAAGATACCCGTGAACCGCCTTCTCGCCGTCCCAGCCTGAGCGGGGACAGGAGAAGACCACGGAGGATCCCGATAAGGCGTAGGCTTTGATGAAGTCGGGCCCCGCGTCGCGGCCGGCTTCGAAGGGGCTCTGCGCGAGACCTGCCGCGACTTCGGCGCCGAGACTCTCGCCGAGAAAGTCGAAGCAGCGTCTCGGGACCGAAAGGGCGTCCTGGGAGGCGCCGAGAATGAAATGGTATCGGGGGTAAATACCCGCCGATACCCGCCATTGACTGACTCCCACGCCCGGATCGCGGCCCGCGCGCACATAGATCGTATCCTCGAGGGATCGCATGAACAGCGCGAAGGATGCTCTTCCCGCCCCGGCGCCGATCTCTCTCTCCGCTCTTTCGAGTTTCCCGAGCTCTTCGACGCATCGAGCGAGGCTCAGATCGACGTCCTCGTCCCAGGCGGACCTGTCCTCCGACAGGAATTCGGTCCTGAAGGAGTAGTAATATTTACGTAACTCAGAGAAGCTTTCGGCCTCCGCCATGTCTTTCAGCCTTCTGCGGAGCCTTTGATACCAATTTTTCGCCTCGCCCGAAAGGCTGCGCTCCCAGGCGTCGACTTCGCGGCCGCCCTGCTTCCAGGGCGCTACGACATGGAGGCGGCGGCCTTCCGCCAGCAGAGCGCGCGCAGCGGCCGGTTCCTTGAAGGGCCAGGCCGGGCTCGCCAGAAGGTCGCGCATGGAATCGTAGGAGAAGCCCGAGGCCGCCGCCGCGCGGACGGCCGCGAATAGCCTCCCGCCGCCCGTAGACGCCAGACTCCGCCCCGAGCGCGCGAGGACCGGCACCGAGAGGAGGGAGGACTCCCGTTCGAGGTAGGGCAGATAGCGGTCGAGGCCGGCGATCGTCACGGCGATGTCGCAAGTCTCGGCGCCGCCGTCGAGGAGCGAGCCGATTTCAGACAAGGTGTCACGAAGTTCGCCTAACGCGGTTTCGGGCCTTCGAAGCCGCGCCCTCGGACTTCCTTCGGGCAGCCTGACGACGTGAATCGAGGCGCTCGATCCTATCGCCGCCTCGTACTCGCCGAAGTCCTCGATGAGCTCGGGGAAGAAAATCAAGGTCCGGCCCGGGAGGCCGCAGAGCCTCCGCGGTTCAAATGAGGGCTCGAAGCGGCCTGTCGAGGCCAGAAAGTCCGTGTAGCGCGAGCGGATCGTGAGCCAATCAGCGGCTCTCGCGTCGTTCTCCGCGCCTGCGGCGCGGAGCGCCTCCGGAAGCCGCGCGAGGGCTGGCAGCCGCGAGGCGATGTACGACGCGAAGGGCGTCCATTCTGCGGCGTATTCAGGAGGGATGATCGACGTAAAGAAATATTCGCTTGCGTTGTCCTGCAGTACGCGCGCGGCGAAAATTCTGCGGATCGCGGTGTCGACGGGGGTCCTTCCACCCTCTTGAGCCGAGGTTTCTTTGAATCGGTCCCATCCCATAAAGCGGCCGGTTTCGAGCGCGGCCGCCCCTCCCGCGCTTAATGAGCGTTCAAGCCAGGATTCGGCGCAGATCTCGCTCGGGAAAACGAAACGGGTGTTCCGGTCCGAAAGCAGGGGGAAGACGGCAGCCTCGACGCCGAGATCCATCAGCGTTCCTGCCTCATCCTGCGCTTCGCGGCGTACATCGATTCGAGCCGGTCGAGTCTGTATTCAGAAAGCGCGGCGGCTTTGACGAGCTGATTCGCGCAGCGCGTGTACCTTGCGGCGCGCTTCTGAATCGAGGCTTCATCCGAGGCTTCTTCCGCGGCGGGGCCGCAGACGGCGCCGAACAGGGCCGCCGCGGCGCTTGCCTCCTCGAAGCACTCTTTGACGATCCATGTTATTCCATTATAGCAGTTTACGCCGAGCATCGAACGCAGTTCATCGTCGGCATCGACCGATGCGAGGAAGGACAGCGGACGGGCGTCCTGCGGCGGTACCGCGCCGAGCCGCGGAAGCAGGACCTTCGCCGTGGCGACGCGCTTGTACGCCGCATCCCCGGGAAGACCGGCGCCTGCGAGCGCCTCGCGGAGTTTGCGGTCGAAGCTGAAGCGGTCGACGAGCCGCCGCGCAGCCCATGCGGCCTCCGTAAACTGTGACGGGCGGCCGCAGAGCGGCGCGAGGGCGTCGATGACAGCGTAGCAGAGGACGGCTTCCGCCGCGCCCGCCTGCGCAAGTTCGCGCGGAAGTACGATGCGGGCTCTTGTGCGGAGCTGCAGATTCGCCGCCCCGAGGCCGAGACGGGCGAGGTTGCCGATCGAGCGGAGAAATCTCGCGGCTGCGGCCTTGGAGGCCTTCGCGTCGACCCGCGCCAGCGCCTTCCCGTATGCCGCCGCGCGCGCGGTCGGATCGAGGGCGCGTATCCTCCGCGGCTGTGGATCGCCCGGCAGACCCTCCTCGGCCGCCTCCTCTCTGAGCAGTGCGCGGACTGCGGTGTAGAAGGCGAGAGCCGGAGCGCGGGCCGCCTTCAGCGTCGCCGCCGCGCTTTTCGTCGGCTTCCCCGTCGGGAGCGACCGGGCCCAGAGGAGAAGGTCGGGTGACACAAGCGCGGCGAGCGCGGCGTAGAGCTCCTTCAGCGCCTCGTCCTGGACGGCTGCGGAAAAATCGAGAACGCCGGCGCCGCCGAGCTTGTCGTGCACGGCCGCATATATTCCGCGCGCGTCGTCGGCGACCTCGAAGAAGTCGAGGAAGACCTGGGACTGATAGCCGTCGAGAAGCACGGCGAGGCCCTCGCGCGCGATGTCGTCGGATCGTCTGATAAACCAGAGGTTTGAGCGCTGCTCGCGCATGACCACGAACCTTCCGCGCTCGCCGCCTCCGAAAAGGCCGAGGGCCGAGGCCAGCGTTGATCGCGCGAGGCGCTTCTGGCCGCCGGGGAGCTTTTCCGCGTAGGCGCAGGATTCGCGTATCCTTCCCTGCGCCCGGGGATATGCATTGTTGTACAGGACGAGGGCGTTCTCGGCGCCGTCGCCGTTCGAGTAGGCGAAGACATTCTCGTTCACCGATCCGTCGGGCGCGACGAGGTCGTAGAGCAGGAAACGCTCGACTCCGGAGAAAAGTCGGCGCCGTCGAAGAAGGGGGAATATCTCGCGCTCGTGGCGCTCGATGAGCCCATAGTCGGGGCTCTCGTCCCTGTAGGCGCGGCGGTACTCCATGCCGTACTTCTCTTCGAAGCCCTCGATCTGCCCGTGCCCGATCATGGGCAGGCCGGGCATGGTGGCCATCAGGGTGCAGACGCCGAAGTACTTGTCGCCTTTGCCGAACTGGGCGACCGCGGTCTCCTCGTCCGGGTTGTTCATGAAGTTGACAAAGCGCTTCAAGATATCCTTGTCGAACTCCTGGGTATTGCGGACGGTCTCGCGGTACTTCGCGTTCTCCTCGCGCTTGAGCATGTTCATGAAGGCCGAGTTGTAGACGCGATGCATGCCGAGGGTCCGGACGAAGTAGCCCTCCATCATCCAGAAAGCCTCGGCGAGAAGAAGCGTGTCCGGCGCGCGCTCGGCGCAGAGATCGACGATCTCGCGCCAAAACTCGTTCGGCATCGCCCGGTCGAAGTCCTCGGCCGACAGGGCGTGCTCGGCGCGCGACGGGATATCCCCGCCCGATCCGGGCTCCGGATACCACAGCCTCCTGAAGTGCCGCCTCGCCATGATCATCGCCGCGTCGAATCGGATGATGGGGAAGTTGGCCGCCACATGGAGTATCCGCTCGGCCACAGCCTCGCGCGTCTCTTTTTTAAGAAAGTCGAGCTGGGCCGTGTCGCTCCAGGGCAGGCCGGTGCCGTCGTTTCCGTGATAAATATATGATACTCTGCCCGTCGCGCGGTCGAGCCGCTTGAAGACGACGGCCGCGTCCGTACGGTCGTAGTAGTGATCCTCGATCCAGATGCCTATGCGTCCGTCGCCCGAGAGGTCGCCTCCGTTGAAACTGTAGCCCGGAAAGGGGCAGTAGTCGGTTTGCATAAAGAGTTCGGGACGCTCCCTGATCCAGGTCGAGTCGACGCCGGTGTGGTTCGGCACCATGTCGGCGGCGAGGCGGATGCCGCGCCATGCGCATTTCTCGCGCAGACGCTCGAGCGCGGGCCAGCCGCCTATTTCACCCGCGATCTCGTAGTCGAAGAGCGAATACGCCGAGCTCGCGGCCTCGGGATTGCCGCAGCGGCGCTTTATCTCGGCGCTCGCGGGACTGCGTTCCCACAAGCCGATGAGCCAGAGCGCATTGATGCCGCGCGATGCGAGCGTGTCGAGCTCTTCGTCGGGTATCGCGTCGATCGTGCGGATCTCCCGTCCATAGCTGCGGGAAAGCTGCCAGAGCCACACGAGGACGCTCTTCGCGATCATCACGACATTGGGCATCCAGTCCCTGTCCTGGCTGAATCGCTCGTACTCGTGTTCCATGCCCGTGTAGACATAGGCGCGGGTCGGCCCGGGCCCGGGGAAGTGCGGCTTGTCCTCCTCGCGCATGAGGTCGAGGGCGCCCAGAAGCTTCAGTAATAAATCGCCGAGGAGGAAGCCCCAGCGGCTCCGTATGTAGTCGAGCTGCCCCGAAAGCGAGTGCGGCGCGGCGGCCGCCGGAGAACGCAGCATAGTCAGAAGGTCTTGATTGTCCGGACCGAAGGGGGGCAGGGTCGCGAAGCAGCGCTCGAGAATGGGCAGCGCGGCCTTATACGACTCGGCCTCGGGACTTCCCGGCTTCGCCAGCACGGCCTCGTCGAAAAGGAAGCGGAAGGATCCGAAGGCGGGGTTTTCGTTCGCCAGCCTGAGCAGAATCAACTCCTCGAGGGCGGTTTCGCGGTTTGAGATTCCCTGCGGCGATGAGCCGCAAAGCCATCGTTCGGCGCTTTCCCGGCCCGAGTAGACCGGAAGCGGCGGGAAGCGCTCGACAAAGGCGAGAAGAAGGGCCTCGCAGCGCTTTTCTCCCAGACCGGATTCCAGATCGGCCAACGCGCGCGCGAACGCATCGGGCGCGACCCGAGCGCGGAAAAGATGCGCGACATAGTGCAGGACCTCGTCGATGAGCGCCATGGCGTTAAGAGCGCCTGCCCGCATCGCCCGCTCGGGCAGGACGGCCGCATCGAAGCGCTCGTTGATGCGGCGCGCGAGCAGGCGCGAGGCTCTGAAGTCGGGCAGGATGACGTTGCCTGAACTCGAGAAAAGCGGGGTTTCGATTCCCAGGCGCTCGCGCGCCTCCCGGGAGATGTGGAATTCCATCGTGCGGTCGCCCCAGTGCGGAACAAAGGCTCCGGGTCCCTCGATCGCGGCAAGTCGTGCAACGAGAACCTTTCCGCCTTCGCGCATTCCGGCCCTCCTTCCGCCCTCGATAGTAGCCGAGGGGCGGCTGTGCAACAAGGCGAGCATATCGTGTTTCAGCAGCTTCACTCGGAATTCTTGGACTTCCACGAACGATGCGGACTTGATATACTTACATAAAGACGGAGGCGGTGAACTTGTCAATCACCATCGAGCACGAAAAACGCAAGCGCGAGATACTGGAAAAGGCCCTCGATGTCTTCGTCGATGAGGGATATGAGGATACGACGTTCCAGAAAATCGCCGAGCGCTGCGGGATAACCCGCACGATTCTGTACCTGTACTTCAAGAACAAGCGCGAGATTTTCTCCTTCAGCATCAAGCTCTTCACGGAGAAGATCGAAGCCGAGATCAAGAAAATCGCATCCGATCCGGCCCTGTCGCAGTCCGAAAAACTATCTGAGATACTCACGATCGTCGTCTCCGCGTGCGCGGCGAACCGCCGCCTCCTTACGGTCATCCTCGGCTATCTCGACCATCTTCGCACGGCGGACGGGGATCCCGACGAACGGGTCCGCAGGCGGACAATACGCATGCGGCACATTCTCGCCGGGGTTCTCATCGAGGGGCAGAAGCGGGGCGAGTTCTCTCCGTTCTCGGTCAAGGCCGCCGACAATCTTTTCTACGCGCTCATCGAAGCCGCGATCTTCCAGGTGGCCGTCCTCGGCCGCGAGGACGCCTCCGGCCTTGTAGAGGCCGTGAAACTGCTCGCTTCGTCGCTGACGAACGGCGAGTCGAAGCCGAAGGCTAAGGCGCTCTCCCGGGCCGTCTCATCGGAACGCGCCCGGGACTGAAAGCGCCGCGGAGTTTCGATGTCCGGAGTCACCGGAAGCCCGGCCCGCAAACCGGCCTGGATTCGTTCGCCGGCGCCCTCCGGAGAAGCCTGGAGCGAGGTGTCGGCGGCGCTTGCGCGCAACGGCCTCGCCACCGTCTGCGATTCCGCGAAATGTCCCAACAAGGCCGAATGCTGGAAAGCCCGCACCGCGACCTTCATGATCCTGGGGAAGACCTGCACCCGGGCCTGCCGTTTCTGCGCCGTCGATCACGGCGCCGTCGGAGAGGCGCTCAGCCCCGACGAGCCCGAACGGCTTGCGCGCGCCGCGCTCGAGCTGGGGATCGAGCATGTCGTCATCACCAGTGTCGACCGGGACGACCTGCCCGACCGGGGCGCGGGCTGGTTCGCGGCCTGCGTCCGCGCGGTCAAAAAAGCTGATCCGCGCGTCGCTGTCGAACTTCTCATCCCCGATTACCGCGGGAACGAACTCGGGATAATCCTCGATGCCGGTCCCGATGTCGTTGCGCACAACGTGGAAACCGTCGAACGCCTGCAATCCCTTCGGGACAGGCGGGCGTCCTACGGCGCGAGCCTGCACACGATTTCGCGCATCGCGTCGCAGGGCGGGCGTCCGCTTCCAAAATCGAGCATTATGCTCGGCCTGGGCGAGACCGAAGACGAGGTTCTGCGGACCATGGACGATCTGCGCCGCTCGGGCTGCGCCTGTCTTGTTCTCGGCCAGTATCTGCGGCCCACGCGGAGGGAGGTCGAGGTCGTCGAGTATATCCCGCCCGAAGCATTCGACCGCTACGCCCGCGAGGCGAGGGCGCGGGGCTTTTCGTTCGTCGTATCGTCGCCGATGGCGCGGACGAGCTACCACGCCCGCGAGGCGGTCGTCGGAGGATCACGGTGATATCCCGGAGGGACATCAAGGTCGAAGGCGGCAAACTGGTGCGCGTCGAGCTCGAAATCGAAGCGGGCTCGGTCCTCCGCGCCGCGGTATGCGGTGATTTTTTCGCCCATCCCGAGGAGGTTTTTGAACGGGCGGAGGCCGACCTCGCCGGCGTGCCTGTGGACAGACTCGGCGAGACGGCCCTGTCGCTCTTCGCCGACCCGCGGCTCACACTCCTCGGCGCGCAGCCCGAGGATATCGCTCGTGCGCTCATGGAGGCCGCCGATGCGACTCAGATTGATTAGTTCCCAGGCCCTGCCGGGCGCGCTCAACATGGGCACGGACGAGGCGATCCTGCGCGCCGTCGCTGAAGGCCGCGCCGCGCCGACCCTGCGGCTCTACCGCTGGTCCCCCCCCTGCGTCACGATCGGGTATTTCCAGTCGATGGAGGCCGAGGTCGATCTTGACGCCTGCGCCGCGGCGCGGGTCGACGCGGTCCGCAGGCTGACCGGCGGGGGGGCCGTCTATCACGACGAGGAGATCACCTACTCGCTCGTCGTTCCCTTAGGGCACCAGCTCGCGCCCGACGACATCCTCGAATCGTATAGGTCCATCTGCGCGGGCATCGTCGCCGGGCTTGAACTTTTGGGCGTCGAAGCGGAGTTCGCTCCGATCAACGACATTACGGCGGGCGGGAAAAAAATCTCCGGTAACGCCCAGACGAGGCGCCGGGGCTGTCTTCTCCAGCACGGGACGGTGCTTCTCGGCCTTTCCGCGGAGCGCATGTTCTCGCTGCTCAAGGTGCCGCAGGAGAAAAGCCGTGGCAGATCGTCGGCCGAACCCAGTTCGCGCGTCACATCGTTAAAAAATATTCTTGGCCGTGAAGTGAGTTACGAAGAGGCCGCCCGCGCGCTGGGCGAGGGCTGCGCACGGGCCTGGAACGCGGAACTTGTACCGGATATGCTCTCGCCTCTTGAATCTTCAGAGGCCGAGCAGCTCGCCAGCGTGCGTTTTTCCAGTCGCGATTGGAATCACAGGCGCTGAAACTCAGGTCTGCAAGTTCTCCTCGAGGATGGGCGGACAGAGACAGATATCTCTGTCAGTAAAACGAAAACGAGAACGAGGCAAGCCCGAGTGTGCGGGCAAGCTCCGCGGCCTTAGCCGGGTCGAGCCAATACTCTTCCGATCCGCGCTTCGCGGCGATCCAGTAGCTCGGCGTGCCCGGCCTGCGGATCGTAAGTGGAGAGGCGACCCAGCCGCGGGCCAGATCGATTTCGCTCAAGCCCGGGCCCGAATCGGAAGTCCCCTCGGCTCGACCCGCATAGCGATAGCCCGAGCGGCTCCAGGGGTACTTCCCCTCAACGAAGATATAGACATAGCCGAAGGCCCTGATCTCCTCGAAGACCGGGGGCAGTTCGACTCCCATCCAGTACAGGCGCTCCCTGATGCCCTCGCTCTTCGTCCCCGCATTGACGACCACGATTTCATGCCGCCAGGCCATGGAGGCGGCCTCGGCTTTTTTCGCGGCGAAGGGGGCGCGGGCCGGGGAATCCGAGCCCGGAGGCGGTCCCGCGGTCTGGCAGGATATCGAAGCGCTCGACAGACACAGCAGCGGGATCAGCAACGCATACATCGATGCTCGCATGGCTACGCTCCTATGATATGGTTCTGCCCGGAGCATAGCACCGAGGTCGCTGAAGGCGCCACGGGCCGCGCCCGGCTTTCAGTCGGCGGTCGACCGAGCCTTCGCCTCCCCCAAGGTCAGAACGGCGAGCGGTTTTTTCACGCGCGAGGCCACCTTGGCCTCGAAAAGACGCGCGATGTTCTTTTCGTAGGCGAGCACGCGGTAGACATAGTCGAGCGTCCGCCGAGGCGTCGCGCCCCTGTCGACGCGGCCGTTCCCGGCGTTGTACATGGCCAGGGCCGCGACCTCATTGCCTCCCTGATCCAGACAGAACCGCAGGTGCGCAAGACCGTAGCGCGCATTCGTCTCCGGGTCGAACACCTCTGCTTCGCTCAAGTGAGGAAAAGATTTCGAATTCAGCTGAAAGAGCCCGCGGTCGATCGAATCAGTGTTGTAATTGACGGCCCTGGGTTTGAAACGGGATTCTTCGAGCGCGAGCGCGAAGGCAAGCGAAGGTTTGACGCGGTTTTTCTCGGCATGATCGAGTATCGCGGCCGCGACCTTCCCCGAACCGACGAGCGAGGAGAAGAACTTCAGGGTCTCTCTGTAAGACTCCGCATCGGATAAATATGGAGAAATCGAGTCACGCTCGGCGATAGTATGGAGGTACCCCGCCATCTCAGTGTCGGAGATCTCCGCAAGATCCATTTGTTCGGGATCGGGCGTGTCGGTCGTTCCACAGGAGGGGAAAAGGCTGAAGGTGATTATCAGGAAAACAAATAAAGAAAAAAATCTCATGCTCCGATCAGCTCCATCAAAGAAATTTGTAGACAGAATGAGGCGCCATTGTAGTGATATGACTAAAAGCGTCAAGTATTGCCGGGGTTACTTCCTGCGGACCGCCCCCTCGGGTGTCTTGCCCAGAACCAGAGAGGGGCGCATAGTGGTTCCATGGAAGCACAGCCGATACTTGTCATCGTGACCGGAGGAACCTTCGACAAGGCCTATGACGAGATCAAGGGCGAACTGACCTTCAAGGGCAGCCATCTGCCCGAAATACTCAAGGAGGCCAGACTGGCGGTTCCCGTGCGCGTGGAATACAACCAACTCATCGACAGCCTCTATATGCAGGACGCGAACCGCCGTGCCGTCCTCGAAGCCTGCGAACAGGCGCCCGAAAACAGAATCATCGTGACCCATGGAACCGATACGATGACCGAGACGGCGAGACTTGTCGGCGAAGCGGGGCTTGGGAAGACCATCGTTTTCACCGGCGCCATGATCCCGTATCGCGTCCAGGGCTCGGACGCGCTCTTCAACTTCGGGACTGCTTTCGCCGCCGTCCAAGTCCTTCCGAACGGGGTGTACATCGCCATGAACGGCAGGCTCTTGCCCTGGAATCGAGTCAGAAAAGACAGGTCGCGGGGCATCTTCGAGGAGGTGCAGGATGGCTCGTGAGCGCGACGAGGGCAAGCGCCAGGCTATTCTCGGAGCCGCGAAACGACTCTTCGCGGCCAGGGGCTTCCACGGGACCTCCGTATCGGATATAGCCCGCGAGACCGATCTTCCGATCGGCTCTCTCTATACCTATTTCGAGAGCAAGGAGGACCTCCTTCGCTGCGTCATCGACGAGGGATGGGAGGAATTCTTCACTTCGCTCTCCGCCGAACTCGATGCGGTGGAAAAGCCAGAAGACAAACTTGCGCTGGTCGTGTATCGCTTTTTGCCGAGCCTCTTCGAGGACGTCGATCTCATCGCGATCATCTTGGCGGAGGCGGGAAGGGGCTCGGGACTCGAGGACAAGCTCGAGCGGCTCGCCGCCCTCGTCATCCCCCTCATCGCCGAGCTTGCGGCCTCGCGCGGCGTCGCCATCGACTTCGGCGAGAAGAGGGCGATGGCCGCCATTACCGTGTATCTCTTAGGCTCCCTCGACGCCGTCAGACTCGCGCGGCGCTCCGGCATCGGCGTGGAGCCGCGGGACGTGCTCGACTTCATACGGATGTCGATCGAGAACTCGTTCGGCTTCAGGATCCGCCCTCTTCCCGCGATTGGGGCTCAGGGGGATGGAGGGGCGGCTATCGCCTGAAATACGGGCTGGCCGCGAGGAGCCTCGATCGTATGAGCGGCGCGACCAGCGAAGCGAGGGGGCGGAACCACTGCGTTTCGAGCGCCACCTCCCTGAAATAGTCATCCAGTGTTTTTCTGCGGAACCGCAGTACGTTTTCAGCTTCGTCCGAGTCGGCATACCAGCCGCAGTGGAAGCCCGAGGTCGCGAAGGCCGATTCGGGCAGGCCGGTCTTACCGCCTATGCCGCCGATACCGAGCAGGCGGAGCATACGGTCGAGGAAGCCTCGGTACTCGCAGCGGCAGTTTTCCCCGCCGCCGATGTCGAATACACGGCCGAGCGCCTCCTCCCTCCGCGCGGCCTGCGCGAAGGCCCGCCCCGTGTCCTCGGTATGACATATCTCGAGTTTCGTCGCGAGGGGCATCGAAAAGAGCAAGGGGTCCGGATCGAGTTTCTTGCGGGACATAATGGCGCTGAGTCTGAGTATCGAATAGGGCAGGCCCGAGTTTCGCACGAGTTCCTCGGCCTTTACTTTGGTTCTACCGTATTCATCGCCGGGACTCGGCCGAAGAGGATCGCTGCTCTTGATCCAGTAGTCCGAAAGACGGTCGCCGTAGGTTGCGACGCTCGACGCGAATACGAAGCGGGGTTTAGTCGATTCTTCGGCGCAGGCGGCGAGCAGGGTCGCGGTGCCGCCCACATTGACCGACCAGGCGAACTCGGGGTTCCGATCGGCCGCCGGCGGGATGAGCGCCGCCAGATGGATGACCGCGTCCTGAGCCGCGACAGCCTCCCGCGCGGTCGCAGGATCGCGGATGTCCCCGAAAATAATGCGCGGCGGGATGCCGCATCGCGACCAGCGTCGCATAAGATGCGAGGCGCGGCGCCGGTTCGCCGGATGATCCGATTCCAGCACTGTGACGATATCGCCGTTTTTGAGACAGGCCTCGACCGTGCTGGTCCCGACATTCCCAAAGCCCCCGGTTATGAGAACATGGAGCATGATAGTCCCCCTTATAAAAGAACGAGCGTTCATTCAATAATATACAGCCTTTTACTCGGTTTTTCTATACAAAGTGACTCGAAGCTTGTTGCAATATCGGTTGGAGCCCTTTAAAAAACGTTTAGCTCGTAATTCCTAATTCCCTGTGGAAAGGGCGCTTTTCTGTATGTCCGTGGTTCAACAAGCTTCGAGTCACTCCATAGTCATTTAAATCTATATGTTGTATATTCATCTATGCGAACTGAGGCCTTTGGTTGATTTTTACTTCCGGGCACCCGGTTTACAGATGACTTAAATAATCCGAAAATACGGAGTGGAGTATTGATGGCCAAGAAACGTCGCGACTATCGGGACTTGATTTTCAAGATCGACGCCGAGCTCAACAAGATTCAAGACGCTGATCTGCTACTCGAACGCATCCTCCTCGAGGCGCGGCTGGTTCTCAACGCCGATGCGGGAACAATCTATGTCCGCGAGGGCGACCAGCTCGTCTTCAAATACAGCCAGAACAGCACGATCGAAAAGACTCTGCCTCCCGGCGAAAAAATGCCCTACACGAACTCGCGGATTCCCATCGACGATTCGCGCATCGCGGGCTACGCCGCCAAGAACCGAGTCGCGCTCCGTATCGCCGACGCATACGCGATTCCGGCGAGCAAGCCCTACAAATTCAATCCGTCATTCGATATGCAGAGCGGGTGGAAGACGAAGTCCATTCTGACGCAGCCGCTTATAACATCCTCGGGCAATCTTCTCGGCGTCATCCAGGTGCTCAACGCCCTCGACGAAGAGGGCAACGCGATTCCCTTCACCGCAGTCGACGAGAAGATCGTGGGGCATTTCGCGGCCACCGCGACGGTGGCGCTCGAGCGCGCCTTTACGACGCGGGCGATCATCCTCAGGATGAACCGCATGGCCGAGATGCGCGATCCGAAGGAGACGGGGGCGCACGTCAACCGCGTGGCCGGTTACGCAGCCGAAATCTACGAGCGCTGGGCCTTCAACCGTGACATCCCGCCCAAGGAGCGCGAGCGCAAGAAGGATATCCTGAAGATGGCGGCCATGCTCCACGATGTCGGCAAGGTGGCTATATCGGATTTGATCCTAAAAAAGCCGACCCGCTTCACGCCGGAGGAATACCAGATCATGCAGGCCCACACCTGCTACGGCGCGAAGCTCTTCGTCGATCAGCAGTCCGAGCTCGACGAGGTCTCGGCTCAGGTCGCGCTGACGCACCACGAGAACTGGGATGGAAGCGGCTATCCGGGCAGGGTGGATATCACCGCCGAGGATCCGATCCATACGCCGCTCGAGCGGGGACCCGATGGAAGCGCCCGCAAGCTCAAGGGCGAGGAGATACCCCTGGGCGGCCGCATTGTCGCGGTGGCAGATGTCTACGACGCACTCGTCTCGAAGCGCGTCTACAAAGAGGCCTGGAATCCCGAAGACGTCTATGCCGAGATACGCGCTCAGGCCGGCAAAAAATTCGATCCCGAGGTGGTCAAGGCCTTCTTCGAGGTTCTGCCGCGGATCGAGGAGATCAGAACGCGCTATCCGGACCCCGAAGAGTAACAGCGCGCCGACCGGCGCGGCATTCCTTCCCGGCTGATCCGGTAATTGACCCCTGGCTTCCCTTCCATTTACACTCCCGCGCATGATCACGTCCAACGAATTGCGCAGAAAATACATCGATTTTTTCAAGACCAAAGGCCATGCTGAGATATCCGGCAAGTCGCTCATCCCCGAGAACGACCCCTCGGTTCTTTTTACCACGGCGGGCATGCACCCCCTCGTCCCCTACCTCCTGGGCGAGCCTCACCCCGCCGGCAGGCGGCTCGTCGATTACCAGAAATGCATACGAACCGGCGATATCGAGGAAGTCGGCGACGAGAGCCACCTCACCTGCTTCGAGATGCTCGGGAACTGGTCGCTCGGCGATTACTTCAAAAAAGAATCGATCGCCTTTTCGTGGGAGTTCCTCACCTCGCCTGCCTGGCTCGGGCTCGACCCGAAGCTGATATCGGTCACCTGCTTCAGGGGCGACGAGAACGCACCCCGCGACGAGGTCTCTGCCGAGACCTGGCGCTCGCTCGGCGTTCCCGAGGACAGGATCGCCTTCCTCGGCGCGGCCGACAATTGGTGGGCGGCGGGACCGGTCGGTCCCTGCGGAGCCGACACCGAGATTTTCTACTGGGTCGGAAGCGGCCTCCCCCCTCCCGGCTCGAACAAGGGATCGGATCCAAAAAACTGGATGGAAATATGGAATAACGTCTTCATGGAGTTCAACCGCGTCGACGAGAAGACGCTGGTCAAGCTGCCGGCACAGAACGTCGATACGGGCATGGGCCTCGAGCGCACGGTCTGCGTGCTCCAGGGCAAGAAGTCCGTTTACGACACCGAGACCTTTACGCCTATTCTCGACGCGATCGCCGCAGCCCTCCGCGACGCGGGCGGCTCAGGCTACGCATACCACGGCGGCGACGCCGACAAAGACAGGTCGATGCGGATCATCGCCGATCATATTCGGACGGCTACCTTCATTCTCGGCGATCCCAAGGCGGTGCTGCCCTCGAACGTCGGGGCCGGGTATGTGCTCCGCCGCGTCATCCGACGCGCGGTCCGACACGGCCGCAAGCTCGGCATCGAAGGCGCCTTTCTCTCGGGCCCCGCGGCCGCTGTCGTCGAGAACTTCAAAGGCCCCTATCCCGAGCTGGAAGAGAATCGTCAGAGGATCATGGACGAACTGGCCAAGGAGGAGGCGAAATTCCTCGAGACCCTCGAGAAGGGCGAGAAGGAGTTCGAGAAGATGCTTCCGAACCTCCTCAAGAACCCCCAGAAAATCATGTCCGGACGCCTCGCGTTCAAGCTTTACGACACCTATGGTTTCCCCATCGAGCTTACCGAGGAACTCGCGGCCGAGCAGGGCATGAGGGTCAACCGCGGGGAGTACGACGAGGCCTTCAAAAAGCACCAGGAGCTGTCGCGCGCGGGTTCGGAACAGCTTTTCAAGGGGGGGCTGGCCGATCATTCCGAGGCCGCGACGAAGTACCATACCGCGACGCACCTGCTTCAGCAGGCGCTCACGATCGTCCTCGGCCCCCATGTCGCTCAGAAGGGCTCCAACATCACCGCCGAGCGCCTCCGTTTCGACTTCGTCCACGGCGCGCCCATGACGAAGGAGGAAATCGCGAAGGTCGAGTCCATCGTCAACGAGCAGATAGCGCGCGATCTTCCGGTGAGCATGGCCATGATGAAGCTCGAGGAGGCCAAGGCGGCGGGCGCCCGCGCACTTTTCGGCGAAAAATACGAGGAGATCGTCAAGGTATACACGATCGGCGATTTTTCCAAGGAAGTCTGCGGCGGCCCCCACGTCGAGCGGACGGGCCTTTTGGGGCGCTTCCGCATTCAAAAGGAACAGTCGTCCAGCGCCGGAGTGCGCCGCATTTACGCCGTTCTAGAGTAGACCCGCAGTTACACCCCCTCTGTACTCGGAAGCGCCCGTCGGTTATCATAGGGGGTGAGGAAAAATTTTTATTAAAAAGTGAGCATATATATTATGAAAGCAGAAGGTACGCCGGCTGTCGCCGAGGAGCACAAGGCCGCCGTGAAATCCCGTCGCCGTGAGGCCGCCCGCAACGCCTTCGCGCTCAAGATGGCGGCTCTTCATGATCTCTCCCTCGAACTCAGCCTGTCCGAGGACGTCGATGATCTGTGCAGGCGGGCCGTTGCCATGGGCCGCCGCATTCTCGGGTACGACCGCATCTCGATCTGGTTCGCCGATCCGCTCGATCCCGGGCTCCTGTTCGGAACCTACGGCACCGACGAATCCGGAAATCTCCGCGACGAGCGCGGCGTAGCCTATCGGCGCTCCGCCGAGGCCCTGCCGCCTGACTTCTATAAAGGGAAGGACCCTGTCTATTACATGGGCGTCGCGCCCTGTTTCGACGAGCGGCACAACGTAGTCGGCTCGGCCGAGAAGGCGCTCGCCCTGGTCTGGGATGGGCGCAAAGTCATCGGCGAGATCGTCGTCGACAACCTTATAACGCAGCGGTCTATAGACGGAGGCTCGCTTGAGCTTTTAGTGCGCTTTGCGCGCATTGTCGGGTCCTTGACCAGTCTCAAGCGCATCCAGGCCGAGCTCAAGGTGCTCGCTTCTACAGACGTGCTGACCGGCGTCGTGAATCGACGCACGGCCCTGGTCGTGCTCGAAAAGCAGTTCGGACTCAGCCTGCGCAACGGGGAATGTCTTGCCGTCGCCTACTTCGACCTCGACGGCCTCAAAGAGGTGAACGACCGCTTGGGACACAGCGTCGGCGACGAATATATAAAAATAGCATGTTCGACGCTCGTTCGAGCGTTGCGCGGAACCGATACAATCGGCCGTCTCGGCGGCGACGAGTTTCTCGTCATACTGCCTGACTGCGACGCTCCGGGCGTCGAAGCCATCGCGCGGCGCATCGACGCCTTTATCGCCGAGGAAAACAGCGCGGGACGGGACTACCGCATCTCGTTGAGCCGGGGCCTGGCGACGATCGACGAGCTCGAAAGCGCCGGTCTATCAGTTACTTCCCAGTCTCTGCTCGAACTCGCCGACGGCCGCATGTATGAGCACAAGCGCAGGCGGCGCACGCTCTAGGCTAGGCGGATCGGTTCCTCGGTTTCTGGCGTTCGCCGCGGTCCTGCGCCCTCGATACGGCAAGTCAAGATTGCGCCCCCGCTTATTCATGAGTAAAATACTCCACTATGTCTGGAGCCGCACAGCGGGAGCGCATCCTTCTCGTAGAGGACGAGGCTCTCATAGCACTCTACGAGCAACGTCTTCTGGCGAAGGCTGGTTACGGCGTCGAGATCGTCCACCGGGGTGAGGACGCGGTCGACAGAGCCCTCTCGGAGGATCCGGATCTCGTGCTCATGGATGTGGACCTGGGCAAGGGCATGGACGGAGGCGAAGCCGCGAAGCGCATTCGAGAGGCGGGCGGTCCTCCGGTCGTTTTTCTCTCCTCGCATTCCGAGAGCGCAGTAATCGAAAAAACCCGGCACGCGGGCGGCTACGGGTATATCGTCAAGGGATCGGGTGACACGGTTCTTTTGACCTCGGTCAGGATGGCGCTCGACCTCGCGGCCGCGCACGAGCATCTCGCCGCCAGCGAGGAGCGCTGGTCGAGCTTGGCGCGCACCGCGCCCGACGCCATCTTCTCAATCGACCGCGGGCGTCGAGTCGTCTCGATAAACCGCGGAATCGGAGAGATCGCGGCCGACGATCTCATCGGCGTGGATATCGGCGGGATTATCGAAGAAGAGGACCGCGGTTCTTTCGAAAAAGCCGTCGAGCGCGTCTTTAGTGAAGGGATCACCGTCAGACAGCCGTGTCGAATACGCTCCCGGCCCGAACGTCAGGGGCGCTACGAGCTCTTCATCGGCCCCGCTCTCGATACCTCCGGCGCGGTCGTCCTGGCCACGGTGGTCGCGCGCGACGTCACGGCGCAGTTCGGTCTCGCCACGGGCGCAGATCTTTCTCTTGAGGAGCGCGAACGCGAGATTCTCGCGGCGATGGCGGCCTTCGAATTCGGTCCGATTCGGGAACTCTGTGCGGCCTTCGCCGAGCTGACTGGTGTCGGGATGAGCATCCTGTCCCGCGAAGGAACAGTGTATGTCTCTCTGCCCGACACACCTGTATGCAGGGATTTCCATCGCGCGGACGCGGAATCCTTCGCTCTCTGCCGCCAAAGCGACCGGCGGGCCGAGGTCATTCTCCCGAACGAGGGTGAGAAGGCGTATATCGAATACGTCTGTCCTTTCGGTCTCAGAGAGGTCGCTCTTCCGCTTTCGATCGAGGGAGTTCATTGGGCGACGCTGTTCACAGGGCAGTTCTTGTACGACGAGGACAGGATCGATGAACGCGCGCTCGCGCGGAACGCTGAAACCTTCGGCTGGGATCAAGGCACATACGCGGAATCGTACCGGAGGACGCCGCGGTTTTCACGGACGCGCATCACCGAGGCAATGACTTTTTTTGTCTCGCTCGGCAAAGCCTTGTCGAGGCTCGCCTATGACGCATATCGCGCGCGGATTCTCTCGCGCTACGGTGTTTCAGCCTCGACCGACGCGGCGATATCGGCCGCCCTCGAGTCGAAGGACCGCTTGTACACGCAGCTCCAGCATCGGATAAAGAACAGCCTCGCGCTTATCACGAGTCTTCTTTCGCTGCAGGCCGAAGCCGATCCCGACGAGCGGACGAAGCATGCGATGGCCTCGGCCTGTTCCCGGTTGCGCGTTGTCGGCATACTGTACGAACGCCTTCACAAGACGAGGTCTGTAGAAAGCATCGATTTGGCGGGGTATCTGGAGGAGATAGTCGAGGCCGCGGTTTCGAGCCGCCGGACGCCGCCCCGCATCGGCATAGAGGCCGACTGCGAGCATGTCAGCATCGGTACGGACAGGGCGGTGACGGTCGGTCTGGTCGTAAATGAGCTCGCGATGAACGCCGCGCATCACGCCTTCGCCGAGGGGGAAGGAGGCGTTATACGGCTGAGACTCAGCCTGGCCGGGACTGATGTCGTCCTCGAGGTGCAGGACGACGGGCGCGGGCTTTCCCCCGATTTTCGACTTGGCGAGACATCCTCCCTCGGTTCCCTTCTGCTGACGTCATTGACCGCCCAGCTCGGCGGTTCGATCGAAGCGGGGGCGGGGATCGGCGGCAGGGGCGCCGGTTTCAGACTGCGCTTCCCTATGGCCGCCGGCCTGCGCCGGCAGTGACCGAATGAACGAAGAATTCATAATTTCCCCTCTGTTGCGTTTTTGATTTCGGTTGTATTGTATGCTTTATGTCAAAATGCCTCGGCGGCGACGATCTTCGGAAGCGGGCGCGGTCCCACGGAAAGATTCTCGCGGTATTGAGAGCGACGGACGCTGTCCCCATACTTCTAGAACCCGGCGTAGAAATTGTGGAGGGAGGCTGGGGCGGGGAACGCTCGCTTGCGTTGGTTTCAAAGCGCGGTTCCTTCACGGCACGAAAACGATATGAGGAAGACCTCAGATCCCTTCACGACTTATCGATCGAGCTTTCTTTTTCTTCCAACCTGGAAGAGGTCTGCAGACGCGCGGTGGAGAGCGGCTGCGACCGGCTCGGGATCGACCGACTCGGTGTATGGCTCATAGATCATGAAGATCCGCGCTGGAGGGTGGGCACCTGGGGGATGGACGAGCAGGGCCGGGTCCGCGACGAGCACGGTCTGAGATCACGTAGAGAGCTCGGCGATGTTCCAATGGAGTACAACGAGGGCAGTCTGCCGTATTTGAGCAGGACGGCGTCCCCCTTCCATGATCAGCAGGGCAGACTCGTCGGCCGCGCGGACAGGATAGTTGCGCCCATGTGGGACGGGCGACGGCTCATCGGAGAGATGACGGCCGACAATCTCATCAGTCATAAAAAAATCACAAGCGAAAAGGCGGAGATCATCGTCCTGTTCGCCCGCATCGTCGCGCATCTGGCCAGTCTGAAGCAAGCCGAGGAGGAACTCAGGCTTTTGGCATCGGTCGACCCCCTCACCGGCGTGGTCAACCGCCGCACCGCCTTGATCATCCTTGAAAAGCATATCGCCCAGTGCCGCCGCACAGGCGCTTCTCTCTCGCTCTGCGTCGCCGATCTCGACGGTCTTAAGCTCATCAACGACAAGTTCGGCCACTCCGCCGGGGATGAGTATATTCGGCGCGCCTGCGAAGCACTTGTCGGCGCCATACGCGATTCTGACACAGTCGGACGTATCGGGGGCGACGAATTCCTCGTCGTATTCCCTGACTGTCGGGGCGATTCGGCCCGTTCGATTATGGAGAAGGTGAATCATGACCTCGCCGCGAAGGGCGCCGCTCTCAAGTATCTGCCGCGGCTTTCGTGGGGGATTTCCTCGCTCGGCGAGCTTGACGAGACGGAGGGATTCGACGTACGCCGCTGCATCGATATTCTGCTCGAACGCGCGGATGAGCGGATGTACGAGAACAAGCGCGCGAGGGGCTGCACTCGTTCCGCCCGCGGCGGAGCGGAAGTGATTTTCTGAGCGAACTTCCTCGAACCTTGTTGCGCTCCGATGATCAGAGAGTGAGGCGTCGCAGCATCTGCGAGGCCAGCTTCCCTTCTTCGCGGAGCCGCCTCAGGATGCAGGGCCCCTCGCCTCTGAGCTGTTCCCACCAGGTTTCGCGCGCAAACCATTCCATGCCGAGGAGGAGTTCTTCGTCGGTGTCCGCCCGCCACTGCATGAAGGCATAGCGCCCGCGAGGGAGTTCGCGGCGCTCAAGAGCCGCGCCGCCGAAGACCGCGCCGCCCGTCGAATTTCTTCGGCCGTAAAACCCCGGCGTCGGCAGTCTCGGAACGATCTTCGGTCCATTGTCCGCGTCAAATTCGATCAAGCTTTCTTCATCAAAGAGGAATATCTCTTCGTCTCCTTCCGAGAGCCCCGGGCCGGTCGGAATTTCGAGCAGCCTTCCCTCGGGGATCGGAACAAGGACGGAGCCTCCCGGATGCCCACCGGCGAAGGAAGGGTTTTCGATGCCGGTATAGGGAAGCGGGGCGCGGAGGTCGAGAATACGCAGTTCGTATGCGGCCATGTACGGAATCCTGCCCTGTTCAGGCTGTTTGCTGCAAGACGAGTGCGATGCGGTACGGCGCCCGTAGCATTCGAGGGGCTGCTATGGTATCGTAGTCTGTGATGGCTATCCTCGAAACCATCGACTCACCGGACGATCTCAAGAAGCTCGACGCCGCGGAACTGAAAGCCCTCGCCGCCGAGATACGCGAACGCATCATCAGCGTCGTCGGCAGGAACGGGGGGCATCTTGCCTCGAATTTGGGCGTCGTCGAGCTGACGCTCGCCGTGCATCGGGTCTTTGAATCACCCCGCGACGCGATTGTCTGGGATGTCGGGCATCAATGCTACGCTCATAAGCTCGTCACCGGACGCCGCGATGTCTTCGACGGTCTTCGCAGATCAGGCGGCATTTCGGGTTTTCCTAAACGCTCCGAGAGTCCTTATGACGCCTTTGATACCGGACACGCGTCGACTTCGATTTCGGCGGCGCTCGGCATGCTTGAGGCGCGGCGGGTGTTGGGCGAGAAAGGGGCGGTTGTCGCGATAATCGGCGACGGAGCCCTCACCGGCGGTATGGCCTTCGAGGCCTTGAGCCACGCCGGACATCTCGGCCTGCCCCTCGTGGTGATCCTCAACGACAATAAGATGTCGATATCCGCGAATGTGGGCGCTCTTTCAAGGCATCTTTCGCGTCTGTCCTCCAATGTCCGCTATCAGGGCATCCGTACACGGATCGATCGGACGGTCAAGCGTATACCGTTTTTCGGCTCTTTTCTTTACGCAGGCATGGTTCGAGCGAAGCGGGCGGTCAAGGCGCTTTTCTTTAAAGAGAATCTCTTCGTCGATCTCGGCTTCGAGTACGCCGGTCCCATCGACGGCCATGACATACCCATGATGATCCGTGTGTTCAGGGAAGCCAGGGTCCTGAATCGCCCGATCGTCGTCCACGTTGTGACGCGCAAGGGCAAGGGCTACGACTTGGCGGAGGAAGACCCTACGTTCTACCACGGCGTCGCACCTATGACTCTGACCGACGGGGAGGTCGAGCCCCGCGTCATGGCCACATTCACCGACGCCTTTTCGCGCGCCATGGTTCGTCGGGGCCTTTTCGACGATCGTCTCGTAGCCGTGACCGCAGCCATGACCAAGGGTCTCGGCCTCGATGCTTTCGCCAAGACCTGCCCGGGCCGGCTCTACGATGTCGGTATCGCCGAAGAGCACGCAATGACCTTCGCCGCCGGACTCGCGTCCGCCGGACTCCGTCCCGTTGTCGGCATGTACTCGACCTTCGCACAGCGGGCGGTCGATCAGGTGTTTCACGATGTCGCGCTTCCGCGTCTCCGCGTCGTGCTCGCCCTCGATCGTGCAGGAGCCGTGTCGGACGACGGTGAAACGCATCAGGGACTCTACGACATCGCGCTGTTCCGATCCTTCCCGGGTTTGCCGATACTCGCGCCGGCCAGCGCGGGAGAACTCGCCGCCTGCCTCGAATGGGCCCTCGATTCGGGAGGCCCGGCCGTGATTCGGTTTCCAAAGGCTCCCTGTCCCCGGGAGGAAGACGCCTTCGCCGAGCCTATCGAGCCGGGGCGGGGCGTCTTTGTCAGGCGTTCCGGGGCCGATACACTCGTCGTCGCGCTCGGCGCCCTTGTCTCCCCCGCGGTCGAGGCTTCGGACCGGCTTCTGAGAGAGGCTGCCTCGGCGGGCGCGGGACCTCTCGCCGATGTCTATTCGGCGCGCTTCGCGTCGCCCGTCGACGAAGACTTTTTTCTCGAAATCGTCTCGGCTTACCGGCGCGTCCTTATAGTCGAAGACGGCGTCGAGCGGGGCGGCATGGGTGAGGGCCTCGCGGCCCTGATCGGCGCAAGGATCCCCCGGATCGAAGCCCTGTACGCGGGATTCCCTTCTCAACCCTTCCTCCAGGCCGGCCGCGACGAGCTTCTCGCCCGCGCCCGACTTGATACCGAGGGCATTGTTCAGCGTATCCGCGAGGCCGAGCGGGGCGATTCTCACGGCCGTATTTTTCTTTTCAAGGCTTCAGGGGGAAGTCCATGATGCGCGCCGTCTCGAGCCTGCCGCTTCCGAACGGACGTACTCTGGCCCTCGGTTCCGCGCCGCTTGTCATGGGTGTCGTCAATGTCACGCCCGATTCATTCTACGCCGCTGCGCGCAGAGCCACCGCCCTCGCCGCGGCCGAGACCGCCGTCGGTATGGAAGCCGAGGGTGCGGCGATCGTCGATGTGGGCGGCGAGTCTACGCGCCCCGGGGCCGAGCCGGTCGGCGAAGACGAGGAACTCGAACGGGTCGTGCCGGCGGTCGAAGCGATTCGATCGCGGAGCGGAGTGCCCCTGTCGGTCGATACGCGCAGGGCCTCGGTCGCGCGTGCGGCCCTTGATGCCGGCGCGGATATCATCAACGATGTCTCCGCGCTCGCGGATCCGGCCATGGCCGCGCTTGCGGCGGAGCGCCGCGTGCCGGTTGTGCTCATGCACATGAAGGGCGAGCCCAGGACCATGCAGGCCGCCCCCTCCTACGAGGATTGCGTCGCTGAAGTCGTCGACTTTCTCTTAACTGCCGCAGATCGGGCGATGGCGGCGGGCGTTGCGCGCAGCGCGCTTATTCTCGATCCGGGCATCGGCTTCGGCAAGCGGTTCGAGGATAATCTTGCGCTTCTTGACCCGCGGGACGGCGCCGTTTTCCGTCTCGCCCGCGCCGGCTGGCCCGTCCTCGTCGGACTTTCCCGCAAGTCCATGATCGGAAGCCTCACCGGCAGAACCGTCGAGGAAAGGCTCGCCGGCAGTCTCGGTGCGGCCTGTGCCGCTTACCTCGCCGGCGCCTGTATCCTGCGCGTCCACGACGTGGCGGAGACCGTGGACGCCCTCGCGGCGTTTTCGCGCATCGCGGATTCACTCGTATGTGAAAGGATGATCCCGTGAGCGCCGCCGATGTCGCCCAGTTCTTTTCCTCCTACCTTCGACCCGCACTGGACATACTCCTTCTCGCCTTTCTCGTATACAAGACCTACGAAGTCCTCGTGCGGACGCAGGCGGTCCAACTCGTCAAGGGCGCCCTGATCCTCGCCGCTTTCTACGCCGTCGCATACTTCCTCCAGCTGACGACGGTCACATGGGTGCTCAGCGTCATCGCCCCCGGACTTGTCATTGCGATTGCGATCGTGTTTCAGCCCGAGCTCCGCAAAATTTTCATGCGGCTCGGCCAGGGCACTATCTTCAAAGGCGCCGTCCGCCACCGCGTAACCCAGATCGAGGCGGTCCTCAACGCCGCCGAAGCGCTCTCTTCGATGCGCCGGGGCGCTCTCATCGTGTTTGCGCGCAACGTCGGGCTTAAGAACATCATTGAAACGGGTACGAGGCTCGACGCCCTGCTCTCGTCGAGCCTCATCGTCGCTGTTTTCGGGTACGACACTCCGCTTCACGACGGCGCCCTAATCGTGCAGGACGGCCGCGCCGCCGCGGCCGGCTGTTTCCTGCCTCTGTCCGAACAGCAGGATATACGCAAGAGTTTCGGGACGCGGCACCGCGCCGCCCTCGGCCTGTCCGAGGAGGCGGACGCGGTCGTCCTCGTCGTCTCAGAGGAGACAGGTGCGCTTTCGATAGCCTGCGAATCGAAGCTGTACTACGGTCTGTCGCTCGAGCAGGTGAGGCGCCGGCTCGGCGAACTTCTCGATTTCCCTGAAAGCGAGGATATCCTGATCGAGGAGCGGCCCGATGCGGAGTAAAAGACTCGTAGAGCGGATCTTCGCAGACTGGCCGGCGAAAATACTCTCGCTCGGCGCCGCCCTCCTTCTTTTTTTCTTTTATCAGCTCAACCGTCTCGAAGAACGCTATATGTCGGTTCCGCTCGAGGTCGGCACAGGCGATGACTTCGTCCCGGCGAATCAATATCCGCGCTCTGTGAGCATAACGCTCCGCGGCGAGTCGAAGTCGCTCTCGACAATCAAGGAGGCCGATATTTCGGCGAGTGTGGATCTGACGGCGTTCCGATCGGAGGGCTCCTATCGAGTTCCGATCCGGATCGAGCGCAGAGGCGGAGCCGTCGGCGTCGATCCTTTGGAGATACATGTCGATCCGACGGATATCACGGTGACCCTGGAGCGGCGCTCGTTCAGATTCGTCCCGGTTTCGCCGTCGTTCAAGGGCGCCGTCCAATCGGGGTACGAGCTCGAATCGTTCGAGATCGATCCTCCCGAGATCGAAATATCCGGTCCCGCGAGCCTCGTCGCCAGGATCGTCGATATTAAGACCGAGGCGGTAGACTTGTCGTCCAGATCGGCCGACTTCGCTGTGAAAGTCAAGTTGGTTAACAAAGATTCTTTTTTAACAATTTCCGGGGCGGGCGTCGTCGATGTCCGCTGCGCCGTCAGGCGCGCGCCTGATCAGGTTTCGTTCGACGGCGTCCCGATATCCCTCGAGAATATACCGAGTTTTCTCGTCCCGGCCGAGCTTCTTCCCCGGGCCAGAGTGGAACTTCGAGCCTTGAATCCTTCGGAGGGGACGATGATCAAGGAGCTGCCCCAGGGGACGCTCAGCGTCGATCTCTCGGCGGTTCGGAAACCGGGCGCCTACGATCTTCCGGTGCACGCCAGGGCCCCCGAGGGCTACGAGATCGTGGGACTCGATCCCCCCGAGGTGCGCGTCGTTCTGGCCGCGGGGACGGCCGAGGCTGGGACGCCGTGATTCTCGGCATCGGCATCGACGTCGTGCACGTCGACAGGATCCGCCGCTGGCAGTCGGTCGCCGGCCTCATCGAGCGCTTTTTTCATCCCGAAGAGATCGCCGCGGCCAAAGAGAGGGGGTCGGGGGCGGCGCACTCGCTCGCAGCGCGCTTCGCCGCGAAAGAGGCCTTCGGCAAGGCGCTCGGCACGGGGCTTACAGGAATACGACTGCGCGATCTTCAGGTCGTCAACAGCCATAACGGCAGGCCGGATATGGTCCTGCACGATTCGGCGCTCGCCCGTTTCCGCGAGGCGGGCGCATCGGCGGTTCACCTGTCGCTGACGCACGAAAGCGACAACGCGATAGCCGTCGTCGTCATCGAGAGGTAGTCATGGTACGATACGCGCAAAAACCGGACAGGGACGACAAAGAGCGGAAGGTGACCTTCGTATCGAAGGAACCGATCATCTGCCCCGTCTGCGAGACATCGTTCAACCGCGAGGAACTTTTTTCGGGGCGCGTCAACGCAGGCGATCTCACCGACGAACTGCATAGGACATACATCCCCATGCAGGCCTACGGCGAGGTTTACCCGCTCGTCTACGATCTTACCGTATGTCCTTCCTGCTGGTATTCGGCCTTCAAACTCGATTTCGCATCACTGCCCGCGAAAATCGCCCCGAAGCTGAAAGACGAGACCGCGTCACGCGTCGAGGCCGCTCAGCGCCTGTTCAGTCCGGTCGATTACAACGCACCGCGCGGACTCATGGAAGGCGCGGCTTCGTACTATCTTGCGCTGCGCTGTTACGAGCATTTCCCCAAAGAATTCTCGCCGACGATCAAACAGGCGATCGCGTCATTGCGCTCGGCCTGGCTCTGCGGCTACCTCGACCACAAGCATCCGGGAGAGCGATTCGACGAGGCCGCCGCCGCCTTTTATTCGAAGGCCCGCTTCCTGTACCGTCTCGCCGTCGAACTCGAACAAAAAGGGAAAGAACAACTTACAACAGTGAAATGGCTCGGGCCGGATACCGACAAGAACTACGGATTCGAAGGCGTTTTGTACCTCTCGGCGACGCTCGAACTCAAGTACGGTCCGCGTTCGGACGAAGCGAAACGCTACGAGACGCTCGAGGCGGCGAAGCGGACGATCGCGAAGATGTTCGGGCTCGGCAGAAAGAGCAAGGCGAGACCCGGCCCTCTCGTCGACAAGGTCCGCGCCCTCTACGACGCGCTCAAGGCCGAACTCCACCAGGACGAAGAAGAGGATGAGGAGTAAGCCGCAAAGAAATATCCGCCTGATCCTTTCCTATGACGGCACGGATTTCAGCGGCTGGCAGCGGCAGGCCAACGCGAGATCGGTCCAGGACGAAGTGGAGAGCGCGCTCGCCGAAATACACGGGCACCCGGTCCCGGTGATCGGAGCGGGCAGAACGGACTCCGGCGTCCATGCGATGGGCCAGGCGGCGAATTTCTACACCGATATAGAGCGCATGGGCGCCGAGCGCTTTGCACCGGCGCTCAATCGTCTTTTGCCGCGCGATATCCGTATCCTTTCTGCCTCGGAGGCCGACTACGATTTTCATGCACGTTACGACGCCAGGCTGAGACGGTATCGCTATTTTGTTCTGTGCGGCTGCCGGCCCGACCCTATCAGGCTCCGCTACGCCCACCATCTGCGCAGCCGCCCGGATCTGGTTTCGCTCAACGCGATGGCTGCGGAGATATTGGGCGAGCGCGACTTTACGACCTTCTCGTCGGCCCGCGACGTTTCCGTAAACCGTTTCCGCTATGTTTACGAATCGAGCTTCAGATGGGAAGGTGATTTTCTAGTATATGAAATCGCGGCCAACGCCTTCCTCTGGCGCATGGTGCGCTCGCTTGTGGGCTCCATGCTCCACTATGCGGCCGAGATCGGTTCGTCCTGCAGATCGGACTCTCCCCGCGAGGCCGCGCAGATCATGGCCCGGGCTCTCGCCTCCCGCGATCGAAGCGCCGCCGGACCGACCGCTCCCGCGCGCGGCCTCTTCCTCTGGAATGTCGAGTACTATGCCGCTCCTACTCGACCGGGGCGCGGGGCCTCCTGGGCTGATAAGGCGGAAGCCGATCTCGAATCATCGGAGGGCGGGGATTGATTGGGCGTCGCCGGAGCGGCGTGCGCCGGAGCGGCGTGCGCCGGAGCGGCGTGCGCCCAATCCTAACGAATCAGCCTATCGCCTCCGAGCCTCGCTCTCCGGTGCGGATACGCACCACCTCGGCCAGATCGTAGACGAAGATCTTTCCGTCGCCGACCTCGCCGGTGCGGGCTCCTTTCTGGATCGCGGCGATTGTGGGCTCCACGAAGGACTCGTTCACCGCGATCTCCAGACGGATCTTCCTGAGCAGATTGCCCGTCTCCTTACTGCCCCGATACACCTCAGTCTGCCCTCCCTGGCGTCCGTGACCCAGAACCTCTGAGACCGTGATCAGATTGACCTCGGCGGCGTAGAGGGCTTCCTTCACTTCCTCGAGCTTGTGCGGCTGAATGATAGCGACAATCATCTTCATAGAGGCCCTCCTTCAGTCGAGCACCGTGTACGCGCGCTCGTGGTGCTGCGAGATATCGAGGCCCACGGCTTCGTCGCGCGAATCGACCCGGAGACCCATCGTCGCGTCGACGAGCTTGAGGATCAGGAAGGTGCCCGCGAACGCGAAGGCGATGCTCACGCCGGCGCCGGCAAGCTGCTTCCAAAACTGCAACGGATTCCCGTACAGCGCACCCGCGTACGATCCACCGAAGCTTTCCCATATCGAGGGATCGGCGAAGATGCCCGTAAGCAAGGCGCCGACGAGACCTCCTATACCATGGCAGCCGAAGGCGTCGAGAGCATCGTCATAGCCCAGCTTCTCCTTGACGAAGACGACCATGATGAAGCAGATGATACTTGCGATCACTCCGATCGCGGCTGCGCCTCCGACGTTTACAAAGCCGGCCGCGGGCGTCACCGCCACGAGCCCCACGACCGCTCCGGTCGCCGTGCCGAGGATGGTAGGCCGCTTGTTGACGATCTTGTCCATGATGGCCCACGCGATGCCCGCCGCGGCGGCCGCGGTGTTGGTCGTCACGAAGGCGCTTGCGGCCAATCCATCCGCCGCGAGCGCGGAGCCGGCGTTGAAGCCGAACCAGCCGAACCAGAGCATGGCCGCTCCGATCAGCGTAAAGGGCAGGTTGTGCGGTGGAAGAAGCTTATGATGATCCCGTTTCCCGATGACAAGCGCCGCCGCGAGTGCGGCGAAACCCGCGTTGACGTGGACCACGGTGCCGCCCGCGAAGTCGAGGACACCGAGTTTGAAGAGCCAGCCTCCCGAGGACCAGACCATGTGGGCCAGCGGACAGTAGATAAGGACCTGCCACAGCGCGGTGAAGGCGAGGAAGGACGAGAACTTCATCCGCTCCGCGAAGGCTCCTGCGATAAGCGCGGGCGTGATGACCGCGAACATGCACTGGAACATGACAAAGGCGAGGTGGGGGATCCTGCCCGCCGCGTCTGAAATGTAGTACGGAGACAGTTGGTCGGGCGTGATTCCCGACAGGAAGGTCCATTTGAAGTCGCCCAAGACTCCTGGTATCAGCTCGCTATCGCTGAACGCGAGACTGTAGCCGAAGGCGATCCACATGACCGAGACCAGGGCGAGCGTGCTGAAACACTGCATGAGCACGCTTAGGACGTTCTTTTTCCGTACGAGCCCTCCGTAGAAAAGGCCGAGCGCCGGGACGGTCATGAACATTACCAGCGCCGTGGCCATGATCACCCAAGCCGTGTTGCCCGGACTGAGCGAAGCTTGGTTGTCCTGGGAGAAGGCAGCCGCGAGAGATGTCGCCATGAATGCCGCAGAGGCGACGACTCGCTTTTTCATTGTGGACTCCTTGGAGGTCGAATAGTACCAGGTGATGGTCCGGGTGGGTTATTGCAGGATTCATGCCAGGAAACGTAGTTTCTTTACGATGCACCGCTAATTATAGGGGTTGCTCGTAATACTCTACTAGTAAAAAGAAATAGATTTCTGGTTTTCTTTTTATCAAATGATTGGAAATATCTGGATGTTTGAAGAATTTAAAATATACAACATCGTATCCATTTCAAAAATAACCTACAAATGCGTAGGTCTGACATTTTTGAGCAATTCGCCAGTCCGCGCAGGATTGAGCAGAGATACTCGTCCCGACGAGGGCCGTGATATAAGGGAAATATGAAAAAGCATAGGAGCTCTGAGAGCTATACTAGCGCCTCAAGAACCGACAGGGCGGATGACAGAGGGCGCTCCGAGCAGCCACCGCAGACCGGAACGCGGAGGACCTGGTCCGGCATCGTTTCTTCGCCGGGGGCCGATCGGGCCGACGTGTACATCGCCGAGATTGTCGGCGTCATGACGCGGTCGCAGATAAAGGCTCGAAATGCGGTTATCCGAGTCAATGGCTCCATCACTAAGCCTTCGCACCAGCTCAAAGAAGGCGATCTATTGGAATTGACCTGGACCGAGGAGGCTCCGCCCTTTCTTGTCGCCGAGGACATCCCGCTTTCGATCTTGTACGAGGACGAGCGCTGTATTGTCGTCGACAAGGCTCAGGGCATGGTCGTGCATCCTGGGGCGGGCAACCGAAGCGGCACACTGGCCAACGCCCTTCTTGCGCATTTCGCCGGTGGACTCCAGGCTGTTGAACAGAGAAATGTCGAGCAGGGCCCTGCTCTGCGGGGAGGGATCGTACATCGACTCGACAAAGATACATCGGGGGTCATTATCGCGGCGAAGGACCTCGAAGCGCAGGTTTTCCTCGCTACACAGTTCAAAGACCGCCGTGTCCGCAAAGAGTATCTTGCCTTGGTTCGGGGCGTCCCCTCGCCGCCGATAGGACGGATTTCCGACCGCCTGGGGCGGGACAAGCGCGACCGCAAACGCTTTGCCAGGGTGGATCAGGGAGGGAAAACTGCGGTTACAGACTATCATGTCCTCCGGGTATGGAAAGAAGCCCGTGACGCGCGAGGTTCTTCGTATGCTCTCGTTTCGCTGCGTCCGCGGACAGGCAGGACGCACCAGCTGAGGGTCCACATGGCAGGCCTGGGCAGCCCGATCCTCGGCGATCCTCTTTACGGCAGACACGATCCCTTCTTCCCAGAGGCGACCCTCATGCTTCACGCGCGTCGGCTCGCGATCACTTTGCCCGGCGCAGAGGGGAGTACGGTGTTTGAGGCAGCTGTCCCCGAACGTTTCCGCGTTCTGATACGGAAGCTGACACAAATCTTTGGAGAAGCAATCCGGCCTGAGTACTTTTCGCACTAGATTTTTTTTCATCTGGCGGAAGAGGCGGAGTTTGACATAATTAAGTACATGAAAGATGAGCATCTCCCCGAGGGAGCCTTTGCCCGGGTCAAGGTCCTTGGCGAGAAGGATCTCGTCATCGTTCCCGTTTCGCACAACAAACCGGATATTCCTGCTCAGGTCGTCGAAAAATGGCAGCGGATCATAGATATCGTGGCCTCAATCATGCATGTTCCCAGCGGACTCATCACCCGTTTGACCGAGGAGAATCTCGAAATCATAGCCGCCAGCAGGACTGCGGGTAATCCCTACAAGCGGGCCGATCACGATCGGCTGGGGATCGGGATGTTCTGCGAAACCGTCGTCGGCAGGCGGCGCGAACTGCGGGTCGATGATGTATCGACGGAGGAATACTGGGCGAACAACCCGCATGCGGGCTTAGGCATGAAGGCATACATGGGCGTACCCATCGAGTGGGAGGACGGGGAGCTTTTCGGTACCTTCTGCATGCTGACCGACAAAGCGAATTCATACCAGGACGAGTTCTTGCAGCTTCTGCGTGAGTTTAAAGAGATAATCGAGACAGATCTTAAGTACATCATGTTGAAGACCGAACTCGAGGAACGACTCAGCGCGCGGGAGCTTGAACTGAGGGAGATTCACCACCGGCTTAAGAATCAACTGAACATTTTGATCAGTTACATAAGCCTTCAGCTTCAGGTTGGCGTGGATGAACAGGCCAAGATCGCACTCAAGGACGTCCAGCATCGTATTCTCGCCGTTTCAATGGTCCACGAGCAGATTTATAAATCGAGCGGCGTCGAAGCGCCTGCGCTCGATCTGTATCTTCCCAGACTATGTGATTATATTCTCGAGGATCTGGTCAGGAATGACATCAGCGTCTCCTACGATATCGAATCAGTGACGCTTCCCATGGACAAAGAAGTGGCGCTCGCCATAATCGTCTCAGAGTTTCTTTCGAACTCCATTAAGCATGCATTTTTCAAGCCCGCGCCACATAAGGTGATCATGCTCGAGGTGAGGAGCAAAGACGAGCGCCGGCTATCGCTCGTCTACCGTGACAACGGCGTCGGTCTGCCGCCGGGTTTCGACGCTCGTACCGCGACCTCGCTCGGAATGTTGATCATCAATGCGCTTGTTAAACAGCTGGGAGGGGCGCTCAAGGCCGAGAACGAGGACGGCGCGAAATTCAGTTTCACCATCGAGAAATGAGCGCCGGTGCTGCACCGATTCACGAATCACGGGCGTCGGAATTTGCGGAGCTGCGGCGGGGGCTCCTGTCCCGTTTCCAATGCGAGAAGTAGGGATTGGCCGTGTCGGCCATGACGGTACCGAGACTCGACGGCATCGCGGGGCAAAAAGCCGCGCCGCTCAGCATTGACAAACAGCTGTCCGCCGGTAGAATACCTTGGCGTTGACCTGATCCTGATCCGCCAAAGGATGTTTTCATGACCGACCTTCAATGGGAATCTTTGTGCGCGGTCGTCGAGGGCGAGTCCTCGAAGCCGATCGCCGGTTTTATCATCGACTGCCCCTGGCTGCCCGGCTGGTTCGGCTCCTCGATACTTGATTACTTCACCGACGATGCTGTCTGGTTCGCGGCGAACAAGGCGGCGGTTGAAGCCTTTCCCTCGGCCGCATTCATCCCCGGCTTCTGGGCCGAATACGGCATGTGCACCGAGCCTTCGGCCTTCGGCGCCCGCTGTTCCTTCCCCGAGAACGAATTCCCCCACGCCAAGCCCACGATCCTCAGGGTCGAGGACATCGACAATCTCGAGGAGCCCGATCCGTCGAAAGACGGGCTTCTCCCCTTTGTCGTAAAGCGCATGAAGCGCGCCGAGCCCAAGATGAAGGAGATCGGGCATTCCTTTACGTTCTCGGTCTCGAGGGGGCCCTTGAATGTCGCGACCTTCCTCATGGGTGTAACCGAGTTTCTCATCGCCATGAAGACCGAGCCCGAGCGGACAAAAAAGCTTTTGTCGGTCATCACCTCCTTCCTGAAAAAATGGCATGCACTTCAACGCGAATTGTTCCCTTCGATCGACGGTATCATGATCCTCGACGACATCGTCGGTTTTATCGGCGAGGAGGACTTCGTCGAGTTCGGCAAGCCCTATTTCAGCGAGTTGTTTTCGGTGCCGGCCCGAATCAAATTGTTTCACAACGATGCGCCCTGCGAGGCATCGGTCGCGCACTATCCCGAGATCGGAATCAATCTCTACAATCCCGGCATTCAGACGCCGGCTCCCGAGATATTCCAGAAGGTGCGCAACAAGCTCGCCCTCCTCGGAGCGATACCGCCCCGCGATACGCTCGCCGCGGCGGAGCCGGAGGAGATTTCAGCGGCGGTCAAAGCTCAGGCCGCAGCCCTCCCCGCCGGTGCGAGGTTGGTGCACTCCTGCGCCGGCGGCATGCCGCCGGGAGTCACCACTGCGAACATCGAGGCGTTTCTGAGCGCCGTCAAAGCGCTCGATACCTGATTGTTGTTCGTTCAAAAGCGTTCGAGAAGTCTTTCTTGATGCGGTGATGAATGGAAAACAGAGCGGCCGCCGGTCTCACGACGGCGGCCGCTGACGGTAGGCTCTTGTCTGCAGGTGATCTGAAATTCCCTTTCAGCCCGCTGAACTCTGTGTAATCGGCGAATCGACACCCCCATCCCCTTCTGCACGGATTTTCTTTGCGATACTTTCAATCACCATTTTCACGATGGCAGGTAGTGTCATGAGGATGATTTTTAGATCAAATAGCGGCGACATCTTTTCCGAATAGGTGATATCCAGTCGAATCATCTGAGCGAATGTGAGTCTGTTTTTGCCGGATACCTGCCAGAGCCCGGTCATGCCAGGAAGAACGTCGAAACGATGTCGATGCCAGATAAGGTACTCCTGCGCCTCGTATGGAAGACAGGGGCGTGGACCGACCAGACTCATTTCTCCTTTCAGAACATTGAAGAGCTGGGGTAGTTCATCGATGCAAAGTTTACGTATCAGCTTGCCGCCGGGGATGATACGGGGATCTTTGTCGTCGAGTTTCGCCAGAGAACCCCCTGTGCGCATCCGTTCGAGGATATGTTTCCGGTGCTCGGCCTCGTCATTGGGTCGCATCGTCCGGAATTTCACAAAGTGGAAAAGTTTCCCCCCTTGTCCGACACGCATCTGACGGAACAGGATCGGACCGGGGGATACAATCTTGATATAGAGGGTGGTCATGATGAAAACCGGCCATAGAACGAGAAGGCCGACCAATGACAGCGAAATATCAAGTATGCGTTTCCATGTCGGAGAAGTGATGCTGAAAGGGTCAGGCGCCGATACAGGCGGAACGTCTTCGGGCTGTACATGATCTTCTTTGAAATCATTTGCCCAATGTTCCGGATATGTAAATACTCTGTAACAAATATCGATTTCATCCGCGACGGCGCGCTGAGCGAACTGGCGGGCACCCTCATTGGTCGTCGACGGGAGCAGGACGCCGATGCTCCCGTCTTCAAGCCAGCCGATCTCGTCAATGAGGCGCATCGTTCTCCGCAGCCGATCGCATACCTTCCTGACGTACGATCGCGTGGATGCATTTTCGCCTAGATAAAACACGACAAGTGAAAAGGACTTTCCTGAACGATCCGCACGACTGCGCTCGTGCCGTATGAGGGCGGAAAACACATCTGCGTCATAGATGCCGATGCCGAACGAAGCCCGCTTCTGTTTGAACCTCGTTGCGATGAGATTCCCTTTTTCCATTTTTTCCTCCATAACGATTATGAAATACGTTTTGCCTCAATCTTTGTTTGGATGTACTGTGAGTGATGTCATGAATTTTCCAACGGAAAAACGATTTTCTCTATTTTCTAAAAAATCGTCAAATCCTGGATTTCTTTAAATTCCCTATCTCCTTTTCTTTTTATACTTACTACTGCAGATAATAGTAATTTACCTGAAATGTCAATATGACAATACGTAGCTGCCGATTTTTATATTGTTCCTCTATGATCTCTTCGATTTAACCTCGTGTCTCTAGGTTCCGATACTCAAATGAGAACGGCGGGAGTATGCGCCGAAATATGCAGGCTGGGGTCGCTCAGGTGATTCCTTATTCGGCCGGGCGCTAGACCGATTCTCCCGCCGCACGAGGCAGGGCATGCGAAAACTGACGATATTGGTCATCCTCATACTTTTTTCAGCTCTTGTCATCGGGCAGGAGGAAAGCGTTATACCCGATGAACAGGGCGAAGCGCCGAGCCTGGACCGCGGTGAAGACTCGGGAGACGCGAAAAATGAGCAACTCGATGAGTGGGCGTCGTTGAGCGAAGAAGAACTCCTCATTGCCGTCAGGAGACTGTCGTCCGAGTTGGAAGAAGCCAATATCATCATCGATGAGCTCAGGGCCGAAGCCAACGAGCTGCGCGCCAGGGCCGCGGCCGCGGAAGAGGCGGCAGCGGAGGCTCAGCGCATCGCAGCCGAGGAGACGGCTAAAGCGGCCGAAGCGGTCGCGAAGGCTGCGGAGGATCAGCGCCTCGCCGCCGAGGCGATCGCAAAGGCTGCGGAGGATGCAGCCGCGTACGCGGAAGCAGTCAAGGCCAAGGAAGAGGCCGACCGCGCCATGGCCGTCGCCCTCGCCAAATCTGAGGAGGCGGATTCTAAGATCAGCGCAGCCGAGCAGTTGACCGCGGCCGCGGCCGCATTAAAGGAAGAAGCCGAGCGACGTTCGGCCGACGCCGAGGCGAAGTTGGCAGAGGCGAAGCGTTTGAGCGAGCAGGCTTCCGCGGCGGACGATGAAGCGGCATCCCGGCTGCAGGCGGCCGAAATAAAGGCGGCCGAGGCCGAGCAGCGCGCGGCTGACGCGGAGTTGAAACTTGCAGAGGCGGACATGCGCGCCGCGGGCGCTGATGCACGGGCCCAGGCTGCAGAACAGAAGGCATCCGAGGCGCAGAAGCTGGCTGACGAGGCCGCGGCGAAATCCGCAGACGCGGAAAAGAAACTCGCCGAGGCGGAGGCACTGAAGAAAGAAGCCGAACGTCTCTCCGCCGAAGCTGAAGCGGCGAAAAAGGACGCAGTAGCCCTCGCCGCCGCGTCGTCGAGTGGAAGCGATGCGGTTGTAACATTATTGGAAACCAAGGCGGCCGAGGCCGAGCGCAAAGCCGCAGAGGCTGAAAAACGCGCATCCGAGGCCGAGAAAAAGGCCGCCGATGCAGTCGCCCGCGCAGAAGAGGCCGAGCGCAAAGCCAAAGCTGCGGAGGGCATGAAAGACGCAGGCGACGCGCAGCTGAAAATCGCGGCGGAGGCGGCCGCCAGGGCGGATTCGCTTGCGGCCGAAGCCGAGTCGCTGAAGGCGAGGATCGCCGAACTCGAATCGAAGATCGCCGAACTCGAAAGCGGCCGCGATGTCATGTACGATAAACTCGCTTCGTTCGGGAAACTTCGCATCGATTCTTCTGCCTTCAAAGAGCAAATACGTGTCGGTTTCGATGGTTCGACACCGAGGCTCGGGACTTGGAAGATAAAAGACGGCATTCTTTCGCAGACCAATTCGAAGCAGTTCTTCTCCCGCCTGACCTTCCCCCTGACACAGTCCGCCAGGCCCGTTCTCTATTCTTTCGAGACGAAAACGGGGTCATCCGGTTGGGTCGGAACCGGCATCCATCTTTTCGCCGCTGGGGTTAAAAAAACGAAGGGCTACGGCGAAGGCAAGAGTCTTCTCGTATGGCTGACGCGCGACGAGAAAACAAGGGGGAACAGCGGAACCTATCTGCAGGTCTACCGTTCCGATGACGATGTGAACATGGAGAGAGTTCTTGACGCGAAAATCAAGGAAAAGCTCGACGCCTGGAACAAGATCGAGATTCTTTATGAGCCGGCCGATGAGTTCATTGTGATCGCCGTCAACGGATCGATACGGGCGGCATATCGTACCTATTTCGGGATCGGCGCGGGAGTCAGCATGTCGCTGCGCACCCTGGGCGCCGGCGTCCAGTTTAGAAATCTTGAGGTGCGAAGATAGGCCAAAACCGCCGCGCCGCTGTCGCGAGTTGATTTCATGCTGAGAGCCTGCGCGGCGCCCTTACTGCGTGCATTTCAGGGCGGCGATAGGCATAGAGTGGATCGTCACCTTGGCGGCGATGAGCCGAATCCCGACTCCATCGGTTCAATCAATTCTTATCTTTAAGCACACCGGAAAGCTGCTCTCGATGGATCCTTCGACATTCACAAACAATCCTTCACTGTCTTGTCTGAATCGGACAGGATTGGGGTATCCCAAAACCTCGACCGACTCTATATGACCCCTGAATCCGATCTCCGCGTTTCCGCTCAACCGCCGCAGAGATTCGATGCAGACGGCGCCGTCCTCGGGCCATCGAAGGACGAATGCGTAGAGCCACGGAGCCTTGAAGGTGAAACGTACATCCTTGCTTGTGAAGACCGTATCGCTGGTTTCGGCGAAGGCTCCGGCGGGAAGCGTCGTCGGACCCTCTCCGTGCCGGATCCAGTGACTTGTATCGTATATCGCCTCCCCGTTGATCCTGAGCCAGGAGCCTATGGCGCGGAGAACGCGTTGTTCTTCTTCCGTTATCGTGCCGTCCGGTTTCGGTCCGACATTGAGCAGAAGGCAGCCGTTTTTGCTGACGATATCCACGAGCTCTCGAACCAATTCTTCCGGTCCCTTGTACTCATTGCCGGTCGTGTACCCCCAGCTGTTCTTCGCTATCGCCGTATCGCTCTGCCAGGGGCGCGGGCTTATACCGTTCAGCCCTCCGCGCTCGACGTCGAAGACGGCGGTCGAATACATAAAGGCGTCGTGCTTGTATGCAATCACGACATCCTTCCCCCAGTCGCGGGCGCGATTGTAGTAATACGCCGCGAATTTCCGCAGATACGGCTTGAACGATATGTTCTGTATCCACCAGTCGAAGTACACCATCATGGGCTGGTACGTATCGACGAGTTCGCAGCTTCGTACGAGCCATTCCTCGAGATGCTCCCGTGGCGCCGGCACTCCGTGGATGTCGTTGGTTATTTTGAGGCTCGCGGCGGTCGAAAAGTCTCTGCACGCATATCCGTAGGGCTCTTCATACACTATATCTCTGATGCCCGAGTCGAAGTCCCTTCCGCCGGCGAAGAAAAAATAATTTTCTGCTCGATGGCTCGATGCGCAGAATGCAATGCCTTCTTCGTCCGCGGACTTTTTCAGTTCCCTCAGAACATCGATTTTCGGCCCCATGCGGACGGAATTCCATTCGGAAACGGCGCTGTCATACATCTGAAAACCGTCGTGATGCTCGGCGACGGGAACGACATACCGGGCGCCCGCCTCTTTGAACAGCCGCAGCCATGCACCTGCATCGAAGCGTTCGGCCTTGAACAACGGAATAAAATCTTTGTAACCAAAGTCCCTGTGCCTCCCCCAGACCTTGATGTGATGCTCGAACTCGGGAGTCCCCCTGATGTACATGTTCCGCGGGTACCACTCATTTCCGAACGCGGGGACACTGTATACGCCCCAGTGTATAAAAACGCCGAACTTGGCTTTCCTGAACCACGAGGGGACCGGGTGATCTCCGAGCGACTCCCAGCTGTCTTTATAATAGCCCCGCTCGAGCGCAGTTTCGATTCTTTTCAGGTACTCGTTGATGACGTGTTTCATTTCTTCCGTCTCCGTCCCCCGCCGTTCGAGGGCAGTATAGTCATTCGCTGGATAATCAGCAACGGTGCGGCTCGGTCTATATTTCAGGGGGCCTGAAAACCCGGTCGACTTTTGCGGTTCTCGATCAACCCTTGGCGAAGAGGGGCTCTCGCTTGACAGCTCCATCGGCCTTACCTATACTCCGCCCTGATCCATGGGCGTCACCATAAAGCAGATAGCCGAACTCGCGGGCGTCGCTCCTACGACGGTCTCGCTGGTACTGCGCGACAGCAGGAAGGTGGGCCGGGAAACTAAACAGAAAGTACTGCGCATCATCGAGGAAATGGATTATTACCCGAACCATTCGGGGAAACTCCTCAAGCAGGGACGCTCGGATGCCGTCGCCGTTGTATCTTCTTATTTTCAAAACATATTCAAAATGGAGATCATGGGCGGCGTCGAGCGCGCGATTCAGGATACGCATCTTCAGCTCAGACAGTTTTATGCCGAGTCGGGACGTGAATGTCCAAAGTGCAAGGAAATTCTCTACGGTAAAATGGCCGATGCGGCCATAGCGCTCAGCACGATCGCCGATCCGGCTTTTCTGCAAAAAATGAAAGCCGCGCGTAAGCCGCTCGTGCTTGTCGAAGATGTGGTCGAAGGCTTCCCCGGTGTCCGCTTCGACAATTACGCCGCTTCGTACGAGGCGGTCCGATACCTCGCAGGAAAGGGTCGCAGGCGGATCGCGATCTCTCTCGGTCTTAAGACCTATATGGGGCACTGCTTTGTCGATGAGCGCCTGCGGGGTTATATCGCCGCGCTGCGCGACCTCGGTCTCGACTATACCGAGATTATCGAACTGCCGGCCTACAGCCTCGACGCAGGCCGGTTCATGCTTGAACATATCCGCGGAAGACCGGGGGCGCCCGATGCCCTTTTCTGCGCCTCGGGCGACCTCACTGCGGCCGCCTTCCTCAAGGAAGCGAGGCATGAGGGGCTTCGCGTTCCCGACGATATCGCCGTTCTCGGGTGCGACGATTCGATCATCGCTCAGACGACCACGCTCGGCCTCAGTACCATTAGGCAGCCGGCGGCGGCGATGGGGGAAGCGGCCCTTAAGCTGGCCCTCGCCCTGATCGAGGGAGACAATGATGCTTGGTCGCGGATCGTGACCTTCCCGCCGGAGATCGTTATCCGCGAGTCTGCGTAGGAAGATAGAAGTAATTTATTATATAAAAAAGTATTAAATCGCTTGTCTGCGAGTAATCGCCTACAGAGGATTTTCGAAAATCACAACAAGGTTCGAGGGACTTTTGTTGGTGTATCGATACACTTGACGCCGCTTCTTCACCCCTCCTATACTGCGGGGGCATCCAAGGGGGCGGTTATGAAGTTCACCGATGGCTTTTGGCGCAATAGGAGCGGCGTAGAAATCTACAATGCAAACAGAGTGTACGACGCGAGCTCCGACGCGACTTCAATTACAGCCTATGCGCCGTATTTTGATGTGTCGAACCGAGGGCAAACCCTGCAGGGCCCCCTTCTTACGTATCGTATATCCGCCCCACTCGAGGGAGTAATCCGTGTCCAAATGTGGCACTACAGGGGCTCATCCCGGAGGGGGCCTTTTTTTTCGATCTCAGATGAAAGCTCGAGTTCCACCCAGGTCGTCGCGGATAGCTCCGAGGAGTTGATCCTCAGATCCGGGAAATTGGAGGCGCGGCTGGCGAAACGGGGGCCTTGGTCTCTGGTTTTTTGCGAAAGCGGACGGAGGCTGACCGATTCGGGTTGGAAAAACTCGGGTTATGTCCGTCTCGCCGATGGCTCCGTCTACATGAAGGAGCAGCTCGCCATCGATGTCGGCGAGTGTATCTACGGGCTCGGCGAGCGCTTCACCGCCTTTGTCAAAAACGGTCAGGTCGTCGAGACGTGGAACGCCGACGGCGGGACATCGAGCGAGCTCGCTTATAAAAACATTCCTTTTTATCTTTCGAGCAAGGGCTACGGAGTCTTTGTGAACGAGTGCGGCCGGCTTTCGTTCGAGGTCGGTTCGGAGAAGGTATCGCGGGTCCAGTTCAGCGCGCCCGGAGAGTATCTGGAATACTATGTCATCGCCGGCGGCTCGCCCAAAAAAACAATCGAGCGATACACAGCCTTGACCGGGCGGCCCGCTCTTCCTCCCGCCTGGAGTTTCGGGCTCTGGCTCACCACCTCCTTCGTGACCGACTACGACGAGGCTACAGTCACGAGCTTCGTCGAGGGCATGGCCGAGCGGAATATCCCGCTCTCGGTCTTTCATTACGACTGTTTCTGGATGCGGGAGTACCACTGGTGCGACTTCGAGTGGGATTCGCGATTCTTTCCCGATCCGGTCGGACAGATCTCCCGCCTGAAGGCCCGCGGTCTTAAGGTCTGCGTCTGGATCAATCCGTACATCGCGCAACGTTCGTCTCTTTTCGAAGAGGGTGTTCGCAACGGTTATCTGCTGAAAACTGAGGACGGCGGCGTCTGGCAGACCGACGCCTGGCAGCCGGGCATGGCTATCGTGGACTTCACGAACCCGCAAGCGCGCAGCTGGTATGCCGGAGCTCTCGAGAGGCTCCTCGATATGGGGGTCGACTGCTTCAAGACCGATTTCGGCGAGGCGATTCCGACCGAACATGTCGTCTGGCGCGACGGTTCCGATCCGGAGCGCATGCATAATTACTACACACTGCTGTACAACGAGACGGTCTTCTCCCTTCTCGAGCGCAAGCGGGGCAGGGGGGAGGCCGTCCTCTTCGCGCGATCGGCGACCGCCGGCGGACAGAAATACCCGGTGCATTGGGGCGGGGACTGCACCGCGAGCTATGTGTCCATGGCCGAAAGCCTGCGCGGCGGACTTTCGCTCGGGCTTGCGGGCTTCGGCTTCTGGAGCCACGACATATCCGGCTTCGAGCACACCGCGACGCCGGATCTGTATAAACGCTGGGCCGCTTTCGGCTTGTTATCAAGTCATAGCAGGCTTCACGGCAACGCCTCGTATCGGGTCCCCTGGCTCTTCGATGAAGAAGCGGTGGACGTTGTGCGATTTTTCGCGCGTCTCAAGTGCAGGCTCATGCCCTATCTGTATCGAGCCGCCGTCGAGGCGGCGGGGACCGGCGTGCCCATGATGCGCGCGATGTTCCTCGAGTTCCCCGACGACCCCGCATGCCGCCAGCTCGACCGGCAGTACATGCTCGGCGACAGTCTGCTCGTCGCTCCGATATTTTCGGAGAGCGGAGAGGTCGAGTATTACCTGCCCGATGGTATATGGACGAACCTCATAAGTGGAGAGCGGATCGAGGGCGGCCTGTGGCTTCGCGAGAAGCACGGCTACTTGAGCCTGCCGCTTTTAGCGCGGGAAGGAGCCTTGATCGCGTTCGGCGCCTGTGACGACGGGCCCGAGTACGAGTGGGCGGACGGAGTGACGCTCAGGCTCTACGGCCTGCGCGACGGTGAGTCTGCAACGGCAGAGGTGCCGAAATTGGGGTCGCCCGTCGAGGCCGAGCCGGCCCTCGCGGTCACGATCCAGCGTTCGGATTCGGTGTACTACGTCAATCCGAGCGGCATCGGCCTGTCCTGGTCTCTCGAACTCCTCGGCCCCGAGTTCGGCGCCGCGCTCGACAGGTTCTTTGCGGAGGGCGCCCGTATCGAAAGAATCGACGGCGGGGTCAAGGCCGTGCCCATCGTCCCCGGGACGCCTTTCATAATCAGACTGGTATAGTGATAAAAGGATAACAAGCAATGGACAAGGCTGTTTACGCCGACCCTTCTCGCCCCCCCCGCGAGCGCGCGGCCGATCTTGTCTCGCGGCTTACGCCTGAAGAGAAGCTCGGCCTTATGTCTTCCGCGATGCAGGCGGTCCCCCGGCTCGGTCTGGATGAGTTCCATGTCGGCGGCGAGGCCGCGCACGGGCTTCAAAGTCCCGAGGGGCCTTCGACGCTCTTCCCCCAAACCATCGGCCTCGCCTGTACCTGGGACGAGGAATTGCTCGAGCGCGTCGGTGATCTCATCGGCGATCAGGCCCGCGCGTATTATTACCGAAGGGGCCGTATAGGAGGGCTCTGCCTCTGGGCCCCCACGGTCGATATGGAGCGCGACCCCCGCTGGGGCCGGACCGAAGAAGCCTACGGAGAGGACCCGACCCTCTCAGGGCGGCTCTCCGCGGCCTTTGTCAGGGGGATGCAGGGCGATGATCCGGCCAGGCTCAAAACAGTGCCTACACCCAAGCATTTCTACGGCAATAACAACGAAACCGACCGCATGAGTTGTTCGGCCTCCATCGACGAAAGGTCGAAGCGCGAATACTACCTTCGCGTCTTCGAAGCGACTCTTTCGGCATCAGGTGCGGGCGCGGCGTCGTTTATGACATCGTATAACGCGATCAACGGCGTTCCGGCGATTTTCAATCCCGATATCGAGAAGATAGTCCGGGGCGAGTGGGGCTTCGAGGGCTTTGTAGTCTGTGACGCGGGCTCTCTCGAGGCTTCCGTGACCAAGCACCATTACTGCCCCGACCTCGCGCACGCGATAGCCTTGGCGCTCCGCGCGGGCGTCGATAATTTCACCGAGCCGGCGTCCCTGGTGCGGACGGCTCTGCTCGAGGCTCTTGAGCAGAAGCTCATCGACTGGTCCGATATCGACCGCGCCCTGGAGCGAAGCCTCGCGGTCCGTATCAGGCTCGGACAGCTCGATCCGCCCGAGAGCGATCCTTATGCACACATCGGCACCTCCGTTATTTGGTCGACTCGGGGCCGGGACCTCGCGCTCAGGGCGGCCCGGGAGGCCATAGTCCTGCTCGAAAACCGCGGCGATCCGCCCATTCTGCCTCTCGATTCAAAAAAAGTCGGAACGATCGCCGTTCTCGGCCCCCTGGCCGAAGTCGTTTTCCGCGATTGGTATGCGGCAACGCCTCCCTATCGCGTCAATCCTCTCGCCGCCATCGTGGCCCGTTTAGGTGAGGAAAAAGTTATTTTCGAAGACGGCTGCGATTCGATTTCGCTCCGCACGGCCGACGGCCGCTGGGTAGGTGTCCGCTCATGGATGGACCCTTCGCTTGCGGCGGATCGAGCGGCGGAAACTTCCGGTGAGGTATTCCGTCTCTGCGATTGGGGCTGGGGGAATGTAACTTTACGATCGGCGACGACCGGGCGGTTCGTGACCCTGACCGAGCGGGGCCTTGAGGCCGCCGCGCCGGAAATCTGGGACTGGCATGTTAAAAGCCGCTTCTCTCTTGAGCCGTGCAGCGGAGCGTCGGAAACTCCTAGGGTCCGCCTGCGCAGCTGGGACGGCAGGGCGGTCGGCCTTGACTCTACTAAGACGTTGATTCCTCTGTCAGAGGGCGCCGAGGGCGAAATCTTCGCTTTACAGAAGCGTCGTGATGGACTTCTGGCCGCTGCGGAGGCCGCGTCACGCGCGGATACGGCGATCGTTTTTGTCGGCAATCATCCTCTCCTCGTCGCCAAGGAGGAAATCGATCGTACCGACATCAGCCTGGCTCCTGATCAGGAGAAGCTCGTCGAGGCCGTTATCGCCGCTAATCCTCGTACCATCGTGGTTATTGTGGGAAGCTATCCATTCGCGCTCGGCGCGTGGAAGAACAAGGCCGCAGCGGTCCTTTATACGGCGCACGGCGGCCAGGAATCCGGAACGGCTCTTGCCGACGCGCTTTTCGGGGAGGTTAATCCAGCGGGCAGATTGCCCATGACCTGGTACCGTTCCCTGGATCAGATAGGCGGCATCATGGACTACGACATCGCCGCAGGCGGACGGACGTATCTCTATTTCTCCGGCGAAGCCTTGTATCCATTCGGGTACGGCCTTTCCTATACTCGGTTCAGGTATTCATGGCCGGACGGCGGCCCTGCCGTCGAGGCGGGGTCTGATTCTGAATATTCTCTCGAGTTTGTCGTCGAAAATCAGTCCGAGCGAGCAGGGGACGAGGTCGTTCAGCTCTACATCCGCAGCCATGGCGCCCGCCCCGGTAAACCCAGGCTCAAACTTGCGGATTTTCGGCGAATACGTCTACCGCCTCGGGGAAAGATAAAACTTAAACTATCTGCACACTATCGAGATTTCCACTATTGGGATCTGACTCGGCAGACCTGGGTTTGCGAGAACGGAGACTGGGATTTCCTGGTCGGCTCTTCAAGCATTGATATCAGGTTGTCGCTGCCTTTTCGTCTCGGTCGCGACGGAAACAGCCAGTAATGGTTCTGCCTCGAAGCTTGTTTCGAGGCAAGCCTGATAAGAAGTCGTAATTTCCCTTAGTGGCCGAGGATGGCCTGAACAAGGCTGAGGGGAGGAGGGTTGCAAAAAGGTGTATCGTTACACTTGACGCCTTGAAAAAGCGGGATTACTCTCTCTAAAAATCTACGAAACCTGCTTTTTTGAAGGGTATTACGTGTCCTTGGATAGGCTTGGGGGACAGGGTTTGGGGTAGTTGATGGAGTATCGATTTACCATAAAGACAGCTCTTGTCAAAACGCTGGAGATAGCACTTCGCGTAACAGCGCTTCTTCTCTTTGTCCTTCTTTTTATTCCGGGTGCGAACCCGGCGCGTATCAGTGAAAAGATCAACCGTAATCTTTCACTTTTTACCTCGGGCTTTTTTTATCAAACCCTGACCGCCGATATGGGTCGTATGTTTCAAAAAGGCTGGATACAGGAGGGCACCATGCAACTCCTGTTTTTTTCCAGTATGGCGGCCTGTATCGGGATTTTCGCCTGCAGCGCCGGAGCCTGCCTTTCGGTGGGGAACGCCAGGATGAAACGCCTCGCCTTTCTGCTCTCCCTGGGAGGAAGCTGCGCCGTCCTTATCGCCGCGGCGGGAATAACCCGATCATACGAATTGCTTCTTTCCCTGTCGGATATCGAGAGATCGAAGCCGCTTTTGAATCCCGGTCTCGGAGTTCTCCGGCTTTTAGCCGCAGTCGATGTGGCGTTTTCCATCCTGTGCCTTGTTTCCGCCCCCGCGCCGAAAAAGGGGGAGAGCTGTCATATCGAGTCGAGGATGGAGCTTTTTCTCATGCTGATGCCCTTCCTCGTTCTTGTCTTCCTTTTCCAGTACCTGCCGCTCTGGGGCTGGAGATACTCTTTTTATAACTATACTCCCGGCGAGGCGCTCACAGGGGATAAGTTCGTTGGCCTGTACTGGTTCGGATTTCTCTTCCAGAACGAGGCTACAGTCAGGGATATTCTACGCGTTCTCAAGAACACCCTGGCGATGAGCGGGCTTGGGATTCTGACCAGCTGGTGTCCCATGGTTTTCGCGATCTTCCTGGCCGAGATCAGGAATACACGGGTTCGGCGCGTCATTCAGACTATGACGACAATCCCGAATTTCATCTCCTGGGTCCTCGTGTATGCGGTCGCCTTCTGTATTTTCAGCACCGACGGATTCGTCTCGAGCCTCATGGTCAATCAGGGCATCTGGGACAGTGGGAAAAACCTTCTCATGGGCGACGAACATATCTGGCTCAAGATGCTCGGCTGGGGCATGTGGAAGGGACTGGGCTGGAGCGCGATCATGTACATCGCCGCGATCACCGGCATCGACCCCCAGCTTTACGAGGCGGCCACGGTCGACGGCGCCGGACGTTTCAGGAAGATGTGGAGCATTACCGTCCCCGAACTCGTTCCGACGTACATGGTTCTTCTCCTGCTCTCGGTCGCCGGGCTCTTGAGCAACGGCATGGAGCAGTACCTCGTGTTCGAAAACGCGACGAATACGAACTCGATCATGGTGCTCGATCTCTACGTCTACAAACTCGGTATCGGCCTGGGCAAGGGCCTTATACCTCTCGCGACGGTGGTCGGTATGATGAAATCCCTCATCAGTGTGGCGCTGCTTTTCGGGGTGAACGCAATATCCAAGCTCGTCCGCGGCACGAGCATCATATAACGGGAGGAATGAACGTGGCGCGCAAGCGGTCCGTCGGCGGCTTGATCTTCGACATTCTCAATCACGCCGTCTTCATCGCCTTCACCTTTATCTGCGTCTTTCCTTTCTATTATCTTTTTATCAATACGATTTCGAGGAATGACCTCGTCCGCAAGGGGCTTGTCAATTTCTTTCCGATCGGAGTTCATTTCGACAATTACTTGAAACTTTCGAGCGTCGGGGATCTCTCCACCGCGTTTTTCGTTTCGCTTTCGCGTACCGTGATCGGAACGGCGCTTACCGTCGCGGCGTCGGGCTTTGTCGGATACCTTATGACGAAAAAAGAGCTGTGGCATCGCAGGTTCTGGTACAGGTTCATGGTCGTGACGATGTACTTCAACGCGGGTCTCATACCCTGGTTCACGAACATGCAGATGCTCGGCCTGACGAACAACTATCTGGCCTACATCATCCCCGGCATCGTCAATGTCTTCAACATAATCATGGTCAAAACCTACATCGAGTCCATTCCGAAAGAACTCGAGGAAAGCGCCGCGATCGACGGCGCGCCGACGATGGTGGTCTTCCGCAGGATCATCTGGCCGCTTTCCAAGCCGATTCTCGCCACGATCGCGGTCTGGAGTGCCGTCATCAATTGGAACTCGTTCACCGATTCGCTCATTCTGATGTCGGCGACGCCGAAGCTCTACACGCTTCAGCACCGCCTGTGGATCTACTTGAACACGACGAGCAACCTCCAGGCCTTGATGTCCACAAACACCGTGGCCGTCAGTCAGGCGATACTCGAGGGAGCGCTCAACGCGAAAGTGATCAAGTACACCATAGCCATGGTGAGCGCCATCCCCATTCTTCTTGTGTATCCGTTCATGCAGCGTTATTTCGAGAAGGGCATCATGCTCGGTGCGGTCAAAGGATGAGAATTGACCCCGCGGAACCGAAAGGGGCCGATGGGTTGATAAGTCAGTATCGAGGTTGGAAGGAGGTCGTATGAAAATCGCCAAAACAACGGCGCTCGTCCTTGCGGTGATTTTAGTATCACTAGCGCCAGTTTTCGCGGGACCGAAGGACATTCCCGCGGGCGTCATACCCAAGCAGACCGTGACGCTCCAGGTTTTCTCCCAGCTTGCGAATTACTCCGGCATACAGACCGGCTGGTTCGCCGATGTCATGCTGGAAAAATTCAATGTCAAGCTGAACATTATAAGCCAGCCGGCCGGTTCGGGGATTCTGCAGACCCGAATGGAAGCGGGGAATCTCGGCGACTTGGTGATCTGGGGCAACGACCAGGAGGACTATGTCAACGCCTACAAGGCGGGCTTGCTGTTCAACTGGGACGACGAAAAGCTTTTGGACACCTACGGTCCCTACATCAAGGCGAATATGCCCTACGCCCTTGAGAAGAACCGGCAAATCTCCGGCGGCAAACTGTACGGATTCGGTTTCAGGGTCTCCGCGAATCCAAAAGAACGCCAGGAGTTTTTCTACACCTGGGACCTCCGCTTCGACCTTTACGAAAAGCTCGGCAAACCCAGAATCAAGAATCTCGACGACCTCGTAAACGTCCTCGAGCGGATGAAAAAAATCTGCCCCAAGGACGACAACGGCAATCCGACCTACGGCGTCTCGCTCTTCAACGACTGGGACGGCAACATGGTTATGTATGTCAAATCGACGGCGACAGCCTATTACGGCTACGACGAGTTCGATTTCGGCCTCTACGATCCCTCGACAAAGAAGTACTACCACGCCCTCGAGAAGGGCGGTCCGTATCTGACGGCGTTAAAGTTCTATAACAAGCTGAATCAGAAAGGCCTGGTCGATCCCGACTCGCAGACTCAGAAGTACAACGGCCAGAGCGAGGATTTCCAGAACGGGACCGCGTTCTTCACGATTTTCAACTGGATGGGTTCCGGCACCTACAACAGCGAGGCGCACCTCAAGGCGGGCAAGGGCATGTTCCCGGTCGCTCCCGAACAGGCGACTCCAATAGCCTACGGGCAGAATATCTACGGAGGGAACCGCATCTGGTCCATCGGCGCCACCACCAAGTACCCCGAACTCTGCATGGCGATCCTCAATTGGTTCTCCACGCCCGAGGGATTCTTGACCTGCCAGTGGGGTCCCAAAGGTGTTGTGTGGGACTATGACAAGAACGGCAAGACCTATCTGACCGAACTCGGTAAGAAAACCACCTCCGACCCCAACGGGACCGACATGCCGCCACCCTACAGCGGCAAGTGGATTGACGGTTCGTTTAAGATCAACAACGAGACCTGGTCCTATGATGCAAACAATCCCGATTCCAAGGGCGAGACCTACAACTGGAAGACCTGGGCCAGCAGCCGGACGCCGGCCAAGACCGAGATCGAGGCGGCCTGGCGGAAGTGGGCCAAGGCTGATACTCCGGACGCCTATCTCGGCGCGCGGAAGTACATCCTCGCGCCCGGTACCATGTTCACCGAGGATCCCGTCCCCGACAACCTTAAGGTCAAGTGGAACCAGGTCGCCGACGCGATCAAGAACTACAGCTGGAAGGCGATCTACGCCAAGACCGATGCGGAGTTCGATTCGATCGTGGCTGCAATGACCAAAGAGGTGTATTCTTACGGCTTCGACGAGATCCTCGCTTTTACGAAGACACAGGTCGCCCGCCGCGCCGCGGCCGAGGATGCCGTGACGAAGGCTAAGTAAGGGGGAGCTCTAAAAACTCGGTTGAATATTGACAGGTTGATGACAAACTCGATGCTTGTCATCAACCTGCTGCGCAAGTGCAACATCAGCGAAGCTGCTGACAAAGGGGCTTCCGTCTTTGTCAGCAGCCTGTTAAGGTCCCCCCTATATTTCAAGCCGCCGGTTTGGGCGGCGGAACCGAGGTCGGCCGGGAGTCGCCCGCCGGCCTCTTCTTTCAGGGTGCTATGCTCGCGTGCGGGATGTTGAATGCTGAAGTTCGGTGAAAACAAGGCCTTCCTGATTTTCATGGAGAGGCTTGTCGAGGTTCTCAAACTCAACCTGCTGTGGCTCGCGTTCTGTCTGCCGATTGTCACGATAGGGGCATCGACCGTCGCCGCCTTCAGCGTCTGCCTGAAGATGATCGATGGTGAAGAAGGGCGCGTCGGAGCTGATTTTATAAGGGCCTTCAGGGAGAACTTCAAGCAGGGCAGCCTCTTATGGCTCTTGAACGCGGTCGTTTTATACGCATTCTACCTGGATTGGCAGATCGTCGCGGCGGCCGCCGATCCTCCGCTCTTGCTTCTCATCGCAGGCATCGTCTCGGTCGCGCTCGCCTTCTGCGCTTTTGTTTACGCCTATCCGCTCGTCGCGCGCTATCGGAACAGCCTGCGCAACGACCTCATCAACTCGATCCGAATTTGCTTTCGTTTTTTCGGCAAGACATTTCTCATCTTCGTAGTGCTTTTTATCGAAGTCGTACTATTCACCTGGAACGAGATAATGATGTTTTTTGGAGTCTTAATCGGACCGATGCTTATGATCTATACGATCAGCGGAATAGCGAGACGCATTTTCGCCGTGCTCGACGCCGAATCGAGTGTACAGGAGTCGCAGACATGAGTACTACTGCAAACGATCCATGGGTCTGGGCGAAAACGAAGTTGGGGGGATTTTGGCACGGCGGTGATTGGAACCCCGATCAATGGCTCGATCGGCCCGAGGTCATCGACGAAGACTTCCGTCTCTTCCGCCTCGCGGGCGTCAATGTCGTCTCGATCGGCATATTCTCCTGGTCGCGGCTCGAACCCGAGGAAGGGCGCCGCGAGTTCGGCTGGCTCGACGATATCATGAACCGTCTCGACCGGGAGGGCATGAAGGCCGTCCTCGCGACGCCGTCGGCCTCGAAACCGGCCTGGATGTCGCGCAAGTATCCCGAGGTGCTCCGCTGTTCGGCGGACCGCAGCCGCGATCTGCACGGCCAGCGACACAACCATTGTTACACCTCGCCCGTCTATCGAGCCAAGGCGGCCGGCATGGCCCAGGCTCTTGCCGAACGCTACGGTGGACATCCGGCTCTCATCGCCTGGCATGTGTCGAACGAGTACAGCGGAGAGTGTCACTGTCCGCTCTGCCAGGACGCATTCAGAGCATGGCTGCGCGAACGATACGGCAGTCTCGAGGAACTCAACCGCGCCTGGTGGAATGATTTTTGGGGGCATCGGTATTCGGATTGGGCCGAGGTTGAATCGCCTTCGACGCGGGGCGAATGCTCGAATCCGAGCCTCGATCTCGACTGGAGGCGCTTCGTCGACTGTCAAAGTCTGGATTTTTTCTTAACCGAATCGGCCCCGCTCAGGAAATTGACGCCGAACGTTCCGATCACGGTCAATATGATGGGAACCTATCCCGGCCTCAATTACCGGAATTGGGGGAAATACATCGACGTAGTCTCCTGGGATTCGTATCCGCGCTGGCATAACGCCGAGCGTGATGATGCGGATGAGGCCTCGGCCGCTGCTTTCCGCCATGATTTGATGCGGAGCATAAAGCGGGGCAAGCCCTGGCTCCTCATGGAAAGCACGCCGAGCCAGGTGAATTGGCAGCCTGTGAACCGGCTCAAGGCTCCGGGGATGCACCTTTTGTCTTCGGTTCAGGCGCTCGCCCACGGCTCGGACTCCGTCATGTATTTCCAGTGGCGTAAATGCCGCGGCGGCATCGAACAGCACCACGGCGCCGTGGTCGACCACGGCGGCTCGTCCGAAACCAGAGTGTTCCGCGAGGTGGCAGAGGTCGGCCGCTTTTTGCAGGAGAACGCGGCGGTGGCGGGTTCCGCCTATCCTGCCGAAGCCGCGGTCATCTACGATTGGGAATGCCGATGGGCGGTCGATTTCTTCGGCGGTTACGGCAGACCCGAGCGGAATTACGAACGCGCCTGCGAGGAATTTCACCGTGCCTTCTGGCGGCGCTCGATAGCCTGCGATATCCCCGGGCCGGATGATGATCTTTCGTGTTATAAGATTGTCGCAGCTCCTTGGCTCTACTTGGTCAAGAATAGCACCGCCGAACGCCTGTCGGCCTTCGTCGAGAACGGCGGCGTTCTTCTTTTGACGTATTTCTCGGGCATGGTGAACGAGACAGGGCTCTGTTTCGAAGAAGGATTCCCCGGTCCTTTGCGCCGTCTTGCCGGTCTGCGGGCCGAGGAACTCGACCCGCTGTGGCAGGGGCAGCGGAACCGGCTTGTACCCGTTTCCGGAAACGAGTCCTGGTTGTCCGGAGAGTATGCCGTCGATTCGTTCTGCGGCATCGTGCGATCCGAGGGGGCGGAGACGCTCGCGACCTACGGCGACGACTGGTACGAGGGGCTTCCGGCTTTGACGCGGAATGCCGTCGGGAAGGGCATTGTGTATTACCTTGCCGCGCGCGCGGAGCAACGCTTGCTCGACGACCTGGTCGGACACGCCGCCGAAGAAGCTGGAGTTGAATCCGTGCTGCCCCGTCCGTTCCCCCGAGGAATCAACGCTCAACTTCGGCGCGGCGGGACAGAAGACTTTATCATCACAATGAATTTCTCTCGGACGGCCGCGGCCGGTCTTTCGCCCTACGGCGTCCGTGTGGAGCGAAGAGCTCGATGAGGTATGGGAACCTCTAAAAACCCGGTTGGGTTTTAAGGTTCCCTTGCAATTCCCGCAAGGGAATTGATTCCCTTACGAGGATTGCATTTGTATAAGGTTGACCTCGAAAAACTTCCGCTTTCCGAGGTCCCCCCTAAAGCCTCCCGCACATTATTCGGTCAGCTTTCCAGCCCTTCGATTTTTCTGACACGTTCGGCGTGTCTGCCGCCCTCGAAGCTCGAATCCATGAAGGCGGCGATGATGTCGGTCGGCGGCACGGAATACTCGACGCGCGCGCCAAGTGCGATAAAGTTGGCGTCATTGTGCGCCTTCGCCATCCGCGCCGTAAAGGTGTCGTGAACCAGGGCGCATCGTATCCCTTCGATTTTGTTCGCGGCGATCGATATACCTATTCCCGTCCCGCAGAGGAGAATTCCGAAGTCGTAGCCGCCTTTCTTGAACTCGTAGCATGCGGCGGCGGCCATGTCGGGATAGTCGACTCTGTCCTCGACATCTACGCCGAGGTTCACGACCTCATGGCCCTTGGACTTGAGCCACGCGACGATTTCCTTTTTTAAGGCGACTGCTGGATGATCATTGGCGATGACGATCTTCATACCCCAAAAATACTATAAACTGAGGTTTTTGATAAAGACCGCGTCCTCTTCAATCAGGTGGATGCCGATTCGACGTAGCTGGACTGATGAAGGCTCACATGTTCCGCGGGTCGGACCCGCACGATCAGTCTGTACGGGATACAGGATCGCTTTCCACGCCTCCTCTTTGCATCCGTCGTTCCTGTATCCGACTCGCATGGCCCCTCGCCATGGCGGTCTTAATCTCCGCCTGCGCGCCGCCTGTCGAATCAATCGCCCCTCCGCCGGTCGATCTTAGACCTCCGCAGCTTCTTGAGGCCGGTCCTTCAGATTCCCTGAGCTTTGCCGCACATTTCGACGAGCCGGTCGTCCTCGTCCACGAAAGTCTCGCTGTTGAGCCGGACCTTCCGATCAGCGGAAGCGTCGAGGGTTCGGATCTTCACGTCGAATTCGGCGCCGCACAGGCTCCCGGCTGTGATTACAGCCTCATCGGCGAGGTCGATGACCTACGCGGCAACAGAACTCGGTTCCTCATTCGATTCGTCGGATGGAACGACCATCCCCCGGCATTGCGGATATCCGAAGTCCAAACCGGCAAGAATGCGTCGAAGAACAATCCGCACCGCGATTATGTCGAGCTTGCCGTGCTCGAAGACGGCAATATCGGCGGCGAAGAGCTGACCTGGACCAGCTCTGTAAAAACGTTTACGTATCGATTCCCCTGTGTCGATGTACGGTCGGGCGAGTTCATCGTCCTTCATCTTGCGCCCGAGGGGGTTGAATCCGAGATCGACGAACTCGGCGCCGATACGGACGAGTCAGGGGGCGTTGATTCCACTGCAAGCGGGCGGGACCTGTGGTGCAGTTCAGGCCCCCTGCCCGACGAAAGCGGGGCCGTCGGGCTGCGCAAGCGGCCGGGCGGGAACTTCGTCGAAGGCTTTTTCTACGCCGATCGGGACAAGTCGGGGCCGCTCGGCGACACGAAACTTTCCACCCTCGTGACCGAGCTTGCGGCCTCGGGCTCGTGGCCGACCGCGGGCGAGGTTCCGTCATGGAACGATGCATTTGCATGGAGCCCATCCACGGCCCGTTCCATGTGCCGCTCTGGAGCGGCGGCGGGCCCGGAGTCCTGGTATGTCACGACCGCCGGCGGACAGAGTCCCGGTTCAGCTAACTCTCCGCCTTGAGCAGTGCGCCCCGTTCGGCCCTGCGCCGGGCGATAAAATCTTCAAATGCGCGCACCTGCGCGTTGATCACGAGCTCCCGGGGTACACCGGCCTTTTTCAAGAGCGCGATAGCCTCGCTCAGTCTTCCCACATCCCGCCAGTAGTGGGCATCGCTGCCGCAGACGATCAATGCGTCCATCCGGGCGCAGAGAAGGGCGATTTCGAGGCAATTTCCTTCGCTCCCCTTGCGGACGCGGAATGAACCTGCGTTGATTTCGATGGCTTTGCCGTTTTCCTTCGCGGTCGCGACCACGGAGGCCGCGTCGATCGGGTACTGGGGGTTGCCGGGATGCGAGACCGCGTCGACCAGGGGGCTGCGGAGCGCGGCTGTCAAAGCTTTTGTATTCTCGTCTATGGCTCGGGGCGCAAAGCATTCGTCATGCAGGCCCGCCATGACGAAGTCGAGTCTGCACAAGAGTCGGGCGGGAAGGTCGAGCTCTCCTTCTGTATTCATGATATTCGCCTCGACACCCGAGTAGAATCGGACACCGTTCATCCGCTTCGGCAGTATCCGAAGGTTGCCGAAATGATAGAGGTGGGGCAGGCCCGCCAGCGCGGGTCCGTGATCGGTCAGCACGAAGCCTTTCAGGCCCGCCCTCCGGGCCCCCTCGGCCATTTCCTCGACGGTCGAATAGGCGTGGCCCGAGGCGACGCTGTGCGTATGTGTATCGATCGCGATGCGCATGAGCCATGTTCCACCGAATCGGCGGACGATGCCAAGAGGGGGGATTGCGCCGCGGCGGAATGGTGCATCGCCCGCCTGATCGTCCTGGAAACCGGCTCTCCGCTCGCCTAGACTATACTCATGGATCGAGAGGAAGGATCGCAGGCCTCCTTCAGCGGTGAAAGCGACCTGATCGAGATGGCGTTTCGAGACGCTCCATACGGCCTTGTGCTCTACGACGCGTCATCCAGGGTCCTCGCCTGCAATAAGGCGGCCGAGCGTATTTTGGGCGTTTCCTCGGCGGATGCGATGGGGCGGGATGTCTATGATCCAGAGTGGAGGTCCGTCCGTGTCGACGGGTCTCCGTTACCCATTGACGAGCATCCTGTCGTTGTATGTTTGAAAAGCCGTACGTCCGTTCAGAATGCAATTACCGGAATATGGAATCCCGCTGAAGGGCGCCCGAGGTGGCTGCGCCTCGATGTCGTTCCGCGTTTCCGCGGCGGCGGTGAAGAAATACTCGGCGCGATTATGTGGATCGCCGATATCACCCAGGAATTCGAGACCAGCAGGGAGGAAAGACGATCGCGCAGCCTTTTCCATTCGTTGTTCGACCACATGTCCGAGGGCGTCGCGCTTCATGAGATCGTGCTGGATGATACAGGTCATCCTTCGGACTATCGGATCGTTGATGTGAACCCGCGCTTCGAACATCACGTCGGCATCCCGAGAAATTCCGTCATCGGCCGTCTCGCTTCCGAGGCCTACGGTACCTCGCCGCCGCCGTATCTTGCCGAGTACAGCGGCGTGGCGATGAGCGGCGAACCGCATCGATTTGAGACCTACTTCCCGCCGCTCGACAAGCATTTTCTTATATCAGCCGCCCCCCTGGGGCCGGGCGGCTTCGCGACGATTTTTTTCGATATCAGCGAGACGAAGCGCGCGCAGGAAGAGCGGGAACAGCTGGTGGCCGAACTTGAACGCAAAAACAAAGAACTTGAAAGCATCGTGTACGTCGCTTCGCACGATCTTCGTTCCCCCCTGCTCAATATCCAGGGCTTCGGCGCCAGGCTCGAGCGCGACTGCGGCGAACTCGCCGCCGCATTTTCCGCCGCTTTAGGCGGGGATTCGGATGCCGCGGCCCGCGCACAGTCTCTCTGTAACGAGCGCATTCCGAGGTCGCTCGATTTCATCCGTTCCGGAGCGCAGAAAATCGATCGACTCATCGCGGGGCTTCTCAGGTTGTCGAGAGTGGGCCGCGCTTCGCTGGTACGGCGGGAAATCGATATGGGCGCGATGCTCGCCGAGATTCTCAAAGCCATGTCGTACCAGGTCGAGACCTCCGGCGCAAAAATCACGATCGGGGACCTGCCTCCCTGCTCGGGCGACGCTGATCAGCTGTCGCAGGTTTTTTCCAATCTTCTCGATAATGCGGTCAAGTATCGAGCGACGGACAGGCCGCTTGTCGTGACGGTGACAGGCCGCCGCAACGGCTCGACCTCGGAGTATGTCGTCGAGGATAACGGCAGGGGCATCGAAGCCGACCGCGTCGACCAGGTATGGGATCTTTTCTGCCGTCTCGAGCCGGACGACGGAATCGAGGGCGAGGGGCTCGGTCTCACGCTCGCCCGGCGGATCGTCGAGCGTCACGGGGGCTGCATACGGCTTGAATCGGAATATGGAAAGGGAAGCCGCTTCATCGTATCCCTTCCCGGCAAGGAGGTCCCGCATGGACGGCGCGATCGTTGAAAAGAGCGAAGTGGTGACCGTTCTCATCGCCGAGGACGACGACGGTCATGCCGATCTCGTCAAGGATCAGCTGTGGGATGCCGGCGTCCGGAATCCCTGCCGGCGCTTCCGTGACGGTCAGGAATTGTGGTCATTTCTCAATACGCAGGGGCGCAAAGGCGGTGCGTATGTGATTCTTTTGGACATACGCATGCCGAGAATGGACGGGATCGAAGTTCTGCGAAAAGTAAAGGCCGATTCCCTCCTCTCGACTATTCCGATCATCATGCTCACGACGACGGACGATTCACGGGAAATCGAGGCGTGTTACCTCATGGGCTGCAATTGCTATGTAACCAAGCCTGTCGAATTCAAGGCGTTTTCCGAAACGCTGCGGCGCCTCGGATTATTCATCATGATTATGAGAGTCTCGAAAATCCCCGCTCCGGAGGGCGGATGATTCAGAATAACCACAGAGCCGTCGATTCGAGACGTGTGCTCATAGTCGAGGACGATCCGGGCGTCGCCGAACTCGAACGTGAACGTCTTGAGGCGATAGGCTGTCTCTGCGATTCCGCGGCGACCGGCTCGGCTGCCCGCGCCGTCATTGCGGATCGTCCGCCCGATCTCATGGTCCTCGATTACTCCCTGCCCGATATGAAGGCCGACGAGCTTGTGGAATCGGGGGGAATTCCTCCCTTTATGATAGCCACGGGGAAAGGGGACGAGGCGACGGCGGTGCGCCTTCTTCGGGCCGGCGCGCGGGATTATGTGATCAAGGACTCGTCGTTTCTCGACGAATTGCCTGTGGTCGTCGAGCGGGTTCTCCGCGAGATCGAGACTGAGCGGCGTCTTGCCGCCGCGCGCGCAGATCTGGAGGCCCGCTTGCTCGAAAACGAGGCGCTGTTGAGGGAAATTCACCATCGAGTCAAGAACAATCTTCAAGTCATCTCCAGCCTGATCCGCCTGCAGGCTCCCCGCGTGGCCGACAGCGGGACGCAGGGCTTGCTTGTCGATGTTCAATGTAGAATCTCGGCTATGGCCCTGATTCACGAGATTTTATACGGCTCGGAAAACTTGGCGCAGGTGGATTTCCTGGGATACCTCGATGCGCTTTCATCAAGTCTGGCGTCGACCTATGCCGGTCCCGACTCGATGCCGCGGGTTTTCTGCTCGGGCGATCGCATCGGCCTGCCCATCGATCAGGCGGTTCCGCTCGGACTTATCGCGAACGAGCTTATCACCAACGCGCTCAAGCACGCGTTCCCCCCCGAATGGAGCGCTGCGCGCTCGGTGTCGGTCGGCCTGCGCTCATTCGGCGAGGGGGGAGTGCTTCTCGAGATCGCCGACAGCGGGGTCGGCATGAAGAGGGATGAGCGGGAAGAAAGGAAGGCCGGGGACGGTTCCGAGGGCAGGAGCTTGGGGCTCAAGCTGGTGGATGTGCTCGGCAAGCAGCTCGGGGCGACGATATCTTTCGGCCCCGGCGAGGACGGCCGGGGCCTGCGCTGGAGCATTACAATCGGCTGAGCGGGAGAGCGGAGCCGGGGTCTTTGATCTCAGCCGGCTCCTTACGGCATTTTCAGGAGGCCGGCCGCCATAAGGCTTTTCACTTTATAATTCATGACGCGCGATGAGATGCCCAAGAGTTCCGCCGCACGCTTCTGCACCCAGCCGCAGCGTTCCAGGGCTTGTTGAATAAGCTGCCGCTCGGCTTCCTCCAGACTGATGCCGCCCGGCGGCAGGCGTACTCCGACATCGTCGGGGGACCTGGCCTGGCTCGAGAAGAACATGTGCAGATCTTCGGCCGTGATCGTATCGTCCTCGGCCATGAGCACGGCGCGTTCGATGGCATTCTCCAGTTCGCGGATGTTGCCGGGCCAGTGATACCCTTCCAGGATGCGCATGGCCTCGGGCTCGATGCCGCGGATTTTCTTCTTCATCTCGGCGCTGGCGCGCTTCAGGAAGAATTGAATGAGGAGGCCGATATCGCCCTCGCGCTCACGCAGGGGGGGGAGGCGGATGGTGACCACGTTCAGGCGGTAGAAGAGGTCTTCGCGGAATTGCCCGCCGCGCATGAGCTGGACGAGGTCTTTATTGGTGGCTGAAATGATGCGGACATCGGTCTTGCGCGTCTCGTTCGAGCCCAGACGTTCGAATTCTTTCTCCTGCAGGACGCGGAGCACCTTTGCCTGAGTGAAGAGACTCATGTCCGCGACCTCGTCCAGAAAAATCGTGCCGCCGTCCGCATGTTCGAAGCGGCCGATGCGCGCCCGGTCGGCTCCCGTGAAGGCGCCCTTTTCGTAGCCGAAGAGCTCGCTTTCCAAAAGCTGTTCGGGCAGGGCGGCGCAGTTGACCCTCACGAAGGGGCCGTCGGCGCGCAGGCTGTTATAATGGATCGCGCTGGCCACGAGTTCCTTGCCCGTGCCGGTTTCGCCCAGAATGATGACGCTGACATCGGCCTTGGCGACTCGGTTGACCATTTTGAACACGTTTTTGATGGTCGGGCTCTCGCCGATGAAGTTGTACGGTCGATATACATCTTCCTCGGTCGAACTCTGGGTTTTTTGATCCTGCCGCCCCTGGAGGGCCCGTCGGACCTGAAAGTTCAGCTCGGGGATACTGAAAGGCTTTTGGAGAAAGCTGAAAGCGCCCTCTTTGACCGCCCTGAGCCCTTCTTGGATCGATTCGGCATCGGTATAGACGATCACCGCCGTCTGCTTGTTCCGTGCACGGATTTCCTTGATCAGGTCAACGATATCGCCGCCGGGAAGGGGGATACAACTGATAACCGCATCGAAATCATGCTCGTCCAGCCGCAGGACGGCCGAACGCAGATCGGAGACTTGGAATATGGAATGTCCGATACTGCCGAAGAACATGCTGATATCGGTGCTGAAATATGTGTCAGGGTCGATGACGAGTATCGTCCCCATTCATCCTCCAATCGAAGCCATGATTACCAAGATCAGCGCGGAAATCAAGGCACCGGCGGGTCATGTACGCCCGGATTCGTACAAAAGCTTTGTCCAACAGCTCGACCCGGCCGCCTCTGTGTTGATATAGTACCGGTAGTACACATATCATGACGAGCCGTGGAGCGCGCACATCGATGCTCCGTGAGCAGGGGGGACGGTACGGACTCATCGGCGATTCCTATGCTGCGGGAAATCTCGTTTTTCTCCAATATGTCGGATCACGATCTCCGCCAGATCGCCGAGATAACGGTCGAGAGAAAATATGAGAAAAACGCAATCATTATTGAGGAGATGACTGAAGCGGAGCGCTTCTTCATTATACACAAGGGCAAGATCGAAATATCGAAGAGCTTTGAGGGGGGCGATAAGTTTATCCTTTCGGTTCAGAGCGACGGCGATTTCTTCGGCGAGATGGCCCTGCTCGATGAAGGCAGAAGATCGGCCACGGTCAAGGCGCTCGAGCCTACAACCGTCCTTGAGATATCCCGCGCCGATTTTGAGACGCTTTTATACAAGGCTCCGGTTCTCGCGTATCGTATTTTGAAAGAGCTGAGCGCGCGGCTCCGCGAGACCGGAGCGCTTCTTATTTCCCATCTCAAACACTCGAACCGGCAGATATACAGAGCGTATATCGATACGATGTCTATGATCATCCAGGCCGTCGAGCGCCGCGGCGAGGGCTCCGCTTCCCGCACCCACCGCGTCCGGCGCCTCGCCCTCGCGCTGGGCCGCGAACTCGGCCTCTCCGAGGAGGAACTCCTCGAACTCGAACTCGGATCACTTTTCCGTGACCTGGGCATGCTGGCCGTGCCCGACGACCTGATCGGAAAGAAAGGCGGCCTTTCGCATGAGGAGTTCGAGAGGATCAAGCGCCATGTCGAAGAAGGGGTGCGCATGATCCAGGCTGTGCCCCTCGTCGCCAAGGCGGCCCCTTTGGCGCTTTCTCATCATGAGCGCTATGACGGCAGAGGCTATCCCAAGGGCTTGTCCGGCGAGACTATTCCTTTGTCCGGCAGAATCATCGCGCTTGCCGACGCCTTCGCCGCCATGACCTCCGATCGGCCGCACAAGGCGCGTCTGTCCGTAGACAGGGCGGCCGAGGAGATACGCGACAATTCCGGACGCCAATTCGATCCGCGGGTGGCCGAGGCTTTTTTACGGCTTTACGAATCGGGGGCGATAGCGGAGTATATAGAGTAGCTTTTGTGCCGAGGGTTCCGCGCAGCGGAGAAAAACCGTTCCACGGAAAAAAAAAGTAAGGCGATTTCAAAAGGCGGTTGCTTTTTGGGAAGGTGCATCCATGAATACCGCTGATTACCTTCTACAGAATGCGCGCGAAGAAAAAATCGTGCTGTTCGATGCCTCTGGATCGTTTACCTACGCCGATCTTCACAGAGCCGCGGCCCGTTTGGCGGGAGAGCTTCTGGCCGCGGGACTTCGGGCGGGCGAGCGGGTGGGCATCTTCGGCGCGAATTCATTGTTTTGGGTCGCTTCGTATTTGGCGTCACTGAAGATCGGAGCCGTCGCCGTCCCCTTCTCATCGCTGCTGACGCGCGACGATATTCGAAGGAATGCCGAGTTCGCCCATATTCGGGCGGTTCTCGTCGATCGCCGCCAGATGCGCGCATCCACCGGGGTGTTTTCAGACTCCGTCGCCGTCATCACCGACGAGATCCTTGCATCATCAGGTCCCTCCCTCTGGCCTTCGACGCCGGAAAATTTCGATGACGATTCGGATGCGGCCCTCATGTTCACCTCTGGGACGACGGCTCGACCCAAGGCCGTCCGCGTCACTCATGCGAATATTCAAGCAAACACCGATTCCATTATTCAGTACCTCGATCTGCGGGAATCGGATCGCATGCTTGTCATACTTCCTTTCTTTTATTGCTTCGGGACGTCGCTGTTGCATACGCATCTTCGAGCGGGGGGGAGCCTCGCGCTCTGCAACAGTTTCGCCTTCCCGGAGACCGCTCTCGACATGATGGAACAGACCGAGTGTACGGGCTTTGCCGGTGTTCCTTCCAGTTTCCAGCTTCTTCTGCGCATCAGTACGTTTTCACGACGCGAATTACCTTCGCTCAGACTTATTCAGCAGGCGGGGGGCAAGCTTCACGGTGTTCTTGTCAGGGAGCTCGTCGAGGCGAAACCGAAGGCCAAGGTTTTCGTCATGTACGGGCAGACCGAGGCGACGGCTCGACTTTCCTACTTGCCGCCCGAGATGCTGGGGACAAAGCTCGGCTCGATCGGCAAGGGAATACCCGGAGTCGAACTTTCCGTCCTCGGTGACGAGGGGCGGCCTGTAAAGCCCGGGGAGATCGGCGAGATCGTCGCCCGCGGCCGCAATATCTCTCCCGGCTATCTCGATGATCCGCAGGCTACCGCCGCCAAGTTCGTCGATGGAGCTCTGCGCACCGGCGATCTCGCTACGGTCGACGAGGACGGCTATATCTATGTGGTCGACCGCGCCGACGATTTTATCAAGTCCTGGGGCTACCGCGTTTCGAGTCAGGAAATCGAATCATGCGTGCTCGAGCTTCAAGATGTCGTATCCGCAGCGGCTGTCGGCGTTCCAAGTCTCGAATCGGGCGAGGCTATCCATGTCTTCGCCGTCCTGCGGCCTGATTCCAATCTGACTGCGGACGCGGTGTTAGCTCATTGCCGCGAGCACCTTGCGAAGTACATGATTCCGGAGAGAATAACGTTTATCGACAAGCTGCCGCTGAATTCAAACGGCAAAGTCGTGAAGTCCGAACTCAGGAAAAGGGCCGAAGAATGAAAAAGAACCGGGTGGTCGGATTCGCGGTTTTTGTGCTGATTGCGGCCTCCTGCGATGGAGGAAAGGTGACACGGATCGCGAAAGCGCCGGCGGATCCGGATTCGATATCGCCGGAAGTTTTGAAATCGCTGAAGGACACGAGGATTTTTTTCGGTCATCAGTCCGTCGGCTGGAATATTATCGAGGGCGTCAACGATATCGCCGCCGCAAAAGGAGTTGAGGGCTTCGATTTTATCGAGACCAGGGCGCCGCGCTCCGAGTCCGGTTTTTATCATGCCGTGATAGGACAAAACGGTGATCCTCTCGGCAAGGTCGCGGATTTCGAAACGATTATGCATTCCGGCGCGGGGAGCAACATCGATATCGCCATGATGAAATTCTGCTATGTCGATTTTTCTCCGGCAACGGACGTCGAGGCGGTGTTTACGGCCTATCGCGAAACGATGCAGCGGCTTGAGACCGAGTACCCGAAGACAATCTTTGTTCGCGCGACGGTGCCGCTCGAGACCTGCGAGAGCGGCGTGAAAGCCTTTGCCAAGCGGATGCTGGGGCGGCCGACCCGCGGTGATTCGAATGCCGTCCGTGAACGCATGAATGCGATGATACGCAGGGAGTGCAGAGAAAGAGATCTGCCTCTGTACGATCTTGCGCTGATCGAATCGACGGCGCCGGACGGCGTGAGGATAGAACGAACAAGCCGGAGGGGACCGTATTATTCTTTGGCGGAGGAATATACAAAGGACGGCGGACATTTGAATGAGCGGGGGCGGCTCTCGGCTGCTATAGAATTTCTCCGGACAGCCGCCGACGCGCTCGACTGAAACAGCCGATATCCACCGGTCCGAAGAGAGCAGAGGCCTGATTCCCGAAATCGCCCCGTTATTGCAGCACCTGGCTCAGCGTGTAGATGCTCGTCGCGAGCGTGACGATCCCGGTTATGACAGGCAGATACTGCACGATGTTGTAGCTGAGTTTGTTTTGCCGCACATATATCCTGTCTCCGGGAGACAACTGCTCGGAAGGTTTTTGCCGCTTGCCCTGCTGATCGGTGATGTAAAAACTGCCGGTCCCCCGTTGAGGGTCTATTCCGCCGGCTTGGTTTATGTAGAGCGAGGGCGGCAGCCCTGACTGGAATGGGTAAACGCCCGGAGCCGTAACGGCTCCCGATACGGTGATGCCGGCGAGGTTAGTCAGGACGAAAATCTGATCCCCGGGCTGAATGATTTCCCCGGCAGGTCTCGTGGTGCCGAAGGCATCGGTGACCACGCACAATCCCCCCGAATTCCTCAGGGGATCGGCTCCGCCCGCAAGCCCAATATAATAAGCGGCAGTGCTGTTCGGCCGGTACATAAAGGTGCCCGCCTCGAGCACCGCGCCGGCGACCCGGACGGTCGATCGGATCGTAGGGATGAATATCCTGTCGTAGGGACGCAGGGGGATGTCCGAAGGCGAATTGGGCGTCGCCAGGAGCGGCTGAAGATCGACGGCGATCGGTGCGGGACTGCCCTGACGGAAGATCGAGGCCGAGCTGAGATCGGCCATCGGTTGAAGGTACGCGCGTATCTCCCTAAGTGCATCCGAAAGCAGCTCCCCGTCGTTGATCTCGACGGCGATCCGCATACCACCTTCTTCTTGTGCCGCGGCCGAACCGCCGTCCGCAGGAATCCTCGAGCGTGCGGCCGCTGCATCCGCCTGCGCGTCCCCCGCATATCCGGGGCGTACGCTGCCGAGTATGGCCCCTTCGAACCACACGACGGGGATGCTTTCCAGTTTTGACGGAATATTCACTCCGATGCAGTCGTCGAGGTTGAGGTTGGCTTCGTAGGCTTTTTGCAGCGAGTAATACTCGCTCGTAGGTCCGTTCGACGTTATTCGATCAATACGTATGCGCGTGGGTTCCGCATTCGGGGTGAGCCCCCCGCCGAACTGCTCGATCAGCTCGCGGAGTCCTTCGGTATGCAGCAGTTCGTAGCTTCCAGCTTCTCTGACCTCTCCTGTAAGCCTTATTACTCTTCCGGCGGGGGTGAGGGTCAAAACGTCGTTCGGCCGTATAAAGGGGTCTTGATTGCTGTCACCGAGCCGGATAGCCTTCAGCACATCATACCGCGTGTCCACCGAGGCGCCGCGCGGGCGGACGAGAACATTTCGAAGAGAGGCGTTCGGCGAACCTGCCATCTCAACTACATCGCTGAGCCTTGTCAAACCCCATGCCGTGATGGACCGCGCCCGTGCTATTTCTCCTCCGATGTTCACCCGGAAAAGACCGATCGACTGAATTGTCAACGAGGGATAGCTTCTCGCGTAACTCTCCGCGTATAAATTCTCGATGCGCCGTTTCAGCTCGACGAAGGTCATCTTGGTCGCGTCGATCTTGCCGAATATCCCCAGATCGACTTGATAGTCGATCGTGACGTTGACCGCCCGTGTCACCGTATCGCCGTTGGATTGACGATACGTAA
>CAZINN010000006.1:3518-79816 GCA_964540615.1 uncultured Treponemataceae bacterium | reverse complement strand
GAGGATCATGCCGCCGCGCGGACCGCGAAGGGTTTTGTGCGTCGTCGTCGTCGTGAAATGCGCAAGCTTGACCGGACTCGGGTGGAAGCCCGCGGCGACAATACCCGCGATGTGCGCCATATCCACCATGAGGAGGGCGCCGACCTCGTCGGCCACGTTTCGGAATCGCTCGAAATCGAGAATCCGCGAATAGGCCGAGGCGCCGGCGACGATGATCGCCGGTTTCGTTTCGCGGGCTATGCGCGCGAGTTCATCATAGTCGATCGTTTCGCTGTCGCGGTTGACACCGTAGCTCACGACCTTGTACAGCCTGCCCGAAAACGACACAGGCGAGCCGTGCGTCAGGTGGCCCCCATGACTCAGATTCATGCCGAGGATCGTGTCGCCCGGTTTAAGGACCGAGAAATACACACCCATGTTGGCCTGGCTGCCCGAGTGGGGCTGAACATTGACGTGGTCGGCGCCGAAGAGCGCCTTGGCCCGATTGCGGGCGAGGTCCTCGGCGATATCGACGAATTGACAGCCGCCGTAATAGCGCCTTCCAGGATAGCCTTCGGCGTATTTATTGGTCAAAACCGAGCCTGCGGCCTCCATGACCGCCCGCGACGCATAGTTTTCGCTTGCAATGAGTTCGAGATTGTCACGCTGACGGCCCGACTCGAGGCTGATAGCTTCGTACAGCTCGGGGTCCTGCTCCTGGATGAGGGACATGGCGCCTCCTGGCGGCGATGGATCATCGGGCGCCCTGGCGGGACCCTTGGAAGTGCATCTTACCGGAAAATACGCGATACATCAACGACCGGCGGGTCAATACGCACCGGTGACCTCGATATCGCCCCAGAAGGAACTGTACGCGTCGAGAGCGCCCGATGATTCCTCGAAGAAGGTCTGGAACGACCAGTACCGGTCTTTCGTGGCACGGTGACCGCCGCTCGCCATGGGAGCGAGTTCGGTAAGCCCGCGCGAAAACGCGACGCGGCGCGCGTCGACACCGCAGAGATATCGGGATCGATCATCCCAGGCGGGAGCGACGCCGCCCGGGAACGCGCCCGAGGCGAGAATGGGATCCAGAGGCACCCATCCAAGGCCGAAAAAATAGACCTCGAGCCAATAGTGGCGGACAGCCCCCCGTTTCGGGTCTATCAGGCAGCCGGCGACAGGGATCGTCGGAACACCGGCCGCGCGCATAAGCGCGCAGGCGGCGAGCGCATACGCGTAGGAATCGGCCCTGCGCGTCCGAAGCGCATCGACCGGAGAACCGATCGTGCTTTTCCCGCTCCAGCTCAGGTTCTTCATCAGCCACTCGCAGATGAGCATGACCGCCTTCCACGTGCCGCGCTCTGATGGGGCCGCTTTTTTGAGCGCCTCCGCGACAGCGGGATCGTCGGCGGGGACGAGGATATCGGCCGCGGTATAGGCCGCGGCCAGGGCGGGCCGGTCGCGCTGCGAAAGGGCCGGCGTCTTCGCATCGACCACCGCCTCGACGGCGAAGGACTGGACCAGAAAAGATTGGCGCACCGACACAGCCTTTCCGCTCGTCAGATTTGAAAAGTGGAAGAGCGCCGTGCCTCGATAGTCGGAAACCATGGGGATCGGATCCTGTTCGAGCACTCGTATCAGCCGCTGAGCCGAGGAAGAAACCGGAAGCGGCGCCCAGAGATATAGCTCGTTGGCGCCCGAGGCCCTGATCTTCGTCACCTCCACAGAACTGGAGAGCGCGAAGGTCGATCGTGATGAATAACGCTTTCTGCCCGGCCCTTCAATGACACGAAAAAAAAGACCATTGCTCACGCCCTTACCGGTCTGTACGTACACCGGACCGGACACCGCTCCATCGGGGACGCGGACCCTGATCTCTTTATCGGACCACAGCTCGTATGCGAAATCCTCTTCGGAGGGAACGACGATTCGCGGTGGAGCCTGATCTCCGCTCACGACGCCTTCTTCTTCAGACGTCCACGAAAAAACCACCATAGAATTTTCTCTGTTCACGCCGAAATCGAGGCCGGTCAAAACGAGAAGAGAGCCGATCTGACCCGATTCGGCCGAGAGCGAGGCGATAAAGGGCCCTGAACGACCTTCCTTTGTGCCTCCCGCAGGGGCGGGAAGCCGGTCACGGTTCATGAAGAGCAGGGCGTTCGACCTGCCTCGACTGGTGATGACGCGGACAAGGCCGGAATCGACCGAGGCCGGCAGTCTGAGTGAAATGGCGGTATCGGACCAGGAAAGATATGAGGACGCGGTCGGAACGACGCCGTCGATCTCGACCCGCGACGAACCGCGCTCGGCACCGAAATTCCGCCCCTCGACAAGGATCAGGCCGCCCCGTTCGCCGACCGCTGGATCGAGTCTGTCGATCCGCGGCCGTGAAAGAACTCCCGCCGCCAGATTTACGCCGATTATCACAACGACGGCGGCCGCGGCCGCAGGGAGGGCGATGAAACGCCGCCGATCGGAGCCCGGTCGGCGCGGCCGCGCCCCAAGCACGCTCGACGCCGAGGGAAGATCCATGCTCATTTACCGCTGTTCGCAAGCGGTTTGGCGTCGGCTCCCTGATCCGGATACGGAAGTTCCGCAGCCCGGAACACGGAGATGTACACCTTGAGCGGAGATTCAAGCCCCAGGGGCAGAAAGACCACGGGCTCCCCGAAGCCGACCTCGATCTTGCTGACCGTGGCCTGATACGAAAAAACACCGTCGGAGCGCAGGAGGCCGACCTGGCCTTCCGCGATCAGGATCACACCCCGACCATCCTTGCGGATAAAAGGGGTGACGCCGACGAATACGACGATATTGGGTCCGACGAGTTTAAAGGGGGCGGCCGAACCCTGCGTCGTGTACTTCACGTTCTCGGCCTCCCAGGACACAGGCTCGGCACCCTGGGGACCATGCGGAAGACTGTAATTGGCGCGGACTCGAACAGCTAAGTCACCAGCACGCTGGACAGGGGCATCAGCCCCTTCCTGGGCAAGCATTCCGACCGAGCAAATAAATGCCAGACTGAAACCGGCGAGAATCCGCTTCACGGCCTTCTCCCCTCGGCTTCGATCGGCTCATCCTTCGCGGTTCCGCGCGACTCCTGCGAAGCGCGGATGATGACAGGCTCGCCCGAATCGTCGAAGCGCGTCCCCATCGGAAGGTTCATAGTTATAGTCACCTGGGCATCGTGGGCATCAAGGAAGCGCAAAAGCTCTTCCATGCTCGTCGGCTGGACCGCAGGAGAGGAAATAGACGGCGCCGCTGAAAGCACATTGGGCGACACAAAGGCGGGCCGGTCTGCGACACGTGTCGATCCCGATCGTGCAGCGCCGAGCGCGAGGCCGGCCGTCGTTCCTCCGAGCGCTACAACGAGGAGGGCGGCCGCAGCCGCGATCGGAAGCGGCAGTTGAATCGAGCGCTTCCAGAACTCACGTTTCGCTGATACGCGCGCGGCCTGGTCAGGACGAGCGGACGGATCTTCGAGTTCGGCAAGCCGATCGTCGAGCCGCGCTCGAATGCGCTCGAGCGCCTCGCTCTCGCCGGGCAGAGCATCCGCGCGGAGCGCGCGGCCGAGCGCTGCATAAGATTCGACGACGGCGGCACAGTCCGGACAGCCGGACAGATGCTCCGCGATGCGCTCGCGCCAGGGACTCGGCACCTCCCCGTCGACATAGGCGGAAAGAAGTTCGCGATCAGGACACATGCTTAGGACCCCTCCCCGAGCTTGGCATTGAGTGCCTCGCGGGCCCGGAAGGCCCGGACCTTGACGTTGCCCTCGCTGATGCCGAGCGCGCGGCCGATCTCTTTATAATTCAGTCCTCCATACTCCTTGAGCACAAGGACCGCCTTCTGCGCTTCGGGCAGCGAATCGAGGGCGCGCCTCAGTTCGGCGGCGGCTTCGTCCTTGAGCACACTCTCGTCCGCCCCGCCCGAGCTGTCCCGCTCGCCCTTCCACCACCGTTCGTAGGCGCGGGCCTCGCGGCCCCTGCGCTTGGCGTAGTTGAGGGCGCCGTTCTTCGCCACCCGTATAAGCCAGTACTTTGCGTCGTCCATGGTCGGAAAGTGGATTTGCTTCTCGACCAAGCGGGCGAAGGCATCATGCACAATGTCCTCCGCGGCCTCGGTCGATCCCGCGATGCGCACTGTCACCCTCAGAAGGAGCGGGGCAACCGCGTCGTAAAGGCGTCGTATATCCTCGGGCCCCGGAGGACCGCTACTTGAAAACAATGCCTCCCCCTTCGGGTTACGGCCGCGCGCCTGTGGCGGACGGCCGCGGAATTACGCAAGCCTCCAGGTGGTGCCGGCGGGTCCGTCCTCGACGATCACGCCCCGCGCCTTAAGCTCATCGCGTATCGCATCGGCGCGCTTCCAGTCCTTCGCCTGTTTCGCGGCGCTCCGTTCCGCGACAAGGCGGTCAACTTCGGCGGCGAAGGCGGGATCGAGCGCAGCGGCTTTCGGGGCCTCGGCCTCCTTAAGCCGCAGACCGAGGACCTCGTCCATGCGGTAGGCCGCCGCGAGGCTCTCAGCCGGCGGAATACTCTCGTCACGGAGAAGGCCCCACAGTTCGGCGAGGGCGCGCGGCGTCGCGAGGTCCTGGCACATCGCCTCGACGAAGGCGTCGAGACGGGCGCCCGCCCTCGGCCCGAAGCCCCCAGGAGGGACAGCAGGTACCGGGCCGGCACCCGGGCCTGCAGCGCCGCGAAGCGCAAATATCCTCTCCATAAGCGAACGCCGCGAAGCGCGCGCGGAATCGAGGGCCTCGTACGAGAATTGTATCTGCGAACGATAATGCGCACCAAGCAGGAAATAGCGGTAATCGAGGGGATCATACCCTGCGTCGACCACGGACTGCAGAGTCAGAAAGCCGCCTTTCGACTTGGACATCTTCCCGCCGGACATCACAACGAACTCGTTATGAAGCCAATAATTGACCCATTTTCTGCCGGTCGCGCCCTCGGACTGGGCGATCTCGTTCGTATGGTGCACCGGAATGTGATCGATCCCTCCGGCGTGGATGTCGAACTGCTCGCCCAGATATTTCATGCTCATCGCCGAGCACTCGATATGCCAGCCCGGGTAGCCCCGTCCCCAGGGAGAGTCCCACACAAGGGCCTGATTTTCGAACTTCGATTTTGTGAACCAGAGGGCGAAGTCGGCCGGATTGCGCTTGTTCGGATCGATCTCGATCCGCGCGCCGGCTTTGAGTTCGTCGAGCTTGAGCTGCGCGAGTTCGCCGTATTTCGGGAAGGTCGTCACATCGTAATAGAGGTTGCCGCCGGCCTGATAGGTATGGCCTCGGGCCTCGATCCGCTTGATGAGCTCGATCATCTCGGGAATGTGCTCGGTCGCTTTGCAGACGATCGTGGGTCTTTGGATATTGAGGCGATCGGCGTCTTTGAAGAAGGCCTCCGTATAAAAAGCGGCGATCTCGAGGACGGAACTGCCCCGTTCGCGGGCGCTTTTCAGCATTTTGTCTTCGCCCGTCTCGTCTTCGTCGCCGGTCAGGTGCCCGACATCGGTGATATTCATGACGTGCGTCACCTCGTAGCCGAGGAAGCGCAGGGTCCGGACGAGAACATCCTCGAAGCAGTAGGCGCGCAGGTTGCCGATATGCGCGTAGTTGTAGACCGTCGGACCGCAGCCGTAAAAACCCACGCGGCCTGGATTGATCGGCGCGAACTCCTGAAGTTCGCGGCCGAGTGTGTTGAAAAGCCTGAGCGCGGGCATGAAACTCCTCCGGCTGCTGCGCGCAGGCGGCCGTAGAAGCGCTTCACCCTCCGGCGGCGGCCTGCTAGTATCGAACCGTGCAAACACTACGGGACTTCATCCAAAAAATCAATATAAGGGCGAAGGTTACATGGAACGAAGCCATGGCGGCCCATACGACCTTCGGGATAGGCGGCCCCGCCGATCTTCTGGTCCGCCCCTACGACGCCGAGTCCGCATCGACACTGATGAGCGCCGCGCGGGAAGAAGGCATCGATGTCTTCATTCTCGGCGGCGGCGCCAATATCCTGGTCGGCGACCGGGGCATCCGCGGCATCGTCATAGACATGGGCGGATTGCGATCGACCCGCCTCGAAAAATCGGACGGGGACAGAGCTGTTCTGATCGCGGGCGCCGGGCTCTCGATCGACGATCTCTGTCTCGAGGCCCTGGCGCGGGGGCTGGGCGGCCTCGAGGATTTTTTCGGCATGCCCGGCTCGGTCGGCGGCTCGGTTTTTATGAACGCCCGCTGCTACGAGCGCGAGATGTCGCAGGTCCTTTCCTGGGTTTCGTCGGCCGACGATTCGGGCCGCATCCGGCGCCGTATCATGAATTGCGACGAGTGGGCCTACAAGCGCTCACCCTATCAGCCGGAAGGAAGGGCCGGAGGCGAGTTGGTGATCGAGGCAGGCTTCCGCCTTACGCGGCTCGACGAGGCCGGCGCCGCCCGGACCGCGGCGGTGATGCGCACTCGCCGCGCCGACCGCGAAGCGAAGGGCCACTACCTCCTGCCCTCGGCGGGATCGGTCTTCAAAAACGACCGCCGCTTCGGCTCGCCCACGGGGAAACTCCTCGACGGCCTCGGGCTGCGTGGTCGGACGATCGGCGGGGCCATGATATCGCCCTGGCATGCGAACATCTTCGTCAACGCAGGGGGCGCGACGGCCGCGGACATGCGCAAACTCATCGAGCTGGCGCAGTCGGAGGCGCGCGAAAAACTCGGTGTAGAGCTCGAGCCCGAGGTGCTGATGATCGGGGAGTTCTGAGGGACAGAGCTCTCCTAACGGCCCGGAACCGGACGGGTTACGCTGAACCAAAAAAAAGTGTATAAATCCGATTATTCACCGCCCCGATGGGGTTCGGGGAGGGGACCGAAGGCCCTTATGTCGTCGTCCTCGCCAAGATGATTCCTGACAGGCTGCTGGCAGGCCTCGGGCTTGTCATCACAACCTGTCAAACGTTCCGGAGGATCCTCGCATGCAGCTCGTGACCATCATCGTCGGCCTGGTCGGGGGACTCGCTCTGTTCATGTACGGCATGCAGCTGGCCAGCGAGGGCATTCAACGGGCGGCCGGGGACCGTCTCCAGCGCGCGGTCAATTTCATGACCTCGAACCGCATTATCGCCGTGATCACGGGAGCGGTTTTGACCATCGCCATCCAATCGTCCTCGGCGACCAGCATCATGGTCGTGTCCTTCGTCAATGCGGGCCTTCTTTCGCTGACCCAATCCATCGGCGTTATAATGGGTGCGAACATCGGAACAACGCTGACAGGGTGGATCATAGCGGCGGTCGGCGTCGGCAAGTTCCATATCGCAGCCCTCGCCCTTCCCGTCTTCGGTCTCGGCTATTTCATGTCCCTCATGAAGAAACGAGGCAACTCGTTCCGCAGTTACGGCGTCGGACTCATGGGCTTCGCCATGATTTTCTTGGGCCTGGATTTCATAGCAGGCGCCATTCCGAATCCCTCGGGCGAGGCACTGCTCTTCCTCGAGCGCGTTTCGAACATGGGCTTTCTCTCTATCATCATCGCCGTCCTGGTCGGAATGGTCTTCACGATACTCATCAACGCCTCGAGCGCGACAATGGCCATCGTCATCCCCCTGGCGGCCCAGGGAATCATCGACTTTCGCATGGCCGCGGCGATAACCTTGGGGGCGAACATCGGCACGACCTTCGACGCCTTCCTGGCGTATTTCGGCTCGAACGTTCACGGGAAACGCGCGGCCTGGGCCCATATTTCGTTCAACATCATAGGGACAATCTGGGTTTTGATCGTATTCGATCCCTTCTTGAAGATTGTCGACCTTCTCGTTCCGGGGCCGATCGATACGGGAAGCATCGGAGCGCACATTGCCATGCTCCACACCGCTTTCAACACCATAAACACCATTGTGCTTCTCCCCTTTATAGCGAAGTACGCCGCGATCCTGGAACGGATATTCAAGGACGAAGCGAAGGCGGATGCGGCGAAAATCAAGCCGCGCTACGAGGTCGGACCCCTTCTCGCAAGCCCCGACCTCAGCATCGTCTACGCGCGCAAGGAGATCGCCGACCTCGCCGGCGTCGCGCGCTCGATGTTCTCGCGTTTCAGAACCGACCTGGTCGCCTGTCCTGATGATATAGAGGCGGAGATGGGCTGGTTCTCTCGTTACGAAACCTACGCCGACGAAATGAAGGAAAAGCTCTCGCACTACCTCCTTGAAGTCGCCGGCGAGGAGATACCAGAGCGGACTCAGGACAAGATCGGTCGCCTGCTCGCCGAAATCGGCGATTTAGAAAATATAACAGATTCCTGTCTCTCGCTCGCCCAGCTCGTCGAGCGCTGCAAGAAAAAATCGCTCGTCTTCGGCAAAAAGGAAACCGAGAGCCTCGAGCCCTACGCGCTTCTCGCCGAGGATTTTCTGCGCTTTGTCGAAGCGAATGCGGACGGTCCCATCAGCGATGAGCAGCTTAAAAAGGCGACCGACTTCGAGAACGGCATCGACGCGATGCGGAACGAGCTGCGCAAGATAGCGCGGAAGCGGATCAAGAGCGGCTCCGATCCGAAGGTCGAGCTTTTGTTCATCGACGTCGTCCGCATCGTCGAGAAGATCGGCGATTACGCCTACTCGATCTCCCAGGCCCTTCGGGAAATGCGCTGACAGGTTGATGACACACTCGATGCCTGCCGGCAGCCTGCCAACCGCGGAAGGATTTTCATGAACCCCTCGCTCCTCATCCCGCTCATTTATCTCGCCTTCATCAGCCTCGGGCTCCCCGACTCGGTGCTCGGCGTCGCCTGGCCCTCGATGCGCCTGAGCCTGGGCGCCCCGCTGGAGGCCGCGGGACTCATCGCTCTCATCCTGACATCCTGCTCGGCCCTCTCGAGCGTCGCGAGCGGCTTATTGAACAAGCGATTCGGCACCGGTCGCATCGTGCTCGTGAGCACGGCGCTGACGGCGATAGGCTTGGCGGGGTATTCGTTCGCGCCGTCGTTCGTATGGATCCTCGTCTCGGCGCTTCCCCTCGGCTTCGGCGGCGGGGCCATCGACTCGTCTTTGAACGGCTACGTCGCCTCGCATTATTCGTCGAGGCACATGAACTGGCTTCATGCGTCCTGGGGTATCGGGGCGACAGTCGGCCCGATCATCATGACCGCATTCATCGCCGGCGGAAGCTGGCGCTCGGGCTATCAAACTATCGCGTCCATTCAGGCCTTCCTCGCCCTGCTCTTCGTTCTTTCGCTCGGCCTGTGGGAGCGGAGCACGGCCGAGCATAGAGCCGGCCCGGGCGCGGAAACACAGCGCAGTGTACAGGCGCGCACAAAGGCGAAAATCGGCGGCATGCGCGGGATTGAAGCCTGGCTGCAGATCGGAATGTACATCGTCTACGCCGCCTGCGAGTTCTCGGTCGGAATATGGACGGCGTCCATGCTCCGCGAATCGCGGGGAATCGCGGCCGATGTCGCGGGCAATTGGGTTTCGCTGTATTACGGCGGCATCATGGCGGGGAGGGTTCTCACGGGCATCGTCGCGGACCGCCTCGGCAACCGCTTCATGGCGAGGCTGGGCATGCTGACGGCGGCGCTGGGATGCATCCTCCTGAGCCTGCGCTTCGCGGACTGGACCGTCCTGCCGGGGCTCCTGCTCCTGGGCCTGGGCTTTGCGCCGATCTACCCCTGCATGATGCACGAGACGCCCGAGCGCTTCGACGACGAGACATACCGCCGGGTCATCGGGCTGTCGATCGGCGCGGCCTGCATCGGCGGCTCGGTCCTGCCGGCCTTAGTCGGCGTGTTCATGTCAACGGCGGGTCTCGAGGTCCTCGGGCCCTGCGTCGGAGCCTTCATCCTGATTCTTTTCGGCCTGAGCGAGATGCTGAACCGAAGGACCTGAGCGCTTGCCGCCGAACTCGATGTCGTTCAACAGCCTGTCACGTAAGCAGCTATGTTTTACGGTAGGCCTTCGGAAGCTCGATGAGGCAGACGTTGACGACAAAGGGGCCGTAATCGGTCGCGAAGGGAATCGCGAGTATGGGTGCACGCTCAGGCCATGAGACGGTATGATTGATCCCCTGTACCACGATGGGGACCGAAATCTCGATATCATAATCCGCAAGCTGCCCGGCCGCGTTGCCCGATATTATATTGACGAGCTCGCCCACCATGCCGTCGCAGAGCGATTCGCGTTCCTCGTCGCTCGACCACTCGACCCCCGACTTACGTAGAAGCTTGTCGGCGAGGATGCGCGTAAGCCGGATGGCGACCACGCCTATGGCGCTGCCCGTCAGCACCATGACCGCCGAGATGTCCCAGCGATGCTTGCTCGCGCGCTCGTCGAGGTAGGCTTCGCCCGCCTGGGGAACGATACCGAAGGTTCTTTCGAAAAGCTCTATGGTCGCGGTGAGAAAGGGATTGACGAGTTCGGCCTTCATCCTGATGCTCCCGTACTCATTGTAGCAGCGGAAAGCTTGCTGTCAAACGTATGGAAGGCTCTTGACGAAAGCAGCCGAACCGAGGCGCGGCGCGGGGATCCTCCGCTCCTGAGACCCTGATTCGTTCGGACTTACTTGACCGAACCGAGAAGCCCGGCGACGAACTGTTTCTGCATGGTCAAAAAGAGAAGAAGGACGGGCAGAACCGATATGCAGACAATGACCATGAGGGCGCCGTACTCGATCGTGTAGGCGTTCATCATCGAGGCCATGGCGATCGGCAGGGTCTTCTTCGCCTCGCTCAAGACGGTCATGAGCGGCCAGAGGTAGGAGTTCCACTGCATGAGGAAGATATAGATCGCCACCGAGGCGAAGCTTGCCTTCATGGACGGCGCGACGATCCTCAGAAATATCCCGAGCTCGCCCGCGCCGTCGACGCGCGCGGCCTCGATGATCTCGGTGGGGAACATCTTGAAATTCTGCCGCATGAAAAAAATGATGAAGACGGACATGATCGATGGGAGGATTATCGCCGCCTTTGTGTTGAGCAGCTTGAAAAACGCGAACAATCTGAACTGCGGTATCACCAGGGCGATCTGCGGAATGATGAGCGTCAATAAAAGAATGCCGAAGACACGTTCGCGCGCCTTCGATTTGTATTTTTCGAAGCCGAACGCGGCGAGTGAGTTCACTATAACACCGAAGAAAACGGTCAATAGCGCGATGCTGAGCGAATTCAGGAAGAAAAGCCCGAGCTTGTAGTTCTTGGTCGCCTTGGCCCAGTTGATCTGGAGTTCGTCGCCGGGGATGACGATGCCCCGGACTACGTCGTTGGGGTTGAGCGTCGTTCCGACGATCATCCAGAAAAAGGGGAAAAGACTTATGAAGGCGCCGCACAATAGAACAATCCAGATGACGACGTTGGATGCTGAGAAGCGCCGTACGACGCTCATTTATCGCCCTTTCCGCCCAAAAGGCGCAGTTGGATGTAAGCGAAAATTCCGGCGATGAGTACGACCACGTATGACAGCGTCGTCGAATACCCGAAGTCCGAATTGATGACGAAGGCCTGACGGTAGATGTAGAGGGCCGCGGTCATGGTCGCATTGGCCGGCCCGCCCTGCGTCGTCAGGACATTCGGTTCGTCGAAGAGCTGCATCGTGCCGCTCGTCGAGGTCACCGCCGAAAAGAGGATGACCGGCACGAGGAGCGGCAATGTGATCTTGAAAAACTGCCGCCGCTTGCTCGCTCCGTCGACCTCCGCGGCCTCGTAAATCTCGGTGTCGATGCTCTGCAGTCCCACGAGGAAGAAGACCATATTGTACCCGGTCCATCTCCAGGTCATCGCGAAAATAATGGTGACATTGGCCCAGAAGGGACTGGTGAGCCAGCCGATCGGCTCGGAAAGAAGTCCGAGGTTCTGCATGAGGTTGTTCAAAAGACCGTTGGTCTGGAAAAGAATCTTGAAAAGAACCGAGGTCGCGACGAGGGACGTGACGCAGGGTAAAAAATAAATAGTCCGCAAGACGCCGCGCAGGCGCTTGATCCCCTGATTCAGGATGACCGCGAGGACAAGGGCGAGGAAAATCATGAGCGGGATCTGCACCGCCATGTAAATGAAATTGTGGCCGAGCGCCTGGAAGAAGTACGAATCGCGGAACATACGCGCGAAATTCCCCAGACCTACAAAAGAGTCGGTCGCGCCCTTCCATTTCCGCGTCACATAGTAGAGGGACGAGAGAATAGGATACAGCATGAATACGCCGAAGAGCGCTGCGGCCGGAGCGACGCAGAGCCAGCCGACGCGATTCAAGTAGCGATAGTACGATCCACGCTTGTTCACCCGCCCTCTCCTTCCGGCATCTGCCTCGAGCAAAAAACCGCCGAGGTGAGCAAGATGCGCCGTGCATCCCGCTCACCCCTCAAGCAGGCCCCTACAGACCGGCCGTCTGCTTGTACTCTTTCTCGGCGGCGGTCAGAAGCTCGTCGATCGACTTGATCTTGCCCTGGAAGTACAGGAGCGTCGCGTTGAAGAGGGCCGTCCGCATCGTCTGGTAGTTCGCGGTATACCTCAGCGGCGGCACCTTCTCGAGCCATGCCGCGAAATCCTTGTTGAAGGCCTGGCTGTTGTAGAAGAACTCGTCCTTGGCCGTGTAATTCGGCAGCTTCTGCGAGGGCAGGAAGGTCCCCATGGCTCCGGCGGCCTTCAGTATGTCATTATAAAAAGCTAATGCCTCGGGCTTGTCCGAAGCCCAGGTATTCTTCAAAAAGTCGATGGCGAGCTTCTTGTTCGGTCCCGCCGCGCAGACGAGCCAACTCGAGCCGCCGTTGTTCGATGCGTTCGCGGCGCCCTTGACGCCCTCGAGGCGCGGCGTCGGAACGACCATCCACTTACCCTTGTTCTCGGGCTTGGACTTGATGGTGCCGACCATCCAGATCGCGTTGAGGAAGCCCGCCGCCTGGCCGTTGTTGATCGAATCCACCCAGTTGCCCCAGCCCTCGGACATGTAGAAGAGCCCCTTGTCGTTCATGGTCTTCAGTATCTCGAGCGACTTGCGGATGGGCTCGGTTCTGATCGAGAGGTTGCCCTTCTCATCGAAGAACTGGCCGCCCGCGGACTGCACCATGATGCGGAGGGTGTCGAAGCTGTCCGATTCATACGCGATGAGCGGTTTGCCGGTCTTCGCCTTGACGATCTCGCCGAGCTTGATGACCTCGGACCAGGTCATTTCTTTTTGATAACTTTCGGGCTTGAGCCCCGCCGCCTTGAGATAATCGGCGCGGAGCCACAGACCCGTCGAACCGGTGTCGAATGGAATGCCGTACACGCCCTTGCCGACCGTCAGGGGGCCGACCTTGTACGCGGCGAACTTTGAAAAGTCGATACCCTCGGCCTTGAGGTCCACAAAACCCTTGGGATAGTCCTGGAGGGTCTGCTCAAGGCGGAAATCCTGGCAGAGATAGATATCGGGCAGACCCGCGCCGCCGGCCTGCATGCCCGCGGTGATTTTCCCCTGAATCTCGGCGTCGGGGATGTCGACGATCTCGAGCTCGAAGCCCGGATGCGTCTTGGCGTACACGGCGGCGGCCGCCTTCATCGAGTAGCCGTTGAAATTGGGATCCCAGCACCATACCGTCACCTTGTCCGCGGCCGTAAGTCCGGGGACCAGCGCCGCGGCGAGAACAAACGCGAGCATCAGCGTCAAACCTTTCCTCATGGAAGGCCTCCTTTGTTTTGCTGCTTTGCCATGCATTCGAACGGAGCTTATCCTGAGACCGGATCGCCGCGGACGCAAGAGACAAGAATCACAAAAAGCCGGTACAGAGGCCGGGTCATTTGTCCCGGCCGTCGGATTGTCTATTCGTGGAAATGGATCTTGTTGGCCATCTGGATTATCTGAAAGCGGTCCTGCACATCGAGCTTCGAGTAGATCATGCTCACATGATTGCGGACCGTGTGCTCCGCGAGATGCAGTTTTTCCGCTATCTGCGCGTTGTCGTAGCCCGTCGCGATAAGCGTGAATATCTCGCGCTCCCTGCGGGTCAGGCTTTCGAACCACTCGAAACGTTCGGCGAGTTCGCGGACCGGGGTCGGCTCCTCGGCCGACAGCCCCTGCATGAGCTTTGCGATGATCTGCGGCGATATCTGAACCGCCCCCGACTTGAGCGCGCGGATCGAAGCGATCAGTTCGGTCGGGGAGATGTCCTTGAGCAGGTAGCCCGAGGCTCCGTGCCCCAGCGCGTTGCGGACATACTCGTCCTCGTCGTAGGTGGACAGGATGAGAATCTTGACGCCGGGCCGCTCCTTGACGAGCCGCTTCGTCGCCTCGACGCCGTCCATCACCGGCATGTGCACGTCCATGAGGACGACGTCGGGGTCGAGCTTCGCGGCGAGCTCCAGAGCCTCCCCGCCGTCCTTTGCAAGCCCGACGACTTCGATATCGTCGGCGTAATTCCGCAGGCAGGTCGAAAGACTTTCGAGAAAAAGGCTCTGGTCGTCGGCGATGAGAACGCGGATATGGTCCATGCGATTCATTACACCCCCGCCGCGGAATATGCAACAGCCCCGCATCAGGGCTCGGCGGTCGCGATCGGGACCGAGACCGACAGCGAAAAACCGCCCTCCGGGGCCCGCCCTATCTCGACCCTTCCACCGAGGGCGCCGAAGCGCTCGTCCATGCCCGTAAGCCCGATGCCCTTGACGATCTCGAAGGCGCCCTTGCCGTTGTCAGTGATCGTAAGCCTGAGCTCCCCCCCCTCGGCGACCCAGAAGTTGACTCGAACGAAACTGGCCTTCCCGTGGCGGATCGCATTCGTCAGAGCCTCCTGCACGGTGCGGTAGAGGGCGAGATTGAGGTCATGCGAAAGAAAGCGCGGCAGATTACCGAGGTTCAACTCGACCTCTATGCCGGCGATCTTTCTGAAAATCGAGACGATCTTGTATATCGTCTGCGCGCTGTCCATAGGCGCGCTTTTTTCGCTCCTCAATCTCCTGAGCGCGGCTCTCGTCTCGCGAAGCCCCTCCTGAGCCTGGGACCGTGCTGTTACAATAATATCAGTAAGGCCGGCCGGGTCGTCTCCGCGCATGCTTCCCGCCGCGTCCATGAGGGCGATGATGTTCGTGAAAATGTAGCCGGAAATATCGTGTATCTCGCGGCTTATGCGGTTGCGCTCACGTTCTGAGGACTCCTCGTCGACCGTCCTCGCATAGCCCTGAAGGTTACGATTGATTTCAGCCAACGCGTCCAAATTCGCCTCCTGGACGCGGACAAGGTCGGAGAGTTCGGCGCGCTTCGCCTCCGAGCGCGCGACAAGGGCCGTCGAGACGGCCGAAAAAAGAAGAACGAACGAAAACGCCGCCGTCTCGTCGAGCCCGGCCGGCCGCGGCGCCTCGGCGAGGGCGGTGGGGCCGAAAAAGAGCGGCAGGGCCTGGGCCGCCGCGAGAAGGACCGTTGCGCAGCACGATAGGACAAGGCAGAGGGGGAAGGGGAGCGCGAGACAGAACTCCACCATAAGACCGATACCAAGTACCAGCTTCACCGAGAGGAAGGACTCGATACTGTATCCAAGGATGATAATGAGATAGACGCGCAGAAAAAAAAGCGAAAGGAGCCTCATGCCCGGCTTGAGCGCCAGGGCGAGCGCGCTCAGGGCCGCCGAAACACAGATACAACCGAAATAGGTCTCGGCGAAGTAGGCTTTCGCCCCTGCTTCGCGGGAGACGGTCCCGTACAAGGCGAGCGCGAGACTGTAGCTCAGGGCAAGGACGGCGCAGCGGTAGATCGCGGCGGACCTTGTCCTGTGCGGCATCATCATTGTTTCGACGTCCCCTTGTCTGTCATGATAGGGCCGGTCGCGGCGCGAGTAAACAGGTCGTCCGCACCTGGGGCTGCTTTTCGGACGACCCATTGACAGAGCCCTCGCCGCAGGTAGACTGGTCCCAGCGCCGACCGAGGAGTTCCGAAACCTATGAACAGAAAAGGGAAACCCGAAAAGCACCTGCCATACTTCACATTCATCAAATCGCTTTCCGGTCCCGGCTGTCCCATCTGCGCGCAGACGGCGGCGTCGCTCGACGAATGGTTCGAAAACCTTCTGTACGAAAGCGCGAACGACCGACCGCTCAGGCACCGCTTCGACGCGGAGCGCGGATTGTGCGGGCGGCACGCGCACATGCTCTGCTCGACCGAGAGCGACGGGCTCGGCGCGGCGATCGTATACCGCAATGTGCTGGAAGCCGCGGTCGCCGAACTGTCCGCGGGGAAGGCCCCGCGCGTCAACGAGGGATCCTGCGTCGCCTGCGACCACGAGCGCGACGCCGAATCGCGCTTCGTCGGACTGGTCGCCGATTTTCTGGATGAAGATGACATGCGGGCCGGATTAGAATCCTCGCAGGGGCTCTGTCTTCCGCATCTGGCCGCAGTCGTCGCGCGGCGCCGCGACGCGCCGAGTTGGCTGTTCGAACTGCACCGCTCGAAGACGCAGGCCTTTCGCGACCTCATCGTGCGCTACATAGATTCTTTCAAGCTCTCGACCGAGGAACGGCGCGCGAGTCTCAGCTTCGAAGAAGAGATGGCCTGGAAACGCATCGCGCCGATCATGACCGGGGAGGGGGGCTGGGCCCGCGCGGGCAAAGGAAAACGTTAGCCCGGCCGACGCGTCAGTTCGACGATCCTCCAGCCCTTTTTCGTTTTTTCCAGAACGAGATCGTCCACCCTCTTGTCTTCGACGACCTTCGCGGACGTCCCCCACTCCCCCTCGTCTCTTTCTATATACCACAGCGAATACGAAGCGCTGATCGAGCGGCGTGAGCCGAGTTCCTCGGATGAGGCTGAGACATCCTCCTTGAGCACCAGATCGGTGACGCCGAAGAGTATTTCCCCCTCATTAAGGGGGCGCATCCCCGCGGCCTTCCACTTCGAGGCCGAGACCATGGAGTCGATGCCCTCGTAGGCGAGCCGCGTCCGCGTCAGAATATAAAGATTTGTAACGATGGTGGAATCAGCGGCGGCGGCCTTTTTATCCGCAGCAGCCTCCAAGGTCTCGATATCGAGACTGTCGAGGGCGTGGTAATAAGCCTCGACGACCTGCCGCGGCGAAAGAGCAGAAAGGTCGGGGCCGTCGTTTCGGGCGCGTATCGTCGATACCGTGATGACCGCGAGAAGCGCGGCTCCGGCGGCGATGCCTCCCAGCATGAGGCCGTACTTTCGGAAAAAGGTCGAGACAGCATCCTTCCTTCGCGCCTTCTGGACTGCCTCCTCACGCAGCCTGGCGAGCTCTGTCCCCTCGTCGGGGGAAAGATGGCGGAGCCAGCCGCGCTCGGCCGCCTCGTCGAGGGCGACGCGCCACTCGAGAAGACTCACCGAGGCGGGTTCCGCAAGGCTTCGGTCGATCAACGAAGCGAGTTCGGGATTCAGGCGGGGCGCGGCCAACTTCGCGCCGAGCACCGGCGGCGAAGGAGGAGCCGAGCTGCTCGCGTCAGCCGCCTCGCGCGGATAAGGCGCGGAGCCCGAAGCGAAACGATACGCCGCCTGCGCGAGCAGGAAAACAGCGTCGGCCTCCGCGCTTGTCGAGCGGGGGTGGACAAGCCGGGCGGCGGCCGCAGCCCGCACGTCGGGGCGCTGCGCGGCGAGGGCTCTGGCGACCGGGCCTGCGGGCAGTACGAGTACATCGCCTTCAGGACCGATCAGAATACCCGTCGAGACCAAGCCCCGCTGCAGATGGCCCTCACGCGATAGAAACTCGAGCGCGCGCGCCGCCGATCGCAGGAGCTGCATGCCATCCTCAAGGGACTCGGCAGAATCGAGACTCCTGCCCACAAAGCGCGGACCTCTCAGGTGGGTCTCCTCACCCTTATCCTCGATGGACTCGAAACGCCACTCCTCGCGTCGAAGCGACGCGGAAACACGACTGCCTTCCTCGGTCAGGGAGGCGGCCATCGCCCCGGCCATGCCTTTTATCGAAGAACGCGGGAAGACGAGCGAGATGCCTGACTCGTCGTTTTCGATGATCGTGCGCATATCTCAATAATACCATCACCGCCTGGTGCTCGACGACAGTCTCGATCTGATTCGAGCGCCGAGCTTGACGATTTCATTGATGACGATGGGCGATACCGCAAGAGCGAGTACGCAGAACCATTCGACACCGTCGAGAATCTGCACCTTGAAGAAACCAGCCAGAGGTTCGATGAGCACGATGCTGCACTGCAGTATGGCGCCGACAACAAAGGCGCCGATGAGCCACCTGTTGGAAAAAACGCCGATCGAAAACAAAGATTTCTTCCAGTTGCGCAGGTTGAAGGCGTGGAAAAGCTGGGTGAGGCTGAGGGTGCAGAAAGCCATGGTGCGGCCGAATCCGACCGCCGTCTCCTCGTCCATGCCCAGAATCTCCGCCCTGGCGATGCCGATCCAGAAGGCGGCGATGGTCAATGCTCCGACGAAAAGACCGTTCAGAACCATAAACGCCGCGCCGCCCTTGGCGAAAAGGCTCTCCTTGGGGTCCCGCGGCGGCTCCTTGATGATGTCCGGATCGCCCTTGTCCATACCCAAGGCGAGCGCGGGGAAGGTGTCCGTTACTAAGTTGACCCAGAGGATATGCACAGGTAAAAGCGGAATGTAGGTTCCGACCAAGACCGCGGAGAACACCGCCAGAACCTCGCCCACGTTGCAGGACAGCAGGTAGAGAATCGCTTTTTTGATGTTGTTGTAGATGTTGCGGCCCTGCTCCACCGCCTTGACGATGGTTTTGAAATTGTCGTCGGCGAGGATCATGTCGGAAGCGCCCTTGGACACGTCGGTGCCCGTGATGCCCATGGCGACGCCGATGTCGGCGGCCTTCAGGCTCGGCGCGTCGTTCACCCCGTCGCCCGTCATCGAGACGATGTGACCCTGCGCGCGGAAGGCCTTGACGATGCGCACCTTGTGCTCGGGCGAGACGCGGGCGAAGACGCGCGCGGTTTTGACTTTCGCGGCGAGTTCGGCTTCGCCGAGCTCGTCGATCTCCGAGCCGGAAAGAGCCTCGTCCGCATCCTTGGCGATCTCCAGGTCCCGCGCGATCGCCAAGGCCGTCGCCTTGTGGTCGCCGGTGATCATCGCGACTCCGACGCCCGAGCGGTGGCAGATTTCTATCGAAGGTTTCACCTCCAGACGAGGCGGATCGATCATGCCCGCAATGCCCAGAAAGATGAGGTCGCGCTCGAGCGCATGCCCTTCCGCCTTCTCGCCGACCCCCAGCGGCCGATACGCCGCGCCGAGAACGCGCAGCGCGCGGCCGGCCATGGCCTCTGCCTCGGAAAGAATCTTTTCCCTGCGCCCCGCGTCGAGCGGGACACTTTCCCCGTTCTCCATAACCCAGGCGCAGCGTTCGAGCAATCGGTCGGCCGCACCCTTGGTCATGACCAGTCGCTCGCCTCCAAACGCATGAACCGTGCTCATCATCTTGCGGTCTGAATCGAAGGGAAGCTCGCCGATCCGCGGCGCCTCGGCCAGCAGTGTTTCTTTCACGATGCCGCCGCGGCGCGCGAGCTCGAGCAGGGCGATCTCGGTCGGGTCGCCCGTCGCGTCCTCGATCGCGGATTCGGACCCGCGCGCACCGAGACTCGCGTCATTGCACAGCGCGAAGACCTCCAAGAAGCGCCTCAGCCCAGGTCGGCCGGCGTCGAGCGCCGCGTCGCCGCCCCGCAGCCCGTCGGCCGACCACTCGACGACCGACATCTTGTTGCGCGTCAAGGTTCCCGTCTTGTCCGAGCAGATCATCGTCACCGCGCCCAGGGTCTCGACCGCGGGAAGGCGGCGGACGATCGCCTTCTCCCTGCTCATCATCTGCACGCCGATGGCGAGCACGATCGTCACGATCGCGACAAGGCCTTCCGGGATGGCGGCGACCGCAAGTGAGACGGATGTTAAGAAAAACTCAAATATATGCGTCTGCGGTATCGCGCCGGTCTTGATAAGCTCTTCGCCGACGGCGAGGACGAACATGAGGCCGCAGAGCGCCAGAATGGCGATGCCGAGTTTCTTCCCGAAATCGTCGAGCTTTCTCTGGAGCGGCGTCGCTTCCTCGGGCTCCTCTTCAAGCATCGTCGCGATGCGCCCCAGCTCGGTGTCCATGCCCGTCCCGATCGCGACGCCCAGGCCGCGCCCGTAGGTCGCCATCGTCGAGGCGTAACCCATGGTCACGCGGTCGCCGAGCGGGGCTTCGGCGTCAACCACAGCGTCGGCCGACTTTTCGACCGGGACCGATTCGCCGGTCAGCGAGGCCTCCTCGACCTTGAGATTCACCGCCTCCAGCCACCGCAGATCACAGGGGATGATGCGGCCGGCGTCGATCATGACGACATCGCCGGGGACCACCTGGTCGGCGTCGATCTCCCGCGGCGTGCCGTCCCGAACAACGACGGCGCGCGGGGCTGAAAGTTTTTTCAAGGCCTCCAGAGCCTTCTCGGCCTTGGCTTCCTGGACCACGCCCACAACAGCGTTGATGACGACGACCATAAGGATGATAACCGCGTCGGATATCTCACCGAGAAGTATCGAAATGACAGCGGCGGCCAGAAGGATATAAATGAGAAAATCCTGGAATTGCTCTACAATCCGGACGAAAAGGCTTTTACCTTTTTTCGCGGCCAGGCGGTTCGGTCCGTATTTTTCGAGACGTTTCGCCGCTTCATCCGATGAAAGCCCTTTCCCGGGATCCACGCCAAGCGCCGCCGCAACGTCCGCAGCCGTCTTCGCATGCCACAGTTCCATACATCCTTCCTTTCTCTCGGCACAAAAAAAGACCTCCGTTCAGGCATTGCGAGGGGGCGATGCCCGGACGAAGGTCTTGCTCAGGTGCTACGCTGAACCGGACCGGGCAGGAGGCCGAGGCTTCGTGCCGTGATGTCGATCCGATCCGTCCGCGCCCGACGCGCGGACGAGCTACTCCCCATTCGGAGAAGGATTATAGAATTGTACGGCCACCTGCGCAAGCGATGTCTACGCGCCGTTAGCGTCGGCTAACAGACAAAAATGCGCCGGGTTTCTGAATCGAGATACATTTGTCTGTGTCGGTGAACGGAGAACGACGGTTTCCTCACGTCAGTGTCACTTCGTCAATAACCAATACCGGACTCCGAGGCCGAAGGTCGGGTATCCATAGGGATATGCATAGCCGACCTTGTACTCATAGCCGCCCTCGACATTGATTGTAATTGGAATCTCTATACCAAGACTGCGGAAATCGAGTTCGCCGCCAGCATAGGCACCCAGTATATAACAGCGACCGTATACCCATCCTTCATAAAACGCAGCCGAACCGAACATCCCTACGATATAAAGGTTGCTGCGGCCGAAGATGAGCGGACGGAAATACGTCCTGAGCGCATAGGCGTCGTAGTACTCCGAGTCCCAGGAATCCCAATTCGGCACGATTCCGAATACCGCTTCAAGACTCAAAAAACGAGCGAATCCAGGCAGGGCGGCGTCGATTTCCAAGGAAGGGCCCCAGGCCGTCCAGCATGCGCGCTGGAAGCCGACCGCGACGACTCCGCGCGGAAAGGCATTCCCCTCCTCAGTATCTGACCAAGCTCCAATCACAACGAAAAGGGCCATGACCACGACCAGAGCACGGCGGTCGTGAACCATCCCCCTCAAACTCCCATACCTACCATGAGCCGATGATGCAATATTCATAGATTACTTCCTCCTTTCACTGCGGCGACTTTGCGTATAATCTTTTGTATGGTAATCTTGAAAGCACATGATGTGGTGGAAACACCGGAGAACATGTGTGGAAAAACCGTTGAACAAAGCAATCAAGAACATTCATCCAATCATTTCATTCGCCCAGCTGTTCCGCTTAATACTGGACGATACAGGGATACCTCCCTCCACCTTCGCGCTAGAATTGAACCGAGAACGGAGTCTCATGTACAAATGGCGCTCAGGATCATCGGTCCCGCCGGCTTATTACTACCCAAAACTCATATCGGTTATTTCCGAACAGATATCCGAAGGGAGGAAGGCCGTCCTCGAAAAACACCTAAGGTCGCTCATCGAAACGCTCGACCTCAGCTCTGAACTGCGCACAAAAGTACTTTCGGTGCAGACCCTCGACGCCCTTCTTTTTGAATGTCTCCATCTCTCCACGATGGCGGACGTTACCACACCGTATGAGTGCAGAATCGAGGGGAATACACACTTTTTTCTACTAGCCACGATAGGTGCGCTCTTCGCCGCAACAGCGGGCGGAGTGTTGTGGAACATTTTGAATCGAGCATTCTCCTGGCCCTACTACATGGGAAGCGAACAAGGATCATTAGGAATCTTTCCAGCACTCATCTGGGGGCTGACAACATTCACACCGATCCCCCTGCCACTCCTCATTCTACAGAAAAAAGAACAGAGAAGCGGATCCTTTATCCCCAATCTTGTGTTCGTAATCGCCGGATGCATTTCGGCGGTCGTGTTCTACGGTCTAGACATCCGTGAGAAAATTGGATTACTCGTCGCCGGCTATGAGGCGCGTGAGCTGCTCACCATTCTTGTATACTCGATCCTCATAGCAACTACGCCCCTACTTGCGGCACTACTTCCGAATGCACGCTTGCGGTATTATTCCCGTAAGCTTCACATGCTGTTCATACCGACTGCAGTGAGCTCGTTGTCTGTAGGCTTTACCTTTCTGGTCAAACGCCCTCTTATAGAGCTAATCCAGTTGCGTGGTTTTCTTGTGGGTTTCAGCTTGAGACTGTGCATGTTCCTCGTTTTGTTCTTGATGCTTCAGCCCATCAACGATGACAACAGGGAACCGAGCGCTCATAGCACGTGACACAGGTTTTTATGGGAACCTCTAAAACCAGGCTGGTTTTTAAGGTTACGTTTATGAGCTTGACCTCGAAAAACTGAAGTTTTTCGAGGTCTCCTTATATAAAAGTATCTGCGAAGACATGCCCAAGACGGCACCATATCATCACGCTAGTCATGGTTCGATTTATGAAGAATGCGTGTTAGAGTTTTTTGAATTCGTTCCTTGAATACAAGCCCCAGGGCGAAAAGAGCGGCGGCGGCTCCAAAGACGATCAGGGCAAGCGTCCAGCGCCCGCCGTAGGCCGCGTCGCCGATCAGCGCCGAGCCGACGATCCCCGGGAGTCTCCCCATCATCGACACGCCGAGAAACACGAAAAGCTTGAGTGTGGAAATCCCCGCGACATAGCAGAGGAGATCCTTAATCGGCATACCCGGAATGAGATAGAGCAAAAAGAAACCCGCGGCGCCCTTTCCTGATCCAGTGATGCGCTCGACCGATTCAATCTTAGATTTATCGAAGATAGACTCGACGAAAGGCCTGCCCAAAATTCTGCCTGCGAAAAAATTGACAGTCGATCCAATGATGATGCCAACAACGGTATACAAGCTCCCGAGCCACAGACCGAAGACATAGCCCCCCGCGATCTGGATGAACTCGCCCGGCACGACGAAAACGATAACCTGCAGAGCCTGTAGAGCGACGAAAACCGCCGGCCCCCACATACCAAACGAAAGAATCCAGGCGCGTAGAAGCTCCCGATCTCGCAAAAAAAGTGCAATTTGAGAACGGAACACAAAGCAACAAACCAGGATCGCGAAGATCAAAAGCGGGAAAGCGAGCACTGAGACGAGCGGGCGACGCCGGACGTTTTCCATAACCGAACTCTAGCCACAGCGAGCGGGCTCCGCAAGAGTCGCTCCTTCAAGGATATGCATGCGAAGCATGGGTATATTTGACTTTTTGCACATTTTCTGCTATTGTGACCAATCTATGGAGAAGGCTCCCCGCACAGAGTTCAAGGTCAATCAGCATATTGTATATCCGAGCCAGGGTGTCGGGAAAATAATGGAGATAACCGAGAAGGTTTTCAAAGACACCAAGCAACTCTACTATACCATTTACCTCGACTTTTCCGACATGACCGTTATGGTGCCCGTGGACAAGGCGCGGGAACTCGGCATCAGGCCGATCGTGCCCAAGGACGAGGCGGAAAAAGCCCTCGCTTTCATTTCGGAAGAGTACGCGCCCATCCCCTCGGATTGGAAACTGCGCTACCAGATGAACCTCGACCTTCTGAAAAAAGGCTCGGTCCTGGATATCGCCTCGGTCGTCCGCTCGCTCTATCACCGCTCCAAAATCAAGGAACTGCCCATCCTCGAACGCAAGCTGTACGATTCGGCCCTCAACCTCCTCCAGGACGAGATATCATTCTCGCTCAATAAAGATAAAGAAGAGATCGCCGAACTTATCAGAGCTCGATTGGAGAGCTGAGCGAGGGGCGGAACCTTTCACAAAGGTTCCTCTCCCCCGCACCCCCTTCTTCCAAATATCCCTCGCGGGCCTGGTCGCAAACCGGGCTCCGGACTGGAACGCAGGTGATGGCGCATTCGAAAACCAGAATCGCAGTCGTCCTTACCGCGGCCGGTTTGAGTGAACGATTCGGCGGCGGGAAGAAAGAACTTGTCCGTCTGGGCGGCCGAACGGTCCTCGATCGAGCTCTGTCCCCATTTTTGGACCTTCCCGGCCTCGAAGCGCTCGTCATCACCGCCCCGCCCGGCCGCGAAGCAGAGCTTCTTTCGGCACTCTCCGATGCAAGCCGCAGCGCACTGGACAAGCTCGGGTCAGGACACTTTTCCGTGATCGCGGGCGGCGCAACCCGACGCGACTCGGTCCGCGCCGGTCTCGAGGCTGCGGCCGCGATCCTCTCGGCCCCGTCGGTGCGCGGCGACGGCGCCGCCTTCCCGGATTGGGGCGGAACGCAAAGCGTTCCGCATACCGTCGAATCCTCTTTGGATTCGACGGTCGTCCTGGTACACGACGGCGCACGGCCCTGGGTTACATCCGACCTCGTCTTCAGCATCGCCGCGGGCGCCGCCGAGAAGGGCGCCTGCGTACCTGTCGTCCCCCTCATCGACACGCCGAAGGAACTCGGCCCCGAAGGACTTATAAAACGGCATCCGCCACGAGCGTCCTTGGGCGGAGTCCAAACACCCCAGGGCTTCCGGCTCTGTCCCCTCCTCGAAGCCCACCGCCGCGCAGCGGCCGAAGGCGTGGATTGCACCGACGACGCTGAGCTCTGGGACCGCTATATCGGCCCGGTCGCATGGATACCGGGCGACCAGGCGAACCGCAAGATCACGATTCGCGCCGATCTGGAGGAGACCGCCGACGCGGTGGGGACAGACCCGGTGGTGGGCACCGCCGATCCGATGGGGACAGACCAGGATGAAGGTAAAGGCGATGACCGGGTGAAAACCCGGGGACAGGCCCCGCTGAAAGGGGCGGCTGCACCGATACCCCCTTGGGGACAGATCCGCAACGTGAGGACAGCCTCCCTCGAAGGTAGCCCTGGCGGGGCTTTAGACTCCGTGATTTTCCGCATAGGCCAAGGCTGGGACCTACACCGCCTGGTCCCTGGCCGTCGCCTTATGATAGGCGGCATCGAAATACCGAGCGAGCTTGGCGAGGATGCCCACTCCGACGGCGACGTTCTCTTACACGCGGTCATCGACGCAATCCTTGGCGCGGCCGCATTAGGCGACATTGGGACATATTTCCCCCCTTCAGACGAAAACTGGCGCGGTGCCGACTCGCGCGACCTCGCTCGCCGTACCGCCGCTTTAGTCCGATCATCTGGCTGGGAGATCGGTAACATCGACTGCACCGTGGTCCTGGAGCGGCCTCGTCTCGGCCCGCATCGTGGCGTGATATGCGGATCAATCGCAGACTGTCTCGAAGTCGCTCGCTGTGCCGTCTCCTTCAAGGCCAAGACGGCCGAAGGCATGGACGCGGTCGGCGAAGGCCGGGCCATCGAGGCTATGGCGAGTGTTTTGCTTTACCGGCCTTAGTTTATTTGCGTTCCTGGATCCGTGGGGGACAGTGCTCGAACCGTTGTGAACAGTGCTCGAACTGCTCATTTCGCTCAATTAGGTGTTCAGCTAAGTGTCAGGGCCGGAGGGCCGGTGAGGAGTTGCCCATACTTAACCTTATCTGCTAAAGCTCCGAAGCCAATCTCGAAAACTGCGGCGGGGATAGCGAGCCTTGATGAGACCCGAGAGAACCTTGCCTTTGACGCGCAGGATGGGGCATCCCGGTTCTGCCAGTTCCCCTACTTTGTTGATGACGCTACCGCTGGTGGCCGAGACCTGGTCGAAATTTACCCCCCAGCCATTGGGGACGATGATGAGAACGGTACCCGAGCGAGCGCTGACATCGACGGCAACTTCGCTGTGGCTACAGTGCGCTTGGGTGAAATCCAGTCTGATGGTGCCCGAGATGCATTCTGCTGTGATGTGCGAGGGAACGGTCCAGCAGCCGATCTTCTTCAAGGAGCCGTTCTTCGTGCGCAGTGTAGGGGCTCGGCCGCGATCACACGAGCGGCCTGATACTCGTGCGTTATTTTTACAGTAGAATAGACCCTGATTCAACCTGCTTACGGAATTCAGGAGACCATTCTTCCAACCTCGGATTGTAGGGCTCCCCGTCAAAAAGGGCTTTTTCGAGACGCCTGATGAGGGCTTCATCGTCCAGTGTTGTCTCGAATAGTGAAAAACCATTGTCGGGGTTGTCGAAAAACTTTGCTTGGTAGCTGTCTATGAGATATCCAAGTCGCGGAGAGAGAAGCTCTTGATACATCACTAACAATATATAGTTACTCAAACAAAATATCAAGATAGATAGGCATGGGGACAGTGCTGCGGCGGCGGTGCTGTCGGCGGTGCTGTTGTGAGTGCCATTTTCAATCAACGACCATAGCGATAAGCGTATCAGAGACATGAGACATCCTCGCGAATTACAGGACGGAGCCCGCTACCATGTAACGGCGCGGGCGAACCGAAAGGAAATGATCTTTGATTCGAATACCATGAAAGAGCTCTTTTTATCGGTAGTGAAACGTGCGAAGGCAAAATACGATTTCCGGCTGGAGAATTTCTGCATCATGGGCAATCATTTTCATTTCGTGATTCAGCCAGGAAACGGCGAAAGCCTATCGGCGATCATGCAGTGGATTCTGAGCGTGTTCGCGATGGCGTTTAACAAGATTATGGGCTATACGGGACATGTCTGGGGCGACCGGTTCTTTTCGCGGATCATTGCGAGCCTGCGGGAGTTTCTGCAGGTCTTCGAGTACATCGACGACAATCCGGTAAAAGCGGGCCGGGTGAAGGATCGACGAAAATGGCGCTGGAGCGGGCTGTGGCACAACCAAACGGGATGCCGGGATATTGTTGAGAAGACGGCTGTCTGGTTGATGCCGTTTTTCCCAGCGCACGAGCAGCTACTCCTTACATAAGCCCGCTCAGTGCAAGCCGACATTAAGCAGATAGAGGACCGTGTCCGTTTTCGCTCTTTACGCCGTTGTGGCGTTGCGATCCCCCGCTATCGCCACTACCGAGACTGCCACGACTAAGAAGGCAGTGGCCTGAAGTGCGACAAATGGCGAGTTAAAGACAAAATACGAGGCGACAGCCGGCCAAAGCACCTGTATTCCATATAGCGCGGGGGCGACCCGGGCCATCTCGCCTTCCTTATATGCTAATTGAACAATCGAAAAACCTCCACAGCCACAGACAAGAAAGACATAGAGGTATGGCGAGGAGAGCCAGGCAAGGGACAGAGCTGCTCCCGTATCCAGTTGGAGAGCGCGCATAGCAATGACCATGTAGCCGCCGAAGCATCCCGATACAGCTGCAAAAAACGGCGCGAGATAGTTCCACCGAGCACTGTCCCCACCACTTAGGGCTCTGTCCCCTTCCATACTGTCTCCTCGAGCACTGTCCCCACCCATACCAAGCCCTCGAGCTCTGTCCCCATGCATCCGAACTCTGTCCCTATACATCAGAAGGAGAATCAGCGCCGCCAGAATTGGCAACCCGAAAAAAATGAAGAGGGCCGGTGGTGAAAAACTCGATTCGCTTGCCGAGCCCCGTCCTAAAAGTCCAGCTCCCGCTATGGCCGCGAACAGAACGAGCGTCCAGAGCGCACGGCGCAGACCGAGCCGCTCGCCCAGAAGCAAACGTGCGAAGATCGCCGTAAAGGCGACATTTGATCCCGCGAAGGCGGCGACGACATTGGCCGGCAGTCCCAGCAGTGCGATGAACTGAAAAACAGGCACCGAGTTCATCATGAGAAAGCCCGCAAGCCAGCCAAAGAAAAGAATCGAACGGGATCGCCCCGGAGCTGTGTCCCTATTCATCCAGCCGATATTGAGTTTCTGAAGGCTGTTGCCCAGCGAGAGGACGGCGTTGCCTGCGAGAATGACCGCCGCCGCAAGATAGACCGAAATCCTCACGATCGCCGCCCCGTCCGGCGCATCGTATCAAAAAGCGACGCGAAGGGTGAGGCCGCGCGGTAGAAAACCGCCGGGTAGCCTAAAGGGCTCTCGATCGAAACTTCGCCGCCCCGAAAGCTTCGCGAGGTCCACAGATGGACCCATTCGTCTTCAGGCAAGTACAACTCTGTAAGCACCGAGCCGGCTGAGAGATTCGGCGCGATCATGAGATCGCGACCATAGAGGAACTGACGGGACAGACGCAAAACCTTCCGGTCCTCAGAATAGTGCATCCAGGGATGACGCAGAGGCGGAAGTCCTCGCTCGGCGGATTCCGCGGCGACCGCGAGATGGTAGGGCTTCAAGGCCGCGTACGCCTGCGACATCCGCGCGAACACGGCGAGCGCGGTTGGATTGGACCAGGGCATGACCTCGGTGTTCTTCCCGCCCCGCACCGAGGCCCTGCAGGGCGCTCGTGTTCTGAAAAGAGGCGTAAAGGCGGCCGTCTCCATCCACCGCGCGAGACATTCCGGGTTCTCCGGCCCTCTGTGCGCGTCAATCCCCCCGCCCGCCTCGCAATGCCAGGACACGGCCCCCGAAAATGAGTTCGCAAGCGCCGAGACGACTGCGCCCTCGAGCCCGCGTTCCCCTTCGAGCACAGGCAGCTGGCCGCCGCAGACGAAGGATGTCGCATATCGCGCCGACCCGAGCCATGCCGATCTGACAAAGAAGGATAACTCAGAGGCCCGGCCCGATTCCTCGATCGCTTCGCGGTTCGCCCTCGCCCAGAGCACCGACCAACGGTTATGGGCCTCTATGCCTGTCTCGCCGGATGAGAGCAGCGCGTCAGCAGGCAGAAGTTCACAGCCGTCCGCAGCCCAGGCCGACATACCTATGCCGATGAGATCGCGCGCGATGACACCCTTTATCCAGGCGAAGGCGTCCGCGTTCGTAAGGTCGATCATCGCCACAGGAGAGACGTGTGCAGGCACGAGGTAATCCCCACCTTCGCTGTTCTTGACACAAAAGCCGCGCGCCGACGCTTCTTCGCCGAGCCTCCCCTCGGGCGAAAGATAGGGATCGATCCGCCCTACGAAGCGTATACCCTTCGCGCGCAGAGCCGCGATTTCCTCGGCCAGATGCGGATACAGCGATTCGTCCGCCTTCCATTCCGAGGCTGCGCGCGGTCTCCCCGCCGTCGAAGGAATCCCGCACCAGTCGGGAACCCAGACCGCGCCGACCGCCGCGCCCGCCTCTTTGACCGCGCCCAGTGCGCCCGCCAAATCCACAAGGCCGCCCGATACGCCGAGCCAGGCGCCGTCGAAGGTCCAGTCAGGAGGAAGCGGCGACTTCCCGATACAGCTGTTCATCGCAGCCGTCGATTCCGCGGGATCGGCGCCGTACCCGATCAGAATCTCGCGGGGCACGGACCACGATTCTATGACTGTCGAGGCGCGGCGGAATTCGAAGACCGAGTACGAAACCGCGTCGACGATGCACCAGTAGCCCTCGGTCGAAACAAAGGCGGGAATCTCCTTTGCCGATGCGTCCATACCGCCGCCTGCACCCCGGCGGCGCGCCGACATAGAAGCGAGCCCGAGCCCCGACCCAGAACCGCGTTCACGCACCCACAGAGCGATGCGGCGGTGCTTGAGGTCGAGGCGTGAGAAGCGTTCGCCGCAGCCGAATATGGATTCCTCCGGTCTGGCCGCAATCCTGAGCCTGAAGCGGTTGATCGACGCGTCGTACCGCGAGAACGACAGCTTGAGCCGACCCTCTCGCTCGCGGACCGCCATGCTCAGCATTCCCTCGAATTCGATCACCACGAAGTCCGCCGAGCTTTCAACAATCTTGAACGACTTCAGATGAACGTACTCGTCGCGCCGCGAGCGGATCGAAAACCTGCCCCTCGACTGCTTGACAATGCTCTCGCCGCGGCCTAGTTCGAGACAGGGGCTGCGCCGTGTATGAGCCAGGACTTTTCTGCCGTCGACAGTCAAGATAAAACCTTCGGGCGGAGTTTCGATCGCGATCATCTCATAGGACGATACCCTAGGCGCGCGTTGACTGCAATAAAAAAACGCCGTGCGCAGAGTTCACGGCGGCCCAGGCAGGGATCGGCAATCCCGCTAGCTTCGTTTGGCCGGAGCGAATGATTCGATCATGAATATGATCTCGGCGTTCTTGAAAAGAGCCGCATACTTGCGGGCGGAAAGTCCAAGCTTGTCGATGAGGTCGGGATCGGCTCCGTGCTCGAGCAGAAGCCGTGAAAGGACACCGTCGTTTCGTCCGACGGCGACGATTAAAGCGGTCTGCGCATCCTTACTCGCCAAATCCGGATCAGCGCCCCGCTCAAGGAAGAGCTTGGCGAGTTCGACCGCCCCGGCCTGGGCGGCGTCCATGAGCGGCGAGTATCCGCGGTCCTCGCTCTGCATATCGATCGAAGCCCCGCGATCGAGGAGAAGCTCGGCGACCGCGAGATGTTTCGCCCGCGTCGCGAGACAGAGGAGGGGCACCCCGTGCTTGTCGCGCGTGTCGGGGTTGAAACCCGCATCGATGAAGAGAGCGACGGCCTTGGTGTCTCCGTCTGAGACGCACTGCGCCAATGCATCGGCGTGACAGGATATGCCCATCTCGAGCAATCGAGCGCGGGCCTGGCGCCTCCATTCGAGAGCCTGCCACTCGTCCTTCTCGATCTTGTAGAAAGCGCCGAGCTCGTCCAGGCTGTCGAGCACAGGAAGGTTGTCGAGTATCTTCGGCAGAGGAAGATCGGGGTCCAGACGGAACAGGGCGATGCCGGAACCTCGTGCATAGCCGAAGCCCGCTGCGAAGGGCAGCCATCCCGAAACCAGACTCGACGGCGAAGCAACAACCAAGAAATGCGTGGCCTTTTCGAGACGGGCGACGATTTTCTCCGGAGCGAGTGTTGACCAGCCTTCGTGTATTTTCAGGGCGTAGGCGTCGATGCCGGCGGCGTCGAGGGCCTCGAGTATGCCCACGAGCCGATGTCCGTCGTCAGAGGATGCCAGCGTCGCTACTGTCAAACCGGACCGTCCTATTCGATTCTAATGTCGGCAGTGGGCGACTATATGCTTGAGGGAAAAGAGCATTGTCCTTCGTCCCCGCGAAGGCTAGAATTGATCGCATGAAATCCGAGGCCGCCCGTCCATGACCACGAATAAGGACCTCATCGACGCCGCCCGCGGGGTGGTCCCCTGCGACCTTAATCTGGCCAACTGCTCCCTGGTCGACCTTCTCGGGGGTGCCATAAGGAGAGGGACGACCGTCTCGGTCTACCGCGGCTGCGTGGTCGGGATCGACGACGGTTTGCGGGCCGAGCGGACACGCGATCTGAAAGGAATGTACTTGGCGCCCGGGCTCATCGATTCGCACGTCCATATCGAGTCGTCGATGCTCACCCCGCCCGAGTATGCGCGCATCGTCTCGCCCCGCGGCACGACGGCTGTCGTGGCCGATCCGCACGAGATCGCCAATGTCATGGGATACGAAGGCATGCGCTACATGCTCGCATCGAGCGAAGGGCTTCCGGTCGACATGTATTTCATGGTGCCTTCCTGCGTGCCCGCGACCGACTTCGATACGGCGGGAGCCGCGCTCTACGCCTCGGACATGTATCCCTTCCTGAGGGAGCCGCGGGTTCTCGGTCTCGGCGAGGTGATGAATTATCCAGGCGTCCTCTACAAGGACCAGAAGCTTCTCGACAAAATCGCTATTTTCCGCGACGCCGCACGGCCCGTCGACGGCCATGCGCCCGGTCTTTCGGGAGGCAATCTCTCGGCGTATATCGCCGCAGGTATCGGGTCGGATCACGAATGCACCACCCCCGAGGAGGCCTTGGAGAAAATCGCTAAAGGCATGTATGTCATGCTGCGCGAGGGATCGACGGCCCGCGACCTGCGAAAGCTCCTACCGGCGGTGACGCCGGCGACTGCTTCGCATTTTCTCCTCTGCTCGGACGACCGGCACCCGAACGATCTCGTGGACGAGGGGCACATGGACCACGCTCTGCGCCTTCTTTTGGCGGGCGGAATCGATCCGATCGACGCCTTCCGCATCGCATGCCTGAACCCCGCGCGCTGGTTCGGCCTCCGAGGAATGGGGGCCGTCGCCCCCGGATGCAAGGCGGACTTCGTCGTCTTCGACTCGCTGAAGGCATTCAAACCGAGGTCGGTCTACAAGGACGGCGTGGTGGTCGCGGAAGAAGGCCAGCTCGTCGCGGAAACGCCCGAGCGCGTCCCGCCCACCCGCGACTCGGTGAACATCAAATGGCTGACCGAGGAGGACTTCTGCATCCCCCTTCCCATGGCCCAGGCGAAGGCGGCCGTGTCCGATGCGCGAATTCGGGTTATCGTCGCGAAGAGCGACTCCATTATCACCGGTGAGACGCTGGTCCGGCCCAAAATCGAAAACGGTCTGTGCGTATCGGATCCAGAACGCGACATCCTCAAGATCTTCGTCATCGAGCGCCACAGCGGCTCCGGGAACATCGGCAAGGGGTTCATCGCGGGCTTGGGAATCAAGCGCGGCGCCGTGGGGCTTACGGTTTCGCACGACTCGCACAACATGATCGTCGCGGGAGTCGACGACCGCTCGATATTCAAGGCGGCGCGCCATCTCAACAAGATCAAAGGCGGGCTGGTCTACACGGTCGGCGACGATGTGGTTTTGGACCTGCCTCTGCCGGTCGCGGGTCTTATGAGCGACCGAAGCGCGGACTTCGTGGTAGAACGCCTGCGCGCCTTCGACGAGCTCTTCGCCGCCGAAGGGCTTGCGAATCGGACGCCGCTCATGACGCTGTCTTTCATGGCCCTGCCCGTCATTCCAAAGCTAAAAATCACCGACCGCGGACTTGTCGATGTCGATCGCTTTGCGCCCGTCGACCTTTTTGCGGAATAGGACGAGGAACTGGAGGGGAATCTACCGTTATGCGACACCACATCGAGGCTTCCAGGGGATCGAAGGCGGCTTTCAGCCCGGCCTGGCTGATCTATCGGCCGATCAGGGACGCGGAATTGCGCGGCGCCTGGTCGCGGAGACTCTCCACGATGACGACGCCGGAGGGCCGTCCAGGGCGGCTTCTTGGCTCGGCGCTGCGCGAGCTCAAGGATGGGCTCTCCTCGCTCCTCGGCATCGAGCCGACGACTCGGCGCAGCTCCGGATCAGCGACGATGCGCGGCCTTGTCATCGAGCGGCGTCCGGGAGGCACCGAATCCTTCGAGATCGAGACCGGTCCCGACTGGGTCCGCCTCTCGGCGGGAGGTGACGAAGGCGCGCTGTACGGCGCCTTCCGCCTCCTCCAGATCATTGCGCAGGGAATAAAGCCCGAAGGACTTCACATCGCCGAATCGCCGAACGCAGCGCTTCGCATGATCGATCACTGGGACAATCTTGATGGTTCGGTCGAGCGCGGCTACGCCGGCCGCTCGCTCTTTTTCCGCGACGGGAAAATTCTGCCTCCCGGCCCCCGGCTCGAGATGTATGGGCGGCTTATGGCATCGATCGGGATCAACGCGGTCGCGATCAACAACGTCAACGTGCATAGAATCGAAACCGAACTCATTTATCCGCAGCGTCTGCGCAATCTCGCCGAAATCGCGGCGGTGCTGCGGTCCTGGGGCGTCAAGCTCTTCTTGAGCGTCAACTTCGCCGCCCCGCTCACGATGGGCGAACTCGACACGGCCGACCCGCTCGATCCAAGGGTTGTCGCGTGGTGGGGAAAGCGTGCGCAGGTTATATGGAAAGCCATCCCCGATTTCGGCGGCTTCGTGGTCAAGGCCGATTCGGAGGGCAGACCGGGCCCCTTCACCTACGGCCGCGACCACGCCGAGGGCGCGAATCTGCTCGCCCGTGCGGTCGCACCCTACGGCGGCAGAATACTCTGGCGCTGTTTCGTCTACAACTGTCTGCAGGACTGGCGCGACCGCAGAACCGACCGCGCCCGCGCGGCCTACGATCACTTCAGCCCCCTGGACGGACGATTTCTCGACAACGTACTCCTCCAGATAAAGAACGGTCCCATGGACTTCCAGCCCCGCGAGCCGGTATCGCCTCTGTTCGGCGCGATGCCGCGCACGGCCAAGGCCCTCGAGCTCCAGGCCGCCCAGGAATACACCGGTCAACAGCGCCATGTCTGTTATCTGCCCGAACAGTGGAAGACATACCTCGACACCGATATCCGCGGAGGAAGCGACGGCCGGCTCTCGCGTTCGGTCGATGCCTTTGTCGCCGTATCGAATCTCGGCGACGACCCGAACTGGTGCGGCCACGATCTAGCGCAGGCGAACTGGTACGGCTTCGGCCGTCTCGCATGGAATCCCGATCTCGCTCCGGCCGATATCGCGCGCGAATGGGCGGCCCTGAGCTTCGGCGCCGACAAGACTCTCGTCGAAGAGCTCGCCTCGTTTCTTCTCGGGACCTGGCGCGCCTACGAGTCCTACACCGCCCCTCTCGGCGTCGGGTGGATGGTCAACCCCAGCCACCACTACGGCCCCAATCCCGACGGCTACGAGTACGACCGCTGGGGGACCTACCACTTCGCCGACCGCGACGGAGTCGGCGTCGATCGAACGAAGGCGACGGGTTCGGGCTACGCGGGCCAGTACCGCCCCGAACTCGCCGAGTTGTATGAGCACAAGGAGACCTGCCCCGACGAGCTGTTACTTTTTTTTCATCATGTGCCCTACGGCCATGTCCTTCATTCGGGCAAGACCGTGATCCAACACATCTACGACGCCCATTTCGAGGGGGCAGAATTCGCCGCCGCTCTTCCTGAACGATGGCGGGCCTTCGAAGGCAGACTGCCTAAGGAGGTGTATTCCGCGGTTCTCGACCGCCTCAAGCACCAGGCGGAGCATGCGGCCCTGTGGCGGGATGTCATAAACACGTTCTTTTACCGGCTTTCCGGCGTTCCGGACGCGGAGGGGAGACTTATTTATAGATGAAAAGCGCCTTCAGGATCACCGGATACTACGCGCTCTTTTCGACGCTGTGGATCATCCTCTCGGACATATTCCTCGTCACTGTTTTCGGCGAGAAGGCGTTTCTCAAGTTCGTATCCAGCGCAAAGGGTATTGTCTTTATAGCGGTGACCAGCCTCTTGCTTTTCATCATGATCAAACGCGAGCTCGGCGTCAAGAACAAGATCATCGTCCAGCTCGACCGCGAGGTCGAAATACGAGAGGAACTCATACGGGAGCTCCACCATCGCATCAAGAACAATCTCCAGGTCGTCATCGGCCTCATGAATATCGAGACGATGGACCGCGACTTCTCCAAGGAGATCAAGGATCGCATATCGAACAAGCTCATCTCGATGATGTCGGTCTTCAATATCGTGTACGAGATGCGGGACATGCGCGGCATCTCGTTTTACTCGGTCCTGCAGGAGTACCAGCGCATCAGCGTAAGGAACATCAATATCGCGAAGGTCGATCCGGATATCAGCTATTCGATCGAAGTGACCATCAGCTGTCTCCTCCTCATCGATTCCATCATCGATGTGTACCTGGGGAACAACAACTCGATCGCCACATGGCTAAGCTCGGAATCGCCGGGCGTCGTCGATCTCGAATTCAAAACCGAGGAACAGCGCCTCAATGAACCCAGCGACAAGGACCGGGCCTTCATCGAACTCCAGGCGAAATCCATCAATGGGAATATTGAGACGGATGCCGAGCGCCCTATCGTCCGTATTAGGTTCGCCCGTTTCGAGTGATGACCTTTCTTGCAATCCCGCCGCAGACAGGCTATATCTAAACAGTGCAGAGGACCGCGGTGAGCCGAACGATTCGCTTCCTCGCGAACGACCGCCTCATAGAAACAGAATCGTATGGTCTCGTTCCCTCACTCGACTTCATCCGAAAAGACCTGGGGCTCACGGGCGCCAAGGAAGGCTGCCGCGAAGGCGACTGCGGGGCCTGTTCGGTGCTCATCGGCGTCCGAGCCGCGGATGCATCTTCGTTTTCATATCGCGCCCACTGCTCCTGCGTCACGAGCCTCGCCGAGCTCGACGGGCGCCACCTCGTCACCGTCGAAGGGCTGTCGGCGGCGGGCTTGCCCGGATCGGCGGGGGAATCGGTCAGGTTGACGCCCGTGATGCGCGCCATCCTGGAGGAAAACGGCAGTCAGTGCGGATTCTGCTCGCCTGGATTCGTCATCGCCTTGACAGGCCTCCTCCTTGAAGGACCGCCGTATACCGAAGAGCGGGTTCTCGCCTCCATCGAGGGGAACCTCTGCCGCTGCACAGGCTACGGAGCGCAAAAGCGCGCTGCGCTTCGACTTGCCCGCGACTTCGCGGATCTGCCGGCCGATCCCTTTGAACGGCTCAGACTTCTTGTCGATGCGCATGTTGTCCCTCAGTCGATGCTCGATTTCGCGCGGGGGAAGGCGTTACCCGTTTTAAAATATTCACGTGATGGTGATCCGCCGGCGGATCCATCCGCCTTCAATCCGACGATCGGCGGGGGAACCGACTTTCTGGTCCGCCATCCTCATCCTGAGCGGGAAGAATTCGGGGAGGATTATGCATTGCTTACGCGCGAGGACGCTCTGCTGAGAATCAGTCTCGTCGAGGCCGAGGTCGGCTCCCCGCGGCTGGAAATCGGCGCCGCGGTCACCTGGCGGGATTTTTTCGCCGATCCGCTCGTACGTCGAACTATTCCCTCCATCGCCTCTTTCGAAGACCTTCTCGCGAGCCCGCTCGTACGCGGACAGGCGACGATCGGCGGCAACATCGCCAACGCCTCGCCCGTCGCCGACATCACATCGATGCTCATCGCGCTCGGCGCCTCGGTGCGGCTGCGGGGGAGGGGGGAGGGACGCGAAGTACCGCTCGAGCGGCTTTTCCTGGGATACAAGAAGCTGGACCTGCGCGAGGATACGCGGCGCGAGGATACGCGGCGCGAAATCATCGAAGCCGTGCTGATTCCCGCGGCCAAGCCGATCGAGTTTTTCAATTTCGAGAAGGCGTCGAAACGCGGGACGCTCGACATCGCGGCGGTCAACACGGCGGCGGTCTTCGAAACAGACAGGACGGAGGGCGGCGCGATCCGCATAACGCGCGCCAGGATATCGGCGGGCGGTGTCGCTCCGGTTCCTCTTTTGCTCGAAAGGACTTCAAGCTGCCTCGCAGGCAGCTCGCCCGGCGCACAGGCTGCAGCAGAGGCTGCGGACATCGCGGCCGCGGAGACGACCCCGATCGGCGATGTACGGGGGAGCGCCGATTACCGCCGCCGCGTTCTGCGGCGCCTCGTGATCGCCCACTTCGTCAGACTGTTCCCGGGATCGGGCGCAGAGGAGGCCCTGCTGTGAGCGGCATCCGCGAGTCGGAGTTGAACGTCTCCGGATCGACGCTCTATATCGATGATCTGCCCGAGCCTCCCGGCCTCCTTCACGCGGTGATCGTCCCAAGCCCGACCGCCCGCGGCGTGCTGCGCGGACTCGACGCCCGTCAAGCGACTGCGCTCGATCCCTCGCTGCGCGTTCTCACCGCGCAGGACATCCCCGGCGGAAACGAACTCGGTGAAGGCAGCCCGAACGAGCCGCTTTTGGTTTCGGGCGAGTGGAGCTATGCGGGGCAGCCTCTGGCCCTCGTCTTGGCTTCCTCCCCCCTTCTCGCGCGGAGGGCCGCCTCCCTCGTGCGGGTCGAGTACGAGAAGCTGAGACCGGTGCTCGACGCACGAGAGGCGGCGAAGTCCAATGACTTTTTTATCCCGCCGCGCACCATGGCTTCGGGCGACGTTCAGGCGGCGATCGCGCGCTGTGCGCTCGTTGTAGAAGGCCGCGTCGACTCAGGCGGGCAGGAACATGTGTATCTCGAGACCCAGGCCGCGCTCGCCCAGGCGATCGAGGGCGGCCGGATCAGAATCGTCTCGGGAACTCAATCGCCTTCGGGTGTGCAGGCGACCGTCGCCCGTATCCTCGGCCTTCCCATGAACGCGGTGGAGATCGAGGCTCCTCGTTTGGGCGGAGCCTTCGGAGGCAAGGAAGAGCAGGGCGCCCTATGGGCCGCCCTCGCGGCGCTCGGCGCTTATCTCCTGCGCAAACCGGTCAAGATCGTTCTCGAACGCCGCGAGGACATGCGCTGGAGCGGCAAGCGCCATCCCTATTCGACCGACTATCGCATCGGGCTCGACGCCGAGGGCCGCATTCTCGCCTTCGAAGCGGACTACTATCAGAACGCGGGGGCCCTGTGCGATCTATCGCCCGCCATCCTGTCGCGCACGCTTTTCCACGCCGCGGGGGCCTATCATATTCCCAATGTCCGCGTCACCGGACGTTCATGCCGTACCAATCTGCCGCCCTTTACGGCTTTCCGCGGCTTCGGCGCGCCTCAGGCCTTCTTTGTGATCGAATCGGCGATAGACGCCGCGGCTCGGAAAGGCGGATGGGATCCCGCCGAGCTGAGGCGCCGCAATCTTGTGTCCGAGGGGGACTGCTTCCACTACGGCCAGATCGCATCCGACTGCCGCGCGGCGAAATGCTTCGATCGACTTGTCGAGCTCTGCCGCTGGACCGAATTGAGAGCCGAAATAGAGTCGCACAACGCCTCGAATACGATCGAGAAGCGCGGGGCGGCGCTCATTCCGATCTGCTTCGGCATCTCCTTCACTAAACTCGTCATGAATCAGGGGGGGGCGCTGGTCCACGTCTATCGCGACGGTTCGGTGTCGGTTTCGACCGGCGCCGTCGAGATGGGTCAGCAGGTCGCCCGAAAACTACAGCTCATCGCCTCAAGAACCCTCGGTGTTTCCGAGGATCTTGTACGCGTGGAATGCACCAGGACGTCGACCGTTGCCAATACCTATCCAACGGCCGCCAGCACGGGCTCGGACATCAACGGCATGGCCGTCCTCGCGGCCTGCGAGGAGATAGGGGGGCGCCTCCTCGCCTTGGCGGCGCGCATCCTTGGTGTAGACGCGGGGGGGCTCCGCATCGAAGGCGGAGCTGTCGTCCGCGGATGCGAGCCGAGCGCGCTCGACTGGAAAACGCTGGTCGACCGCGCCCATCTTGAACGCATCGATCTATCGGCCCACGGCTTTTACGCGACGCCGGGTCTCGTCTACGACACGAAAGCCGAGCACGGCAGCCCCTTCGCGTATCACGTGTACGGCTGCGCCGCGCTGAGCGCGACCGTCGATGTCCTGCGCGGAAGCTACAGATTCGACGAGGCCTGGATCGTCCACGACTCGGGCGAATGCATCGACCGGGCCGTCGATCTCGGCCAGATCGAGGGGGCCTTCGCCCAAGGTCTCGGATGGGCGGCTCTCGAGGAACTTCTTTTCGACGATCAAGGTTCTCTTGTATCCGATACGCTTTCGACATACAAGCTGCCGAATCTCCGCTTCATGCCGCGGCGTACGACCGTGGAAATCCTGGAAAGCGCGAACCCCAGGGCTGTTATGCGATCGAAGGCCGTCGGCGAGCCTCCCCTCCTCTACGGGATCGCGGGATACTTCGCCGTTTTGGATGCGCTGCGCGCCGCCGTGGACGGCGCGACCTCGACGGCGTCCGAGACGGCGGGCCTCGGATACGACCTGCCCATGACGCCCGAGAAGGTCCTGGACTTTCTCGAAGGAAGGCGCCCATGCTGATCGCGCAGGGCCTCGTCGCGCTGCCGGGCGGACAGGAATTGAGGCGGACATCGATCCGCGTCCGGGGAGAGCGTATAGCCGAAATAGCGGAGAATCTCAGGGAGGAAAAGGGCGAAGAGCGGATCGAGGCGGAGGGATTCGTCGTGCTGCCGGGCGGAATCGATCCACACGTTCACTTCGACGAGCCGGGCTTCACCTCGCGCGAGGACTTCCTCCACGGTTCGGCCGAGGCTGCTTCGGGCGGAGTCACGACCGTGATCGACATGCCCTGCACCTCGCTCCCCCCCGTGATCGACGCAGAGGCCCTCGACAATAAACTCGCGCATATCTCGAAGAGCGCCCTCGTGGACTATGCGCTCTTCGGCGGAGTCTCCGGTCACCGTATCGAAGACAGTCTCGGATCCGCCGGCGGCGGGAAAAGCGGCGCGATGGCCGACATCGCGCCGCGCGTCGTCGGGTTCAAGTGCTACTTCATTTCGGGCATGGAAAGCTTCACCCGTGTCACTCACGACGAGTTCGCACGCATACTCGCCGAGGCCGAGCGACTCGGTCGCCCCGTCCTCCTGCACGCCGAGGACTACGATATCGTGACCGAGAGAACCGCGCGGATAAGGGCCGCGCGGGGAGGCGCCGCGTCGGCGTGGTCAGATTACGCCGACAGCCGCCCCGAAGAGGCCGAGACGGCCGCCGTCGCAGCCGCCGTCCGTCTCGCAGGCGGTAGAGAAAGATATCTTCACATCGTTCACGTCGGAACCGCGGAGGCCGCCGCGATCGCCCACCGCGCCGGAGCGAGCTGCGAAACCTGTGCGCACTATCTCGCCTTCAGCCGCGAAGATTTCGCTGAAAAAGGAGCCTCGCTCAAGACCGCGCCGGTCGTCAAAGGAAAGGCGGAACGCGAACTGCTGTGGCGCCTCCTCGCCGACGGAACGATAGATTTTCTCGCCAGCGACCACGCTCCCTGCACCCGCGAAGAAAAAGAAACCGGCGATGTCTGGACAGCATACGGCGGCATACCGGGCGTCGGGACGGGGCACCTCTATCTGATTTCAGAAGGTCTCTTCGGCCGCCGGCTCAGTCTGCCCCGATTCCTCGATGTTTCGTCCGCCGCCGCCGCACGGCGCTACGGCCTCGACGGGCGCAAGGGCTCGCTCGAACCGGGCAAGGACGCGGATATCGTCCTCGTCGATCCACGAGCGACGACGCTCATCGAGGGGGATAAGCTTCTTTCAAAAGGGAAGAGCACGGCCTTCGACGGCATGGAACTCCACGGTGCGGTCGTCGAGACCTATGTACGGGGCCGTCTCGTATACGAGGCGCGGCGGCGAGGGCCCTTCGAACAACGGTCTTCCTCGGTCCCGCCGCCCGGCGTCGTCGCCGAGCCCGGATACGGACGATTCCTCGTCTGGGGGTATACGTGAGCAAAGTCATGGAGCCGACGCAGCTTCGAGCCCTGCTCGAAAGAATCGCCGGAGAGTTCGGCGCAATCTCCTCGATCTTCGGCATTCCCGAGGCCGCGTTCAGAAGGGCCTTCGAACTCGAGTCCTCGAGCCCCGGACTCGCGCTTCCGGGCGGCAGGGCGAGTCTGCCCGTCGGCCCCGCGGCCGGCCCGCACAGCCAGCTGGCCCCAAACCTCATCGCGGCCTATCTCGCGGGCGCCCGAGTCTTCGAACTCAAGACGGTCCAAGTGAACGATGAACTCGACATCGAGAAACCCTGCATAGACGCCCGCGACGAGGGCCATAACACCGAATGGTCGACCGAACTGTCTCTCGAGGACGCCCGTGAAGAGTATCTGCGCGGCTGGATCGTGATCCATCTTCTCGCATCCGTGTTTTCTTCCAGACCACGCGACTTCGTCTTCAACGCGTCCGTAGGCTACACGCTCGATGGCATCCGCAGTCAAAAAGTCGACGCATTTCTGGAGGGGCTCAAAAACCCCTCGAAGGGCGCCGAAGCGGGCTTTTGGAACAGCGCGTTGCGCGACATCGAATGCTTCCTCGAATCAGGAACCGCGGCTTCCGCTTTCGGCTCCTCCTTCACGGCGAAGGCTCGTGATCTTCTCGCCGATTTCCCCTCGGAGCCGATTCCCTCGGTGACCATATCGACGATGCACGGCTGTCCTCCCGATGAGATCGAGCGCATCGCTTCCTACCTGATCGAAGAAAAGGGCTTTCATGTCTATGTCAAACTCAATCCGACCCTCCTCGGTTACGATACGGTCAGGTCGATACTCGACACGACTGGATGGAAGCATATCGAGATCGACCGAGGGCTTTTCGACCGGGATCTTAAGATGCCCCAGGCCCAGGCCCTCGCCTCCTCGCTCGCGCGAAAGGCCGAATCGCGAGGATTGTCCTTCGGTCTGAAACTCTCGAACACGCTGGCGAACGCCAATACCGGCGGCTTTCTTCCCGGGAACGAACGCTATATGTCTGGACGGGCGCTCTTTCCGATCACAATCCGTCTCGCCGCAGAGCTCGCATCGGCGCTGACGGGATGGAAGGGCCGCTTTTCGTTCTGCGGCGGCGTCTCGGCTCTCAACGCGGAACAACTTGCGGCCGCGGGGCTCGGTCCTCTCACCGCGGCGACCGAGCTACTCAAGCCCGGCGGTTATCTTCGCTTAACTTCCATCGCCGTCGCGGCCGCGCGCGGCCTGCGGAGCTCTCCATCGAGACCCGACGCAGCCATGCTGAGTCGTCTCGCCGACGAAGCCCTGAGCCGGCCGGAATACCGCTTCGGTTGGAAGAAAGGCTCCCCCCGCATCCAGCGGCCGCTCCCCGTCTTCGACTGCTTCGCGGCCCCCTGCATCGAATCCTGTCCTGTGAGGCAGAAGGTCCCCGAGTACCTGCGCCTCGGAGCGGCGGGCGAGTTCTCCAGGGCCTTCGATACGATAACGGGCGACAATCCGCTCCCCTGCATCACCGGAACCTTATGCGATCATGTGTGTCAGGAGGTCTGCAGCCGCAACGATTACGAGGGGAGCGTGTCGATCCGGGAGGCCAAGCTTGAATGCGCTCTCTCCGCCGAAGGCGGCGCTGCCAGGGTCGAGCCATCGACACCCGTTCTTTCGGCGGGCAAGGCCGCCGTCGTCGGGGCGGGACCTGCGGGCCTCTCCTGCGCCTATCATCTGGCCCTCGCCGGAGTTCCGGTGACGGTCTTCGACGAGCGCCGCGTGATCGGCGGTGTCGTCGCAAACGTGATCCCCTCGTTCCGAATCACCCGCCGCATGCTCGAATCGGATATAGGGCGCATAGGGTCGGCGGGGGTCGAGTTCAGGCTCGGCGTGAGAGTCGAATCGCTCGACCGTCTCGAGGCCGAGGGCTACGCGTCGGTCTTCATCGGAGCAGGCGCCCCCCTGTCCCGAAGTATCGAGATAGAGGGCGACGGCGTACCGCTCGTCGACGCCCTCACGTTCCTGCAAAAGAGCGGCGACTACCACGGCGCAAGGCATGTCGTCGTCGCGGGCGGAGGGAATACGGCGATGGACGCCGCCCGGGCCGCGCTCAGGCTTCCCGCCGTTGAATCTGTCACGATTTCTTACCGCCGCAGAAGGGAGGACATGAGCGCCGACCGCGAGGAGCTCGAGATCGCCGAAGCCGAGGGGGCCCGAATACTTGAGTTGACCCTTCCGGAGCGCGCGTCGCCGGTTTCGAATACCGGCGCGGGGCCCTTTCTCTCGCTGAGGATCATGGAGAGCGGCCCGCCCGACGCGTCGGGACGCCGCATTCCGATCGCGACCGACCGGACGACGAGCGTCGAATGCGATCTTCTTATAACCGCCGTCGGCGAGGCGCCCGACCGCGGGCTTTTCGAGCGCCTCGGCCTGCCGATCGGTCCGGAGGGCGGACCGGTATTCGACGAAAAGACCATGATGAGTCCTCGGCGGGGCGTCTATGTCGGCGGCGACGCGGCCCGGGGGCCCTCGTCGATCATCGCGGCCGCGGCGGACGGCCGGCGGGCCGCGCTCGCCATACTCGAAGCAGCCGGAATCGAACGGCGGAAGGATCGATACAAGCCGAGGCCGCCGGATGCCCGGAAACTTGCATCGAGGGGGGATGTGATCACGAGTCTGAAACGCGCCGAGCCCGGCTTCCTCGCCCGGGAGGCCGAGCGCTGTCTTGAATGCGACTCCGCCTGCCTCAGATGCGTCGAGGTCTGCCCGAACCGCGCCAACATAGCCGTGCCCGCCGGCGGCGCCTTCGCGCAGAGTCTGCAAATACTCCATATCGACCGGCTCTGCAACGAATGCGGCAATTGCGGTGTTTTCTGCCCCTATGAGGGCGAACCGTTCCGCGGGAAACCGACGCTGTTTTCCACCCGTGACGCCTTGATTGCTTCGCGCAACGCCGGATTCGCCTTCGTCTTCGACGCCGATCCGCCCGACGGAGCGCGCCTGCACCACCGCGACGCCGAGGGCGGAGCGGTGCGAGTGACGGTTCTCGATACGCTGCGGATCGCATCGGTCGACCATCTCCATCCGATCGTCCGGCTTGCCATGATCGTGTACGAACAGCATCCCTATCTTCTTGGAGGCGCACGATGACCCTTTTCGAAAACGTCCGCGTCATCAGTTTCGAACCGCCCGCCGTCTCCGAGCCGATGGACGTCGTGACCGCCGGACCCCGGACCGGTCCGGGACAGGGAACGATCGTCGAGGCCGGTAAGAATCTCGCCGCGAAGTACCCTCAGGCGAAACGGGTCTCAGGCGGCTATGTAAGTCCCGGTCTCGTCTGTGCCCACACCCACCTGTACTCATTTCTCGCGCGCGGACTCATGGCCGAGATTGCCGCGTCGAAGGATTTCGTCCACCAGCTTCGGAATCTCTGGTGGAAGCTTGACCGCGCCATCGATCTGCCCATCCTCGAAGCGAGTTCCCTCGCAGGATGCGCCGAGGCCGCGTCCTGCGGCGTCACCTCGATCATCGATCACAATTCGAGCCCCTCGGCCATCGATGGAAGTCTATCGGTCATCCGCTGCGCCTTCGACGAAATCGGCCTGCGCGGGCTCGTGTGCTACGAGACGACTGACCGTAACGGAAAAGAGGGGGCCCGCGCGGGAGTGCGCGAGAATCTGCGATTCGCCCGCGAAATAGACGCCGAACGAGCGACGGGGAAGCGGCCGCTGGTGGACGGCGCGGTGGGCGCGCACGCAGCCTTCACGATCGACGACCAGACCCTCGAAGAACTCGGCGACGCCGTCGTATCATCGGCGCGCGGCCTGCATATCCACGCCGCGGAGGACAGGTACGACGCGGTCGACTCTCGGCATCGCTATGGCAAGGACATTGTCCCGCGGCTCGACGATGCCCGCTGCCTCGGCGCGAAATCGATCATCGCCCACGGCCTATGGCTCACCGAGTCAGAAGTGGATATCGTGAACGCGCGCGGAACCTTCCTGGCGCACAACGCGCGCAGCAACATGAACAATGCGGTCGGTTACAACCAGCTTCTGCCGAGATACGAGAATGCGGTGCTCGGCACCGACGGAACGAGCCTCGACATGCTCGAGGAATTCAGATTCGCCCTGTTCCGCCACCGCGAGGCCGGTGGGCGTTGGAAGGCCGAGGATTTCCTCCGATGCCTCGACCGCGGCAATCGAATCATGGAACGGTACCTGGGCCTCGCCTTGGGGAGGATCGTCGCCGGCGCACGCGCAGACCTCGTACTGTGGGACTACGATCCACCGACCCCCCTCGTCGGCGGCAACATCGCCGGCCACATCGCCTTCGGACTTTCATCGCGATCGGTCAGGTCGGTCATGGTCGAGGGCAGGTTCGTCATCGAGGACCGCGTTCCGGCATTCGACGCCGACGCGATCGCGCTCAAAGCCCGCGGACAGGCCGAACGTCTGTGGCGCCGGATGGACGAATTGTGAGAGCGCGTCGATTGCTGCGATCCTGCATTATCGAAAGGAGCGATGATGGACATTCTGGCGCAAGCGAAGAAGTACCGAGATTACACCGCAGAGAATCTTTCCAAACTGATCCGCACACCGGGCTTCAGCCGCGGTGAAAGGGAGCGCGTAAAGCTCCTCAGGCGTCTGTGCCGTGAAGCAGGGATGGACGACCTGCGCATCGACGGCCTGGGGAGTCTCCTCGGCCGCGTCGGACGAGGAGACGGGATTCTGGTCATCGACGCCCATATCGACACAGTCGGCGTCGGCGATCCGAGCCAGTGGAAACTGCCGCCCCATTCCGGGCTCGTCAAGGACGGTCTTGTGCACGGCCGCGGCGCATCGGATCAACTCGGCGGAGCGGCCTCGATGATTACAGCCGCGCGCATTCTCAAAGAATCCGCCTACGCCGGGGCGTTTTCGGTGTACTTCACCTTTACCGTGATCGAAGAAGACTGCGACGGTCTCTGCTGGAAGTACTTGATCGAAGAGGAGGGATTCAAGCCCGATTACGTTCTATCCACGGAACCCACGAGCTGCCGCCTCTACCGAGGCCACCGCGGGCGCATGGAAATCCGCATCGACATCAAGGGCGTTTCCTGCCACGGCTCGGCACCGGAACGCGGAGAGAGCGCGGCGTACAAGGTGGCGCGCGCCGCTCTCGCCATCGAAGCGCTCAACGCGCGGCTGAAACCGGACGACGACGGTTTTTTAGGTAAAGGAACTATTACTGTTTCGCGGATCGATGCGCGGGGGCCGTCGCAGTGCGCTGTTCCGGACCAGGCCATGCTCTACTGCGACCGCCGCCTCACCTGGGGCGAAGACGATCATATCGCGATCGCGCAGGTCGAGGAGGCTCTGCGCGACGCCGGCATAGACAAGTTCGAAGTCTCCATGCCCGAATTCGATCTCCCGGCCTATACCGGCAGGGTCTATACACAGGAGCTCTACTTTCCGACGTGGAAGATACCCGTCGACCATCCCCTGGTCCGCGCGGGCGTCGACGCCTACTCAGGGCTCTACGGACAGGCGCCGCCGGTCGACAAATGGACCTTTTCGACCAACTGCGTCGCCGTCTGCGGCCGCCACGGCATACCCTGCATCGGCTTCGGACCCGGCGACGAATCTCAGGCCCACGCCCCGAACGAGATCAACAGAATCGACGACCTTGAAACGGCCTCGGCCTTCTACACGGCCCTGCCTTTCGCGCTGGAAAAACATCTGGGGACCTCGAAAAACTTCAGTTTTTCGAGGTCAACCTTATATAAATGCAATTCCCGCAAGGGAATTGCAAGGGAACCTTAAAAACCAACCGGGTTTTTAGAGGTTCCCATCTTTCAAAGGACCGCCTGTGAACTGGATATACCGCTGCCCCTCGTGCGGCGCCGCGTACCCGATAGAACCGGGCCGCTACCTCTGCGGGCCTTGTTCGGCGCATAACGTCCCGGGGGCGCCTCTCGGCGGCGTGCTCGAGTGCGTCTTCGAGGAGGGACCGCGGGACCGGGACGCCGAGGGCCGGACCGTCCCCCTTCCCGTCGAGGCCGAGTACTTTCCGCCGATACCCGTCGGGGGCACGCCCCTGTGGGCGCCCCTGCGACTGCGCGCAGCCCTCGGCTTTCCCGGACTCTTTCTCAAGGACGACAGCTGCGAACCTTCGGGCTCGTACAAGGACCGCGCCTCTTTTCTCGTCGCGGCCTTCGCACGCAAATACGGTATTACCGAAATAGCCCTGGCCTCGACCGGCAACGCGGCGTCGAGCATGGCCTGCGTCGGCGCGGCGGCCGGCATACGAGTGACCGTTTTTCTGCCCGGATCGGCCCCGACGGCGAAGAGGATCCAAGTTCTACAATACGGCGCGGAACTGCGTGAAATCGACGGCAATTACGACCGCGCCTTCGACGCCTGCATGGAATACACCCGGGCAACCGGCGTCCTCTCGCGCAACACCGCATTCAACCCCCTGACCATAGAGGGGAAGAAAACCGCGGCGTTCGAAATCGCGCACGATCTTCTGGTATCACACAACGCTTCGGTGGGAGAAAGCCATAGGGGGAAAGTCTCCATCGACCACGTATTCGTCCCCACCGGCGACGGCGTAATCCTGGCGGGGCTCATCAAGGGCTTCGAGGACCTCATCACGCTCGGCGCGATCGAAAGAATGCCGACGCTCTGGGCGGCCCAGGCCGAAGGGTCCTGCGCCATCGTCAGGGCACTGGCCGCCGGCCGCATCGAAATACAAGCCTCGAACACCTTGGCCGATTCAATAGCCGTGGATGCGCCGCGGAACGGAATTTTCGTTCTCGCCAAGATGAAAAAGCACGGCGGACAGGGCGTCACGGTCTCGGACGACGAAATACTTGCGGCTCAACGGCTCTGCTCCTCGAAAGCCGGCCTCTTCGCAGAACCGTCGAGCGCCTGCGCCCTTGCGGCTTTTATCAAAGCCCGGCCGCTGTTGAAGGCAAACGATACTGTTATAGTGATGTTGACGGGTTCCGGGTTAAAGGACATCAAGAACGCAGCCAGGGCCGTAGGATGCACGATATGACCAGTCATCAAGGAGCAGGCGATGATCGATCTGAGCGTCAATGAAACCCAGCGGAGAAAAAACATCCAGCACTGCCGAGAGCGCGGGATACTCATACCGACCTTCGCGCAGATGCGCGATCCTTCCAAGATCCCAGAATCGATCAAGAAAGAGCTCGCCGATGTCGGGTTGTGGGATGTCCACAGCAGAAATCTCTTCAGGGTGACGTGGCACAACGAACCGAAGGAGCGCGGCGGTCTCTTCGGCGGCGTCAATCATCTCGAGCTTCCCTCCGCTCTGACCGGGACAAAGGCACGCATCGTAGGACTCGCGGGCACATGGTTCCCCACAGGCGCGCACAAAGTCGGCGCGGCTCTCGCCTGCCTCGCTCCTGAGCTTATCACCGGACGTTTCGACCCGACGACAAAAAAGGCGGTCTGGCCGAGCACGGGCAACTACTGCCGCGGCGGCGCCTATATCTCGCGGCTTCTGGCCTGCCCCTCGATCGCAATACTTCCTGAGGAAATGTCGCGCGAGCGCTTTGAATGGCTCCGGACGATGGCGGACGAGGTTATCGCCACGCCGGGCTGCGAATCGAACGTCAAAGAAATCTTCGATAAATGCATCGAGCTCAAACGGACCCGTGACGACATCGTCATCTTCAACCAATTCGACCAGATGCCAAACCACCTCTGGCATTACGCGGTCACCGGACCCGCAATGGAGGAAGTTTTCAAAGCGATCGCCCGGCCGGGCGATCACGCGGCCGGCGTCGTACTCTCGTCCGGTTCCGCCGGCAGCCTCGGCTCCGGCTCGTATATGCGCGAAACCTTCCCCGGAGTCAAGGTCGCGGCCGCCGAGGCGCTTCAGTGCCCGACGATCCTCGAAAACGGTTACGGCGCCCACCGCATCGAAGGCATCGGCGACAAGCACATCCCCTGGATCCACAACCTGCGCGAGACCGACGCCGCCATCGGAGTGGACGATGAACTGACCCTGCGACTCATGCGCCTTTTCAACGAAGAGGCCGGACGCAGCATCTTGATCGAAGCCGGTGCCGACGCCGACATCGTTTCGCGCCTCGACTGGATCGGAATATCCGGTATCGGGAACATGATCGCGGCGGTCAAGTTCGCGAAATACTACGAACTCGGGGAACATGACATTGTTTTCACGATGTTCACCGACTCGATGAAACTGTACAAAAGCCGCCTCGCAGAGATCAATTCAGAGCGGGGTTTGTACGACCGGCGACAGGCGGACCGCGATTACGCGGTGCTGGAGTCGCTCTCCGTCGATCATGTTCTCGAACTGACGCATATCGAAAAACGGCGCATCCACAACCTGAAGTACTTCACCTGGATCGAGCAGATGGGCGGAGACCTGGCCGAGCTGCGCGCGCAGTGGGACGACTACCGTTCGTACTGGGGAGGGGAAAGGTCGAAAACCGCCGAACTCGACTCTATGATAGAAGACTTCAACAAGGAAATCGTCCGATGATTCTGCTCAAAAACTGTTTTTGCGTCGCGACGGGCATCGGAGCGCCGCGACAATCAGCCGAGCGGGGCTCCGAACCGACCGACCTGAGGGATGTCGACATCCTCATCGATGCAAATCGAATAAAGAGGATCGCGGATTCCATCGAGCCGCCTCCCGGCGCGGCGATCATCGACGCCTCGCGCCACGTCGTGCTGCCCGGTCTGGTGAACACCCATCACCACTTTTTCCAAACGCTCACGCGGGCCCTGCCCGCGGTCCAAAGGGCCAAGCTCTTCGACTGGCTCCTCTACCTCTACGAAATATGGAAGTACCTCGACGAGGACGCGGTGTATTGGTCATCGCGCCTCGCGATGGCAGAGCTCGTAAAGACAGGCTGCACCCTCGCCTCGGATCATCATTACCTCTACCCTGAGGGCTTCAGGGACGATATCCCCGGCCTTCAGTTCGAGGCGGCATCCGACCTCGGCATCCGTTTCGCGCCGACGCGGGGGTCTATGTCGCGCTCGAAGAAGGACGGCGGGCTTCCGCCCGACTCGGTCGTGCAGGACGAGGAGCGGATTCTGTCGGAATGCGCCGCGACGATCGAGAAGTTCCATGATCCCTCGCCCGACGCCATGCGTAAGGTTTCTATCGCTCCGTGTTCGCCCTTCTCGGTCTCGGAGAAGGCGATGCGCGACGCCGCCGACCTCGCGCGCAAGAAAGGCGTCCGCCTGCACACCCATCTCGCCGAGACTCAGGACGAAAATGATTATTGCGTCGAGGTCTACGGCAGGCGTCCCCTCAGGCTGATGGAGGACTGCGGCCTTATCGGATCCGATGTCTGGTACGCCCACGGCATATACTTCGACGACGAGGAGCTTGCACTCCTCGCCCGGACAGGCACGGGGGTCGCGCACTGCCCCTCCTCGAATATGCGGCTCGGGTCGGGCATAGCCCGCGTCCGCGAGATGCTCGACCTCGGCGTGCCCCTCGGACTCGGAGTCGACGGCTCGGCATCGAACGACACCTCGGACATGCTCGGCGAGGCGCGTCAGGCCATGCTGCTTCAACGGATCCGCAGCGGCGCCGGGGGGCTCTCGGCGCGCGAAGCGCTCTTCATAGCCACAGAAGGCGGAGCCCGCATCCTCGGCTATGAACAAGCCGGAAGGATTGAAATCGGCGCGCTGGCGGACCTCGCGCTCTTCGACGTCATGAAGCTCGAGTATGCCGGCGCCCTCGTCGATCCGACGGCCGCGCTTTTATACTGCGGCTACGACCACGGCGCGGACTACGTCATCGTCGACGGGAAGATCATCCTCGAGCGCGGCAGACTCCGCGGGCCGGCTGCGCTCTCAGGCGTCGACGAAGAAACGATCAGGGTGAACGCGGACAAGGCATCGCGGCGATTGCTTGCAAAGGCCGGACTTGCATAGGGAGGAGATTGATGACGGACAAAACCATCGAAGAACTCATCGAACGACTTCGACACAAGAAGATAGACATGGCGGGCAAGGACTTCCTCCTCACCTGGGAGAAATCGCTCGACGAGATCAAGGCGACCTTCCTTGTCGCAGACATTCTCCGCCACATGCGCGCGATCGGAATTTCGCCGCGCTTATGGGACTCGGGTCTCGCGGTGTCGAACTTCCGCGATAATTCGACCAGAACGAGATTCTCCTTCGCCTCGGCCTGCAATCTCCTCGGCCTCTATGTCCAGGACCTCGACGAGGGCAAGAGCCAGATCGCTCACGGCGAAACCGTCCGCGAAACGGCGACGATGATAAGTTTTCTTACCGAGGCGGTCGGCATCCGCGACGACATGTACCTCGGCGAGGGCGACAAATATCAGCGCGAGGTCGGCCTTGCGCTCGACGCGGCCCTCGCAGCCGGAGTACTCCCTTCGCGGCCGACCATCGTGAATCTCCAGTCCGATATCGATCACCCTACGCAGTCGATGGCTGACTTCCTCCACCTCGCCCATCATTTCGGCGGCCTGGACAAGCTCAAAGGGAAAAAGATCGCGATGAGCTGGGCCTATTCGCCTTCGTACGGCAAGCCTCTCTCGGTGCCGCAGGGCGTCATCGGACTGGCGAGCAGGCTGGGCATGGAGATCGCCCTCGCCTATCCGCCGGGCTACGAGCTCATCCCCGATGTCGTCGAGCTTTCGAAACACCAAGCCGAAAAATCCGGCGGCTCCCTCGTGATAAGCCATTCGATGGACGAGGCGTTTACGGACGCCGATATCGTCTACCCGAAAAGCTGGGCGCCCTACGATGTGATGCAGCGCCGAGTCCCCCTCCTCCGCGCGGGGGACCAGCAGGGGCTCAAGGAACTCGAAAAGGAATGCCTCGCCCGAAATCTCGAGTTTAAAGACTGGGAGTGCAATGAAGAGAGGATGCGACTGACAAAATCAGCATCCGGCGGGTCCGCCCTCTACATGCACTGCCTGCCTGCGGACATCACCGGCGTCTCCTGCGCCGCGGGCGAGGTCTCAGCCTCCGTCTTCGAACGCAGCCGCGACGACACCTACCGGGAGGCGGGATACAAGCCCTACATCATCGCGGCCATGATTCTCCTTGGCCGCGTCGCCGACCCCGCCGCGGCGCTCGAAAACCTCATGCGACGTTCCGCCCAGCGTGTGCTATTCTGAGCGGAGATTCATGTAGAATCCGTGGCTGAGAACGAGCGGCCCAACCCCGACCTCGTGTATCGGTCGCGTCTCGCCATACACGGAAGACTCGTCCGCGTCGCGCGGCCCCGCGCTCGACCCGCAACCATCCGAGCCGATTGCGACTGCCGCGAAGTGGAGTACCGGGCGGACCAGAGTCTCCGACACGTCGCCGAGACCGTAGGTATTCCAGCATGCGAGATCGGATCGGCGAGCGTCGACGGAAGCCCCTGGTCCCTCGAACTTCCGCCTCCTGAAGGCTCTGTCGTCGAGCTTTATCCGGTGTCGGAACCGGTCGAGCTTGGACAGAGACCGAGCTTTATGGCCGACACCCATCTCGGACGACTTTCCCGCACTCTCCGTCTCTTGGGCTTCGATTCGGCCTGGCGCGGCGACATGAAGCTCGACGATGCCGTCGAGATCACGCTCGCCGAGGAACGCGTGTTCTTGTCGCGCGACCGCAAGCTTCTTTTCGGGCGCGCAGTATCTCGGCCGGCTTTCTTCGAGTCGGGAGAGCAGGCGGCCGCCTGGCGCCGCGGCATGCTCATACTCGCGCAGGACCCCTACCGGCAACTCCTCGAGGTCTGCGCGAGATTCGCCCTCGACCGCCTCTGGAAACCGCTGAGCCTCTGTTCCGCATGCGGGGCCGAGATTGAAAGCGCTTCAAAAGCCGAAGTCATTCATCTTCTGCCGGAAATCGTCGCGGAGCGGTACAATGAGTTCTCACGCTGTCCCGCCTGCGGCAAAATTTTCTGGAAGGGAGACCACGCGCGGAACATCGAACCCCTGCTCGCCCGGCTTCGGTCCGACATGGCGCCCCGCTAGGCGTTCCTCCCCAACAGCGGCACGAAGGCCACCCCGCGCCAGGATTCGCGCTTCCATCCACCACCTTGCCGCGTTATGCGATAGAGATTGCCGCGCGCCTCGGGATACAGCAGTACGCCGCATTCGGCGAGCTGGGCGGTCAGGACAGACTCTCTGAACCTAGTTCGAGAAACTCCGGCCGAAAAGAAAATCCTGTCGAAAGGAGCGAGCTCGGGAAGCCCCGCCGAGGCATCCGCGCACAGCACTTCGACACGGGCATCCGGCCGGCGGGAGAGGGCGACGGTGCAGTTCGCGGCCGCCATGGCCGCGAGATCGGGCAGTATCTCCGCCGCGATCACGCGGCCGCCCGGAGCGCAGAGCAGGGCGGCGATCGCGGCCGCGTATCCCGAGCCGGCGCCGACTTCCAGCACCCGCATGCCCGGCCCCAGATCGAGCTTGTCGAGCATGAAGGCGACCATCGAGGGTTGCGAACAGGTCTGGCCCCGGTCTATGGCGACGGGCTCGTCGAAATAGGCCGCGGAGCGGGCATGCGGCGGCAGGAAGGCGGCCCTGTCGACCGCGCGCATAGCGGCGAGAACGCGGTCGTCACGTATCCCGCCGCCCAGATAGGACTCGGCGCGGTACCGTATCGTTTCGACGAGTTCGTCGTTGGATTCGGCGAATCGCATGTTCGGCGCCGGCCCCCCTGTTTATTTTAGCGCAAACTGTCCTCCAGCGACTCGCTCATCGATTCCCGGGGGAGGAGGTAGGCCCCCGTTCCCGCGATCACATAGGCGACCGCGAAGACCGCGAGGGGGAGCGCCAAGGCTCCGCCTAGGCCCGCGGCAGAAGCCGAGGAACCTGCGGCGACCATGGCTCCGATCGTCGGGGCGATCGCCCCCGCAACCCTCGTCATGGCGCTCGCCGTGCCGATGCCGGTCGCTCGTATCGAAGTCGGATAGGCTTCGGGCGTATAGGCGTACAGCGCGCCCCATGCGCCCAGGGCGAAGAACGACAGGAGAACCGCGGCCCCCATGACCTCGAAGGGGGTCGAAGCGAGGGCGAAGAGCCAGGCGAAGACGCCGCTCAGCACGAGGTATGTCCCGAGGGTTTTACGCCTGCCCCATTTCTCGACAAGCCAGGCCGCGGAGAAATAGCCGGGTATCTGCGCGAGGGCCATAATGAAGGCGTTCGGGTACACCGCGGGCAGGGCGAAGCCCTTGGCCCTGAACCAGCTGGGAAGCCAGGTGAAGGCGCCGTAATATCCTATCGAGATGAGGAACCAGACGAGCCACAGAAGAAGCGTCGTGCGGCGCAGGCTCGGGGCGAGGAGGTCGAGGGCCCTCGACCGCGCCGGACCGGTCGACAGCGCGAGCTCCCCTTCGGGCAGACTCGTGCCGTTCTCCGCGGCGACGCGCTCGAGTATCGACCGCGCCTCGGCGGAGCGGCCTCGTATAAAAAGATAACGCGGCGACTCGGGCACGCCCCGTCTCGCCCACAGCAGGATGAAGGCGGGGATCGCCGAGCAGGCGAAGAGCCAGCGCCATCCCAGCTTCGGCACGATGAGCCAGGCGAGGCCGGCCGCGATCAGCGTGCCTAAAGCCCAGAACGACTCGAGATACACAAGCCTCCGGCCCCGGTTCTTGTTCGGCAGATACTCCGAGAACATGCCGTAATCGACAGGCAGGGCGCCGCCGACGCCGAAGCCGGTCAGGAAGCGCAGGACGAGGAACCACTCGAAACTCGGCGACAGGGCCGAGAGCCCGCCGAAAACCGAGTAGATCGCGATCGTGACCATGAAGCCGATCTTGCGGCCGATCTTGTCGGCGACGCGGCCCCAGACCAAGGCGCCCAGGATCATGCCGAGGAAGATCGCGGTTTGCAGCAAGGCTGATTGCGATTTGGCGAGATGCCACTCGGCTGACATGGCGGGCATGGCGAAGGAGACCAGGAGGACTTCCATCGCGTCGGCGGCCCAGCCGATTCCGCAGATGGCCAGAAGCCTGCGCTGAAAGCGGCCGTAGCCGACCTCTTCCAGCGCCTCGTTGTACGAAAGAGTTCGCATGGCGACACTCCGGACGAGAAAGGATGGGTCCCGAGCAATCGCGGCGAGGATCCGTAGTCTCTCCGCGGTCGCGCCGGGCGGGACCGTCCGGGCGTCGCGCCGGCAAAATATACCGAAGGTCTGTTTTTCGTCAAGACAGGGCGGCCCTGCGGCGGCGCTGCTGCGGCCGCGCGAATGCAATCACCCGAGCTTGCGACCGGCCTCTTCCGCCTTGGCGAGAAGGGAAAGAAGCTCGCCTCGCACCTCCTCGATGCGGGCGCGCTCCTCTGCGAAGGGGCCCGACAGCTCCTCTTCGAGTTTTTCCCGGGCCGCTGAAAGGCCGAGCCCCTTATCGAGCGCAAGGTGCTTGAGCCGCAAAAGAAGCCGAAGGTCGGCCTCGGAATACGCGCGCCGGCCGAACGGCCCCCTGCGGGGCTGAAGAAGCGGAACCTCGCGCTCCCAGTGCCGGAGCGTCGAGGCGTTCAGGCCGAGAAGTCGTTCGACCCGCTTGGTTGAATACGAGGCCACGGCTATCGACCTTTACGCCTCGGTCCTCCGCCCCCGCTCGGTGCGGCGGAGCGTGAAGCATGCGACGCGGCGATCTCGAGCATGACCGGTATCTTGTCCATGCCGAGGTCCTCGCGTATGCGGTTGCGGAGATATGCCCTATAGGCCTCGGTGACCGCCTCGGGCCGCGAGACGAATATCGTGATTTTCTGCGGGTTGACCGAGGTCTGGACAGCGTAGCGCAGCTTGAAGCGGGTGCGGGGGCCCACCGGCGGCGGGGTCGCCTCGACCCAGTCGGCGACGGCCTTGTTGAGACGAGAGGTTTCGACTCTCGTGGTGAGCTGACTGTAAATCGTCACGATCGTCGAAATGAGCTTGTCGACGCCGTATCCATCCTTCGCCGAAAGAGGGAGAATGGGAGCCCATGACATCTGCGCAAAAAAATAACGTATACGGTCCCGAGCCGCCTCAAAAGCGTTCTTGACCTCGGGCATCCTGTCCCACTTGTTCAAGGCGAGGATCACCCCCCTCCCCTCCTTCACCGCGAAGGCCGCTATTTTTTTATCCTGCTCGGTGAGGCCCTCGGCGGCGTCGATCATGAGCACGACGACATCGCAATCCTTGACCACCTTGATCGAACGCGTGACCGAGTAGTACTCGACATTCTCGCTCACCTTGCCCTTGCGGCGTATGCCGGCGGTGTCGAGCACGATAAAGGACCTGCGGCCCCGTTCGAAGCGGCCCTCGACGACATCGCGGGTCGTGCCGGCGATCTCGCTGACAAGGGCCTTATCCTCCCCGACCAGGCGGTTGAGCAGCGTGGATTTCCCCGTATTGGGCTTGCCCATGATGGCGAGACGGATGGGCGCGCGCGATTCATCGACGATGCGGACCGACGAGAAATCGAGTCTCGCGCCGACCGCATCGACAAGCTCGTCGATATTTCTCCCGTGCTCGGCTGATAGTATGATAACAGGATCGAAGCCCCACTTTGCGTACGTCCAGGCGGAGGCGTCGCGTTCGGGCGAATCGGCTTTATTCACGACAAGGACGACCTTGTCCGAGCGTTTTCGAAGAATAGCCGCGAATTCCTCGTCCTCGGGGGTCGACGCCACGGCGTCGACAATGAAAAGAATGAGGTCGGCCTTGTTTATGGCATCCACGCTGCGCGCGGCGACCATCGCGTCGAGTCCTTCGCGGTCGAGCTTGAAGCCGCCGGTGTCGACAAGCCGTGCGACCTTGAGTAAGCCTGCGGATCGGGGCGACGAGTCGGGCGACAGGTCGTCCTCGCGGTCCACCTCGTCTATGTCCTCATGTCGCTCTATTTCCCACACCGAGTCCACACAGTCGCGCGTCACGCCGGGCGTCGGATCCGTGATCGCGCGCCGCTTGTGCAGAAGCCGATTATACAAGGTCGACTTGCCGACATTGGGCCGCCCCGCGATGACAACGAGGGGCAGGCCTTCGTACCGCGGACCTCGGGGCGGCACAGTCTCCCCCGCTGCAGGGGCCGGCGAGGATCGAAGGTCTCGGTGAGGCAAAATTATCAGCTCCTTATTCTCGAGGCGAGGTAGGCGGCGACCTCCGCCGATGACGAGAGGGCCATCGCCGCCTGCGCCACCGACCGGGCTTCGTCGACGCTGACCGACCGGATGGCCCGCTTTACCGCCGGCACCGCCGCGCTCGACATCGAGAATTCGTCGAGGCCGAGGCCGAGGAGCACGACGGCGAGGGCCGGATCGGCGGCCATTTCGCCGCACATGCCGACGGGAATGCCCGCGGCCTTGCCGTTCTCGATGGTCCTCTGAATCAGCCTGAGCACGGCCGGGTGGTAGGGTTCGTGGAGATAGGCGACCTTCTCGTTGCCGCGGTCCACCGCCATAGTGTACTGGATGAGATCGTTCGTGCCGATCGAGAAAAAATCGGCCTTCCTGGCGAGTATATCGCTCGTCATCGCAGCCGAAGGTATCTCGATCATGATGCCGACCTCGATCGAAGCCGCGATCCGGACGCCCGCGGCCGTGCATTCCTCGCGCGCCGAGTCGAGCACCGCGAGCGCGCGCTCGAGTTCGTCCGCGGTCGCGATCATGGGGAACATAATCCGCGTCTCCCCGCACACGGCCGCGCGCAGGATAGCCCTGAGCTGGGTCTTGAAGACGTCCTGGCGGCTCAGACAGAAACGGATAGCCCTCCAGCCGAGCAAGGGATTCTTCTCGTCCAGCGCGCCCAACTCGGGCAGGACCTTGTCGCCGCCGATGTCGAGCGTTCGAATAGTGACGGGCCTGCCGCCCATGGACTCGATGACGCCGCGGTAGGCCCGGTACTGCTCCTCCTCGTCGGGGACATGGCCGCCGAGGAAAAGGAATTCCGAACGGAACAGCCCGATACCGTCCGCGCCGTGCGACAGAACGGCGGACGATTCCTCGGGTATCTCGATATTCGCCTTGACGAGCACGCGTCTGCCGTCGATGGTCACGGCGGGAAGATCGCGCAACGCGTCCAGCTCACGCACGACAGCCGCGGCCGCGTCGCGCGCCGCGGCGCTCTTCGCCAAAGTCGCGTTGTCGGGATCGACCGCCACAAGCCCCTTGCCCCCGTCCACGGCGAGGGCGGCCCCCTCGCGGATCTGGGCGAGCGCATCGCTCACGCCGAGGACCGCGGGTATTTCGAAGGCGCGGGCGAGAATCGCGACATGACTGGTCCTGCCCCCCGCTTCAGTGACTATAGCCTTGACCTTGGCGCGGTCCATGCTGATCATGTCCGAGGGCAGAAGATCGCGGGCCACAAGTATGACATCGGTATCGAGCTTGGAAATCGTCGCCCGGTGCCGCTTGAGCAGGTGCCCGAGTATGCGCCCCGAAACGTCGTGGATATCGGTGGCCCGCTCGCGGAGCGCGGGATCCTCGGCCTGGGAGAGCTTGAGAACGAGTTCGCTTTCGATATCGACGATGACGCGCTCGATATTGTACAAATCCTCGCGGAGCGAGGCCTGGACGCGGTCGTGAATCTCGGGATCGCTGAGCATCAGAAGATGCGTGTCGAAGATGGCCGCCTGATCCTCGCCGGCCTCATCCCGGGCTTTGTCGCGCAGAACCTCGACCTCGATCTTGGCTTTTTCCACCGCGGCGAGAAAGCGGTCCCACTCGTCGTCGACTTCAGAACTTGTGATCGACCGCGAGGGGACTACGTGGCTGGTCTCTTCGCGGAACACGAAGGCCGGCGCCACGGCTATGCCGGGGGATGCTGGAATGCCGCTGAGCTCGATCATCGCCTTTCGACTGTATCAGAAAAGAACGATATCGTCAAAACAGGATGAGACAGGCCGGGAAACGATGGTTCAGCGCAGTACGTTGTACGGATTCACCGTCCGCCCGTTTTTGAGCACGGTGAAATGCAGGTGCGGCCCCGTGCTGTATCCGGTATTGCCGGAATGCGCAACGAGCTGACCTGCGGCGACTCTCTGGCCGGCCTTGACCGAGATGCTCTTCAGGTGTCCATACACGCTCTGCCATCCCGCGTGGTGCCGGATGATCACATAGTTGCCGAGACCGGCGCTGTAGCCCGTCGTTGCGACCGTGCCGTCCATCGCGGCGCGCACGGGTGTGCCCAGAGCGGCGCTGATGTCGAGGCCGTTGTGAAACTTCCTCTCGCCGGTGAACGGATCGCTGCGCCATCCGTACCAGCTGGTGATCGGAGCCCGGATGGGCCAGCTGAAGAGGTCGCCCGAGATTTCACGGAGCGTAATGGAGGCAAGCCTCGCGTCGGGCAGAAAAAGATTCGCGCCCGGACTGACTGCACCTTGCTTCAGGCCGTTCGCCTCGATAACGCGCTCCGCCGAGATGCTGTGGGCCTTGGCGATCGACTCGGCGCTGTCGCCCGCCTTCGCCGTATACAGAATTCCGGCCATGCTCGGTATTTTGAGCAGAGCGCCCACCTGAAGCGAGCGTGCGCTCTTGATGCCGTTGAAACTTATGACTGTATCGAGAGTGACGTTATACGCATCCGCTATGCTGTAGAGCGTATCGCCCTTCTCCACCTTGTACGCGGAATAATACAGACCCCGCGAGCCCCGCTCGTCGGCTGACAGGTCGCCGACAAGATCGGCGCCCCCCAGGGCCTGCGCCGCATCGACGCCGGTGGATGACTCGCCAAGTGCGGCCTGGATCGATGCGCGTCCGGAGGAGGAGCCGGCACCGATAAGCGTCGCGGTGGGGAGGCTCGAGCCGGTCAAAAAAAGACAGGCGAATACGATACCGTCGATGCGGCGATTCCGGCGCGATGCGAAATGCACCCGCAGAGCCGAACGCCACCGTCCGAGTATTCGAGCACCGATATCGGCGAAGGTCCCGAGGCTCATATCGTCTTTCACTGTACCGGATATCGAGGTATTTCGCAAAGGCATTCCTGACCTCACAGCGGCGCGACAATCGCATCGATACGGACGTCGAGATCGGAGGAAGTCTCTGTCACGAGCTGACCGTCGATCGAACCGCGCGGCAGGGGATGGGGGGGCGCGTCCCCTACGAGTACAATGACCCGTCTGGGCGCGGCCCAGGTGAAATCGTTCAAAGCCGCATAGAGCGCTTCGTAGACCGCTTCGGGCGTGTCGCGTCCCCCGCCTGAACGGAGGAGGGACAAATTCTGCGCGAACACCGAGGCATCGTGTGTAAAATCGAAGCGTTTATATAAATATTCCTCAAAGTAATCCTTGTATGCGACGCATCCGAGGCGGCAGGAGGTGAAATCATCGAGCCGTTTCGAGAGCAATCCCGGCAGACGCGATTTAACCGCATCGAGGGTCCCGGACATCGTCTCCGTCGTGTCTATGCAAAGAACAATATCGACATCAGAACCTTTGTACCCCGCGAGGACACGGTCGATCGCCTCAGGAACATCGCTTTCTTTCGCGGCGTAGAGGAGCCTGCCGCTTGAACCGACGATCCTCGAAAAAGCCTCGACGGTCTCCGGCATGAACGTCCCAGCTGAGGCCGCAGCCGAGGCGTTCAAGGCCGGAGCTCCGGCTGGCTCCGGAGTAGAGACGGCTGTTGAAACGGGTACAGGAGTAGACGCCGATGCGGCGTCGGGCGCGGGGGTCGACGGCGCTGCCGCCGGAGCGGCGGCTGCTGCGGCTGAATCAGACCTGGGAGGGGGCTCCGCCGCGCGGCTCGAGGAAGCGGCTTGCGTCACGCGAATGACATAGGGGTTGTCGGCGAAGGCCCCGGAGTAATCGGCGTAGGGTTTTGCAAAAGCGCGGATATTCACGAAGGTCCCGTCGTGCAGGAATACCTCGCCCGAGCGGCTCCAGGAATACCCCCAGACCACGACCCAGGGTATAAAAACATGATAGGCGCTGCCGAATCGGGGATCGGGCTCGGGAGTAGAATCGACCAGAAAATACTGCCCGCTCGTCGGGGGGATGAAGGCGCCGTTCAGGATACGGCGCTCGTCGCCGTTGATCGGGTTTTTCGTGAGCGTCCGGTACGCATAGCTGTCGGTCCTGCGCGCGGGATCCTGGGTCGATTCCGTTAAAAGCACTGAACCGAGACCGGGTTTGGCTCTGACGAACAGATGATAGCCGGCGTCGCCGCGCTGCTCGATCCTGAGATCCTCCTGGCCCAAAACAAGGGGGTCTGCGCCGGCAGAAGCCGGTGCGCACAGCGCCCTGGGCAGGAGCAAGAGGGAAAAGAGAGAAGCTGCTGCTGTTTGGATCGCTCTCGTCGGCATCACCTTACAAAGATCGGCGCTTAACCGGATCTTTGTAAGCGGGGAAGTGCCTCGAAGCTTGTTGGGACGTTTTTGCTTCCTCGAAGCTTGTTTGCCCACCACCCTGAGGGCTTGTCTTGTAAACCGTTTTACATCGTTTCAAAGCGGGATTCAGGGGAGTGCAACAAGGTTCGAGGCACTTTTCTTGACCCTGCCGGCGTTCTCCTCGACAAGCGCCTCGAAACCTTCGAGCCGCCGCTTCCGAATCTCCGGATCGAGATCAGAGTCCAAATTGAAGCGGAGTTTGAGTTCGATGACGCGGCGAACGGCATCATCCAGGCGTTCGGCGGGCAGGGCGCCCTCTCTGACAGCCTGGGCCACGGCGTTGCGCAGTTTTTCGGCGCCCTCCATCGCCGTAAGCATGAGAAGGTCGGCTCCCGCATTGAGCGCAGAGACTGCGGCGCACTCAGGCCCTGTTTTCTCAGACAATGCCTTCATGTAGAGATCGTCGGTGAGTACAAGGCCCCGGAATCCGAGCTTCCCCTTGAGTTCGCCGGTGACAATCCCCCGTGAGAGCGTCGCCGGATTCGAAGCATCAAGCGACTCGACCAGGACATGCGAAAGCATGACCCCGGCCGCCCCGTGCTTGAACGCCGAAATGAAGCGAGGAGCGTAGTCGCGCTCGTATGTGGAGCGGTCGATTCTGAGGACAGGCAGCCCCCTGTGCGGATCCTCGGCCCCGTTGCCGGGGAAGTGCTTGGCGACCGCCGCTACCTGCTCGGCTTGAAGCCCCTCGATATACGCCCCAGCACAGGCGTCGACGATCGCCGCGGTGCGACCGTATGAGCGCGAGCCGAGGAAACGCTTGTTGTGATCGGTCATGAGTTCGACGACGGGGGCGAGGGCCATGTTCACGCCGAGAGCGCGCAGCTCCGAGCCCGCCGCCATCCCGAGCGCCGAGGCGTAGCGATCCCCCCGCACGGCTACTTCAGCGGGAGCCGGTATTCTCGTTATACCGCCGCCCTTGAACCTGAACACCGCACCCCCCTCGTGATCGATGGCGATAATGAGGGGAAGGCCGCTTGCATTCCGTCGGGCGGCATCCTGGAGCGCGCTCGTGTATCGGCCGAGCCCCGCCGGGCGTTCGGGCAGGTTAAAACTGAAGAGCAGGACACCGCCCACAGGAAGGCGCTCGAGGAGCGCGAGCGTCGACTGCGCCGGTGATCCCGAACCTTGAATTCCGATGAGAAGGACCTGAGCGGCTTTCTCTTCGAGATCGAGTCCCTGCATCCGCGAGGCCGCCTCCGCCTCGAAATCGCGTGCGGTCGATCCGCTCACGACGCTCTGCTGAGCGCGGCAGGCGGCGAAAAGCCAGAGGCCGAGGAGGATCGCCGGAGTGAGATGCCGAGTGCCCATCACGACATCGACAATCCTTCGGCGACCAGGGCGTCGATGCCGCCGTCCGAGTCCGGGAAATCAAGGGCCGAGCGGCGCGGTGCCGAGTCGATTCTGGCGGCGAGCGCCGCGACGCCCCGCGCAAAAGGCGCGGCGGGATCTTCGACGATGAGAGGCCTGCGGGACGCGACGCTCGCTGGGACGGCGGAATCCTCGAGAAGATATCCGGAAAATTCGATTGACAGGCCGAGGTTCTTCGACACGATGTCGCGGAGACGATAGCCGAGAGCGGCGTCGCTTCCCTCCCTGCCCATGTTCATGACTGCGCGGGGTCTGAGTGAAGTAAGCCGCTCGAGAGCGGCGCTTCCTCCTTCGAATCGGGATGCGAGATCGCGGGCGTGTTCCATGAATGACAGACCGTTCCCCTCGGTTTTTGCACCCGCGAATTCGGAAACCGCCCGCCGGCCCGGGCTCTTGTCGGCGAAGGAGCGCGAAAGAACGCGGAAGGCCGTTGTTTTGAGGAAGGAATACGCATTGAGAATCGAAGTGATCTCGGGCCGAACAACGAGAATTCCATCAGGCGCTGAAAGAAAGAAATCGACGACGTTATACGAAGAGCCCGCGCCAAGGTCGAGAATGGCATAGTCCGCAGGCAGTGTGGCCAATTCTTTTATAATACGCTTCTTGACGAACCACTCGAGATTCGCCGTCCCGGGCAGAAGCCCGTCGCCGGGGATGAACCAGAGTTTATCGTAATCGGTCTCGACCAGGAGATCCGGAATCGATTTTTCGCGCTTCCAGACAAAGTCGCCGAGCCCGGGGTGCTTATTGCGGATGCCGAGACAGGTATGAAGGTTCGAAGCTCCCAGGTCCATATCGACAAGGACGACGGCGCGGCCGCGGCCGGCGAGGGCGAGGCCTAAATTGGCCGCGATGACGCTCTTGCCGACGCCCCCCTTGCCAGAAGCGATCGGCAGAATACGTGTCATGAGGCCGCCCCCGGAGGGAGCAAACACCGCCGCCGGCCTTCGAACTGCCTCGATACCGGCTCGTATCGTAATTCCTGCACCATTCGACTTTAGCCTCCGGCCGCAACGCCGGGCAAGTCCCGCCCTCCGCGCATGCGTGAGGACGCCCCGCGGCTTCTTTGCCCTGTTCGAGAAATGGAGTATTCTTGAGTCATGGGGAAAAAATCCGTCCTGATCCGAACCGCGGCCACTGTTATCCTCGCACTACCAGTTCTGATCTGGGCCGAGGATCTCAGTTTCGAGGATGGAAGGATACTGATCAAAACCGAGGCGACACTCAAGGAAGGGCTCGCCTCGGTCGATATCCGCTGCCCGGTGCAATCAGCCCGGGTGTATATCGACTCGGTCTATAAAGGCCTGTGTCCCTATAAGGCCGATATAGCTCCGGGAGCGCACTATATCCACGTGCAAGCCCCGGGGCATTACTCCTTGCATCTCGGTTTCGTGTTCGAAGAGAAAACTCTTTACACGATGACCTTCACTCCGATTCAGATAGTCGGCTGGCTGTACACCAGCCTTCAACCGGCGGACGCGAGTCTTTTGCTCGATGGAGAGCCGATAGAGGCCGGCTTTACCAAGCTTCCAGTGGGTAGCTACTCCCTTACGGCCCGCTGTTTCGGCTATCAAGAGCAGACTGTCGAGATACAGATTGAAGAGAACAGAACAACCGGCGTCGACTTCCACCTCAAACGGGCGGCTTTTTCAGTCTCGAACTTCCGCGCCATTCGTCCGCGTTTCAATCCCGCCAACGGCGGGGCGGCCGGTTCGACAACGCTCGCTTTCACCGTGACAAGCTATGGGTCGGCGACGATAGAAATCACCGGACCCGAGGGCTCCGTCGTCGATCGTATCGAATTCCCGAGCTTTTCCTCATGGAGACAGAGCAAGCCCTGGAAGGGCCGCGGGGCAAAGGGCGCGCCTCTGCCCGACGGTGTGTACACTGCCCGCCTGCGGGCTGTACCGGCCGCGAACGAATCCATCCTGCCTCCCGGTCCCATCGAAGGAGGAGAGATCGCCTCCGATGGCTCGATTCTCCTCACGACCGAGATATGCATCGATTCTTCTTTACTGACCAATGCAATAGGCTCCCTCTCCGCGATGCCCGGACTATCGAGCTTCCCCGCACCACGGTCTCAGAGCGCAGGTACGACAGCGTTGGAGTTCAGCTGGATTACTCCGGCATGGGAGAGCGCCGCCTCAGCCCTCGGCCTGTCACTTTCGCTCTCGCTGGGCGGGAGGACGACCCTCTCGCTCGCAGGAGCCGGCGAATTCGCCGAAAGAGGCTCGATCGATCTTGCGGCATCGATTCTCGTCACGATTCTCGAGGGCACAAACAGCGGTGCCGGCGGCGCCCTCTTCCTGCGCGGATCGTGGACCACTGCCGCTGAACCATCGATACCCGAGTCGAGAAAAGCTCTCGAATTTTCCTCGCCCTGGTCCCTGACATTCGGAGGCTTTACCTTCGGTGTTTCCGCGGGAGCCCTGCTCGACGTTTCATCATCCATCGTAGAAGTGTACGGCCTTGCTCGTTCCGGGCTTTGGTTCGACGGCAGATCGTTCAGGATCGGCCTCTCAGGGTATCTGCCCATCGATTTCGGCGTAACTGGAAGTTCGGCGGGACCGAGATGGCCCGCTCATGTCGCCGCCGAGTCCCGCTTCATGCTCGGCTCCTCGCCCTTCACGTTCTCGGTGTATACGTCAGCCGACCTGGAGCCCGAAGAGCCAGTCCGATTCTCGGCGGGGCTCGGTATCGGCCTTTTGTTCTAGCCCTTGCCGCGGTATCTCATGAGCTTCCTCGAAGCTTGTTGCGCGAAAAGCGAGACCTCGTCACAGACCCCTGGGCCGGTGTAGTATTGCGCTGTGAGTCACTTCGAGATTTCGGAGCTTCTTTCCTTCGGCTCAATCGATGGCTACGATCGGCTTGACCTTCCCGCCCCCCGCCTGAGGCCGCACGGCGGAATCGCTCTCGATTCTTCGCTATTGAATGCTTTGGCCGAGCGGGCCTTCTCGGACATCGCCTTCTTCATGCCGCTCGAGCATATCGAATCGATCGCGGCGATCCTCGATCCAACCTCGGGCTCGACCGAGGCGGACCGCTTCGTGGCCTGCCAACTCCTGCGTAACGCCGCGATCGCGGCCGAGGGCGTCCTGCCGATCTGCCAGGACACGGGCACCGCGGTGGTGTACGGTTGGAAGGGCGCCTTCGTGTCCACCGAAGGCGCTGACGAGAGCGCACTCGCCGCCGGCGCAGCACAGGCCTATCAAGCACGGCTTCTGCGGAAATCTCAGCTCGCACCATCGTCCTTCATCGACGAGGCGAACACGAACGACAACCTTCCCGCCTTGATCGATATCCGCATGGCGCGAGGGGACGAGTACCGCCTCTGTTTTTCGGCGAAGGGCGGGGGCTCGGCGAACAGGACCGCCTTCTCGATGGAAAGCCCGGCCATCCTCGATCCTGCAATCCTCAAAGTAAAAATCGCCGAGCGCATCGCGGCTCTCGGCTCGTCAGCCTGCCCGCCCTACCGGATATCCGCGGTGCTCGGCGGATCGAGTCCCGATCAGACGCTGTACATCCTCGCCCTGGCCGGGCTGGGGCTTCTCGATGATCTCCCTTTCACAGACGAGCACCCCGTCGGGGCCGGCCCGATCCGAGACCGCGGCTGGGAGGCCGCCATGCTCGATGCGGCCGCGAAGACGAATGTCGGCGCGCAGTTCGGCGGCCGCGCTCTCGCACTCGACACGCGCGCGATCAGATTGACGCGTCACGCGGCAAGCCTTCCTTTTGCGACGGGAGTCTCCTGCTCGGCCCATCGAAAGGCGCGCGCCGTCATATCCCGAGAAGGCGTCTTCCTCGAAAAGCTCGAGCATGACCCCGGCCGCTTCCTGCCCGCAAAGGAGCCGATGCTCCCGAACGCGCGCCGCGTGAGCCTGGACGGCGATCAGCGGGAACTTGGCCGCCTCCTCGGCTCGATGAGGGCGGGAGATTTCGTTTTGATATCCGGCGCGGTCGTCACCGCGCGCGACGCGGCCCACGCCCGCTTCCGCCGCCTTGTCGAGCAGGGCCACGCCCTCCCCGACTACCTCATGCGTCATCCGGTCTTCTACGCGGGGCCGACGGAAGCAGCTTCAGGCATGGTCTCCGGCTCCTTCGGACCGACCACGGCCGGCCGTATGGACGCGTACATGGAGATGCTGACATCCCGCGGCGCAAGTCTTGTGTCCATCGCCAAAGGGGGCAGATCGAAAGAAGCCGCCCGCGCCATCGCCTCGAACGGCGGGGTCTACCTCGCCTGCATAGGCGGGGCCGCAGCTCTGGCCGCCCGCGAGCATGTCGTCTCGAGCGAGATCATCGATCACGCGGATCTCGGCATGGAGGCTGTGCGTCGCGTGGTTCTCCGCGATCTCCCGGCGATGATCGTCGTCGACGGCAGGGGATGTGATTTCTACGCGGAGCTCTGCCGCCGCTGACCGCGGATCTGGAGATATGGCCTAGCCCGCCCCGCCGGAGGCGGGGCCCCGCATAAGGCGTTCGGCCAGGTAGAGGGCTGCGACCATCAGGGCGTGCGAATACGGCCCCGTGCCCATGAGTCTTTGCACCTCGGAGACGGGGACGATCACGCTGTCGACGACCTCGTGCTCGTCCTGGTTGATCCGCCCGGAACGTTCAAGATCCTCGGCGAGAAAGACGTGAAAGCGGTTGTTCATGAATGCGGGATTGGGGCGTATCGCACCGGCGCTTCGTATCGAAGCGGCGATGTAGCCGGTTTCCTCCTCGAGTTCGCGGGCCGCGGCCGCGGCCGGATCCTCGCCGGCATCGACACAACCTCCGGGGAACTCGATGCTGATTTCGTCGGAGCCGTGGCGGTACTGCCTGACCATGAGGAAACAAGCTTCGCCCTCACGTTCGAGAACGGGCACGACGGTCGCCCAGTCCGAAGCTTCGAGCACGACGAAGCGGCCCCTTCGGCCCCCGGGCCCCTCGTTGTCCCGCTCTGTCGCGGTGAAGATCGGCGTTCGCAGGAGTTCAGTACGACCGAGCCGCCTCCACATCTCGCCGCCTCTGTTCAGGTCCATGTCAGCCCCCGCGGCGATCATATCCGCGCAGGCAGCGCCGCGACTACCTTCTTGCCTCTCGACCGGCCGCAGGATAGGATCACAAGACGACGCGAGGAGACTATTTGTGGATGATCGCCTGCCCTCCTGGGTCGCTGGATTCCCGGGTTCGATAACTGTCGCCGGGAAGGACGGAACCATCCTGTACATGAACGACGCGGCCGCCCGGACTTTCGAAAAAAGCGGGGGACGGGCTCTCGTCGGCTCGAATCTCGCCGCCTGTCACAGCCGGAAGTCGAACGACAAGATCCGCTCGATCATGGAAGAAGGATTCGTCAACGCCTATACCATCGAGAAGGGAGGAACGCGCAGGCTCATCCTCCAGTCTCCCTGGTACGAGGCGGGCGCCGTGGGCGGGATCCTCGAGATTTCGGTGGAGATTCCCACTGAACTTCCCCATTTTTCGAGGGATTAGAGCCTTACCCGCGGCGCAGAGGACCGGCATGCGCATTCCGAGCCTTCGAAAGATATCGACCAAGGTCGCTCTTTCCTTCATGCTCATCGTTCTCCTGCAGGGAGCCCTGTCGATCATCGCCCTGCGCTATCTCACCAATGAGGCGATGCGGGCCTCGCTCGCCGACCAGGCCGTCAAGACAAAAAGCCTTATTGACAGCTTTATGTCCGATACAAAGAAGGAAATGAGTCTCAAGGCGGGACTTGTGGCGGGGCAGGCGAATCTGGTGAACACCCTCGCGAGGCGCGAGATGGGTACTCTGCGGTACGAGCTTTCCTTTTTCCTCGCCCCGCTCAAGCTCGACGCCCTTATGATCGTCGATAACGAAGGCAATGAGATCGTTCGCACCGAAATTCTCCCGCCGGGAGCACCCTCGATCTGCGACCTCCTGCTCAAGGGGAACCCCACCGACCTCCTCGAGGAGGGCAAGAGTTTCACAACGACGTCGACGGGCGGGACGAAGCTCGAGATGAAATCGATGGGCAACCGGATTCAACTGTGGAGTCTCAACGAGATCATGGTGGGCGGCAAGCGCCGCGCCGTGCTCTGCGCGGCCTACAGCTTGAGCCATTCCTTTATAGGCCGCATCGAGGACATCTCGGGCGCGAGCATGCTGCTCGCCCTGGGGGACTACATCCTCGTCAACGGCAGGGTCGCGGACAATATTTTCATCGAGTACAGCCGCCGCGTGTCGGCGGATCCCAATCTCGGTTCAACCGGAACGATCAAGTCCTTCATTTACAACACAACCTTTCTTCCCGACTACCCCGCGCTCAAATTGATATATTTTATTGACACCAATCCGGCGCATAACACACTCGCGGCGACTCTCGGCAAGACCCTGACGATGACCTTCGCCGTCATCGCAGCGACCCTCCTCATCGCCGCGGCGACTTCGATCTTCCTGTACCGCTACAGCTTCAAAAAGCCCTTCGTCGCCTTCCAGGAGGCGATCCGCAAGCTCTCCGCGGGGGACCTCAGTTTCAATTTCTCCCCGAGCACCGAGGACGAGTTCGCCGATCTCGAGCGCGAGTTCGAGACCATGACCGCGAACCTGCGCAAGCTGGAGCGCGAGTTGCAGATACGATCGCGCATGGCCGCGATCGGCGAGATGGTCGCGGGTGTCGCTCATCAAATACGCAACCCGCTCGCGGTCATACGGGTCTCGGCCGAGATGATCCGCGACGCAGCGGCCGGCCGGCCGGGCGGAGTTTCGGATCAACCATCGCCCGCGACGCGGTCCGCGGGAAGAACACAGCCTCGCTCGTCCAAAGCGGCGGACGCGAATATCGTTCCCCTCGCGGAGATGATCGTGAGCGAGGTCGATTCGCTCAGTGCGGTCATCTCGAAATTTCTCGACTTCACGCGGCCCCTCAGTATCAAAGAGCAAGAGGTCGATGTGGGGGAATTCCTTTCGAGGGCCGCTTCTCACATACCGATGGAGAAGTACCCGGGCCGGGGGGTCTGCGTTGACGTGGCACCAGGCGCGGAGCGGGCTCGCTTCGATCGAAGTCTTATGGAACAGGCGGTCTGCAATCTGATCGCGAACGCCCTCGCCGCATCGAAGCCGGGGCAGGACGTGCGCCTGCGCGCCGAGCGGTGTAACGGGACCTTCAAAATCCTGGTCGAAGACGAGGGAGAGGGCATGAGCGAAGAGGTGCGCGCCCAGATATTCCATCCTTTTTTCACGACGAAAAGCGAGGGTACCGGCCTCGGTCTTTCAATAGTGCACCGCATCGTCCAGGAACACGGGGGGACAATCGATGTTCATACAGGCAGGGGTGGAACCTGTTTCGAGATCAAACTGGGAGGAGCCGCCTGAAGCGATGAAGCGTACGCGCATACTCGTCGTCGAGGACGAGCGGAACATGCAGGCGGTGCTCAAGCTTCTCTTCGAGGGACAGGGCTTCGAAGCCTGCTGCGTGTCGGACGGCATCGAAGCGCTCGCGGCCCTCGATGCGGACTCAAACTACTGCGCTGTCGTCTCGGATTTTAAGATGGACCACATGGACGGCATGGGTCTCTTGAAGGCGATGCGCGAGCGCGGCATCGGCGTACCCTTCGTCCTCATAACGGCCTACGGCACCGTCGAGAAGGCGGTCGAGGCCATGAAACTCGGGGCGGTCGATGTCGTCACCAAGCCCTTCGCCAAGGAAGTCCTTCTCGACGTGGTGTCGCGCTGCGCCAGGCCGCTCGTTCCCGAGAGGCGCAGGGGCAGAACTCAGATCGAAGGGCTTGTGTACGCATCGCCCGCTATGGCCGAAATCAGCCGCCTTGTCGAGCGTGTCGGACCCGCCTCCGCCCCTGTTCTCCTCATCGGCGAAAGCGGAACCGGCAAGGAAGTGCTCGCCCGGGCTATTCACCAGGCCTACGCGGGAGGGGACTTCGATGCAAAGCCCTTCGTCTCTGTAAACTGTCCGGCCGTTCCCGAAAGCCTCCTTGAAAGCGAGCTCTTCGGGTATCGCAAAGGCGCATTCACCGGCGCGGATCAGGATTTCAAGGGCAAGGTCGAGTCGGCGGACGGCGGCAGTCTTTTTTTCGACGAGATCGGAGACCTGCCCGCGTCCATTCAGCCGAAGCTGCTCAGACTGCTCGAGAACCGGACCTTCGAACCGCTCGGCTCCGGCAAAACCCAAAAAGTCTGCATCCGCATTATCTGCGCCACGAATCGGGACCTCCGCAGGCTCGTCGCCGAGGGGCGCTTCCGCGAGGACCTCTATTATCGCATAAATACGTTTATGATCGATCTTCCGCCGCTCCGCGACAGACGCGAGGACATACGTCCCCTCGCGGCATATTTCCTCAGGAAATTCGCCGCGGAAGCGGGCAAGGACATCCGGTCCTTTTCTTCCGATGCCGCGGTCCTTATGGATGAGTACACATGGCCGGGCAATGTGCGCGAGCTTAAAAATGCGGTTGAACGTGCGGTTGTCCTCTGCTCGGGGACGGAAATCCTGAGCACCGACCTGCCCCGGAGTCTCCGCGTCTCGAGCCGTACTACTCAGGCTGCCGCGGCAGGCGGGCATGGACCCGACCTCGCCGAAGGAGGCGCCACTACAATCGAAGGCGCCGAACGCGCCCTCATCATATCGGCCCTGGAACGGGCCGGCGGCAACGTGTCGGCGGCGGCGCGCATGCTCGGAATAACGAGAAACACCCTCCGATACCGCATAAAAAAACACGGCATAGAGACTGCGGCCGACGAGTAGCCGGCTGGTGTACAGTGGCCGGCATAAACCACCAGGTGGTTGTTTTCAGCCACTATAGGCCACGTTAGTTGTGCATATGAACCAACATATGTCCTCCTTCTGCAAAAAAAGAAGCACAGTGCTGCGGCATGCGCTCCTTCCCTGCGAATCGTAAACAAATTCTCTATTTAGATATGCGAAATATTCATTTATTTTCTTTTATTCTCTGTAAAATTAACTATTTTCAGTAGCTGGCTGGTATTTATCTGCAGGGGAATATCCACATCCTGTATACCGAAGATATGGAGCATCTTCCTTCTCAGATCGGTCCTTCTGGCACGCTACTTGCATTTACACAGTATCTTTTTCTAGGAGGTACCTTTTGAAAAAGACACTGTTCTTTGCCCTCGCGATCATCGTCGTCGCGAGCCTCGTGATTTCCTGCGGACCGCCCGCGAAACCGAAGATCGGTCTCTCATTCTCCGACTTCGCGACCGAGCGCTGGCCGCGCGAGCGCGACAACATGACGAAGATCCTCAAGGACGCCGGCTACGATGTCATCGTCCAGGAAGCCAACCATGATGCGAAGCTCCAGAATGACCAGGTCAAGAACATGGTCACTCAGGGCGCCAAGATCATCATCGCCGTCGCTGAAGACGGTGACTCCCTCGCCACCGCGGTGGACGAAGTCGCGAAGAAGGGCGCGAAGGTCATCGCCTACGACCGCCTGATCAAGACGCCGAACATCGCCGCCTACGTTTCTTTCGATAACGTGGACGTCGGCCGCAACCAGGCCAAGGGCGTTCTCGCGGTCAAGGACAAGGGCAATTTCGTCCTTCTCGGCGGAAGCCCGACCGACAACAACGCTCACCTGTTCCGCGCCGGCCAGATGGAAGTCCTGAAGCCCTATATCGACTCGGGCGCCATCAAGATCGTCGCCGATCAGTGGGTCGAGAACTGGGATCCCGCGAACGCGAAGAAGCTCATGGAGAACATCCTGACCTCCACGAAGGGCCAGTTCGACGCGGTCGTCGCCTCCAATGACGGCACCGCTCTCGGCGCCCTCGAGGCCATGAAGGTCAAGGGCTTGGCGGGCAAGGTGCCCATCTCCGGCCAGGACGCCACCGAGGCGGGCTGCAACTCCATCGCCCGCGGCGAGCTGACCGTGACGGTCTTCAAAGATGACCGCCTCCTCACCCCCCTCGCCTGCGACATCGCGATCAAGCTCGCGAAGAAAGAAGCCGTCCCCGGCCTGAAGATGTTCAAGCTCTCCGACCTCACCCTCGACGAGAACAAGAAAGGTGAAGTTCCCTGCCAGTTCCTCCAGGTCGTCCAGGTCACCAAGGACAATCTGAAGCAGGTCGTCGTCGACTCCGGCTATCAGAGCTACGAAGGCGTCTACAAGGACATCAAGGACGCTCCCGCGAAGTAATTCGCCGCTGCGTTCGTGTTTTGGAGGCCCGGCCCCCAGCGGGGCCGGGCTTTTCGTAACTGGACGGAAAATCCTCGGGCCGCGAGGCGGAAGGAAGCAGACGTGGAACAGGACGCGATTCTCGAGATCAAGAACGTCACCAAGGAATTCCCGGGCGTCACAGCCTTGAACGACGTTTCGATCACCATTAAGAAGGGCGAGATACACGGCCTCTGCGGCGAGAACGGCGCCGGCAAGTCGACGCTCATGAAGATCCTCTGCGGTGTCTATCCCTTCGGTACGTACTCAGGGGAGGTGGTGTACAAGGGCAAGGTACTCCGCCTCAGCTCGGATTCTATTCACCAGGCGATGCGCGAGGGTATCGCTATCGTATACCAGGAGCTGACGCTCATCCCCCTCATGACGGTCGGCGAGAACATTTTCCTCGGTAAGGAGCCGCGCATCGGCCCCTCGATCGACTGGAACAAGCTCTACGCGGACTCGGACGAAATTCTCAAACGATACAAACTTCCGATCGCATCGCACGAGATCGTCAAGTATCTCGGCGTCGGGCAGATGCAGATGACCGAAATCGCGAAAGCCCTGTCGGAAAACGCCGATGTCCTCATTCTCGACGAGCCGACTTCGGCCCTTTCCGAGGCGGAAGTCGACAAGCTCATGGAAATACTGCGCACGCTCAAGACGATGGGCGTCACGTGCATCTACATATCCCACAAGCTGGAAGAATTTTTCAGGATCACGGACACGGTCACCGTGCTCCGCGACGGCAAGGTCGTCACCACGCAGCCGACGAAGGAGCTCAGCCTCGAAAAATTGGTGAGCCTGATGGTCGGCCGCGAGATGAAGGAACGCTTCCCCAAGGGCAACCGAAAGCCCGGCGATGTCTTCTTGCGGGTCAAGGGCCTGCGGGCGGTGGATCCAGCCGATCCCTCACGGGAGATCGTCAAGGGCGTCGACTTCGATCTGCGCAGGGGCGAGATACTCGGGATCGCCGGACTCATGGGTTCGGGGCGGACCGAGCTTGTGACGACGATCTTCGGCGAGTACGGCCTTTTGACGGCCGGGACCATCGAGTTGAACGGCAAACCGATAACCATCAAATCGGCCCGCGACGCGATGAAGTACGGCATCAGCCTCGTCCCCGAGGACCGCAAGCGGCAGGGGCTCGTGCTCATCCAGACGATCCTGAAAAACATATCGCTTCCCAACCTCGACAAGTTCTCGAGTTTCATGCGGATCAACAGCCACGCCGAGATCGCCGAGGCCGAGAAATACTCCAAGAGCCTCTCGATCAAGGCGCCCTCGGTCCACGTTCCCGCCGAGTCGCTCTCGGGCGGAAATCAGCAGAAGGTGGTCATTTCCAAGTGGCTGATGTCGGAGCCCAAGATCCTCATTCTCGACGACCCGACCCGAGGTATCGACGTCGGCGCCAAGTTCGAGATCTACAAGCTCATGAATCAACTCGCCGAGGCGGGATACGCCATCATCATGATCTCGTCCGAATTGGAGGAGGTCCTCGGTATGGCGGACCGCGTCATGGTTATGTGGGAGGGCCGCTCTAACGGCACGCTGGGCATCGCCGAGGCGACCCAGGAGAAAATCATGGCCCGCGCGACGGGCATAGAAATCGCGTAAGGGACGGCACAATGTTCAATCAAATCATGGCTACGTTCAGGAAGAACATCAGGTCCTACATCCTGGTCATCGCGTTAGTCGTTATTTGGCTGGGATTCGGGATCGCGCAACCCGCCTATCTTTCGGCGGATCACATTCAGAACATTTTCATGCAGATGGCCATCATCGCCATCATGGCCTGCGGCATGGTCTTCGTCATCGTCACGGGCGGTATCGACCTCTCGGTCGGCTTCGGCGCGGGCTTCGTATCGGTCGTCGCCGCAGCTCTGCTGTACCGGCAGGTGATCGAGAACCCCCTGGCTGCTCTCGGTCTTTCCGGCACGACGCTCGAGGTCGTCACCGCCCTCGTCGTCACGGTCATCGGCATCGCCCTGGGCACCCTCATCGGCGTCCTTCAGGGCTCGATCATCGCCTTCCTTCTCGTCCCGCCCTTCATCACCACCCTCGGCGGCTTCAATATCTGGAAGTCGGGCATTCTCATGGTCACGGGCGGCAAGTCGCTCTTCATCTCGCGGAACGACACGTACAAATTCATAGCCCAGGGACGAATACCCGAGCTGGCCGGCATCATCATCGCGGTGCTTGTCACGATCATTCTCTTCGTGGCCCTCTTCCGCAGCCGCGCGCGGAAACAGAAGTACGGCATACAGATGTCCAGTCTGACCTGGGAGCTCATCCGCACCGCGATCTTCTCGATACTTATCTTCGGCTATGTCATTATTGTCAACAAAGCCCCGGTCCCCGGCGTTCCCTTCCTCGTCCTCATTCTCAGCGCGATCGCGATTCTGATGAACTACGTCTCGAACAACACGCGCTTCGGCCGCTACGCCTACGCGATCGGCGGCAACCGCGAGGCCGCTCGCCTGTCGGGAATCAACATCAAAAAGTCACTCTTCTCGGTCTATGTCACCATGGGTGTCCTCATGGGCGTCTCGGGCGTGGCGCTCGCGGCCTACGTCGGTTCGGGCACGACGGCGGCCGGCAGCGGTTACGAGCTCGACGTCATCGCGAGCTGCATCCTCGGCGGCACCTCGACCCTCGGCGGCGAGGGCACCGTGTTCGGCGCGGTCATCGGCGCCTTGATCATGCAGTCGCTGTCGAACGGACTGCAGATGCTCAACGTCAACTCGAACCTCCAGTACATGATCAAGGGCGCCGTCCTCATCCTGGCCGTATGGGCCGATATCACCATGAAGAAGAAGAAGGCCTGAGGCAGGCGCACTCGATACGGGCTTACAAAAAGGCCGTTTCCCGTTACGGGAAACGGCCTTTTCTTTTTTGTCGCTTGATACGACCGGATACTTACACGGCGGCCTTGCCCGCCTCGATCGCCTTGACATTCAAGGGGACGAGTTTTCTTTTCGATTCCGGGAAGAAGGACTCGAGCACCGCGTCGAGCTTGTCGAGCTTGACGGCCCCGGTGACCTTCGACAGGGCGCCCATCATGATCATGTTCGCGATACGGACATCCCCGATCTCCTCGGCGATCTGGTTGCAGGGGACCTCGATGACCCTGAGGTCCGTCCGCCGCGGCCGATCGTGCACGAGGCTGGTATTGACGAGCACTACAGCCCCCTCCCGCGCGCTCGTCTCGCAGATTTGCAGGGCCTCGGGGCTCATGACGACGCAGGAGTCCGGCGAGGTGACGACGGGG